>CAJXYM010000006.1 GCA_913063045.1 uncultured Flavobacteriales bacterium | reverse complement strand
CTGATCAAACCACTCATACAAATAAGGAGGAGTTCCTCCAGCGCCAGAGCCAACAGCAAAACCATCACTACTACCATAACAATTATTCATTGTATCACTCACTATAGATTGCAAAGGAGATCCCGGAGCTGTAATTGTAATATTTTGATTAATCAAACACGCACCATTATCACTTACTCCAACCGTATAGGTTCCTTGAGTAAGATTAGAGAAAACAGTGTCATAAGGCATAGGGTTTGGATTTAGAACACCATCTAAATAATAGCTAAATGGAGAAAGCATTGTACTTAAAACTTCTATTGTAATTCTTCCATCAGAATCATCCCAACAATTTACGTCCATTTGAGAAATTTGGAACTCTATTGGAGTAATAGTATCTGATTCAAGAGAAGAACCCGCACATGCAGATTCCTGTGTCATAAAATAAAACTGATATCCAATTGGCACACTTGAAGAGTCAATAGTATACATTTGAGCAGGATAATTTATATCTGCTAAAAGGGTATAAGGACCACCAATATTATCAGATCCAAAAACATGATAAATTGTAGATGGATTAGCCCCAAAACTATGGTTCCAATCTAAAGTTAAATCTCCAGCACCATTAACAAATGCACATTGCAAATCTGGCTTTGGTAAAAGATTAGCAGCAGTTACTTCTACAGTAATTGTTGCGAGGGTAATTGCAGGAGCAGGACAAAAATCATCATATGCTTTAATAGCAAATGTATAAAGGTTAGATATGTTACCACAACCAGCATCTGTAGTAATGTGACTACATGCAGTTTGCCATTCAAAATAACCATCAACTAATTGAGGGCTTGAAAAGGGTGGAGTACCACCAGCGCCATCAGTAAAAGTTGCACACGGAGGATTAGCACAATCCGAGACAGTAATAAAGTCACCTGCCATTTGACCTCCTGTAATTTCTAATGTTACATCTTGAAAAGCTCCGTTAGGATAAGTATCTAAATCATCAATACCTGTTATCATAAAACTAACAATACTTTCTGCCGCCACTATTGTGTCAAAAGAAGGTAGTCCTGTAATTGGATCCGTAAAAGGTGCAGCTATTGATGGAGGAAGATTCGGTTGAGAACCCGACAAAGGTGCGCAAGCAATAAGAACCGCTTGAATCTCTCTGTAAACTTCCGCAACTTTTTGACCACATTTATATGCATCTACTCTAACAACAGTAACAAAATTTCCGGCAAGAGTAGAGTTATAAGATACCTCTCCAGTTTGTGGGTCAAGAGTTACATTACCAGGTAAAGGTTGAGTTACTGTATATGGTGCAAGCCATGGAAGTGGAGCTGGGTTACCTCCTGCTGGATTAAAGACTCCAACAAAATCATCCAAGGGCTCATCCCAGAAATATACAATTGAATCTAATTCATTATCTGAGGCATTATGGGAATATGAGAAAGGATAGCCTGTACAAATAATTGTTTTTGGGCTTTCATTAAAAAGTGGTGAAGAATCAAAACATGGGTCTGCAGGAATCCCATTTCCAGCCGCATCAAGATAAGGAAACATAGACGCTCTAAGGGTAAAACCCTCACTAGGGGAAGTTGTACTTGATAGAATTAAATTTGAGATAGCTCCATTTCTACAACATGAGTCCCAAGTAAAATGCCAGCCTGTTGCTGGAGGAACCCCAGGTAAGCTGATTGGAAGTGATTCATAAATATATTCCTCTACAGCTCCTACTGGATTAGTTGCACAATCTAATTGAGGTGTACCACTGTTAGCGACATCACAATTAGGAGAAATATCGTTATTCGAAATAAAATCAACCGACATTGATGTTTCTGTTGGATGATCCCAAATGTATATAGTTTGAGCAAAAGTACTTAAGCTTGTACCATCACAATCTCGGTATAATTTAAGTTTAAAAATATATTTTCCTGCATCAGGACCAATCTTAATACATTCCCAGGTAATCTCCCCTCCCATCAAATGAGTTGCATGAAGTTGAGAAAAACTTAGAAACGCTATCAGTAGAATCAGTAATTTCTTCATAAATAAAAAATTTTTCCCAAAGTTACAAAATATTACGCTTTATATACTATGGTCAATCCTAAATCTTATGTAGAATTGAATGTTAATAAACCTATTTTTATAATTATGAAAATCTTTATTAAAACTTATTTAATAAAAACTTAAAAAAATTATACTTAAAACTTCTTAAAAATAATAAGTTTGTAAATATCAAAAATATAATGCAAGATTACTTAGAAAAACTAAATCCAGAACAGAGACAAGCAGTTGAACACATCACTGGCCCGTTGATGGTAATTGCTGGCGCAGGATCAGGAAAAACACGTGTTTTAACCTATCGAATTATTCATCTTATAAATAATAATGTTAGTCCATTCAGCATCTTAGCACTAACCTTTACAAATAAGGCTGCAAAAGAGATGCGCAACAGGATTGACAGCATCGTAGGGAAAAATATTTCTAGAGACCTATGGATGGGTACATTTCATTCTATTTTTTCTAGGATTTTAAGAATGGAAGCTCACAAGCTTAATTATCCAACTAACTTCACCATTTATGACACTGATGATGCTAAAAGCCTTATCAGATCTATTATTAAAGAACTTAATTTAGATAAAGACATTTATAAAGTATCAATCATTATTAATAGAATTTCTGCATTAAAAAACAACTTTATAACTCATGATCAATATAGCAATCATCAAGAATTAGTTCAAACAGATAAAATTGCAAAAAGAACAGAGTTTCAAAGGATTTACGCTATGTATAGTCAAAGATGTTTAAAGGCTTCAGCAATGGACTTTGATGATTTATTACTAAACACCTATAAATTACTTAACAATTTCCCCGATGCTTTATTAAAATATCAAAGTAAATTTAAATATATTTTAATCGATGAGTATCAAGATACAAATCATGTGCAATATCTAATAATAAAAAAGTTAGCTGCACTACACGAAAATATTTGTATTGTTGGAGATGATGCTCAAAGTATCTACTCATTCAGAGGAGCTAAAATTCAAAATATTCTAAATTTCAAATCGGACTACCCAGATTTTAAAAGCTACAAACTGGAGCAAAACTATAGATCTACTAATACAATTGTGGAGACAGCCAATAGCCTGATTAAGCATAATGAGAATCAGATCCCAAAAGAGGTTTGGACTGAAAATGAAAAAGGAGAAAAAATAATTTTATGTAAGTGTGGCTCGGATAACGATGAAGGAAGACTAGTTGCTAATACTATTTTTGAAATTAAAATGCAAGACCAGGCCTATCCAAAAGATTTTGCAATTCTATACAGAACTAATGCTCAGTCAAGAGCATTAGAAGAGGCTTTGAGAAAACAAAATATTCCTTATAAAATATATGGCGGACTGTCCTTTTATCAAAGAAAAGAAATAAAAGATATTCTATCTTATTGTAGACTCACAATTAACCCTAATGATGAAGAAGCTTTAAAAAGAGTAATAAATTATCCTGGCCGAGGCATTGGAAATACAACAATGCAAAAATTACTTGTAACAGCAAATGAAAATAATATTTCTATTTGGGAAGTGATGAATAATTTAAACAATTATAAGCACAATATAAATAACGGCACATCCAAGAAACTTGTAGAATTTGTATTATTAATACGGAATTATCAAGCACAATTAGAAAATAAGGATGCTTATTTTTTAGCTGAACACATTGCTAAATCTTCTGGAGTATTTGGAGATTTATACAACGACAAAAGTCCTGAGGGGGTAAGTAGGTTTGAAAATATCCAAGAATTATTAAATGGAATTAAAGATTTTTGCGAAAATACTGAGGTTAATTCGCTAGCAGACTATATGAAAGATGTTGCTCTGTTAACAAATCAAGACAATGAAAAGCAAGAGGACTTTAACAAAGTGACTCTGATGACTATTCATGCTGCAAAAGGATTAGAATTCCCATATGTTTTTGTTGTAGGTCTAGAGCAAAATCTCTTCCCCTCAATGATGTCTGGAGAGAGTCAAGAAGATTTAGAGGAAGAACGAAGATTATTTTATGTTGCAATTACAAGAGCTGAAAAAAGATTATTTCTATCATTTGCAACAAATAGGTTCAAATGGGGACAATATATTGATTGTGAACCAAGCAGGTTTCTAAGTGAGTTAAATACTCAGTATATTTCTAAAACAGAAATTATTTCCAAACAAAAAAATAAATTCTACAATAATAAAAAGCAAGTTTTAAAAAACAAATTCGAGAAAAAAAACAACACATTTAAATTACCTCCAAATCTTAAAAAACTTTCAACTGTAACAAAAAATATAAAGCATAGTGACCTAAGTAAAATCCAAAACGGCATGAAGGTATTACACTCAAAATTTGGCAATGGAAAAATATTAGAAATAAGTGGTGATGAAGCAAATAAGAAAGCTACTATTTTCTTTGAAAATGTAGGCCAAAAACAACTTTTATTAAAATTTGCAAAACTTGAAATTATTTAGATAATAAAAGAAGCTATAAATAAGTATAAATACGTAGTTTTTAATTTACTTTATTTTAATTGATTTGAATAAATGATTATAAAAAAAATATTTCTTTTTTTTCTCTTAAATACTTTTTACTTTATTAGTTGTCAAGCTGAAATTATTACATTTAATAATTATCAATTTGATTCCATTAATCTAATCCACAAATCACTTATACAAAAAAACCAAATAGACTCTTTTGAAATTAGTTTAACAAAATTTGGAGAAAAAATAAAAAATTCCAAGTATAAAGAAGGGAAAATCAATCACTACCTAAATTTATCAAGATTATCTTTTAACACAGGGGACTTTGAAAATGCTTTTATAAATTCTTCTCAAGCATTAGAGATGTCTAAAAAAATTAAATCCTATAAATTAATAAATTCTTCTTACTCTTGGAAGATAAATATTTTAGAAAAGACAAATAGTTTAGACTTAAAAAAAACTATTAATGAATCAATGAGTTTTGTTCAAAAAAATGATTTTGAAACTCTAACAAAGAGATATCTTACATTAAGCTCATTAAGCCGAAATAACAATAGAATTGGAGTTGCTTCAAGCTTACTTGACTCAGCCATAATTTTTGCTGAAAAATCTAACCTACCTTTGTTACAGATAAAAGCATTACGAGGCAAAGCAATTTTAAAGATTCAAACTGATCCAAATTTAGCCCTAAAATTATTTAAAAAAGCACTTCATAAATCAAGGGAAAATCAAAACAAACACTTGCTTATTGAAAGTTATTTTAATTTAGGAAAGTGCTACTCAATATTAGGAATATCAGACTCTAGTATAAATAACATGCAAAATGCTTTAGAAATTGCTTTGGACAACAATAAGAACGCAAATATTACAATTATTTTAAAAGCTCTAGCGGAAGAAAAATTCAAATCAAAAGATTTTAAGAAGGCCTACCAAACTCTATCCTTAAAAGACTCAATTCAAAATATTAAATTGAATAATAAAGATTTATTGAAAGTAAAAAATCTGGCATTAAAACTAAAATCAACAGAATCTCAATTAAAATTACAAAAAACAAATAGTGATAGAATGTCTATCATTCTTCTAATATTTATTGTTTTTATAGCAGCTTATATATATTTTTCAAAATACAAAAAATTTAAAAATTCTTTAATACAAAATAAAAACGCATTTAAAATAATTTCTGACCAAGAGGAGGAAATAAAACAAAAAATAGGCGAAGAACTTCATGACAATATTGGAGGGTCTTTAGCGGCACTAAAAATGAGATTATCTGAGCTAAATGACCCAAACTATTACCAATCTTTAAGAAATGAAATAAATAACTTAGAAGTGATTTATGATGATGTGCGTAAACTTTCATCTAACCTAAGCGTAAACCCTCATATTCATCAAAGTTTATATGAAAAAATTCAAAATCTCTGCGAAAACACTTTTCATGATGACTATAGTATTTCAATTAATTTCTTCCCAGAAAGTCAGATGCAATTAAATTTCAACTCTCAACTAACTATAAATTGCATACGTATTCTTCAAGAAATTTTTACTAATATAATTAAGCATTCAAATGCAAAAAATATTAATCTTGATATAACAAATCATCCAGACTTTATATCTTTAATAGTAACTGATGATGGCATTGGCTTTAATATAAAAAAATATAAACCGGGAAATGGTTTAGAAAACATAAAAAAACGCGCATCCTTATTTAATGGAGAAGTTCTAATAGAAAGCAAACTAAAAGAAGGAACATCAATTATTGTAAACTTATCAAATCAAGACTTAGCATGAGAGCAATTATAATAGACGATCATAAAATATTTGGAGAGGGACTGTCAATGATACTAGAGAAAATAGATATTTCAGTAGTTCGTGTATTTCAAGACCCGAAAGAAGCATGGTTATACTTTCACAAGTTTCAAAATATTGATATTATTTTCACCGATATTAATATGCCTGAAATGAATGGCTTTAAACTTTGTGAAAAAATAAAGCATATTAACAGTTCAATTAAAATAATTGTATTGTCAATGTATGATGACAAAAGAATAAAGAAACAAGCACTTCAAAGTGGTGCGGACATTTATCTGACTAAAACAGCCTCAAAAGGGGATATTCAAAAAGCGGTTAAAAATTGTTTTTTAAATAAAGATTTTGCACAAAAAAAATCTCAACCAAATCTTATTAAAGATAAGTTTACTATGAAGTATAAACTTACAAAAAGAGAAAGAGAGATCCTTGTGCAAATTTTAGATGAAAAATCTAATCAAGAAATTGCAGAAGTTTTACAAATCAGTAAAAGGACAGTTGAAACACATAGAAAAAATATTCAACTAAAACTTAAAGCTAAAAATAGTGTAGGGATAGTGAAAATAGCTTTACAATATGATTTAGGGGTAATCTAATTTAAAAATCTCTCTACAATCTAGAGAGTCTTTATCTAATTGCATCTTCACATCTTGGATATCTTCAAAATTCACACCATCTCTCACATACTTAATAAATTCAACTTTTATTTTTTCACCATAAATATCTTTAGAAAAATTAAAAATATGAACCTCTATTTTATTAGTTTTAATTCCAATATTTAACATACCAAACATCTGCATAGAATTAAAAATAATTTTGACAGCATAAACACCAACTTTAGGAATTAATTTATGCTCTTTAACTTGAAGGTTTGCAGTTGGATAATTTATTGTTCTTCCAATTTTATCTCCATGAATAACAGTTCCTGTGAGCATATAATTATATCCTAAATATTTGTTAGCTTTTAATATATCTCCTTCTAATAATAACTTCCTAATTTTGGTTGAGCTAACAGAAACATCATTCTTTTTTTGAGGCGGAATTTGCTCTAAAGTGAAATTATATATATGTGAGAGCTCTTTTAACTCTTTTATAGACCCTTCTCTGTTTCTACCAAAATGATGATCATAGCCTATCACTAGATGATCTACTTTTAGTTTACCAACTAATATATCTCTTACAAAATTAATATACTTCATTTTTGAAAATTCTTTTGAAAAATTCTGAATTACAAAATTATTAAGTCCTATTTCATTTAATTTTCCTTTTTTCTCTTCAATAGTGTTAAGTAATTTCAAATCATTTTTATCCTCATACAAAACATGCCTGGGATGAGGATGAAAAGTTAAAAGCACACTCTCCCCTCTCTCTCTTTTAGCAATACTATTTAAATGTTGAATAATATATTTATGACCAATATGCACACCATCAAAAGTTCCAATAGTAACAATGGTTTTTAAATCTGTATTAAAATCTTCTAAAGAATTATGAGTTATCAATATAAGTTAAATTTAATGTTAAAAAACTGTTCAAAATTAACAATAAATTTATTACATGTAAAGTAATAATTATACAAATTAAAAATAGTAATTTTGCCAGCGATATTAAAAGTTTAATTTTCTATAAAATAATATAAAATGGCTACAAATACTGGTAAAGTATCTCAAATAATCGGCCCTGTCGTTGATGTAACTTTCAATGATAATGAATTAGGGTTACCCGACATCTATGATTCTTTAGAAATTACAAGAAAAAATGGAAGTAAATTAGTTTTAGAGTGTCAACAACATATTGGAGAAGATACTGTTAGAACTATTGCAATGGAAACAACTGACGGGATAAGTAGAGGGGTAGATGTAGTTGCTACAGGAGCTCCTATTAAAATGCCTTCAGGAGAAGATATTAAAGGTAGAGTTTTTAATGTAATTGGAGATTCAATTGATGGAATGGAAAACCTGGAAAAAAAGTCTGGTTTACCAATACATAGAGACCCACCAAAATTTGAAGATCTTTCAACAGCTACAGAAGTATTATTTACCGGAATAAAAGTAATCGATTTAATAGAGCCGTATGCCAAAGGAGGTAAAATTGGTTTATTTGGTGGTGCTGGTGTAGGAAAAACAGTTTTAATTCAAGAACTAATTAATAATATTGCTAAAGGCCATGGTGGACTTTCAGTTTTTGCTGGAGTTGGAGAAAGAACAAGAGAGGGAAATGATTTATTGAGAGAAATGCTAGAGTCAGGGATTATTAATTATGGTGAAGACTTTAATCATTCAATGGAAGAAGGTGGCTGGGATCTTAGTAAGGTTGATAGAAAAAAATTAAAAAACTCAAAAGCAACTTTTGTTTTTGGACAAATGAATGAACCTCCTGGAGCAAGAGCAAGAGTAGCACTTTCAGGTTTAGCAATTGCTGAATATTTTAGAGATGGTGATGGTGAAGGCAAAGGAAAGGATGTACTATTCTTTGTAGATAATATTTTCAGATTCACACAAGCTGGATCAGAGGTTTCTGCTCTTTTAGGAAGAATGCCTTCTGCGGTTGGTTACCAGCCAACTTTAGCAACTGAGATGGGAACAATGCAAGAAAGAATTACTTCTACAAAAAATGGATCAATTACATCAGTTCAGGCCGTATATGTGCCTGCAGATGACTTAACTGACCCTGCTCCTGCAACAACATTTGCTCACCTTGATGCAACTACAGTTTTATCAAGAAAAATTGCTGAACTTGGAATTTATCCTGCTGTAGATCCACTGGATTCAACTTCAAGGATTTTATCTGCAGATGTAGTAGGAGAAGAACATTATAAATGTGCTCAAGATGTAAAAGAATTACTACAGAGATATAAAGAGCTACAGGATATTATTGCAATTCTTGGAATGGACGAACTGTCTGATGAAGACAAACAGGCAGTGCATAGAGCAAGAAGAGTACAAAGATTCTTATCACAGCCTTTTCATGTTGCTGAGCAATTCACAGGCCTTAAAGGCGTGCTTGTTGATATTCAAGATACAATAAAAGGTTTTAATATGATTATGAATGGTGAAGTAGATAAATACCCTGAAGCAGCATTTAATTTAGTTGGCTCTATTGAAGAAGCAATTGAAAAAGGTGAAAAAATGATTGCTGAATCAAAATAATCATGAATATTGATATTATAACCCCAGAGAAAAAATTATTTTCAGGAGATATTAAATCAGTAAAGCTTCCAGGAACTGATGGAGAATTTACGATTTTAAATAACCACGCTCCTATTATTTCTACACTAACCGCAGGAGAAATTCATGTTATTGAAGAAACTGACAATAAACTGAAGTTTCATATTAATGGTGGGGTAATTGAAATGCAAGAAAATAAAATCATAATATTAGCTGAATAAAATAAGTTTATTTTATTTTAAAAAAAGAGGATATTGCTATCCTCTTTTTTATTTTTGGTAAATGAAATACATTTATTTAGTTTTTATATTTAGTATAAGCTGTAATACAAACAGTAATAAAGAATTCCTACCACAAGTAGGAGACATTTTATTTCAAGATTTAGATTCTTCCCCTCTTTGTGAGGCAATAGAAACTGTAACACCCGGATTTAATGGTGGAAACTTTTCTCATATTGGAATCGTTACTGAAGTTGGGAATAACAATTGCATAAATTCTGACTATTTATTTGAGCATCATATTAGAGTAACCGAAGCGATTCCAAATTTTGTAACAACTTCAAGACTTGACAGTTTTCTTAATCAATCTTTAGACAATAATGCACAACCAAAAGTTATCGTAGGTAGACTAAAGAAAGAATACTCTCACCTAATTCAAGATGCAATTTTATTTCTAAAAAATAAAATAGGGTTTGAGTATGATGATGAATTTCTATTTAACAATAATAAATATTATTGCTCTGAACTTATATATGAAGCTTTTGCAAAAGATAGTATTTTTGAGTTAGCCCCCATGACATTTATTGACCCTAAAACTAATAAAACCATGGAAGTGTGGGAGGATTACTATTTAACAAAAAAAATGGAGATTCCTGAGGGGCAAATAGGCATAAATCCTGGGCTAATGTCGTTATCTAAAAAGATTGAAATAATACATATTTATGGTCAACCCCATAAATTTAAAAATTAAATTTTATGAATAAAAAGGAAAAAGTTAATTATGTAATTAATTCTTTAGAAGAATTATATCCAAAAACACCAATACCTTTAGATCATAAGGATGAATATACATTATTAATTTCTGTTTTATTATCTGCACAATGTACTGATGAGAGGGTGAATAAAATAACACCTAATCTATTTAAAGAGGCTGATAATCCTAAGGATATGATTAAGCTATCTATTTCTCAAATAGAAAATATAATTAGACCATGTGGCTTATCTCCAATGAAGAGTAAAGGCATATATGGTTTATCCAAAATGATTATGGAGCAACATAATGGCATTGTTCCTGATAATTTCAAAGATCTCGAGGCTTTCCCTTCTGTAGGTCATAAAACTGCTAGTGTTGTAATGTCACAAGCTTTTGGTTATCCAGCATTTCCAGTAGATACTCATATTCATAGATTAATGTATCGATGGGGACTAACTAATGGAAAGAATGTAGAAACAACAGAAAAAGATGCTAAAAGATTATTTCCTGAAAAATTATGGAACAAACTACACCTTCAAATTATTTATTACGGACGAGAATACTCTCCAGCCAGAGCCTGGAATTTAAATAAAGATTTTATTACAAAGAAAATTGGCAGACGCTCTGTAATTAGAAAAAAGTAGATTTTTTACTCTCGATTTTTAGAATCAATAATAATGGTAACTGGACCATCGTTAGTTAAAGAGACTTTCATATCTGCTCCAAAAACTCCAGCTTTTACTTCAGTTTCTAAATCTTTAGAAATACCATCTATAAATTTAGTGTAATAACTTTGAGCTAATTCTGGATTAGCAGAATTCATAAATGAAGGTCTATTTCCTTTTTTAACTTTTGCGTGCAAAGTAAATTGACTAATAGCAAGAACTTCTCCATTTATATCTTTGATAGATAGATTCATTTTATTTTTATTATCTGAAAATATTCTAAGATTTAATGTTTTTTGAATTAACCATTTAACATCTTCTTGATTATCATTAACTTCAACTCCAATTAATATCAATAAGCCATTATTAATTTTAGAAAAAATATCACCACTAATTCTCACTTCTGCATTTAAAACTCTCTGAATCACTAACCTCATTTTTAATAACTATTTTTTCTATATCTAGACTCTTCTTCATCAAGCATTGCTAAATAATTATTATATCTAGAAGAAGATATCAAACCCTCTTTCACTTTTAATTTAACTCTACAGCTCGGCTCATTCTTATGTATACAATTATAGAATTTACAGTCAGGTTTAAGCTGAAATATTTCCGGGAAATAACTATCAATTTTTTTAAGGTCTAAGTCCACAAGCCCAAAACCTTTAATGCCTGGAGTGTCAATTATCGTCGTTCCAAGATCAACTCTATAAAGTTGTGAGAATGTTGTAGTATGTTGACCTTGATGATGGGAGTCAGAAATTGGCTTAGTAATTATTTTCTTTGTATTTAATATATTATTAATAAAAGTTGATTTACCAACTCCGGAATGGCCTGAAATAAGCGTGTTTTTTCCTTTTAATATTTCACGTATTTCATCTAATTTGTCATGCAGTGCAGAAATAATACAACATCTATATCCTATATTTTCATAAATATTTATTAGTTCTTTCTGCTTTTGTAAAATTGATTCGTTATATATATCATATTTATTAAAAAGTAAGATAACTTCAACATTATTAGCCTTTGCTGAAACTAAAAATCTATCAATAAATCCAGTAGTAGTTTCAGGATAACTTAATGTTATTAATAAAAATGCTTGATCAATATTAGAAGCAATAATATGTAACTGTTTAGATAAATTTACTGATCTCCTTTCTATCTTGTTTTTTCTATCGTATAATTTAGCAATCATCCATGAGGAATCCTCTGAAATCACATCTACATAATCACCAACAACAATTGGGCTAGTACTTTTTATATTATCTAAACGGAATTTACCTTTAATTCTACAATTATAAATATCTCCTAATGGAGATTCAACTGTATACCAGCTGCCAGTTGCTTTTATAACTAATACCTTCATATCATGCAAATATACAATTAGTTATTTTCTATATTTGCTACTTTATCAAAGACTCGAAATAAAAATATGTCCGTTATAGTAAAAAACATTTATAAATCTTATGACAATATTAAAGCATTAGATAATATTTCTTTTGAATTAAAAAAAGGAGATATAGTAGGTTTTTTAGGACCAAATGGTGCTGGAAAATCTACACTTATGAAAATACTAACATCTTATGTAAAAGAAGATTCAGGCTCAGTAATAATTTGTGACATAAATAAAAATGATAATTCTATTTTCACTAAATCTAAAATTGGATACCTTTCCGAAAACAATCCACTATATAAAGATATGTTTGTTCAAGAATATCTTTTTTTTATAAGCAATCTTTTAAAGATAGAGAATAAAAAAGACAGAATTAATTATCTACTTAATAGAGTAGGCTTAGAAAATGTTAAAAATCAAAAAATAGCAGACCTCTCAAAAGGATTTAAACAACGAGTTGGAATTGCTGCTGCTTTAGTTCATGATCCAGAAATCATCTTATTAGATGAGCCAACAACAGGATTAGACCCTAACCAACTAATTGAAATTAGAAGCCTTATAAAAGAAATAGGAAAAGAAAAAATAATATTATTATCTACTCACATAATGGAGGAAATCCCAAAAATATGTAACAGAGTTTTAGTGATAAATAAAGGAAAGCTAGTGGACAATAAACCAATTGATGAAATTAAAAAAGCAAATACTAACTTTGAAGAGTATTTCTACAAACTCACTAACTAAAGTTAGACATAATTTTCAACACATTATCAACTTTACCCATTGTATAAAAATGAATACATGGAGCCCCATAACTTATTAACTCTTTTGTTTGTTTTACTGCCCATTCCACTCCTACTTGTCTTACATCGTCATTGTTTTTACACATTAAAACCTCGTCTACCAATTCAGTTGGAAGATTTAAATGAAATCTCTGAGGAAGCAGATTTAATTGCTTCTTTGTAGAAAAAGGCTTTATCCCTGGAATAATAGGAATATTAATATCGTTCTCTCTACATGTCTTGACAAAATCAAAATATTTTTTGTTATCAAAAAACATCTGTGTTACAATATAGTCAGCACCAGCTTCAACTTTTTTCTTTAAAAAGTGTATATCAGAATTCATATTTGGAGCTTCAAAATGTTTTTCTGGATAACCAGCAACACCCATACAAAAACTAGTGTTAGATGAATTTGTTAATTCATCATCTAAATAAATACCATTATTTAGTGAATTTACTTGATGAATTAAATCAGAGGCATATTTATGCCCTCCTGATTCAGCTGTAAAATAAGTTTCAGAATTAATGGGATCACCTCTCAATACAAGTAAATTGTCAATACCCAAAAAATCTAAGTCAATAAGAGCATTCTCAGTTTCTTCTTTATTAAACCCTCCACAAATAATATGTGGCACAGTATCAACATTATACTTATTCATTATTGCAGCACAAATACCAACAGTTCCTGGTCTTTTTCTTACTGACCTCCTTTCTAATAATCCATTTTTCTTTTTATCATAAACATATTCTTCCCTATGATATGTAACATCAATAAATGGAGGATTAAACTCCATTAGAGGATCTAAATTGGAATAAATTGAATCTATACTTGCTCCTTTTAAAGGAGGAAGTATTTCATAAGAAAATAAGGTTTTCTTAGCATTTAATAAATGTTCTGTTACTTTCATAATTTACATGTTTGAGCGAAGCCATTTTTCAGTTTCATTAATTGTCATTTTTTTTCTTCTAGCATAATCCTTAACTTGATCTTCTTCAACTTTACCGACACTAAAATACTTAGAGTTAGGATGAGAAAAATAGTATCCACTAACACTAGAATTAGGATACATTGCCATACTTTCAGTTAAAGAGACTCCTATGTTCTCTTTAGCATTTAATAAATCAAAAATCTTTAACTTTTCAGAATGATCAGGACATGCTGTATATCCAGGCGCTGGACGAATACCAATATATTTCTCAGCTATAAGATCATTATTTGACAACTTTTCTTTTAGTGAATAACCCCAAATTTCTTTTCTTAATTTCTCATGCATAAACTCAGTTAACGCTTCAGCTAAACGATCCGCTAAAGCTTTAAGCATTATAATATTATAGTCATCGAAATCCTTTTCAAATTCTTTTAATTTTTTTTCAATACCAAGACCTGCTGTACATACAAAAGCACCAATATAATCCTCTCTATTAGATGATTTAGGCGCGATATAATCTGATAAAGACATGTTACTACCATACTTTTTATTTTGTTGTCTTAAACAACAAATTGTTTCTATTACTTTATCATTTTCGTAGACTAAAATATCATCTCCGCAAGAGTTTGCAGGCCAAACACCTATAACTGACTTTGCAAAAACCCAGTCTTCTTTAATTACTTGATCTAATAATAGATTAGCATCTTCAAATAATTGAAGGGCTTGTTTCCCAAAGTTTTTATCCTCAAATATTTCAGGATATTTTTGTCTCATTTCCCATGTATAAAAAAATGGGGTCCAATCAATATAATCTCTGATTTCTTCTAACTTTATTGAATCAAAGACCTTTACCCCCATCAAATGAGGTTTTGTAATATCATGATTCTCCCAATCTGTTTTTAAAGAATTTTTTCTTGCCTGAGCTAAAGTTAGATACTTTTTTTCTGATTTTCTTTTTAAATATTTCTCCTTTATAGCCTCATATTCATTATTAACTTGATGCAAGTATTCCTTATTTTTTTTACCAAGTAATTTATTTAAAACACCAACTGACTTAGATGCATCAATAACATGAACAACGGTATTGTTAGAATAATGTTCGTTAATTTTTACAGCTGTGTGTATTTTAGAGGTTGTAGCACCACCTATCATGAGAGGGATATTTATATTATTCCTTTGCATTTCTTTAGCAACATAAATCATTTCATCTAAAGACGGAGTTATTAAACCACTAAGTCCAATTACATCAACATCATGTTCGATAGCTTTAGATATAATTTTATCACAAGAAACCATTACACCTAAATCTATAATCTCATAATTATTACAACCCATAACAACTCCTACAATATTTTTTCCTATATCATGAACATCCCCCTTAACAGTAGCTAATAAAATCTTACCAGCAAAGCTTGAATTCTCTTTACTATCTTCAATATATGGAGTTAATATTGCTACTGCTTTTTTCATAACTCTAGCAGATTTAACAACTTGAGGTAAAAACATTTTACCAGCTCCAAAAAGATCTCCCACAACTCCCATTCCATCCATAAGTGGCCCTTCTATAACATCTATAGGTTTTGAGAATTTCAGTCTAGCTTCTTCAACATCCTGATCGATATACGCAACGATTCCCTTAACAAGGGAATAAGATAGTCTTTCTTCAACATTATTTTCTCTCCATGTAAGGTCTTCATGTCTTTTTTTGCCATCGCCTTTAATGTTTTCAGCAAGCTCGACTAACCTTTCAGTTGCTTCATCATCTTTATTTAGTAAGACATCTTCAACAGCTTTTAATAAATTTTTTGGAATATCTTCATAAACTTCAATCATTCCTGCATTTACAATACCCATATCAAGACCATGACTAATAGCATGAAATAAAAATGCAGAATGCATTGCTTCTCTTACAATATTATTTCCTCTAAAAGAAAATGAAACGTTACTTACCCCTCCACTAACTTTTGCATTTGGTAAATTTTCCTTAATCCATTTAGTTGCTTTGAAAAAATCAACTGCATAATTATTATGCTCAACAATTCCAGTAGCAACTGTTAATATATTTGGGTCAAATATTATATCTTCAGCAGGAAAGCCTATTTCGTTAACTAAAATATCATAAGCTCTTTTACAAATCCTTATTTTATCGTTATAAGTTACCGCCTGTCCTTTTTCATCAAATGCCATTACCACAATAGCTGCACCAAACTTTAAAATTATTTTTGCTTGCTTAACAAAAACATCTTTACCTTCTTTTAATGAAATTGAATTCACGATACCTTTGCCCTGGACACATTTAAGTCCTTCTTCAATAATTGTCCATTTAGAGGAATCAACAACAATCGGAACTCTTGAAATATCTGGATCTGATGCTATTAAATTTAAAAAATGAACCATAGACTCCTTACCATCTAACATTCCATCATCCATATTAACATCAATTGCTTGAGCTCCTCCTTGAACCTGATCTAATGCAACTGATAAAGCCTCTTCAAAATTCTCATCTTTAATCAGTCTTTTAAATTTTATGGAACCCATTACATTAGTACGCTCACCAATATTGGCAAAATTACTATCAGAGGATATTGTAACAGCTTCTAGCCCACTCAATCTCATTGCTTTTTCAATATTAGGTATTTCTCTAGGAGAATATTTTTTAGCAATTTTTGCAAACTCCTTAATATGTTCAGGAGTTGTACCACAACAGCCACCAATAATATTCACAAGTTGACTTTGCATAAAATCTTCTAATTGATTTGCCATAGCCTTGGGACTTTCATCATATTCACCCATTTCATTTGGAAGACCTGCATTTGGATATGCACTAATAAAGAATTTAGCTTTATCAGAAAGCTCTTTTACATATGGACGCATAGCACTAGTTCCTAATGCGCAATTAAAGCCTATACTTAATAATGGAATGTGAGATATAGAATTAAGAAAAGCTTCGGCAGTTTGCCCAGATAATGTCCGACCACTTTCATCAGTAATAGTACCTGAAACCATGATTGGAATTCGTAATCTTTTATCCTCAAAAACTTCTTCAATTGCATAAAGGGCTGCCTTGCAATTTAATGTATCAAAGACAGTCTCAACTAAAATAATATCAACTCCCCCATCAATTAAAGCACTAACCTGTTGGGTATATGCATCTTTTAATTGATCAAATGAAACCTGTCTAAATGCAGGATTCTCTACATCTGGAGAAATTGAAGCAGTTCTATTAGTAGGCCCAATAGCTCCGGCAACAAATCTTGGTTTTTCTTTTGTTGAGCATTCTATTGCAGTTTCTTTAGCAATTTTTGCAGACTGATAATTTAATTCATAAATAATGGAAGATAAATTATAATCAGCTTGTGCAATAGATGTGCCACTAAAAGTATTAGTTTCAATTATATCAGCTCCCGCATCTAAATACTCTTTATGTATCGCCTTAATAATGTCTGGCCTGGTTAAAGAAAGCAAATCATTATTCCCCTTTAAGTCTGACAAATGATTCTTAAATCTTTCACCACGAAAATCTTTTTCTTCAAGATTAAATCTTTGAATCATGGTACCCATCGCACCATCTAAAACAAGAATTCTTTTTATTAATATTTCTTTAATATTCATTTTTATTAATCTTAAATAACTTAAAAAAAAAGAATCAGAGAAATTTTTTGGATTTCGCTCATCTATCTCCAAAATTAAATGGAGTGGGATTTAGCACCTATTTCTAGGTTGCCAAGACATCAAAGGGCCCGTCCCTCCGTCTTTCTTGATAAGTTAGTAGCAAACTTAAAAAAAAAATTAACATGTTATTATCAAAAGCATATTATTATTTTTCTAAATTTGCGGTTGAATGTGGAAAGATTTGGCTGATTGCAACCACTTTAAAAAATGCTAAAAAGAATACTCTTTAGCTGTATCATCTGCCAAATCATCCAGTATATTTAAACTTAAAATTAAAAAAATGTCATATTATTTTACTTCAGAATCTGTCTCAGAAGGACACCCGGATAAGGTAGCAGATCAAATATCAGATGCACTGCTAGATAATTTCTTAGCACAAGACCCTAACTCAAAAGTAGCTTGTGAAACTCTTGTTACAACTGGATTAACTGTTCTGAGTGGTGAGGTTAAAACTAATAGTTATGTTGATGTCCAAAAAATAGCTAGAGATGTAATTCGAAAAATTGGATATGTAAAGTCTGAATATCAATTTGATGCTGATAGTTGTGGCGTAATTTCTGCTATACATGAGCAATCTGCTGATATTAGACAAGGAGTTGTTGAAGGAGCTGGATTAAATAAAGAACAAGGGGCAGGAGATCAAGGGATGATGTTTGGGTATGCAACAAATGAAACAGAGAACCTAATGCCATTAGCATTAGATATATCACATAAAATTCTAATTGAAATGGCAGACATAAGAAGAGCCGGATTAGAAATGAAATATTTACGTCCTGATTCAAAATCACAGGTTACCTTGGAATATAATGATGATCATTCACCAAAAAGAATTTCAGATGTTGTTGTCTCTACGCAACATGATGACTTTGCTGATGAAGATATAATGCAAAAAAAGATTGAAAAAGATGTCAAAGAAATACTCATGCCAAGAGTAGTTAGCCAATTATCAAAAAAAAATCAAGCGTTATTTAGCAGTGAGAAGTATCATGTGAATCCGACTGGAAAATTTGTGATTGGTGGTCCTCATGGAGATACTGGCCTAACAGGAAGGAAAATTATTGTTGATACTTATGGTGGTAAAGGGGCACACGGTGGAGGTGCTTTCTCAGGTAAGGATCCATCTAAAGTAGATAGGTCAGCTGCATATGCGACAAGACATATTGCTAAGAACCTGGTAGCTGCTGGAGTTGCTGAGAGAATATTAGTACAAGTTTCTTATGCAATTGGAGTAGCTGAACCTATGGGAATATTTATTGACACCTATGGCACTGCTAAGGTAGATGGAACAGATGGTGAGATTGCTAAAAAAGTTCAAAACATGGAGTGTTTCAATCTTAAACCCGCTTCTATAATCAACCGATTAAAACTAAAAAATCCAATATATTCTGAAACTGCTGCATACGGACATATGGGAAGAAAATCTGAAGTTAAAAATGTTACATTTAATATTAATGGCTCTAATAAAGTAATAGAAGTTGAAACATTTACTTGGGAGAAACTAGATTGTATAGCTGATGTAAAGAAATCATTTAATCTATAATTCAAAAAAAAACACTAATTTTAAAGTCGCTATAGCTAGCGACTTTTTTTTTAAAAAAATGAAAAAAATATTAATTTTTCTGCTGATGTTCACTTATTTAAATGGATTTTCTCAATTTGAATACAGTTATGATTCTCAAAAACAAGATTTACCAGAATGGATTAATTTAATGTATAATCAAAAAGATGATCCTGGAGCAATTATAAAAGCTTATGATCAATTTTACTCAAAAAATCAGTTTCTAAAAAATAAGCATACTCAATATTATAAAAGATGGATGCGTAGTCTTAGTAGAGAAATACTTTCTACAAATAAAACTTATAAATCTTCTAGTTCAAATCAATGGGAATGTATTGGCCCTTGGGATTTTGATATTGAAGCTGAAAGCAGAAGTTATGCTCCAGGAGCTGCTCATTTATATTCAATTGAGCAATCTAAAAGCAATCCAAATGTGTTATATGCTGGATCCGCAACAGCAGGAGCATGGAGATCATCTGATAAAGGCAATAATTGGAACCTAATTACATCATCAATTAGTCTCTCTAGTGTTTATAGCATTGAGATTGATTTTGTGAATGACAATATTATATATATTTCTGGTAATGGAAGCATCTATAAAAGTATAGATGCTGGAATAAATTGGAATATCACTGGAAGTAATAATTTCACAAGTCTTTCTCATTTTATAAAAGACATAAAACTACATCCCCAAAACAATCAAATATTATTTATAGTATCAGATCAAGGTTTTTATAAATCTACAGATGCCGGAAATACTTTTATTGAGATTATGAGTGGAGACTTTCAAGAAATTGAATTTCACCCAAACAGTCCAGACACAATGTATTTTATTAAACAAGTTAGTAATAAAACAGAATTTTATAGATCAGATAATGGAGGTGATTCGTTAATTTTATTCACTAATGGATGGCCAGACCCAACAACTCAAGATGAACAGAAAAGAACTGAAATTGCAGTTAGTATGGCAGATCCAAATAAAATTGTAGCACTTGCAACTGGATTAGCTAATGGAGGGAGTGGACTATATGGTATTTACATAAGTTATGATAAGGGAGAAAATTGGACTTTTAGATGTTGTGGTCCTCAAGCTGGAGGGGTCCCATCAAGTTCAAATATAAATATGATGGGTTGGCAGCCTACCGGGCTAGATGATGGTGGACAATATTATTATGACTTAGCTCTTGCTGTAAACCCAACAGATGCTAATATCATTCATGTTGGAGGGGTTAATCATTGGATTTCATTTGATGATGGGGTATCATTTTCTTGTCCTGCAAAATGGAGCGAGCCTCATAAAAAAGGATACGTTCATGCTGATATACACGATATAAATTATTTTGGTAATGATTTATGGTTCGCTTGTGATGGGGGAATATTTTATTCGGAAAATTTTGGTGATAGTATTTATAAAAAAATGTTTGGCATTGCAGGAACAGACTTTTGGGGTTTTGGAGCAGGATTTAAAGATGGAAATGTAATGCTAGGAGGAACGTATCACAATGGCACGTTATTAAAAGATAATAATACTTATATTAATGATTGGATTTGTACTGATGGAGGTGATAATGTAAGGGGGTTTGTAAATTTTGGAAACCCAAGAATTGCTTACAGCGATTATGGAGGTAAAATTCTTTCTGGTGATAGGACAATACCTATTAATTCTTTTGCAATAGACAAGCAACCAAACTCATCATATATTATTGGACAATCTTCTCAATTAGAATTTGATCCAAGATGTTATAATTGGATGTATTCTGGCAATGATACAACGCTATGGTTTTCAAAAAATAATGGTGCTTCTTTTGAAGTAGTACATCATTTTGACGCCAGTATAACCTCTATAGAAGTAGCCTGGTCAAATCCAGATGTAATTTATGTTGCAACCTATCCTGGTTGGTGGGACAAGAAACATATATATAAAACAGATGACGCTGGAGTTTCATGGACGGAAATAACCCCTAATGTTTCAGATGATTGGATCACATATGATATAACAGTAAGTAGTAATGATGAGAATACAATATGGATTTCAAGAAATTCTATGTACGGAAGTTATCCTAACTATAATGGTGAAAAAGTTTTCAAATCAATTAATGGTGGTCAAACTTGGAGCAATTTGACAACAAATATGTTAGACGATATTTTCCCAACTAATATTGAACATCAACGTGGCAGTAATGGTGGTATATATTTGGGAACAAGAAATGCTGTTTACTATAGAAATAATACGATGAGTGATTGGAGTATTTATGACAACAATCTACCTAAGCCATCAACATCTGTACAGCTAATTCCTCATTACAGAAAAGGGCTATTATTTAATGGAACAAATAGAAGTGCTTATGAAATAGATCTTTTTGAAAACTCTCCCCCATCTGCACAAATTGCTGCAGATAAATTAACCATTAACTGCATTAATGATACCGTTAGTTTTATTGACCACTCAGCCCTAAGACTGTCTAGCGCATCTTGGAACTGGATTTTTCCAGGGGGAAGTCCAAGTTCATCTTTTCAAGAAAACCCAATTGTTATATATAATCAAGCGGGAACTTATGATGTTTCATTGACAGTAACTGATGCATTTGGAACAAGTACTCAAATCTTAAATAACTTTATCACTTATAAAGATTCAACTTCTAAAATTACAAGTACAAATAACTATAAGCAAGATTTTGAGATAAATAATTTCCCTCCTCAATCATGGAATAGTCCTTCTGCTTCATTTTCCTGGCAAGCGTTAACTGTAGATACAGGTATTAATTGCTTCCCAAATAAAGTAACATATATAGATCATTACAATACTAACAAAAGAGGCGATGAAGCATATTTAATTAGTAATAAAATAAAATTAGGAGGAGGAAATAATGCTATTAATTATTTAACATATGACTACTCTTACTCCGGTTTTTCAGCTGCATATAATGATGGATTTAGGATTGATATTTCTACAGATTGTGGGATGAGCTGGGATTCAATTTACGGAGCATCTGGCACAGACTTACAAACAACATCATACCAAACATATGAGTGGTCTCCTACGTGTAATTCTTGGCAAACAGACAGTATAAATCTAACTCAATTAGGCTATAATGAAGATACAATCATGATAAGATTTGTTGGTATTAATGACTATGGAAACCAATTCTTTATGGATAATGTAAGTATAAAAGGTCAAAACATACTAGAAACTAACTTTATTAAAAATCAATCATTAGAGATTTTTCCAAATCCAAATAATGGAGAATTTTCAATATTATCAAATTACACGAACCTTGATTATACAATTTATAATAGTTTGAACCAAAAGATAAAAACTGGTGAAATATTATCAGACCTCTATAACATTAAATTACAAAATCCTAAATCGGGAATCTATCTTATTAGATTTAGTAACAGTAAAATTACATTTAGTGAAAAGATTGTAATTTATTAAAGTCTAAATATGAATAACTTCGCCATAAGCATCAGCAACAGCTTCCATAACTGCTTCACTCATGGTTGGGTGAGGGTGTATTGTTTTTAATATTTGATGACCAGTAGTCTCAAGTTTTCTTGCTACCACTGCTTCCGCTATCATTTCAGTTACATTATAACCTATCATGTGACATCCTAACCATTCGCCATATTTTGCATCAAAAATAACTTTAACAAAACCATCTTTATGACCAGATGCTGAAGCCTTTCCTGAAGCAGTAAATGGAAATTTACCAACTTTAACCTCGTAGCCAGCTTCTATAGCTTTTGCTTCTGTCATTCCAACCGATGAGATTTCAGGGCTGCAGTATGTACAGCCAGGAACATTTCCATAATCTATCGGGTCTGGATTTTCACCTGCAATCTTTTCAACACAAACAATTCCTTCTGCAGATGCAACATGCGCGAGAGCTTGTGTAGGTAATAAATCACCAATAGCATAATAGCCTTTAATATTTGTGTTATAAAATTCATCAACAACAAGTCTTCCATTTTCAGTTTTTATACCTACTTCCTCTAAACCAATATTTTCAATATTTGGAGTTATTCCAACAGCAGAAAGCACAATATCAGTACTAATCCTCTCCTCTCCTTTTTTAGTTTTAATTACAACCTCACATCCATCACTTGTAATATTAACCTTCTCTACAGAAGAATTTGTCATTACCTTAATTCCTGATTTTTTAAACGATCGCTGGAGTTGTTTTGATATATCTAGATCCTCAACAGGAACTATATTTGGCATATATTCAACAACTGTAACATCAACACCCATTGTATTATAAAAATAAGCAAACTCAACTCCAATAGCTCCAGAGCCTACAACGACCATTTTCTTAGGCATTTCTTTTAAGGTCATCGCTTCTCGATAGCCTATTACATTTTTACCATCCTGAGGCAAATTCGGCAAAATTCGCGAGCGAGCCCCAGTAGCAATAATTATATTTTTAGCTGAATATTCTTTTGTTATGCCATCATTGGTAACAGAAACAACCCCTTCTTTCTTTAACTTACCAAAACCATAAATAACTTCAACATTATTTTTCTTTGTTAGGTATGCAATTCCTTTACTCATGCCATCAGCAACATCTCTACTTCTTTTAATTACTTTTGAAAAATCAGCCTTTGCATTAGAAACAGAAATACCAAAATCTTCAGCATGATTGATATACTCAAAAACTTGAGCACTTTTAAGAAGCGCTTTTGTTGGGATACAACCCCAGTTTAAACAAACACCACCAAGACTTTCTTTTTCTATAATTGCAGTTTTAAGCCCTAATTGTGAGGCACGAATTGCAGTAACATAACCACCAGGACCACTACCTAAAACAATAACATCAAAGTTCATTTTTTTCTTTTTTTAGTTAATTATTACTTTGCAATATTAGCTAAAATATCTCTAATTCATTCTTAAAATTTGTATTTTTGCTCACTAATAAAATATGTATGATTAAGTATAAAATCTCATATAAATTTCCTCATCAACATTTTGTTGATTTTGAACTTTCTACTGAAACAAAGAATCAAAATAAATTACTTTTTCAACTTGCTGCTTGGAGACCAGGAAGATATGAATTAGCTAATTTTTCACAAAACATTCAGTTTTGGCAGGCATATGATGAAAATGGGAAAACTCTAAATTTTCAAAAACTAACAAAAGATCTTTGGGAAGTTGATACAAAAAACATAGATCAAGTAGTGATTAAATACAATTACTACTCTAATCAGCTTGACGCTGGAGCTTGCTACCTCGATGAGTTTCAGCTTTATATTAACCCAGTTCACTGTTTCTTTTATATTCCCTCTAGAATGAATGAAGAATATCAATTAAATTTTGATATTCCAAAGCATTATAAAATAGCTAGTGCTATTAAAAGTAATGATAATCGAATTGATATTAAAGGATTTGATGCTCTTGCTGAAAACCCCATAATTTGCTCTCCATCAATTGTTATGGAGAACATAAATGTCTCTGGAATTAATTTTAAAATTGTGTTTCAAGGGCTAAAAAAACCGAACTGGAAAAAGCTAAAAAAAGATTTTCTAGCATTCATAATTTCTCAAATAAATCATTTTGGCAGTTTTCCTGTAAAGGAATACTATTTCTTTTTTCAGATCACCCCTTACCGAAGTTATCATGGTGTAGAACACACAACAAATACTGTGATTTTACTGGGACCTGAATCTGATATAGATACAAAGCATTACAATGACTTACTAGGTGTAAGCTCACATGAGCTATATCATACTTGGAATATTAAATCAATAAGGCCTAAAGAGATGCTTCCTTATGACTACAGTAAAGAAAACTACTTTAGAACAGGTTATGTTGCAGAAGGAGTCACTACTTATATGGGAGATCTTATGCTAATCAACTCCAAAGTATTTAATTGGAATGATTTTATAGCTACACAAAATAAGAACTTAGAAAGACACCTCACTTATGGGGGCAGATTTAATTTATCTGTAGCAGATAGCGGATTTGACAGCTGGCTTGATGGTTATAAATTAGGAATACCAAATAGAAAAGTTTCCATTTATGCTGACGCAGCTCTTTGCATGCTAATGATTGATTTAATAATTATAAACTTCTCAAAAGGAAAACATAGTCTTCATAATGTTATGAAAGAATTATTTGTTAATTATGGTCTAAAAAATATTGGATACTCTGAAAAAAACTTTAAAGACTTATGCGTTAAATTTGGTGGTGAAAAAATAAACACTATTTTCAAGAATCATCTTTATGGTAGTAAGGATTATATTCCGTCATTAAAAGAAAATCTTGAATATGTAGGAGTGAAATTAATTGAAAAAGAAAATATAAACCTTACCGCTAAATTATTTGGTTTTATAACTCAAAAGGTAAATGATAAATATATCGTTCGATTTATTGAACCCGGATCAATTATTGATTTAGCTGGGGTAGCTGTAGAAGATGAATTATTAAAAATTAACAATAAAGAAATCACTATTTCTACTAATGAAAGTCTTAAAGGCTATAAAAATAAAATTGAATTAAAATTTAAGAATAAATTTAAAACATTTACAACAAATCTTGTTACAACTAAAAAATTCTATAAATTATTTGAAATTAAAAAATCTGAAGAAATAAATAATAAACAATCTAATATGAGAAAAAAATGGCTAAGCTAAAATTAGAAAAAAGTTCTTCTATAAAGATACATGATAAAGTATTTGAAATTTTTATTGATGATAAAGAGTTAGAAGATATAATAAAAAAAATATCTGAGAAGATTAATAAAAGTAATATTATAGATCCAGTTTTTTTAGTTGTTATAAATGGGGCCTTCTTATTTGCTGCAGACTTAATAAGAAAAATTAAACTTAAAAATTTAGAAGTTTCATTTATAAAATTAGCCTCTTATGAAGGTACAGAATCAACAGGTAAGGTAAATGAGTTAATTGGAATAAATCAATCAATTAAAAATAGAAATATTATCATTGTAGAAGATATAATTGATAGTGGGATAACCCTTGAAAAATTGATTGCTTTAATAGATAAAGAAGAAGTAGCAAGTTTAAGTATTGCTACATTATTATTTAAACCAAAGGCATATAAAAAGAGTTTTGCAATTGATTTTATAGGGAAAAAAATTGAAAATGATTTTGTTGTCGGATATGGCTTAGACTATGATGAGCTAGGTAGAAATCTTCCTTGTATTTATAAATTAAAAGAATAAGAAATGTTAAATATTGTATTATTTGGACCTCCAGGAGCAGGAAAAGGAACTCAGTCAGAAATGCTAATAAAAGAATTTAATCTCGTGCATCTTTCAACCGGAGATCTTTTAAGAAATGAAATTAGTGAAAAGACTTCATTGGGACTAAAAGCAAAAGAACTTATGGATAGCGGAATGCTTGTTCCAGACAATGTCGTTATAGGTATGATTGAATCGAGACTTAAAAATAATATAAAATCTAAAGGCTTTATTTTTGATGGGTTTCCAAGAACAAGTGAACAGGCAATTGCTTTAGATCAGCTCCTTGATGGAAATAAGCAATCAATCTCATCGATGATTTCTTTAAAAGTTGATGATAACGAATTAATTAGAAGGTTACTGGAAAGAGGTAAAGATTCTGGCAGAGCAGACGATCAAAGCTCTGAAATAATAGCAAATAGAATTAAAGAATATAACAATAAAACAGCACCATTAAAACTATACTACAGCAAACAAGATAAACTTAAAGAAATTAGTGGTCTTGGAACGATAAGTGAAATTAATGATAGAATTAATCAAGTGATTAACAAATTATAAATGAAGGTTAAAAACTCTAATTTTGTAGATTATGTAAAAATATTTTGCCGATCAGGAAAAGGCGGAGCTGGATCCTCTCATTTTTTAAGAGATAGAAACACAGCTAAAGGTGGTCCTGATGGTGGAGATGGTGGAAGAGGCGGGCATATTATTATTAAAGGGAATAAGCAAATGTGGACACTCTTACCACTCAAATACACAAAACATATTTTTGCTGACCACGGAGGTCCAGGAAGTGGAAATCATTCATCAGGTAAAGAAGGTCTGGATAGATTTATTGAGGTTCCTTTAGGTACAATAGCTAAAAATGCAGAAACAGGAGAAATTCTCTTTGAAATAACAGAAGAAGGAGAAGAAGTGATCTTAATTAAAGGAGGAATTGGTGGAAGAGGGAATTCTCATTTTAAGTCTTCAACAAACCAATCTCCACATTACTCTCAACCCGGTGTTGATGTTACTGAAAGCTGGTTTATTTTAGAACTAAAAGTATTAGCTGACATAGGCTTAGTTGGTTTTCCAAATGCAGGAAAATCAACATTACTTTCTGTAGTTTCAGCTGCCAAACCAGAAATTGCAAATTATCCCTTTACAACATTAGTTCCAAACCTAGGTATTGTAGCATACAGAGATCATAAGTCCTTTGTTATGGCTGATATTCCTGGGATAATTGAAGGTGCAGCGGAAGGCAAGGGATTAGGGTTAAGATTTTTAAGACATATTGAACGAAATTCTTCACTACTTTTCATGATTCCTGCAGATTCTGATGACATCAAAAAAGAATATGAAGTATTAATTCTTGAGTTAAAAAAATACAATCCCGAACTGTTAGATAAACAAAGAATACTTGCAATTAGTAAGTCTGATATGCTTGATCAAGAGCTAATAGATGAAATTACAGAGCAACTTCCTGCAAATATTCCCCATATTTTCATATCATCAATTACATTAAAAGGAATAACAGAACTAAAAGATCTTATCTGGGATAAATTAAATTAAAGAATGGAAACATTAGTTAATATAGATATATTTTTATTTAAGCTCATTAATGATAGTGGCTTTGAGAGCATAGATAATATAATGATTTTGTTGAGTAATAAAATTATTTTTATTCCTCTTTATTTATTTCTATTATATAAACTTTATAATTTTAATCCAAAGAAATTTTTCTGGATATTATTGTCAATAGCAGTGTTAATTTTTTTGGCAGACTTTGGCAGCGTTCATCTATTCAAAAATATGATACAAAGACTTAGACCATGTCATCTTTTAAACTTGAATGAAATTCGTCTTATTGGCGATTGTGGTGGACAATATGGATTTATTTCATCTCATGCAGCTAATATGTTCTCAATTTCTTTCTTTATTAGTTTAATATTAAAAGATCTAAAACTTTTTATAAGCTTATTTACTCTGGCTAGCCTTGTTGGCTTTAGTAGAATATATTTAGGAGTTCACTTCCCTCTTGATATTTTAGGAGGAATGTTTTGGGGAATATTAGTAAGTATAATCTCATATAAAACACTTAAAATTAAACTTAATGCAACAGTTTAATAAAATTTGGTTTTTTTGGTTATTAATGGTTATTCTTTGGAATTTTGGCTGGCCTGAAGTCAAGCCTATCTATGATGTTATTGTTGCGGTAGTACTATCAATTATAGTCTATAAATTTAAAAAAAAATAAAATGAAAAAAATTCTTTTGATTACATTAATATTTATGACATCTATTAATTTAAATGCAAAAAAACCAAAATTAGTAATTGGTATTGTGGTAGATCAAATGAGATATGATTATATAGACCGTTTTTGGGAAAAATTTGAAAAAAATGGATTTAAAAAACTTGTAAATGATGGTTATTTTTTCAGAAATACTCACTTTAGTTATGTACCAACATATACAGGCCCTGGTCATGCAAGTATATTTACAGGAACAACTCCATCTTCTCATGGAATTATTGCTAATAACTGGTATGATAAAAACAAAAAAAAATCAGTTTACTGTGCAGGTAATGGTGATATGCATACCGTATGTAATTGTAATGAGAATATTGAAGATATAGAATCATCAGATGGAAAAATGTCTCCTCATCATATGCTAACAACAACTATTGGAGACGAAATTCAGTTATTCAACCCAGAATCTAAGGTAATTGGAATATCATTAAAAGATAGAGGAGCAATTCTCTCAGCAGGCCATTCTGCTGACGCTGCATATTGGATGGATAAAAATGGTCAATGGATCACAAGTAGCTTTTATATGAATCAACTACCACAATGGCTTATAACGCATCAAAACAACACCTCAGCCTCAAGTTACCTAAAAGGAGAATGGAGTCTTAAAAACCACTTTAAACATAACTTAGACTCATTATTTGACGCTAATGGAGCCGGCATTATTAAAAGCACCCCTCAAGGAAATACAATTCTTGCAGACCTTTCCTTGGAAATTCTTAAAAATGAAAAATTAGGACAACAAAAATCAACTGATTTTCTATCAATTAGTTTTTCATCTACAGATTATATTGGACATCAATATGGACCTCATTCATTCGAAATCTTAGATACTTATGTAAAGCTTGATCAAGAAATTTCAAGAATTCTTAAATATGTTGAGGAGCACATAGGCTTTGAAAATACTTTAGTTTTTTTAACAGCAGATCATGGTGTAGTATCTGAGCCTCATAAACTACAAGAAAATAAAATACCATCAGGTTATTTCTCAAGTTTACAAATGAAAAATGAATTAAATCTTTATTTGAAAGATTACTTCAATTGGCCAGCACAGATTACTGATGAAAATAATTATATTTTAAGTTATTCGAACAATCAAGTATTTTTAAATCATGATTTAATAGCAGAAAATTTAGATATTGAAATAAGAGAAATTCAAGAAATTTGCGCTAAATTTCTACTTAAATATAGTTGGGTGAAAAATTCATATACAGCATATCAAATGCACAATTATGAATATAATAACTCTCAACATGCTAAAATACAAAGAGGTTTTAATCAAAAAAGATCCGGAGATGTAATAGTAGCTCTTCAGCCCGGGTGGATTAGTAAAAGTTACGAGAAGGGCGGTACAACTCATGGGTCTTCACATAATTATGATACGCATGTCCCTTTAATATTTTGGGGTGGGGAGGTTGAACAAGGAAAAACATACAACAGAGTTAATATAAAAGATATTGCGCCAACCGTAAGCTCTATACTAGGCATTTCATTTCCCAACGGATGTTCTGGAAATCCACTAACGGAAATTATTAAATAATTTCTATAAAATATTTTTCAAATCACTAAGACATGAAATCTCAAAATCTATTTTTTGAGAATGACTATTCTTTTTGGGGTTAAAAAACACATGAGACATACCCATTGATTTTGCTCCAAGAATATCGACAGGCAAGTCATCACCAATCATTATACTACTTTTGGCACTGACTTTTGCTTTATCCAGAGCATATTGAAATATAATAGGATTTGGTTTTTTAACATCAACCGCTTCAGATGTTACAACATGGTCGAAAAAATGATCAATAGCAGATGCCTTTAATTTAATATGCTGAACTTCTTCAAACCCATTAGTAATAATACTCAGAGAGTATTTTTTTTTAAGATAAGTTAAAATTTCTATTGTATGAGGAAACAATACTGTTTGTAATGGAGAATTTTTAACATATGCATCACCAATATCTTTTGCTAATTGAAGATCTTGAATTGAATATTCCTGTAATGTTTGATAAAACCTCCTAGATCTTAAGTCTTCTTTAGTTATTAAATCATCCCTGTAAAGACCCCAAAGAGATTCGTTTATCTTGATATACTGTTCAATAAAAAAAACAGGATCTTTAATTCCTTTATCTTTTAGAGAAAAATCATGAAAAATATCTAATAAGGTGTTGTATGAGTTAAGATCAAAGTCCCAAAGTGTTCTGTCCAAATCAAAAAAAACATGCGTTATTTTCATTGAAAATTATAAATTATTTTTTGTAAAGTTAAATTTTTAACCAAAAAAAGGCTTATCAAAATGATAAGCCTTTTCAAATTATTTTGTAAAGGGATAAAGATTTAAGCTAATGCGTTAACATGCTTGGTAAGACTTGTCTTGAGATTAGATGCCTTATTTCTATGAATAATATTAACTTTAGTTAATTTATCAAGCATTGAGACAACTTTAGGCAACATAGTACCTGCTGCCTTCTTATCTGTTAATGCGCGCAGCTCTCTTACAGAATTACGAGCTGTTTTATGTTTATATTTATTAAGAAGTCTACGTGTTTCAGACTGTCTTATTCTTTTTAATGCTGATTTATGATTTGCCATATTTTTGTTTTTTTGTAGCCCGACGGGGAATCGAACCCCGGTTACCAGGATGAAAACCTGGCGTCCTAACCACTAGACGACCGGGCCATAATGATTCTCAAATCGAGGCTGCAAATTTATACTTTTTTTAAAACCTAGCAAATATTTAATAATTAATAATTATGATAAAATAAATTAATACAAAATTGTCGCTAAGATTAGTCTATAAATATTCATATTTTTTCTAAAACCATTTTGGTTTTAACAACTAAGAATTATCTTATAAATTATTATGTAGTTCAAATTTCCATCTGAAAAAATTAATTTTCATGCGACAACTTATATCCTAGTCTTTTAGAAGTTTTGATTTTTTGATTCATACTCATTGCTAACAAATTATGAACAGAAACTAATCTCACATCATTAAAATTAGGAGAACATAAATCAAAATTTAAAGTAAAAATCATACATGTATTTATAATCTCATCTATAGATTCAGCATTAATTTCTTTTTTAGAGAAATCTTTAAATAAAGACCCTAAATCTTCGTCGCCCTCAACAAAGAATTTTTTTTCTTTATTAATAAAAACTCTACCAATTAATACTCCCTCATCATTTAAGCGATTATATTTTAATGAATCTGAAAGAAAATTATAAATATTAATAACGCCACAGAAACTTCTTGAATTATCTTTCTTTACATATTTAGACTTAAAAATATTATGATCTGGAGGGAAATCAAAAACATTAGAGTGCATATGAAAAAGAAGTGTGTCTCCAGCAAATTTAAGCTGCACATCAAATATTCCATTTGATTTAAACTCTAATTTAACAGCATTTTCTTCTTTTTTTAATAACTTAGATAAAGATTTTTCTTTTGCCTTTAACGAAATAACTAAATTTTCAAAAACTTCTTTTGTATTTCTATAAATCAATTGCTTAGTTGCAGACTTTTCTTTTAATAATTCTACTATTTTATTACTTTTACTCATAATTATTTAATATGATTTAGCAAATAACACTCTTTGCTTAGATAGTTTTCCACTAATAATACAAGTTCCTTCTTCATCAGTATTAATTTGAGGAATACATCTTATAGTTGCTTTAGTATCGTTTTTAATTTTTAATTCTGACTCACTTGTCCCATCCCAATGCGCATAAACAAATCCTCCCTTTTTAATTAATTTTTTAAATTCATCATAAGAACTAGCCTTAAATGTGTTAGCATCACGAAAATTACTTGCTTTATTAAATAAATTTTCTTGAATATTTATTAATAAGCTATCTATCTTCAAATCAATATCTATGATTTGCAAAGTTTCCTTTTCAAGAGTGTCTCTTCTTGCCACCTCTATAGTTCCATTTTCTAAATCTCTCATTCCTATAGCTAATCTTACAGGAACTCCTTTTAATTCATATTCAGCAAACTTCCATCCTGGCTTATGAGTATCTCTATTATCAAATTTAACTGAAATTCCTCTTTTTTCAAGGTCAGACTTAACTTTTAAAACAGATATTGTAATTTCCTCTAATTGCTCAGCTCCTTTATAAATAGGAACAATAACAACTTGATATGGAGCAAGTTTTGGAGGAAGAACTAAACCTTTATCATCAGAATGCGTCATAACTAAAGCCCCCATCAATCTCGTAGAAACCCCCCAAGAAGTTGCCCAAACATATTCTTTTTTCCCTTCTTTATTAGCATACTTAACGTCAAAGGCTTTTGCAAAATTCTGACCTAAAAAATGCGATGTTCCAGCTTGAAGTGCTTTACCATCTTGCATAAGTGCCTCTATGCAATAAGTCTCAAGTGCACCTGCAAATCTTTCATTTTCTGACTTTAATCCAATAACAACCGGCATTGCCATAAAATCCTGTGAAAAATCAGCGTAAACATTAATCATCTTTTCTGTTTCAATAATTGCCTCTTCTTTTGTAGCATGAGCAGTGTGTCCTTCTTGCCATAAAAACTCTGTTGTTCTTAAAAACAGTCTTGTTCTCATTTCCCACCTTACAACATTTGCCCATTGATTTATAAGTAATGGCAAATCTCTATATGATTGCACCCATTTCCTGTAAGTATCCCAAATTATTGTTTCCGAAGTAGGGCGAACAATTAACTCCTCTTCTAATTTAGCAGTCTCATCAACAACTATTTCTTTACCATCTTCAGATGTTTTTAATCTATAATGAGTAACAACAGCACATTCTTTAGCAAACCCATCAACATGACTTGCTTCTTTACTAAAATATGATTTAGGTATAAATAGAGGGAAATAAGCATTAAGGTGTCCAGTCTCTTTAAATTTCTTATCAAGTTCTGCTTGCATTTTCTCCCATATTGCATAGCCATAAGGCTTAATTACCATGCATCCCCTCACTCCGGAATTTTCTGCTAAATCAGCATGTTGAACAATATCATTATACCATATTGAATAATCTTTTTCTCTAGGTGTTATTTTTTTTGACATTTTATCTTAAATAATGTAATTTTGTAATATTAAATACGTTTAATAATTAAGCACCTACAAATCTAATTAAACTTTTAATATAGTAAAGCTGTCTAATAAACAATATCATCATGAAAAATTATTTAATATTAATAGTTGTGATTTCCTTCACCTCATGCATCTCAACTAACCAGAGTTTTTTTTCTGACCCTAATTATTTATCAAGCAATGAGTTTAGTTCAATTGCGACTTTAGAGGAAGCATATAATCTAAATACTGAAAATAATGAAGACACAATTACTTATTATGAAGATAATAGATTTGAAGCAAATAATTATTATGATTTCAGTTATTCTTCAAGAATAAGGAGATTTCATTCGCCAATGATGTATTCTACAGGGTTTTACTCTGGAATTTATACAGATTATTACTGGTATAATCAAGACCCTTTTTATTATGGATCAAGTATTTATTTTGGACATAATGGATTTAGCCCATATTACTCATATTCTCCTTTTGGATATAACTCATACTATAATCACTACGGTTATAATGGGCATCACGGCATGTATAACAACTACTATGGGTATAATAATTACACCAATAATCAATACGGTGAAAATAGCAATTCTTCTTTTGGACCAAGAGGATCTTTAGTCTCAGGCTCGAGTAAAACAGGAGTCAAATACAACACCCTTAACAATAAATCATTTCAAAATATACAACAGAATAGCTTTAATAATAATTCCAGATCTACTGTTAAAAGACCTTGGAATAACAACAACGTAAATAATAATAATAATAATTCTATCAATAGTCCTTCAGAGACTAAAACAAAATCTAATAAAACTTTCAAAAAAAATAATTCTTACAAATCTAATAATCGATCAAATGATAAATCAAATTCATTCAAATCAAACAACCGATCTAATTCATTTAAATCAAATAACCGATCTAATTCTAGGCCTTCAGGTGGAGGATCAGGAAGAACAAAGCCTAAAAAATAAATTAGGCTTATAATATTTTAATAATGAAAATATACTACAAAATATCTATCGTAATATTATCTTTTCTTAGCATTATAGAATGTAAGGCTCAAAATGAATTTGATGCCTTAAGATATTCACAAATGAATATCTCCGGGACAGCAAAATATTCATCAATGTCTGGAGCATTCGGTTCATTAGGAGGCGATTTTTCAGGACTAAGTAGTAACCCAGCTGGTTTAGGTATGTATCAATTTACAGAAGTAACATTTACCCCTCATTTGATTTCTAATAATACAACATCATACTATAACAACTTATCATTTGAAGAAGAAAGTTCAGATGGGAGAATAGGAAATATTGGCTTAGTACTTTCCTATGCAAAAGATGACCCAGACTGGAAAAGAGTTAACTTTGGAATAGGTTGGAATCAACTTGCAGACTACAATAAAAATATTTACATATATAATCAAAATCAAACATCCAGCTTAGCTGATAATTTTCTATCAATAGCGCAAGGCAATACAATTAATAATCTAAATTCATTTTTTGCTGCACCTGCATTTTGGACTGACATTATTGACTTGTCAGATAATTCTACTGATTCTAATGGCTATATATATGATAATGGAAATTATATTTCACATGTTGCTAGTAACAGTAACAAAAATCAGATTCATATGGTTAATGCAAATGGAGGTATGAATGAATTTGTTTTATCTATAGGCTCTTCTTATCAAGAGAAGTTTTATATAGGAGCAACATTAGGTTTCCCTAGCCTTAACTACAGCGAATCCACTAAACATACTGAGAGCGGGTTTGAAGACACCATTAATAATTTAGAGGCGTTTTCATATACTCAAGATCTTATAGCTAGCGGTACAGGAATAAATCTAAAATTAGGAGGGATATATAGATTAAATGATCAAATAAAAATTGGAGGAGCTCTTCATTCCCCAACATATTTCACAATTCAAGAAGAATTTCAAACACTTACAACAACAAGATTTAACGATACAAGTTACAATGAATATTCACCAAATAATTTTTTCGAATACAATTTAATTACTCCTTGGAAAGCAATTGCTAGCGTTTCGGCTAATTTCAGTAGCTCGATAATTAGTATTGAATATGAAATAATTGATTATTCCACTGCTTCATTTGATATAGAAAATTATTATATGGATGATGGTAGTCAAGTTTTCTATGATGAAAACAATGCTATAAATAATACATTTATTAAAACTGAGAATATTAGATTTGGAGCCGAGACTAAATTTAAAAAATTAAATCTAAGAGCAGGATATGCGCTTTATGGAAGCCCATATAAAAACGATAATGATGAATCTCTAAACAGAGAAAACTTTTCATTTGGGTTAGGAGTTAATAATGGTGGTTATTATATCGACTTTGCATATGTTTTATCACAATATAAAGAAAATTATCAGATGTATAATGAAGAATTTATAGCCTCTAAAGATCTTATACACACAAATCACAACTTGCTTGTCACTTTAGGATTTAGATACTAGCTATTCTATTTAATCCAGAAGTTGCGCTTTGATGAATGCCATTAGAATAATTAAAATTTTGAAACTCTAAACATTTATGAAAATATTTCTTTGCTAATTTTAGAGAATTATTTTTTTCATAAATCAAGCCGATTTGAAGAGCTGACATAGGTAAATAGTAAAGATTATCTTCATCACTCAAGCTCAATACTTTATTGTATAAATTTATAGTAATTTCCGAACTCTTATCTAGTTTCTGGGATACTCTTGCATACCTATAATAGTATTCAATAAAATGGATAGAATCACGAAAATCAGATATATTTATAAGGCCTAATATTTTCTTTGACTCTGTAAAATACCCCCCATCGTAAAGCAATCTAGATTTTAAAATTTCTTTATCTAATATAGCATCATTTACAGCGTAATTTAAAGCTTGTTTATCTTCGTCAATTACAATATATCCTTTAGAGAGGGTTAGACTATCATATAGATATTCTTTTATTGAATCTTCTTCTAAAAATGAAATAAGCGATAATTTATTATATGCTGATTTTATATAATTTCTACCTTTAAACTCATTTATAAAAGCATTAAAATATTTTTTTGAATCTTTAAAATCAAGTTTATACATTTTTGACATTGCAGACAAATATTTTAGATAAGGAAATGGATATGCTTCATAAGCTTTTGAATCTGATTCTAAAATTTGGATACATAAATCATTCTGGCCTAATTTGCTATGTAAGCGAGCAACACAAAACTTCATCAAATCACTGCTTAAATATGCATCTCCAATTGTTTCAATTAACTTTTCATAAGAACTATTATCATTATTCATATTCATTTCTAAAAATGAAATTAGAAATAATGTTTCTAATTTGTATATCTTATAATCTTCAGAAATCTCTGTAGATTCTAAAAAGGAATATAATTGTATGAAACCGGAGTTAATACTCCCCTTCAATCCTATAACATCTATAATCCAACTATAAGATTTTGGTACAGATCCTATTAATATTTGTAATACACCTAGACTTTTTTGATTAAGAATAAATTCAGGAAATTTTTTTGAATTTTTCTGCAACAGTCTATATGCTTTTTGAAGTTCATAAGCTGCTTGAACATATTCTTTAAATTTTATTCTAGCAAAAGCCCATTGCAAGTGCAATTCTGCCTGAGAAAAAAGATAATAAGGAGATTCTCTATCACAGTTATATAACGCATACAGCCTATTAGATTTATTTTTTTTTGCTTCTAAAAAATATAACTGCTCTTCGCCTACTATAATTTTTAAGAAATCTATATAATTTTCATTTATAATAATAAGACCGTTAGAGGAATTATTTTTCTTTTCTAAATTAATATAATTTTGTGCTTGACTAAATTCAAGATTCATAATATGCTTATAAGCTTTATGCATATTACTATTCATCTCAAATGATGCAAAACAAGTGTTAGAAATAAAAAGGAAAAGAAATGTTAAGATTCTCATAAAATAAAAATGGGATTTCAAAAATATGAAATCCCATCTAAATAATTTACAAAGAAGACGCTCTAATTATTGTTCAAGAAAATTTGAATCAACTAAAATTCTACCACAATGCTCACAAACAATTACTTTTTTATGCATTTGAATATCTAATTGACGTTGTGGTGGTACTTGATTAAAACATCCCCCACAAGCATCTCTGTCAACAGAAACAACAGCTAAACCATTCTTAACCTTGTTACGAATTCTAGTGTAAGATCCTAAGAGTCTATCTTCAATTACTTTCTGAGCTTTTTCAGATTTCTTCATTAATACTTTCTCCTCTTTCTCTGTCTCTTTTACAATAGCATCTAACTCTTCCTTCTTTAATTTTAATTCTTCTTCCCTATCAGCTATTTGCAGTTTAGAAGCATCAATTATTTCTGTTTTATGAAGCACCTTAGCCTTAAGTTCAATAATATTTTTTTCGCTTAATTGAATCTCAAGATTTTTATATTCTAGCTCTTTAGTTAAAGAAGAAAACTCTCTATTATTTTTTATATTTTTTAGTTGCTTTTCATACTTTTTTATAAGTTCTGTAGCTTCTAAAATATTATTGTTCTTAGCTGTTAAATTTGAATTAACTTCTTCAAGTTCATTAGAAAGTTTTTCTAAGCGAGTTTTTAATCCTTCAATTAAATCTTCTAAATCTTCTATTTCAAGAGGAAGCTCTCCTCTAACAATTCTAATTTTGTCAACTTCTGAATCAATGATTTGAAGCTGATGTAATGCTCTTAATCTATCTTCAACTGTTACTGATAATTTTTCTTTTTTAGCCATCTTATATATAATTTATAGGATTCGTTTTAACTTGTGATAAATGGACGGCGAATTTAGTGATTTTTTTTCTAAGGAAATCATAAATCAAGTCCTTTGTATATTGTTCGCTTTCAAAGTGTCCAATATCAGCTATAATTATCTTATTATCTGCATCAAAAAACTCATGATATTTGAAATCACTAGAGATAAAAATATCTGCATGACTATTAATAGCAGTTGATAGGAGAAAACTTCCCGAACCTCCACATACTGCTACAGTTTTAATCTTTTTATCAATTAACTCTGTGTAGCGAACACAACTTGTATTCATTTTAATTTTTAAACTTGATATAAACTTTGCAGGATCAATAGATTCATTTAATTCACCTATTAAGCCAGCACCAACAGATTTAAATTTAATATTTAAAGAGAAAATTTGATATGCAACTTCCTCATAAGGATGAATATCTTCTAAACATTTAATAATTTTTGACTCAATATTTTTCGGGAATACTAAATCTAATTTTATTTCTTTTTCTTTATGTAGAACTCCCTTTTCTCCTACAAAAGGATTACTCTCAGATTTTGGCAAAAAAGTACCTATTCCTTTTGAAGAAAAGCTACAATTATCATAATCTCCAATAGACCCTGCTCCTATTTGAAAAAGATTTTCTCTTAAAAATTCTACATGATCTTTAGGACAATAAACAACAAGTTGTTTTAATACATCATATTTAGGTTGTAAAATCTTACAATTTAAAAGACCTAACTTATTTGCTATAGAAGAATTAACACCGTCAATAATATTATCTAGATTAGTATGAATAGCATAAATCGAAATATTATTTTTAATGGCTTTTATAATTATTCTTTCAACATAAGTATCTCCACTTAGTTTTTTCAATGGATTAAATAAAATAGGATGATGAGCTATAATTAAATTACATTTCTTTTTAATAGCCTCGTCAATAATCTTTTCTGTGCAATCTAATGTTACTAAAACTCCTTCTAAATTATCATTAAGACTACCAACAATTAATCCTGAATTATCGTAATTTTCTTGATAGGAAAGTGGAGCCCATTCCTCAAGAATATTGGTTATATTATGTATTTTCATTTTTCAAATTTAATAAACTTGAATAAAACAAAGTAAATTCTAAAATTTCTATCTTTGTAATATGAGGATTCTTTTAATACCATTATCGATTATTTACCTTATTTATTTAAATATTAAGAATTTTTTATTTATTTCTGGAATTCTAAAATCTACTCAATTTAATATCCCTGTGATATGTATTGGTAATTTATCTTTTGGAGGCTCAGGAAAAACTCCCCATACAGACTTTATTGTTAATTTTTTAAAGAAAAAATATAAAGTGGCCATTCTAAGCAGGGGATATAAAAGGAAAAGTAGTGGTTTTATTGAGGTAAATATAAATGATAGTTTTAGAAGAGTTGGAGATGAGCCCCTTTTACTAAAAAGAAAACACACAAACTCACTTGTAATTGTATGTGAAAATAGAAAATTTGCAATCACAAAAATCATACAGGAACATAAGGATATAGATGTCATTATTCTTGATGATGGCTTACAGCATAGAAAAATTCAAGCTGGTTTAAATATATTATTAACACCATATCACAATCTGTATTTTAATGATTATTTATTTCCATTTGGATCGTTAAGAGATAGAAAAAATGAGAGTAAACGAGCAGATAATATAATCATCACTAAAAGTCCAAATCTAATTTCTTTATTAAAGAAAAAAGAAATAACTAAAAAAGCCATGTTCCATAAAGAGGATGAATGTTTTTTTTCAGAGATTAAATATGAAAAATGCATACATCTTTTTAATAGCTCAAAACAAAAAATACCTGAAGAGGTTTTACTCGTAACAGGAATTGCTGACACTCATTCATTAATTGAATATTTAGTGAGTAGTAATACCAGATTTACGCACATCACTTTTAAAGATCATCATGATTATAATGAAAAAGATATCCGAAAAATTATCCAACATTTTGAGATAAACCAAACAACAAAAAGACTTATATTGACCACCGAAAAAGATGCTGTCAAACTTTTAGAGTTTGAAAGCCTTTTAAAAGACTTACCTATTTATTATTTACCAATTAATATTAAATTTCAAGAAGAAGTAAAATTTAAAAAACTCATATCAGAATATGTTAGAAAAAATAAAAGAAACAGCTAATTTTTTAAAATCTAAAACAAATTTCAATCCAAATATTGGAATTGTTCTAGGAACTGGACTTGGCAAGCTTGTTAATGAAATTGATATTAAGCACTCGATATCATACAAAGATATTCCTAATTTCTGCTTATCTACAGTTGAAGGGCATAGTGGAAAATTAATATTTGGATTGATTGAGGGAAAACAAGTTGTTGTTATGCAAGGAAGGTTTCATTTTTACGAAGGATATCATATTCATGACGTTGTTTTTCCGGTTAGAGTTATGAATGCTTTAGGAATAAAAAAACTTTTAGTTTCAAATGCTAGCGGAGGAATTAATCCTGATTATGAAATTGGAGATTTAATGATTTTAGATGATCATATAAATTTAATACCAAATCCGTTAATAGGTAGAAACATAAATGAGCTGGGGCCACGTTTTCCTGACATGAGTGAGCCATATAATCCTACAATGATTCAACTTGCAACTAAGATTGCCAATGACAATAATATTAAAAACCATGTAGGTACTTATGTAGGGGTTACTGGTCCAACTTTAGAAACTCCGGCAGAATACTCCTATTTTCGTTTTATTGGAGGGGATACTGTTGGAATGTCAACAGTACCAGAAGTCATAATAGCTCGACATATGAATATTGACTGCTTTGCAATTTCTGTCATAACAGATTTAGGTGTCCCTGGAAAAATACAGAAAATAACTCATGAAGATGTTCAGTCAGTTGCTGAAATAGCTGAGCCTAAACTAACTTTAATTATTAAAGAACTAATATCTAATATTTAAAAATGAAAAAATATATTTTAATTACAATAATCTTATTTATATTCCAATTCACCTCTTATGGACAACTTAATACTAGCCTTTTATTTAATTGGAATGACACATCATTAGTAGGATCATCTGCGTATAATAATACTTACAATGAAATCTGGGGTTTAAACATTAATAGCTCAGAAATTGCAATTATTGGATCTACTGCGGGTACACATTTCTTTGATGTAACCAATCCAATTAATAGTCTTGAAGTAGCTTTTTTAGCAGGAGCCTATACTGGTACTGGCGTTATTCACAGAGATTATCATGATTTTAATGGATATCTTTATATTGTTTGCGATGAAGGAAGTACATCTACTTTGCAAATTGTAGACATAAGTAACTTACCAACATCGATAAACACAGTGTATGATTCAAATAATTTATTTACAAAATCTCATAATATTTTTATTGATACTGCTACAGCTAAACTATATGCTTGTGCTTCTAATAATGCAATGGATGTTTACAGCTTACACATACCCACTGCGCCAGAATTAATTTATAGTTACAGTGCAGTAGGACATGTCCATGATGCCTATGTAAGGAACGATACAGCTTTTCTGAATTGTGGTAATCAAGGCTTAAGAATAATGGATTTTTCTATGGTTAATAATATGGGAGATCAACCTACTCAATTAGCTTCATTAACGTCATATCCTGATGCAGGATATAATCATTCAGGATGGCTAAGTGATGATGGAACAGTTTATGCAATGCAAGATGAAAATCACGGCTATGACATGAAAATACTAGATGTAAGTGATTTCAACAATATAAGCGTCATTGCCACATTAAATTCTGGAGTTGACGGACAATCTATGGCTCATAATGGAATTATTAAAGACGACCTTTTATATGTCGCCTATTATCATGATGGTTTAAGAATTTTTGACATAAGTGACCCAAGTAGCCCTGTTCAAGTAAATAATTATGACACATATGCTCCTAACAATCATACATCATATAAAGGAGCATGGGGAGTATACCCTAATTTAAATTCAGGAAATATTTTAGTCTCTGATATGCAATCTGGGCTGTATGTTTTAGAGATGACGAGTAACTCAACACAAACTATAAATATATTGTCAAAGAATCACAAGATTTACCCAAACCCTGCCTCAAACGTGTTAAATATAATCTCAAAGCAAGCAGATAAAATTAAGTTATTTGACAGTTTTGGAAGGAAAGTAACTGAAAGGAATTTGAATCAAGAGTTAGTCACCTTAAATATAAAAAATCTAAGGAGTGGTCTTTATTTTTATGAATTATCTAACAATAATCAAACCATTTCAAATGGAAAAATTATTTTTGAATAAATATGGAGAATAATAATAAATATGAAGCAGTAATAGGCCTTGAAGTTCATGCTCAATTACTTACAAACACCAAAGCCTACTCTAGTGATGAAAATATTTATGGAGCAATTCCTAACACAAAAACATCTGCAATAACCTTAGGCCACCCAGGAACACTTCCTGTTAGTAATAAAAAAGTTATTGAGTATGCAGTAAAGCTAGGCATTGCAGTGGGCGCAGAAATTAGAAAAGTAAATAGATATGCTAGAAAAAACTATTTCTATGCTGACCTTCCTAAAGGATATCAAATCACTCAAGATGACACCCCAATTTGTAATGGTGGGTTTATAGAAATTCCGTGTAAGAAAAATAAAACTAGAAAAATAAATATCACAAGAATTCATATGGAGGAAGATGCTGGAAAAAGCATTCATGATCTTGATCCTTTTAATACTCTCATTGACCTTAATAGAGCTGGGGTTCCTCTATTAGAGATTGTTTCAGAACCAGAAATAAAAAGTGGAGAAGAAGCATTTGATTATATTATGGAGGTAAGGAAACTAGTGAGACACTTGGGTATTTGTGATGGTAATATGGAAGAAGGAAGTTTAAGGTGTGATGCTAATATATCTGTCATGATTAAAGGAGCTAAAACATTTGGAACTAAAGTGGAAGTAAAAAATATGAATTCCTCTAGAAATGTTAGAAATGCGATAGATTTTGAAATAAAACGTCAAATAGATATAATTGAAAAAGGTGGTAGTATTGTTCATGAAACAAGAGGTTTTGACGCGAGTAAAGGAGTAACTTTATCTCAAAGACATAAAGAAGAAGCGAATGATTACAGATATTTTCCTGAGCCAGATTTACAACCAATAGAAATAACAACGGAGTATATTAGTAAGGTAAAAGAAAATATGCCTTTACTTCCAAAAGAGCTTTTTGTAACATATACAGAACAATATAAATTATCTGATTATGACGCTTCATTAATTATAGAAGACAAAAATATTGCATCATATTTTAATCAGCTATGTAAATTAACTAATAACTACAAGGCTGCAGCAAATTTCATTAACGGAGTAATAAAGTCACACCTTAATGAAAAAGCACTAAATATTACTGAGTTAAATATAAAGCCAGTAGAAATATCTGATTTAATCAGATTAATAGATGACAAGAAAATCAGCAATTCAGTGGCGACATCAAAAATATTTCCAATTTTATTGAATTCAAATCAAACTGCAGAAATGATTGCTATTGAGAATAATTGGATTCAAGAAAGTGACGATAAAGTTTTAAAAGAATTAATTAAAGACGTATTGGCAAAATTTCCTCAAAAAGTTGAGGAGTATAGAAATGGTAAGAAAGGTCTTATAGGCATGTTTATGGGTGAAGTGATGAAACTATCTAAAGGAAAGGCAGATCCAAAGATTACAAATATTTTACTAAGAGATCAGCTAGAAATATGATAAAAGATAAAATTTACTTTGCTTCAGACTTTCATCTAGGATCACCAAATTTTCAAGCTAGTCTAAATAGAGAGAAAAAGATAATTCGATGGTTAAATACTATAGAAAAAGATGCTAAATCTATTTATCTTATGGGGGATATATTTGATTTTTGGTTTGAATACAAGAAGGTAGTTCCAAAAGGGTTTGTTCGGTTATTTGGAAAAATTGCTGAATTAACTGATAAAGGTATTGATATTATATTTTTCACTGGCAATCATGATATGTGGGTTAGCGATTACTTTCAGAAAGAACTTGGAATATCTGTCATAAAAAAAGAATGTATAGTAAGTATTAGTGGGGTTAAGTTATTTATTGGTCATGGAGATGGCTTAGGAAATGGAGACAATAAATACAAAATATTAAAAAATATTTTTAAATCAAAAGTTTGTAATTGGTTATTTTCTAGGATACATCCAAATTTAGGATTATTAATTGGACAAAAATGGTCGTTAAGCAGTAGTAAAAGTCAAAATAATCAAAACATAAATAAACTCAAAAATAATCAACTTATTAATTATAGCAAACAACAACAAAAACTTAATAAAGTAGATTATTATATTTTTGGACATACCCATAGCCCCTTAGAAATAGATATTGATAGTGAGTACAAATATGTCAACTTAGGAGATTGGATCAACTATAATACATACGCTGTTCTTTATCAAAAATCATTAAAACTTAAAACTTTTAAATAAAAAAAGGAGCGAAAATTTTCGCTCCTTTTTTTATTTAATATTAAGTAGATCCCTATTTATTAAGAATTACTTTTTCTGTTAGAATGTTAACACCCTCACTATAAACATTTATGAAATAAATACCTCTATCTAAATATGTTAGATTAGTACTTAATTGAAGACTATTATCTAAAACTATTCCACTAAATAAAGATTTAACTTTTTTACCTAAGACATTAACAATATTAACATCTAAGTTATTATCTAAAACATTTTCTATAATTATGTTAGTATTATCCACAGTAGGGTTTGGGAAAACTGATATTCTTTGAAGAGAATTCGAAGGCTCTAGTAATAGGCTAGATTCTTCTCCAATCATAATATTATCCAAATAAAAATTATTACTCTGACCATTTGTAATATATTCAAATTTAAATCTAACGTTATTGTTTTTCAGTCCTGACTTTGTCATTACAGTATCTGCCCAATCTAAAGAGGATGGTGTATAAGAATTTGTATATAATCCGGCTCTTGAAACTTCTACATTAGAAAGAGCTCCTAGATTAGCCCAGTTCTCTCCACAATCTGTTGAATAGTAAACTTTAACTTCATTAGAAGGGAAAGTATTGTACGAGGCCCCAGTGTACTTAAAACTTATTGCTGGGCTAGTAAAATTACTTAAATCATATGCTTCTGAAATTAATTCATCATTTACAGTTGATTTGCCATTTTTTGAAGACATCATAACACAAGAATTGTCATTAATATCATTACCAGCGAACCATTTCCAACTAGTAACATCATCTGTATTAAATGCCCATATATTTGTTGCGTCTTCAGAAGTCTTCACACGCCACTTATCATTTAAATCACTCTCAGAATCAAACATATAAGAATAAGAAGAAGAAGTATTAGAAGCAGTTAAGGTATTAACAGTAATAAAATTTGATTTAACCTTAGAAGAAATACAGCTATTAGTGTAATAAGCAGTATAAACTTTTTTATCTATCTCGCCTCTGTAGAATGTAGAGTCCTGTAACCCCCAAAAAACACCTAAACTATCAATAGATATTGATGAGATATTTGAAGCATTGATTGCTTGAAGTTCTGACTGTGTTCCTTGAATAATATGAGCAGTAACTGTAGAATCATATGATGAGGCTGAAGATAAGTCTAGATCAGATAAATTTTCAGACTGCGACATTGTTACTTCTTCATATTCAATAGTAAGTGACACATCATATGTTCCAGCACTTGAATATGTTGTTAATAAATTATTTTCTACATTACTAGTATTTCCATCGCCAAGATCCCATGTTACAGAAGTAATAGATGAACCAAACATTGATTTATTAGATTTCAACCACATCTCTTCACCAAGGCAAATCGCAGAATTATTAAAGCCTTCAGAAAAATCTGCTTGTCTTGTGCAAGTTGGAGCTAAAGCACCATAAGATGTTCCTGTAGCAATTAGATTCTCTTCTTGCCACATATATTCTCTGTAACCAATTTCTCCATCCAAGCCATCGAGTGTTTCATTAAAGATTCCCACTTGACCTTTAGAAAACATGGTGCAATAAGCATCAGAGGTATAATCCATATAATTCATAAACATTTCACCTGCCCAATTTAAAGAATCTGCAATACATCCTAAATTTTGAAGACCTACATGATATGGAAAAGAATTTGTTGTAGGTAATGGACCTGGATTGTCTCCAAAACCATTAGAATATCTTTGTGGTGGTGTGTCAGCAACACCATCATCTCCACATACCGCATCTCCCCACACATGACGTAAACCAAGCCAATGCCCTACTTCATGCGTTAATGTAGTAGATGTAGAGCTAGTAAATTGCCCTGCCAGTAATGCAACACCATCAGTAGACATTTGACCAGAATTAGGAAATTGAGCATATCCAAGCAATGTACCTCCGTTAGCTTCAGCTACAAACTTTTTTACTACCCAGATATTAAGGTATTGATAAGAGTTCCAATAACTAACAGACTTAACTAAATCTCTTGGTTCTGCCTCTGAAGTTAGTTCAGATCTTATTCTATTTATTCCAGATGATGGATTACCATTAGGATCAATAGTTGCTAAACGAAATTCAATATTTGCACTTCCAGCTACAGCAGCAAAAACATCTGGAGTTCTGGATAAGAAATCATCATCTTGACCATTTATATTTCTATTTAAAAGAGATAAAGCTTCATGAATCTGAGCATCTGTTACATTTTCATTTCCAAAATTATGAATAACGTGTACAACAACAGGAATTATTTTTTTAGCAGTATTAGACTTATTAGAATTAAGAGATTTAATTAATCTTGAATTTCGTTCTTCTAATTTAATATTGTTCTCATTTAATCCTTGATAAAAGCTAGGGTATTTATTCATTTGCTCTTCAAGTGAACCAATATGTGTGCCACAAACCTCTTGAGCAACAAGTGTTACTGGACCAGTAATAAATAATGACAGTATAGTGAAAAAGAAAATAGTAGGTAAAAATCTTGAATTCATATTAAATATTTTTATACATTATAAGTTAACAAATATAAGAATTCTGTTATTATTTTAAACTTAAAAAAAAATAAGTTTATATAATATTTAAATATGTTTTTCTGCGTGATATGAGGATCTAACAAGAGGACTACTTTCAACATGTTCAAAGCCTAATGACAAACCAACTTCTTTTAGATAAGAAAATTGCTCTGGAGTTATAAATTCAACCACTGGAAGATGTTTTTTAGAAGGCTGTAAATATTGCCCAAGCGTTAGAATTTTTACACCAACATTTCTTAAGTCTTTCATGGCTTCTATTACCTCAGATTCTTTCTCACCAAGACCAAGCATAATTCCTGACTTAGTTCGTATCCCTCCCTTGAAAAGAGTTTGAAGTGTATTTAGACTTGTATCATATTTAGCCTGAATCCTTACTCGCTTTGTCAAGCTTCGAACAGTTTCTAAATTATGAGAAACAACCTCTGGCTTGGCTTCAATTATTTTTTGAATATGTTTTTCTTTACCTTTAAAATCAGGAATTAAAGTTTCCATTGTAGTTGTAGGGTTAAGTTTTCTAATAGCATGTATTGTTTCAACCCATATACTTGCTCCTCCATCTCGCAAATCATCTCTATCAACTGATGTTATAACCGCATGTTTTACTTTCATTAATTTAACAGAACGTGCTACTTTAAGAGGCTCTAAAATATCAACTTCCAATGGGCGACCCGTCATAACATTACAAAAACCACAAGATCTTGTACAAATATTTCCCAGAATCATAAATGTAGCTGTACCTGCCCCCCAACATTCCCCCATGTTGGGGCAATTACCACTTTCACAGATTGTATGTAAATTTTTGGATTTAGTAATCTCTCTTACACTTTTATAGGCCTGACCAGTTGGAAGTTTTACTTTCAACCATTTAGGCTTTCTAATTTTGAGAGATTTCTCTTTAACTAAATCAGTACCACTATTTTTCACTGGTCTAATGCTAACACTAGACCATTTTTGTGTATTTCCTTTTTCGATCACTGACAAGAGAACTTATATTTTAATTTTTGGAGATTCAATACTAGAGACGCCCTCACATGGAGCTTTGTACATATTACATGAACTTAAAAGAGAAAAAATAAAAAGAAAAGCTGCAAATATTAATAGATTTTTCATGTTTTTTTTATGCAAAAATACATTTTTGTTTTTTATAATTAGACCTAACTTATGATAGTTCTATATATTTGATGTTCAAATCTATTATGATAATTAACATCAATAAAATAAATAATGACTGGTCTAAATTTTTAAAAAAAGAATTTAGTAAAAAATATATCTTTAAATTAAATAAATTTCTTTCTAAAGAAGATTTGATTACAACAGTTTATCCAAATAAAAAAAATATTTTTAGAGCTTTAAACCTAACATCATTTTCAGAAACAAAAGTTGTAATTATTGGACAAGACCCTTATCACAATAATGGTCAAGCAAATGGTCTGAGCTTTGCAGTGAATGACAGAGAGAAAATCCCACCATCTCTCAGAAATATTTTTAAAGAATTATCAGATAATTATCCACACAAAAATGAGTTTGATAGTTCGTTAGAAAGTTGGGCGCAGCAAGGCGTTCTACTTTTGAATAGTGTATTAACAGTAAGAGAAAAGAAGGCTGGATCTCACCAAAATATGGGGTGGGAAGAACTTACCAGTTTTATTATTAAATCCTTATCAGATAATAAAAGTAATATTATCTTTTTGCTTTGGGGGAAACATGCACTTGATAAACAATCTTTAATTAATGAAAAAAAACATCATATATTAAAAGCTCCGCATCCATCGCCTCTATCCGCATACAGAGGTTTTTTTGGATGTAAGCATTTCTTAAAGGTTAATTACATACTTAAAAACTTAAATCATAACCAGATAAAATGGTAAAAACACTAATCACAACACTACTTTTAATTTCAAGCTTTATGTATACCTCAAATGATGAACTGATCTTATCTTCCATCACCGATTATTTGAACATTAACATAGAAAACAAAACAATTATTTTTGTTTCAATAGATGCTCAAAAACTATATTTGATTAAAAAGAATATTATAATAAAATCTTATAGCATTTCATCATCTGAATATGGAATTGGCAATAAAAATGGAAGTAACAAGACCCCTCTAGGCCTACATACAATAGCGCGAAAAATTGGCGAAAAAACACCAATAAATGGAAGAATGATAGCTAGAGTTTTCACTGGCGAAACATCAATTATTTACTTAGATGGTTCAAGAAGTAAAACTGATGATATAACATCGAGAATTCTTTGGCTTCAAGGAGAAGAAGATGAAATTAATAAAGGAGAAAATATAGATTCTTTTAAAAGATATATTTACATACATGGCACCTCTGAGGAAGGGTTAATTGGTCAACCAGCTTCTCATGGATGTATAAGATTAAAAAATAAAGATGTAATTGATTTGTATAAAGATGTTGCAATTGGTACTTTGGTCCTCATTTTATAATTCAAAATTTTTCAAATGGAATATGTATTTTATCTAATAATTATTAGCGGATTGGCAGCTCTTTATTTTAAGAAACAAGCAGTTGTTGAGGATAATTCAGAAGAAGATAAAACAAGAATTTCAGAATTAGAAATAAAACTAGCTACAACAGAATCTGAAGTAAAACAACAACAACAAAAAATTGACATTGCAAATGCCAAAACTACTTCATTTGAGCAGGTAAAATCAGAAAAAACACAAATTGAAGAAAGATTAAAAAATGTTGAAAATGAGAGAAACTCTCTTAAAAACTCAAATATTTCTTTAAATAAAGCTGAAGAAGTTAGAAATGAGAATATCAGAAAATCTCTTAACGCTACAGTTACTCTTCAAGAATCATTAGAAAAAGAAAAAGAAAGATTAAATGACGAAAGAGTTAAAGAAAGTGAAGAGTATTTTGAAAAGATGAAATTAACCTGGGGGAATCATGAAAAAGATGTAGAAAGTCATTTAAAATTAATTTGCAGAAATAATATTATCAATTATATTAGTCAAGAAGACTTTCCTCACCCCAGAAATAAGCCAGATAATTCAATAGAGATAATGGATCAGTTAATAATTTTTGACGCAAAAAGTCCTGCTAATAATGATCTAACTAATTTCCCTAAATACATTAAATTACAGACAGAGAATCTTAAAAAATATGCCAAGCATGATAATGTCAAGAATGACCTTTTCTTAGTCATACCCTCTAATACTTTAAGTGTAATAAAACAGTTTACATACAACATTGGTGACTATAATGTATATATAATTACCAAGGATGCTTTAGAGCCAATAATATTAAGCTTAAAAAAAATTGAGGAATATGAGTTCGCTGATAAACTTAGCCCTGAAGAGAGAGATAATATCTGTAGAATCATTGGTAAATTTGCTCACACTACAAAAAGAAGAATTCAAATTGATCAGTTTTTTGCAGAAGAGTTTCTTGACACGTTAAGTAAAGCCAAACAATTACCAAGAGAAATCTTAGAAAGCGTTATACAATTTGAAAATGCAGATAAACTTAATCCTCCTATGGAAAAAAGAAATAAAGAAATTCTTACAAAAGACTTGAAAGAAAAATCAGAGCAACTAAAAAAAGAAATAGAAATGAGAGAAATACCTGAAATAACTACTAAGATTGAGTTTAAAGATTAATACATGGAAATAGAAGAAAAGAATTTCATATTTGGAATAAGACCAATTATAGAAGCTATAAAATCAGGAAAAACTATAGACAAATTATTTATTCAGAAAGGACTTCACAATGATTTATTTGCGGAACTCTGGAAGCTGGTGAGAGTAAGAAGAATCAATTACAAGCATGTCCCTCTTGAAAAGATTAATAGGTTAACTAGAAAAAATCATCAAGGTGTATTTGCATTTATCTCTCCTATTGATTTCCATAATATTGAGGATGTTGTCCCAAAAATTTTTGAAGAAGGAAAAAACCCTTTGATTATAATATTAGATCGTATTACAGATGTTAGAAACTTTGGTGCAATTGCAAGAACCTGTGAATGTGTAGGGGCAGATACCATATTAATTCCTGAGCAAAATAGCGCAGCTGTAAATGCAGATGCTGTTAAGACATCAGCAGGGGCGCTTCATAAAATGAATATATGCAGGACATGGAATTTAAGATTAAGTATTCAGTTTTTAAAAGATTCTGGAATTCAAATTATTGCTTGTACTGAAAAGACACAAAGTAATATTTATCAAGCAGATTTCACAAAACCAACTGCAATAATACTTGGCTCTGAAGAAGATGGAGTTTCTCCTGAATATTTAAAGATGTGTGATTTAAAAACAAAAATCCCATTAAATGGAAAAATATCTTCTTTAAATGTTTCGGTTGCTACAGGAGTAATTTGCTATGAAGCTCTAAGACAAAGAAACTAGTAATGACCTGGTATAAAAATTGGTTTGATTCTGAGTATTATCATATTCTTTATAAGAACAGAAATCATAATGAAGCTAAGAATTTTATTGAAAATCTAGTCTCTAAACTAAAGCTAAAAGATCACAAAATCATCGATATTGCTTGCGGTAAAGGCAGGCATGCTAATTTTCTAAATACTTTAGGGTTTAATGTTGTGGGAATTGATTTATCAGAAAATAGTATTTCTCATGCTAAAAAGTTTGAAAATAAAAATTTAAAATTCTTCGTTCACGACATGAGAAAGGTTTTTTCAAACAACACATTTGATATTGCTACCAACCTATTCACATCTTTTGGTTACTTCAAAAACATCAAAGATGAACAAAAAACTATTCTTGCAATTAGAAATAATCTAAAAAAGGATGGATTGTTAATTTTCGATTTCCTCAACAGTAAAAAAACAATAGCTAATCTTGTAAAAAAAGAACATTTAGAAATAAATAATATTAATTTCAGAATCAATAGATCTGTTATTGATAATTTTATAATTAAAGATATTGAGATTATTGATAATGGAAAAACTTATAATTTTCAAGAAAAAGTTCATGCTTTAGACTTATATAACTTTACTGAATTATTTGAAGAAAATGAGATGAAAATCCTTCAAGTCTTTGGAAACTATAATCTTGAAAAATTTGACGCTTTAACTTCAGATCGTTTAATACTAATTGTTCAAAAATGAATATAACTACTCAAACTATTTTATTTGCCTCAGTGTTTTTAGCAATAATTATTGTCGAGATTTTTAAAAAAACAAAAAAAAACAATCTATCATTACTTATAACATTTAGTGGAGCCTACCTGCTCGGAACAATTACCCAACATCTGTTACCTGAACTTTTTTTACACAGTAAAAGTCACAGTATTGGTGTTTTTATATTACTAGGCTTTATTTTTCAGATTCTTCTTGAATACTTTTCTGAAGGTATTGAGCATGGTCATTATCATAAAAAAAAATCTATTCCATTAACTATTCTTATTAGCTTATGTATTCATGCATTTATTGAAGGAATCCCACTTTCAGGCCATCTTGAACATCATTCACATAATAATTTATTAACTGCGATAGTAATGCACAAACTACCAGTTTCAATTGTTTTACTAACTATTTTCTTAGATAATGGATTTTCAAAAACAAAAGCTTACTTCTATCTCTTCATATTTGCTTTAATGGCACCTTTAGGATTAATTACAAGTCATTTTTTTAATGGGATATTAGAATTTCAAAATCAGATTATGGCAATTGTAATAGGAATACTTCTTCATATATCAACAACAATTATATTTGAATCAAGCAATAGTCATAAGTTTACAAGACCTAAAATAATAACAATCATTTTAGGTCTGATAGTCTCTATTTTATCTATCTAAATAAAGAGAAACAGATCTTTACTGATATTAATACTAAAAAATATCACATAAATTGTTTTTTTTAGTAATCACAATTGTAATAAAATTTTCAATCCTGTCATATTTAGAACACTTCTAAATTAAAGAATATTAAAATATTTACATGATTTTAAGTTTTTTTAAAAAAACACTTTTACTAAATTTGTTTATATAGCTGTCATATCTAAATTACCATATAAAAATCAAAAAATGAAAGACGAAAACAATACTCAAAAAGATAATGAAGAAAAATGTCCTTTTGGATTTGGAGATAAAAAAGAAACATCAAAAAAAGCATTTTCCAATTCCACATGGTGGCCTAATCAATTAAATCTTAAAATTCTACATCAGAATTCTGACATGACAAACCCAATGAATAAGGGTTTTAGTTATGCAAATGAGTTTAAAAGTCTTGATTTAGATGCTCTTAAATCTGATCTATACAGTTTAATGACTGATTCACAAGACTGGTGGCCTGCAGATTATGGACATTACGGACCTTTTTTTATTAGAATGGCGTGGCATAGTGCTGGGACATACAGAGTTGGTGATGGTCGTGGTGGAGCTTGTTCAGGGACACTTCGTTTTGCACCTTTAAATAGCTGGCCTGATAATGGAAACCTAGATAAAGCCCGCAGATTATTGTGGCCTATCAAGCAGAAATATGGTAATAAAATTTCTTGGGCAGATCTTATGATTCTTACAGGAAATTGCGCTTTAGAATCAATGGGGTTTAAAACTTTTGGTTTTGGTGGAGGAAGAGTAGATATCTGGGAGCCTGAAGGAGACATCTACTGGGGGCCAGAATCTGATTGGCTAGAGGATGAAAGATATTCAGGAGATAGAGATTTAGAAAACCCATTAGGAGCTGTTCAAATGGGATTAATTTATGTAAATCCAGAAGGCCCTAATAGTAAGCCAGACCCATTAGCATCCGCTAAAGATATTAGAGAAACATTTGCTAGAATGGCAATGAATGATGAAGAAACAGTAGCTTTAATTGCAGGCGGGCATACCTTTGGTAAAACTCATGGAGCTGGAGACCCTTCAAATGTAGGGGCAGAACCAGAAGGAGCGAACATTGAAGAAATGGGTTTTGGATGGAAAAATAGCTTTAAAACGGGAAAAGGCATTGATACAATTACAAGTGGCTTAGAAGGCGCTTGGACCCCAACACCTATTAAGTGGGATAATAGTTATTTTGAAACATTATTTGGTTATGAATGGGAGTTAACAAAAAGTCCTGCTGGAGCTCAACAATGGACTCCTAAAAACTCTAAGGGAATAAATACTGTTCCAGATGCACACGACAAATCAATTAGACATGCTCCAATGATGGCAACAACTGACCTTGCACTTATATATGACCCTGAATATGCAAAAATTTCAAAAAGATTTTATGAAAATATAGATGAATTAGAAGATGTATTCGCAAAAGCATGGTATAAATTAACTCATAGAGATATGGGACCAAAAAGCAGATACTTAGGAAAAGAAGTACCAGCTCAAACGTTAATTTGGCAAGACCCAATTCCAACTATTAACTACAACCTTGTTAATAGCGATGATATTCAAATACTTAAACAAAAAATACAGGAATCTGATTTGTCAAATTCTCAACTAATTTCTACAGCGTGGGCATCTGCATCAACTTTTAGAGCTACAGATAAAAGAGGTGGAGCTAACGGAGCCAGACTTGCCTTATTACCGCAAATTAATTGGGAGGTTAATCAACCAAAAAAAATCAGAAATGTTTTAGATACCCTTAAAGAAATACGATTGAAATTTAACAACTCTCAATCCTCTAGAGAGATTTCATTGTCAGATTTAATAGTACTTGCAGGATATGTGGGAGTTGAAAAAGCAGCAAATTTATCAAATAATAAAATTATAAATAATTTTATTCCTTGGAGAAATGATGCTATTCAAATGGAAACTGATGAAGAATCATTTGGATTTTTAGAACCAAAATCAGATGCTTTTAGAAATTATGTTAAAAAAGGAGTATCAGTCAAAGCTGAAGAGTTGCTTCTTGACCAAGCACACCTTCTTTCATTAACTGCTCCTGAAATGACAGTTCTTTTAGCTGGAATGAGAGTTTTAAATATAAATATAAGAGGATTATCTACGGGAGTCTTAACAAAAAATCCAGGTGTTTTATCTAATGACTTTTTTCTAAATTTATTGGACATGAATACAGAATGGCAAGTATCACATGATAACCCAAAACTTTACGAGGGAATAGATAGAAAAAGTGGAGATATCAAATGGATGGCTTCACGAGCAGATCTAATTTTTGGTTCAAATTCTCAACTAAGAGCAATTGCAGAAGTTTATGCATGTGACAATGCAAATGAAAAATTCATTAACGACTTTGTAAACGTATGGACTAAGATTATGAATTTAGATAAATTTTAAATTATTTTTTTTAATTAAAGTTATTAGTTTAATTTTGGGTTTAACTTAAATATAATTAATATGGGATCACTAGTAGGAAAAAAAGCACCATCATTTAATGCTACTGCGGTAGTTAATGGCAATGAAGTAATAAATAATTTTTCACTAGATCAATTTATTGATAAAAAATATGTTTTATTATTTTTTTACACAAAAGATTTTTCAGGAATTTGCCCATCTGAGCTACATGATTTTCAAGAAAAATTATCTGATTTTCAATCAAGAAATGTAGAAGTAATTGGGTGCTCTACTGATTCAGAAGAGTCCCATTTAAACTGGCTAGATTTAGCTAAAGATAAAGGAGGCATAAAAGGAATAAAATATCCTCTTATATCAGATATGTCTAAAACTATTAGTGCAAATTATGGCACATTAGCTGGAGAATATGAAATGGATGAAGATGATCAACTTATTGCTACTGGACCAATGATTCCCTACAGAGGTTTATTTCTAATTGATAAAAGTGGTATTGTGCAACATCAATTAATCAATTTTTTTACTCTAGTTAGGAATGTAAGTGAAGAATTGAGAACTGTTGATGCGCTTATTTATTTTGAAAAAAATGGAGAATTCTGTCCAGTAAAAAAGTAGTTGCTCTAAAAAAGCAGAAATGAAAATCAAAGAATATTTATCTTCAAGACTGAGTCTTAAGATCTTATTTAACTTATACCCTCCTTTATTTTTTAATAGAATTATTTTAAAAAAAATATCTGCAGATTACAGAAAGATGACTGTTGTTATAAAAAAAACAATTTTCAATATTAATTTTCATAAAACTATCTTTGGAGGAACAATATTCTCAGCTTGTGACCCTTTCTTTCCTACCATGTATTATTACATTTTTAAAAATAAAAATTGTAATTTAATTATATGGGTGAAAAATGCAGAGATTAATTATTTACAGCCTGCAGATACTTCCCTATTACTTGAATTTAAAATTAATGAATCCCAAATAAAGGACATAGAAAAGGGATTAAAATTACATGGGAAATATGAAGTAAAAAACGAGGTTAATGCTTTAAACAAAAAACAAGTAATTTGTGCTAATGCTCAAATTACGACATATTTAAGAGATCCTAACTTTATTAATTAATACAGTAGCGTAAGCCGAAACTCCCTCTTCTCTACCCACAAAGCTTAACTTCTCAGTTGTCGTTGCTTTAATAGAAATAAGCTCAGTATCAATCTGAATACATTCGGCCAAAGTATCTTGCATTTGTTTAATGTATGGAGAAAGCTTTGGAGTTTGCAAACAAATTGTAGAATCAATATTACCAATTTCAAAACCTTTTTCTCTAACTAACAACATTACTTTTTTTAGCAAAATTTTACTATCTATATTTTTATACTTATCTGAGGTGTCAGGGAAGTGCATTCCAATATCCCCCATATTCGCAGCTCCAAGTAAAGCATCACATATGACATGAATTAAAACATCAGCATCAGAATGACCCAGACCACCTTTATAATGAGGTATCATAATACCGCCTAGCCAAAAATCTCTAGTTTCAGTCAACTGATGCACATCAAAACCAAAACCAATTCTAAAATTCATAATTAATTCAAAATTTCCATTTCCCCAAAATCAAATACTAGAGTAAATCTCATGGTATTAGCTAATGGGTTATTTCCGTTGATTGATCTACTTGCATTTATTAAATAGGAAAAATCAAGAGCAAAAACATTATACTTAACACCAGAACCAAATGTAAAAAACTTCCTCCCACCCTTGGTGTCATGTTCATAAAAATAACCTGCTCTTAAAGCAAATTGATCTGCATACCAATATTCTGTTCCTAATGAGAAATTTATTTCTCTCATCTCCTCTTTAAAACCATTTGGAGCATCTCCAAATGATTGAAAAATCCCACTTACAACTGAAACATTTGGATCTTTACCATAATCAATTTGACCCTGAATGGTATCGTTATATATTGGAGGAGTAGGAACAAGTAGCTTATTAATATCAAAAGCAAAAGACATTCTATTATATTCATCAAAATCCATAGAAACTGCTGTACCTAATCTTAGATTAATAGGAATAAAATCTCTTGTAGATGTTTCTGTATATGAAATTTTATTTCCAATATTTGAAATATTTCCACCAAAAGCAAGGTTTAAATCTTTTTGAGCTATTCTAATAGATTTCTGATAAAACCCAGCAACATCAGCAGCTACAGACTGACCTGCATTTGTATTAATTCCTCCTGCAGATTGTCCACCAGTAAGATTAGAATAAATGTATCTTGCTGCAATTGCTAAAGAAAAATTATCAGACAGTTTTCTAGAATATGCAGTACCTAAAGCAAATTCACTTGGCTTATATTGTCCGATTGTATTTCCAATTACATCTGTAAAAGTAATATCACCTAATGTAAAATACCTTAGCTCCATTGCTACAGTTTCGTTATCATTAATTTTCTTATATCCTGAAAGATAGGATAAGTTTATATCTGGAACTAGAGCTCGTAGCCATGGAACATAAGAAACAGAAAACCCTACCTCATCTTCAACAAAAGAATACTTTGCAGGATTCCAATGTAAAGAATTGGCATCTGGAGAAGTTGCTACACCCACATCACCCATAGCACCAGCTTTTGAATCTGGAGAAATAAGGAGAAATGGGACAGCTGTAGTAATTGTATTTAAATTACCGCCAGACAATTCTTCAAGAGAAGGGTCTTGAGCAAATAATTTAATTGCAAAAACAAAAAAGATTAATACTAAAATACTTTTATTCATACTATATTATTGATTTACAAAATTAGTGATTATTGTTGTAATAAATTATTTAATTTACTTATTCCAGGATTGGCATAAATCTGATTATTAATTACAAAAGTTGGAATAATTCGTTTTCCATTATTTACTTTCTTAATAAAGTCTATTGCTTCGGTATTATTAGTAATATCTATATACTCATAATTTATTTCTTTTTCATCTAAAAATTTTCTTGCACTTACGCAAGCTGGACACCATAAAGCACTATACATTTTAATAATCATAATAATTACTTTTTAAATAACGTTAATAATTTGGAGTTATTGCAATAGGTATAGATTCTGAACTAAGCATACCATCTTCTGATGAAATATTTAACTTGACTATATATATTCCAGGACTTAAGGAATTGCCATAACTATTTTTCCCATCCCAGATTATAGGACCAATTCTGTAACCGTCAATAAACATATTCTTATTAATTGTTCTAATTAATTGTCCTGTGGTAGAGAATATTTCAAAAGAAAAATCAGAAATATTTTCACTCTTGTTATATTCAAAAAAGAATTCTGCTGATGAGCTAACAGGGTTTGGATAACATTTAAAGTTTGAAATTATTATATTATCATCTTCAACTACATTAAAAGCAAGAGATTGTTGAGATGAATTATTAAAGACATCCCAAACTTTTATCGTTATTATATGCTCACCTAAATCTAAATCTTGAAAAGGAAATAGCACCTCACCCTTTTTATAATTATCAATTTCAGAAGTATAATAATCATTCAAATTGATTGGTTCCGAAGTGTTATTATCTAAATATGCAATAATATCATGCCCGATACCATTACCAACTGTATTCACTCCATTTAAATCTTCAATATCAACTAATAAGCTAGGGCTACTATTTGTAATACCTCCATCTAAAAAATTTCTATTATTCATAAATAACGATAAAGATGGACCTTCAAAATCGTAATTTATATTATCAGACAAACCACCTATCAAAAAAGAATCATCATGCCCGCTAGCATCATCTCCATCATCACTTTTAGCATAATAACTTATTTTTCCATTAGCAAAATTATTCTCAATATCCTTGGGAACAACAAAAGAAAATGTAAACTGTCCTGCGTTGACTGTTGCTAAACCTTTATAAATAATATTATCTTGATTCCTATATGGCATTGGGGTGCAAGATTCTTGACCTAATGTTAGAGAAACGACTTCTTTATCGAAAACTGTAGGATAAACAATACCGTTAAAATTATTCATTAGTAATCCGTTATTATCAAGAATTTCTCCTGAAACTATTACTTCTTCTAATGCTTTCATTGTATCGATATTTGTTGTTGAGCTAATATTATATTCTGGATAAGAAAGTCTTAATGCTGGATCACCGAGGAGCGTAAAATTTCTTGTATTCGTGTTGGAGCCACTTAATACTTTAGTTTTCTTAAAAAGCTGACCCAAAGTTGGAAATTGACCATTATTTTTTTCATAGAATACACTAACAAAATTTTTATTAAGCGTATAATTTGGTGCAGCATAAACAAGGCGAGTTGTTGTTAAAAGTGCAATAGCACCTCCTTTGGGGTTCAATAAAGCTAATTCTCCTGCTGAAGTTTTTTCTGGATCATCAAAATTTGAGAATTTACATGTTGCAGTCATAAATAAAGGAAGCTTATATAAATTATCCCAATTTTGGATTTGATCAATCTCCAATATTCTCTCTTGAGTCCATCCTAAAGGTCCTCCATGGCCAGTGTAATTAATTAAAAATGTTCCTTTTTCAATACATTTATTTATAGCACTTTGAGTTTGAGGACTTCTAGGCCCTCCGGGAGTTGATTCTTGTAAAAAGTTATCTAAATATATTTTTTTTAAATTTAAATTAGCATATACAGTATCTAAATTTTCTGCTAATTTATCAGCATCACGCATATGAAGATTTCCATCTGGTGGTGTACCATTATCTCCGTCATCAGCAACAAAAGTGATGTTGTTTCTCCAATCTCCTAAAGATCTCTCATCATAATAAGCCTCAATCTTATCAACAACTTGATTAGCTTGAGTTAGAGAAACAACAGGTATCCTACCCAAACAAATATCAACAATATCATTATTAAAGTCACCATCGTCAATATCTAATAATGTAAAATAATCATCGGTAACATAACTTAATGTAGGGTGTAAAGAATTTGGTGATTGAAAAGTAGGAATAAAATTATGATTTGGTGATATCCTGTTTTTATGATCATATGAACCATCACCCATCAATAGTACATATTCAATTGATGCGTTATCTCTATCATATAACATCTTAATAAAATCTCTAATAGCAGTAACATCTTCTACTCCAGAAGAAAACTCATTATATATTTGCTGAGGAGTTACAACAAAAGATGATAAACCATCATTCTCCTTGTGAAAATTTGCTAGTCGATTAGCTGCATTCAAAAAATTAGGATGAGATATTATCACATATTCTATAGTGGATGGAAGAGCTTGCAAATTTTGATTCTCAATTAATCCCACAAAATTTGGACTATTAAAATTATTTCCGTTAAACATACAGTACTGCTTTAATATATTTATTGAATCATTAAAAATCAACTTTGAATTCAAGTATGATTTTTGCAAATTTTGAATATTAATGGGGTCAGTTATATCCCAAATAATAGTATTTGAATTTGCATTAGATATTTCATATTGAGCAGTAAGGTCATTAGACAAATTAGAATACCTAAATAACATAAAATCATTAGTCATTGTTAAGTCTCTAGTAACATTTAACTCTAAATAATCTAACCAACCAATTGCGTTATTCTCTGAAGAACTATAGTTTAAAGTAATATCAATAATATCATTATCTGAGAGGAAAGATCTAGTAGCATCTGAAGATTTAGCATACTCAGAAGCATATTGATAAATAATATTAGCAACTCCAATGGAATTTAAATAATTTGAATTTGCTTTAATGGAAAATGAAGAGCTATTTATTGATCTTGCAGCAACAGACGCTTTAATATAAACAGGCACATTATTTTTTAAATTAGGAAAATTATAATCAAATGAATATGTATTTTGAATTTCAAACCTCTCGCCGAACCACCTACTACCAGATTGAATTAGGTTTTCTATATCTTGTTCATGAAATTGATAATCATTAAAGGTGTTTATAGTTAAATCAAATGAGCCTACTAAGTTTTTATTAGTTACTCTTTTACCATTTGCATTAGATAATGATTCCTCTATGGTTATAAAATAATAATTTTCATCACTAAAAAAATGATTTTGATGTTCAAATAAATTAGATGAGCTATTATATTTCCAAGTGTCTGTTGATTGACCATAAAACAAAATAAAATCTTCTGAATCAAAAATATTATTATTATTAATATCTTCAATAAAAATAGCGTTTTCTTGTAAGTCAGAATATCTAGGTTCTGAATTTATATTTGGCAACATACTGCCACCATTACCATAAAGTTTTATTGAGTTTATAGAAATTACATTTTCACTCAAATTCATAGCATTTAAATCAGTATAATTAATTTTATAAATACCATCATTTTCGACACTAACCTTAAACCATTTACCGTTATTTAAAACGGAGTTTTGCTGAGCACTTGAAACAAACACAAGTAAACAACAAACTAAAATAAATAAGAGTCTTCTAATCATTATTGCAAAGTTAGTTAAGATTTTAAAATCATTTACATAACGTTATTAATAAATCATTATTTCACTTTTTTAGATTAGTTTCAGGGTAAAAACAAATAAAATGTTTATTTTTGTGAGGTTTAAATCATGAAATCACTAATTATATGATTAATAATATATCAAAATTTATACTAGTTTTTGGAGCAAGTCTACTGATTAGCTTACAATCTAGTGCGCAAGACCCTGCATTTAGTCAGTTCTATGCTAACCCTATATACCTAAATCCTGCATTTACAGGAGCTAGCGCTCATGGAGGGCCAAGAATGGCATTAAACTACAGAGACCAGTGGCCTGGAATTGGAAGGACTTTTATAACAACATCTGCTTCATTTGATGCTCCTGTAGACGCCGTAAATGGAGGTCTAGGATTTATTGTTTTAAATGACCGAAGTGGAGATGGGAATATTCAACTAAACTCACTTTCTGCATTGTACTCATACCATTTACAGGTAAATAGAGGATTTGCTCTAAAAGCAGGATTCGAAGCTTCATTTAGAATGCTGGATCTTGATTGGAGTCAGCTAACATTTGGTGATATGATTGATCAAAAATATGGATTCATATACCCAACACAAGAGGATATAGCTAATAACCCTTCAAGTGTAGCCCACATAGATTTCTCATCTGGTGTTATTGGATACACACAAAATTTATTTTTTGGAATGGCGTTTCACCATATGACACAGCCTGAACAAGGTTTTATTAGTGAGAGTCAGCTGCCAAGTAAATTTACAGCTCATATGGGAGGAAATTTCCCATTAAGTAAATATAAAAATAATGTTACAACTATTTCTCCCAACTTTCTTTACCAGAAGCAACAAGATTTCCAACAATTTAATTATGGAGTTTATATCTATAGAGGACCTCTTGTTGGTGGATTATGGGCAAGAAACAGTTTAGAAAACTTTGACTCATTTATTTTAATGTTTGGAGTAATTCAAGAAACCTTTAAATTTGGATATAGCTACGATATTACTGTAAGTAACTTAAAAAACAGTAATACAATGGGTGCTCATGAAATATCATTTACTTATTTCATGCCTCGTCAATCTAGATCTAAATCATTTAACACAATCAGTTGTCCACAATTCTAATTATTAACCTAATTGCATTTAATAATGAAAACAAATAAAATAATTTTAGCACTAAGTACAATAATGATATTTGCTTCTTGCTCAAAACAAAACTCATCTATTACAGGTTGGTCATATAACAACTCTAAAAACGGCGGGTATGAAGTAAACACAAACTTTAAAGAACAAGTTACCGGACCAGGTCTAACTTTCGTTGAAGGAGGTTCATTTGTTCAAGGAAGAGTAGAGCAAGACGTTCATTACGACTGGAATAATGTTCCAAAGAAAGTAACGGTTTCATCATTCTACCTTGACGAAACAGAAGTAAGGAATGTTGACTACATGGAATATTTATTTTGGATTAAAAGAGTTTATAATAGTTCATATCCAGAAGTATACTTAAAAAGTCTTCCAGATACACTTGTATGGAGAGATAAATTAGGATATAATGAACCATTCGTAGATAACTATCTAAGACATCCTGCATACAAAAACTATCCAGTAGTGGGAGTTAGTTGGGATCAAGCAAATGATTTTTGTACTTGGAGAACAGACAGAGTAAATGAAAGAATTTTAATAAACGCTGGTATTTTAAAAGAAGATGCTGAGCAAGTTGATGATAATACTTTTAATACTGAAGCTTATTTAGCTGGACAGTATGATGGTATTGAAGGAAGGTTACTTAGAAATCTAGACCCGTCTACTGGTGAAAAATTTAGAAAGGTTAAAAGAACAGATGGTTTATTACTTCCTAAATATAGACTACCTACAGAAGCTGAATGGGAGTTTGCAGCTTTAGGCTATGTTGGAAATACAAATAGTGAAAATATTAATGAAAGAAAAATATTTCCTTGGAATGGTTCATCTTTAAGAAATGGAAGCAGCAAGAATCAAGGGCAAATAATGGCAAACTTTAAAAGAGGAAGAGGAGATAACATGGGAGTTGCTGGAAATTTAAACGACCAAGCCGATGTTACAGCTCCAGTTAGCACTTACTGGCCAAATGATTATGGTTTATTTGATATGGCGGGTAATGTTTCTGAATGGGTAATGGATGTTTATAGACCAGTAACAGAGCAAACTACTACTACAGACCATAGACCTTTTAGAGGAAATGTTTTCCAAACTCCACTTACAGATGAAGATGGTTTTATTGCTGAAAAAGATAGTTTAGGTAGACTTATTATGGTTGACGTAGATGTTAAAGATAACGCGTATAGAAGAAATTACAAAAAATCTGATAATATTAACTATCTTGATGGAGATATTGAATCTCAAATGGGTATTGACTGGAATAACTTTTTAAGTGAAACTTCAGATAAAGATACTTCAAGAGTGAAAATAGATAAATGGAATCAACAAGCGAGCAAATATCAAGATGAAGCAAAAACAGGAAATAGTAGTGAAATGTATGATTATGGAAGTTCATCCTTAATTACTGATAGAACAAGAGTTTATAAAGGTGGTTCTTGGGAAGATAGAGCATATTGGCTTAATCCTGGAACAAGAAGATATTTAGATCAATCTCAGGCTACTGATGCAATTGGTTTTAGATGTGCAATGGATAGAGTTGGCGACCCTAAAAGTAAACTTGGTGAAAATCAACGTAAAGGTACAGACTATAATAAAAAAAGATAATTCTTTTAAAAAATTAGATAAAAAACCCCATTAAAATGGGGTTTTTTTTTACATATGAAAATATCAGATTTATATAAAATATTTTTAAAATACCCTAAAGTTTCAACAGACTCTAGAAACATAGATAAAGACTGCATATTTTTTAGTTTATCAGGACCTAATTTTGATGGTAATAAATTCGCTAAACAAGCACTGGATAAAGGAGCATTATATGCAATAGTTAGTAATAAAAAATATGCTTTAAATAATAAATATATAGTTGTAGAAAACACTCTAACAACATTACAAGATTTAGCTAAATTTCATAGAAAAAAATTAAAGATTCCTTTCATAGCTATTACTGGAACAAATGGCAAAACTACATCTAAAGAATTAATTTATAATTGCTTGCAAAAAGGCTTATCTACCGGCTATACTAAAGGTAATTTAAATAATCATATAGGTGTTCCGCTAACAATATTAACTATCACCAAAGCACATCAAATTGCAATAATTGAAATGGGTGCAAATCACATAGGTGAAATTAAATTACTTTGCGAAATCACACAACCTAATTATGGGGTTATAACTAATATTGGCCTAGCTCATCTAGAAGGGTTCAAATCATTAGAAGGAATCCAACGAGCTAAGAAAGAATTATATGACTATATTAAATTAAGTAATGGTAGCATTTTTATTAATAATGAAGATAAATTTTTAAATACAATATCTACAGATATTAAAAGGATAAGTTATGGGAAGTCAGGTGATGTTGCAGGAAATATAGCATCTTCCATTCCTTTTATTAATATTAATTATAAAGGCACGATAATAAACTCTAATTTATCAGGTAATTATCAATTTGACAATATTATGCTTAGTATTTGTATCGCTGAATATTTTCAAATTAAATATGTTGATATAGTTAAAGCAATCTCAGAATACACCCCATCAAATAACAGATCTCAAATTATAAAAACAAGCAATAATAAAATATTGCTAGATGCTTATAATGCGAATCCTTCAAGCATGAAAGCCTCCATAGATTCATTTGCAAGTGATAAGAATTCTAATAAAATACTTATTCTAGGAGACATGTTTGAATTAGGAGATTATAGTTCTGAGGAACATAAAAAAATTGTAGAGTTAGCTAAACGAACAAAAATAAAGAGCTTTTTTATTGGTAAGAATTTCAAATATCACAATACAGAAAACAGCTATGATACAATTGAAAATTTCATTAAAAACTTAGAAGAGAATCCAATAATAGATTGTTTTATATTTATTAAAGGATCAAGAGGGATTACGCTAGAAAAATTAGTAAAATATTTATAACTAATTCTTTAGACTATCTCTAAAAAGCTTAGCTAAAATAAAATATATTAATGACAAAAATATTGATCCAAAAGAAGCAATTAAAAAAACCAATAAACTAGATATATTAATGTCCTTCAAAGGTAAAATTGGCTGATCAATAACTTGAATTATAGGAGTTTGATTTAACAGAGTCATTTTGGCTATCTCTAGGTTTTTAATGATTTCTAAATACATAGTATTTAACACTTCAACATTCCGCATAAGCTGCAATTCTTTTAATCTTCCAGAAGCTTTAATAATTCTTTGGTTTATATCTTTAGTTCTTGCATATTCTCGTTCAGAATTTTTTAATTCAAAAAATACAGAATCAGCTCTATTTTGTAAAAATTCAATAGTATTTGTTGCTTGCTTTGTTTGGTGAGAGATATACATTCTACTCATTTGACGAATCAATCTTTCCGAAAATAATTTAGAAAACACCTCGTTGGATGAAGTAAAAGATAATGATATAATATTGGTTTCATCATTTTTAATTTCAACATTTAATTTATCTTCAATGATTTCCCTCCAAATAACACTTACAATACTATCATGAGTTAAGGTCATAGGATTGTCAAAATCTAGATTATATAAAATAACATTATCATTCCATTTCTCTCTTAGATTATAAATAGAAATATAATGTTCAATAATTTGATTTTTATTGTCATCTAGTATAATCTCTTCTAATAGTGTTTTAGAAAGCACACCTCTTGATTTTAATAGATGCATAATGTTTTGCTGACTAAAAGTAGAGGTACCTCCACCAAATACATCAAATCCAAATTGACTTGCAATTCCAGACATAGAAGATAATGGATTTGCAACTTTTTCATCTTCAACAACAAAAGTTAGTTCTGCTTTATAATTAGGATTTTGAAATAATGTGAGTGAAAGAGATATCCCAACAACAACAAAAGAAAATATAATAATTCGAAACTTTTTTTTATAAAGTTCATTAATATAATCTTTAGTTATAAAGAGAATATCTTTTAATTCTATTTCGTCTTTATCAGTCATAATTATTGTGGAGTTACCCTATCAACTAAAACCCATAAAGTTAAAACTGCAGAAATTTTAAGCATCGCATTTTCAATCTGTTTATTCCAATCGACTTTACTTTCTTTTCTTTTTTTCTGCTTAGCTTTTTTACTTGCGACCCTTATTGTAGAACCTTTTGAAACTTTAGGAGAAACTTTAAAAAGTACAAAGTCTCTAGATTTTTTTGCAATTCCATTAGGATAAATAACTACTGTATTAGATCTGTCATTTCCTCTATTAAAACCTCCAGCAAAGTTCTTAACATAATAATGTGCTCTTTTCCTTTGAAAAAATGGAGCACTTATTGAGTTCCCTTCTAAATTCATTAATTCTCCAGTGATATGCACAACATCCATAGTCTTTGGAATAATAATACTATCACCTTCATTTAAAACTAAATTAAATCTCGATTGACTATTTTTTAAAGCTTTATCAAGATTTAAATAAACCATATCTATACTTTTAAATAAAGTCTTCTCATTATTTTCTTGATTAAAAAATTCTTCATTTTTTCTCTGAAGTTCCTCCGCGTAAATATTAGCAACATCAGGAGAATTTAATATTGATTCTTTTAATTCATTAGAAAGATTCATTTCTTGGAATTCATTATCTATACTCATTTCAATATCGAAGGATCTAAACATTTTTACTCCATCTAAATACGCATAATTAGTTAAACCTCCAGCTCTATTAATTAATGATGAAACCTTTTCATTTTTTCTCAGTATAGAATATGTACCTGGATATTTAACTTCACCTAAGATAGTAACATTTACAGCAGGCTCGAAATCAGGATTAGATCTTACAAAAACCTGATCAAAAGGCTGTAAAATAAATTCTTCAGCATCACTACTTAAAACTAGATCATCACCTATTTTAATGTTTTTAACTACTGTCCTGCGAGGTTTAAGCTTATTTGTCTCAATATCATACTCCATAATTCTTGACACTTCTACTCTACTTCCTTGAGCTTGCTGAGTAAGACCTCCTGATAGTATTAATGCAGCTTGCAGATTCATTCCACTACCAAAATCAAACTTACCTGCATTCCTTACTGCGCCTTTAACAACAATATTAAAATCATCATCAAAGTCATCAATAGATAAAACTCTAATAACATCAAACTCTTTTAATTGAATATTATCTTTATGGGAAGGATTATCAATTATAGCTTTTAAATTAATAGATAGGTGTGTCTTAGTCCTATCATCATTTACTCTAATTATATATACTTTTTCTAAAAATGTCTTATTGGTAATACATTTAGACCTTTTTAAAAGCTCGAGTAAAGTTTCATTTTCCGTAAACTCGTACTCTCCCGAAACACCTACATCACCATTAACAGTTACTACGTTAGATAATTTATTAGAAATTTGGTTCACAATTATTTGATCTCCATCTTGAATGTTTTCAATAAATAAATCTGATTGTTTTATATCATAAACTTTTATATTATTATAATCTAATCGTTTTAAAGTAATTATGTCTTTGAAAGCAGTTGATATAAAGCCTCCAGCATATTTAATTAAATCTCCAACACTCTCACCCTTTTTTGCCTCATAAGTATATGGCCTGTTAATCGCCCCGCTCATTTCCACAACATTATTTGCTGGCGGAATAAATAAATAATCACCATCCTGCAGATATATGTCATTTGTTTTCAGAGGATCAAAAAGAAATTTATAAATATCTAGAGAATCAATAGTGACGCCGTCTCTTTTAATGTAAATATTTCTCACTGATCCTAGCTGATTTGGACCTCCTGCTGCTATTAAAGCATTAAAAGCAGTATTTATTGCTGGTATAGTATAAGAACCAGGATTATATACTTCTCCTATAATATTTACAGTAATAACTCTTGAGTATGATAATGCAACATCAATTTCAGAGTTTTGCATATCAAAAAATGAACTAAATTTTTTCTTTAGTATGGAACGCATATTCTTAAAAGTAATTCCTTTAACATATATTCTACCATAGGAGCTAGGTGAAATATATCCTCTCTCATCTACTTCAAGTGTTTCAGAGAAATCATTATAACCCCAAACAGAAATACTTATCTCATCACCAGAGCCTACTTTATAATTTTCAGGAGCTTTCGCATCTAAAGCTTTCTGAAAAAAAGATATGTTTTGATTTCTAAAAATATCTTGACCAAATATTCTTCCTTTTGGATAAGACGTGGTGTCTAGTACTAAAGTGTCATCAAATGAAGAATATAATTTTTTAAGTTTTGAAAAATTTTCTATTGTATCTGATTTAGATGTTTGAAACTCTCCCCTACTATACTTAAAATCTAAGGCCTGTTTTATTTCACTATCTGACAACCCTATTTGTTTAAGAACTTGTTTACTTGGAATATCGCTAGGACGTAAATCTTCAGGGTTTTGATTGGAAGGTAAAAACTTGAGAAACGAACTATTAATTTTACTGCTATCAAATTTATTTTGAGCACTAACAATTGAACTAAAACTAAATATAAATAGTAAAAGAATATATTTTTTCATAAAATTTATTTTAATATGAATCGAGAAATCACAATCCTTTGAATCTCTGAAGTTCCTTCATATATCTGTGTAATTTTTGCATCTCTCATTAATCTCTCAACATGATATTCCTTCACAAAACCATAGCCTCCATGAACCTGTACGGCCTCTGTTGTTGTTTTCATTGCTGTCTCGGAAGCAAAAACTTTAGCCATTGCTCCTAACTTGTCATAATTTTTATCATTATCTTTTAACCATGCTGCTTTAATGCACAGTAATCTAGCAGCTTCAATCTCAGTAGCCATATCCGCTAATTTAAATGCAATAGCTTGATGTTTGGAGATCTCTTTACCAAAAGCTTTTCGTTCTTTGGAATAAGCAAGTGCTAATTCATAAGCTCCAGAAGCTATTCCTAAGGCTTGAGCAGCAATACCAATCCTTCCTCCCGATAGTGTTTTCATAGCGAATTTAAAACCAAAACCATCTTCACCAATTCTATTTTCTTTAGGAACTTTAACATCTGTAAACATTATAGAATGAGTGTCAGAACCTCTTATACCTAACTTATTTTCTTTTTGACCAACAATAAAACCAGGAGTATCTTTTTCAACAATAAAAGCATTAATACCTTTATGACCTTTTTCAACATCAGTTTGAGCAATAACTAAATGAACAGATGCAGAATTACCATTAGTTATCCAGTTTTTTGTTCCATTTAGTAAGTAATGATCTCCTTTATCAATAGCTGTAGTTCTTTGTGAAGTAGCATCACTTCCTGCTTCTGGCTCAGATAAACAAAAGGCTCCAAGTATTTCACCAGTAGCTAATCTTTTTAGATATTTTTCTTTTTGCTGCTCACTACCATAAGTTTCTAATCCCCAACATACTAATGAGTTATTTACTGACATTACAACAGCTGCAGATGCATCAATTTTTGAAATTTCCTCCATAGCTAAAACATAAGAAACTGTATCCATTCCACCTCCACCATACTTTGGACTAACCATCATACCTAAGAAACCAAGATCACCCATTTTCTTAATCTGCTCTTTAGGAAAAATTTGTCCTTCATCTCTATCTATAACTCCAGCTAAAAGTTCTGAATTAGCAAAATCCCTTGCCGCATCTCTAATCATCTTATGCTCTTCCGTCAATTTAAAATCCATTTCTTATGATATATTTTGTTATTTCGTAGTAACAAAAATACACATTTTCAACTATCTTTGAATTTAATGAATCAGATAAGTAACTATTCGGTAATTGGAGTTATGTCAGGAACTTCTTTAGATGGATTAGATCTTGTACAATGTACTTTTAATAAATCTAAACATTGGCAATTTGAAATACAAAAATGTGCAACAATTCAGTATTCCAAAAAATGGAAAAGTACGCTGGAAAATCTACCATTTAAAAATCAACAAATAATTAGCGAAACAAATAAAGACTTTGGAAAATTTATCGGTAAAGAAATAAATAAATTTAAAGATAAAAATACTACTGTTGACTTTATTGCATCACATGGACATACAATTTTTCATCAGCCAGAAAAAAAAATTACTCTACAAATTGGAGATGGTAAAACAATAGCACAAGAGACTAAAACATGTACAATTACTAATTTTAGAAATCTAGATGTTAGTCTTAATGGTCAGGGCGCGCCACTTGTTCCAATAGGAGATCTTCAACTTTTTGAAGAATATAAATTTTGTCTTAATTTAGGAGGTTTTGCTAATATTTCTTCTAAGGAAAAAAATGGAATAATTGCTTTTGATGTATGCCCCGTAAATATAATTCTTAACTATTTAGCCTCAAAAAAAGATCTAGAATATGACTTTGATGGAGAATTAGGCAAAAAAGGGAAAATAAATTTTGAGTTATTACAAAAACTAAATTCATTAAAATATTATCAAAAAAAATACCCTAAATCCTTATCTAGGGAATGGTTAAAAGAAAACATTTTATCTATAAAAGAAGTCTCGATTCTTAAAACTGAAGATTTACTAGCAACTTTCTATGAACATATTGGTTTTCAAATAGGAAAATTATTAACAGAAGAATCTGTGTTAGTTACAGGGGGAGGTAGTTTAAATTCATTTTTAATAGAAAAAATTAGTAAGTATTCAAAAGTAAAAATTAGTCTTGGAGACACACAAATAATTAACTTTAAAGAAGCTCTAATATTTGGCTTCTTAGGTGTATTAAAAATCAGATCAGAAGTAAATTGCTTGAGCCAAGTCACTGGCGCAATAAGGGATTGTTCTGCTGGAGAAATTCATGAATATTTACCAGCAATTAATTAACATTATATTTGCAAAAAACTATAGACAAGCCATGAATAAATTGATGAGAGAATTTGAAGAAAAACCAGCTGAAATAATCTTTGAATGGAAAGATAAAGAAACTGATGCGGAAGGATGGATTGTAATAAACTCTCTTAGAGGTGGCGCTGCAGCTGGAGGAACAAGAATGAGAAAAGGGGTAACTAAAGATGAAGTGCTTGCTTTAGCAAAAACTATGGAAGTCAAGTTCACTGTTGCAGGCCCTCCAATTGGCGGAGGTAAGTCAGGAATTAATTTTGACCCTAGAGATCCTAGAAAAAAAGATGTTTTAAGAAGATGGTACAAAGCTGCTAAGCCTTTACTTAAAGAATACTACGGAACAGGAGGAGATATGAATGTTGATGAAGTTCACGAAGTTATTCCTTTCTGTAAAGATGAAGGTATTTTATTTCCACTTGAAGGAATTATTAATGGGCATCTTCAGCTTGAGGGTGTTAATAAAAATATAATTATTAATCAACTAAGTAGTGGGGTACCTTTAATAGTAACTAATAAAAACTTAGCACCTGAATCAGCAAAAGATTATTCTGTAGGAGATTTAATAACTGGATATGGTGTTAGTGAATCTGTACTTCATTTTTATGATATTTTTGGAGGAAATCTTAAAAACAAAAGAGTAATTATACAAGGATGGGGAAATGTTGCTGCTACAGCAGCATATTACTTATCTCAAGCTGGAGCTTTAATAGTTGGAATTATTGATAAAAACGGAGGTTTATTAAATGAAAGAGGCTATTCATTTAAAGAAATATGTAAACTGCTGGAACAAAGAAAATCTAACTTTCTTGAAGATGAAAATATTCTTTCTTTTAATGAGGTGAATAATAAAATATGGAGTATTGGAGCTGAAATTTTCATACCTGCTGCAGCGTCAAGGTTAGTTACAGAAAAGCAGATAGATACTATGATAAAGAATAATTTAGAAGTAATCTCTTCTGGAGCAAATGTTCCATTTGCAGATAAAGAAATATTCTTCGGACCAATTGCTGAAAAAGCAGATAATAACGTAAGCGTTATTCCTGATTTTATTTCAAATTGTGGAATGGCTCGAGCATTTTCATATTTTATGGAGGAAAACGCAAAAATGGATGATGTTAAAATATTTAGTGCAGTATCAAAAACAATTTATTGTGCACTAAAAGAATCATATGATAAAAACCCAAATAAAAACAATATTGCAAAAACATCTTTTGAAATTGCATTAAAAAAACTTTTATAAAATGAAAGAACAAATTTTACAATCAATATTTTTTGGAAATACTTTAGAGGACTATATTTTCTTTTTCTCTACAGTAGTAGTTGGTCTATTGTTTAAGAAATTACTGTCAAAATATCTCAGTCATATGCTCTACAAAGTAATTGGTCAAAAAGGTTCTAATGTAGGTGTTGATAAATTTGATCAACTATTGACTAAACCAATTGGACTCTTTATAATGTTAAGTATAATATTTATAGGTTCTACTCATCTTCAATTGCCTTCTTTTTTAGATATCGGTTCAGGTAAAGATTTAAGCGTTCAAAATATTATCTCAAAATGTTTTTCTTTAGTTTATATATACGCAATGTTTAATATTCTTCTTAAGGTTGTGGACTATGTGGGTTTAATACTTAAACAAAAAGCGGAGTTAACTGAAAATAAAATGGATGACCAATTAATTCCTTTTGCAACAGAATTGGGTAAGATTATTATAGTCATATTTGCTGTTTTCATAATTCTCGGAAATGTTTTTGGTATTAATATTACTGCGCTTGCCACAGGTCTTGGGATTGGAGGACTCGCAATAGCAATGGCATCTAAAGAAAGTCTTGAAAACCTTTTAGGCTCGTTTACAATTTTCTTTGACAGACCCTTTACTGTTGGTGATATCGTTCAGGTAGGGACAGTTACCGGCAAAGTTGAAAAAGTAGGTTTTAGAAGTACTAGAATAATTACATTTGATCGCAGTATTGTAACAGTTCCAAACAAAAAGATGGTTGATGCTGAGTTAGACAATCTTGGTCTTAGACCAGTACGAAGAGTGAAATTTCATATTGGACTAACGTACTCAACTAGCCCAGAACAAATTAAAAACATTGTTGAAGATCTGCAGGAGATGGTAAACATTCATCCTAAAACAAATGCTGACGGAAGAGTTAGGTTTCAAGAATTTGGAGCAAGCTCTCTAGACATTCTAGTTATTTATTATGTTGATAGCCCAAAATGGGAGGATTTAATAAATGCAAAACAAGATATCAATTTCAAAATAATGGACATAGTAAAAAAACATAATAGTGATTTCGCCTTCCCATCTACATCAGTATATTTGCAGCAAAATAATTAAAATTTAAAAAACTATGATTTTCACATTAATGATTGTTGTCTTTGTTATTGGATATGCAGCAATTGCCTTAGAACACTCTATTAAAATTGACAAGGCTGCATCTGCACTACTCATTGGTGGACTTGGCTGGGCACTATTTGCTTTTTCTGGAGTTAATCAGCACGATTTAACTCATGAAATACAGCATCATATTGTAGATATTGCTGAGATATTATTCTTTCTACTTGGAGCAATGACTATAGTTGAACTGATTGATGCTCATGAGGGATTTTCAATTATTACAAATAAAATTACAACCAGTAATAAAGTAAAGTTAATGTGGATTTTATGCGTAATTACATTTTTCTTCTCTGCAGCTCTAGATAATTTAACAACAGCAATAGTTATGTCTGCCTTGTTAACTAAACTTATTAAAGACAAAGAAGATTTATGGATGTTTGCTGGAATGGTTATACTTTCAGCAAATGCAGGTGGAGCATGGTCACCAATTGGTGATATAACAACAATAATGCTATGGATTGGAGGCCAGGTAACAGCAGCAAATATTATAACATCAATCTTCTTACCTAGCGTTGTATGTGCATTAGTTCCACTGATATACTTATCTTTTAGAATGAAGGGAAGTATTACGAGACCAGTAAAAACTCAAAATGCAGAACATGAATTAAATCCGACAACTTCATTTGAAAGAAATTTGATTTTTACTTTAGGCGTTATTGGCTTGCTATTTGTTCCAATATTTAAAACCATCACACATCTTCCTCCATATGTAGGGATGCTACTTTCTTTAGGAGTTTTGTGGTTAGTTACAGAAATTATTCATAGGAGTAAAAACCATGAACAAAAATCACAATTATCCGTTATAGGTGTGCTAAAAAAAATAGATGTTCCAACAATTTTCTTTTTCTTAGGAATACTATTAGCAGTAGCAAGTCTTCAAAGTGCTGGGCACTTAGGTATAGTTGCTACTTTTCTTGACAACTCTTTTAATGGAGATATTTACTTGATAAACATTATAATTGGACTACTTTCTTCAATAGTAGATAATGTCCCATTAGTAGCAGGAGCGATGGGGATGTATGAAGTAACAGAAACAGGAAACTTTGCTGTAGATGGTAAATTCTGGGAATTCCTTGCATATTGTGCTGGAACAGGAGGATCGGTATTAATAATTGGATCTGCAGCTGGAGTAGCTGTAATGGGTATTTTAAAAATTGACTTTATCTGGTATGTTAAAAACATATCTTTTTTAGCTCTAATTGGATATGCTGCAGGAGCAGTAACTTATATTTTATTACAATAATTTTCAAATTAAACGTTCTATTAAAAACTTAAATAATGAAGATACTTTTAATTCAAATACCAATTACTGGAGATTCGCTAACAAATATTATAGTTGAAGAAAAAACACTTTCTGTTGTAGAGCTAATTAGTTCTGGAGGTTTAGGGGGGAATATTATCATGAGTGCACTGGGGTTATTATCCATTTATGCAATTTATATTCTTTTTGAAAGATATTCTACTATAAACAAAGCAAGTGAAGAGGATGAAAGTTTTCTTAAAAGCATAAAAAACTTTGTTGAGCAAAAAGATATGCAAGCAGCTAAAACATTATGTCAAAATACAGATAATGCTGTTTCTAGAATGATTGAGAAAGGTATTGATAGAATTGATAAACCAATGACAGATATCTCTGCGGCAATCGAAAACCAAGGAAAACTTGAAGTATATAAAATGGAAAATAATTTAGCAAATCTAGCTACTATTGCTGGTGCTGCACCAATGATTGGTTTTCTTGGTACTGTTATTGGAATGATTGTAGCTTTTCATGAAATGGCTAGTGCAGGAGGTAATATTGATGTTGAAATGTTATCAAAAGGAATATATACCGCCATGGTAACAACTGTTGGTGGTTTAGTAGTTGGGATCATAGCTTATATTGCTTACAATTATCTAGTAACTAAAGTAGATAAAGTGATCTTTCTTTTAGAAGCAAGAACAACGGAGTTTTTAGATGTTTTACACCTTAATGAATAATGGCATTAAAAAGCAGAAATAAAGTTAGTCCAAACTTTAATATGTCTTCAATGACAGATATTGTTTTCTTATTGCTTATATTTTTCATGCTAACCTCTACCCTGGTTAGTCCTAATGCTCTTAAATTACTTCTTCCAAATAGTAAATCTAAAACTTTAGAGAAACAAACCATTTCCATATCAATTAATAAAGAAATTGATTTCTATATAAATGAAGATATTGTTTTAGAATCAAATCTAGAAAATGAATTAAGAAAATTAATTGGCGCAGAAATAGAGCCTGCTATTATTTTACATGCCGATAAAACTGTTGCAATCGAGCATGTAGTAAAAGTAATGGATATTGCTTACAGAAATAAATACAAAATAGTACTAGCTACAAAACCTAATTAAAATGAGTTCTTCTGAAAAGAACAATAAAATAAAAGGAATAGCAGGAACAATAATTTTCCATTCTCTGTTAGCTATTTGTTTTATTTTTATGGGGCTAACATATCGAATCCCTCCACCACCTGAAGAGGGAATTACTATTAATTTTGGATTTACTGATGAAGGGAATCAAGACGTTCAACCAGAAGATAATGCCGTTGAATCTGACCCTAAAATTGAGGAGATAATAAAAGAAGTCGCTGAAATTGAACAAGAAGTTATTACGCAAGATCTTGTTAAAACAGAAATAATAGAAGCTCCAAAAGAGACAAAGAAGGAGACCCAAAAAGAACCAGAAGAAAAACAAGAAGAAATAGTTATCGAGAAAGCAGAACCAATAGTAAATAAAAAAGCACTTTACACCGGTAAAAAAACAAGCCCAGAGGATTCAGATGGTAATAAAGAATATAAAGGAAACCAGGGTTCAGTAGAAGGAAATCAAAACTCAACCGAATATGAAGGAGGAGGAATAGGTATTGATGGTTTAGCCTACCAGCTATCGGGAAGGAATGTTTCTTTTAAAGCAAAACCAATATATAAAATTCAAACTCAAGGGAAGGTAGTAGTAGAAATTACAGTTGACCAATTAGGTAATGTTATAAGTGCTGTTTCTGGAGTTAAGGGATCAACAACATTAGATCCTCAATTATTAAAAAGAGCAAAAGAAGCAGCTCTAAAAACTAAATTTACTGCAAAAGAATCTGCTCCTAGCAGACAACAAGGAAAAATCATCTATAATTTCCAATTAAATTGATGGATTATAAGAGAAGTGTAGAGTATCTCTTTCAAAGACTACCTATGTATCAAAGAAGTGGCATTGCAGCATACAAAAAAGATATTGGGAACATAATAAAAGCATGTAAAATTCTTAATAATCCTCAAAAAAAAATAAAAACTATTCATATTGCAGGCACAAATGGCAAAGGCTCTACTGCTCATATGCTAGCATCAATACTTCAAGAAGCAGGCTATAAAACTGGACTTTATACATCTCCTCATTTAAAAGATTTTAGAGAAAGAATTAAAATTAATGGCAAGACAATAGATAAGAAATATATCATAAATTTTATAAAAGAAAATCAATTAGAATTTGAAAAAATAAATATGTCATTTTTCGAATTTACTGTTGCAATGGCATTTAATTATTTTACAGAATCAAAAGTAGACATAGCAATTATTGAAACTGGTTTAGGCGGAAGACTAGATAGCACTAATATTATTAATCCTGAACTTTCAATAATAACGAATATTGGATTAGATCATACAAACTTATTAGGTAATACCATTGAAAAAATTGCATTTGAAAAAGCAGGAATTATCAAAAAAAATACTCCAATAATTATTGGAAAAAAACAGGATAAAACAAAGGAAATTTTCAAGAGTATTGCAAAAGAAAAAAATGCTAAATTATATTATAATGATAATCCTAAAAATATTACAACTGATGTGAAAGGTGATTATCAAAACGAGAATATTGGCACAGCGATTAAAGCTATTGAAGTATTAAATTGGAATATAAGCAATGAACAGATTAATAAGGGAATAAATAATATTTTAAAAAACACAGGATTAGAAGGAAGATGGCAAAAACTATCAGAGAATCCTCTAACCATTTGTGATGTCGGTCATAATGAAGATGGAATTAAAAATATTTTACGTCAAATTGAAAAAACAAAATTTAATAAGTTGCATTTTATTTTTGGTAGTGTAAATGACAAAGTTTTAACAAACGTATTCAAATTACTTCCCAAAAAAGCAAAATATTATTTTTGTGCAGCAAAAATAGACCGTGCACTTCAAACTAACATCCTTAAGCAAAGAGCTGAAGAATTTAATCTCTATGGTGATGAATTTAGCTCAGTTAATCAGGCTTATATTAATGCAAAAGAAAATGCTAGTAAGGATGATTTAATTTTCATTGGAGGAAGTACTTTTATAGTAGCAGAAGTATTATAATAATTGCATAAAAAACCTAATTATTAAAGAATTCATATATATTTGCAAACAATTCAGGGCGATTAACTCAGTTGGTTCAGAGTGCCTCCCTTACAAGGAGGAAGTCGGGGGTTCGAGTCCCTCATTGCCCACAGATATTCTACCAAAAGAATCCAAATTTTAGCAACAACCCTGTAAACTAAGTGTTTATGGGGTTTTTTGTTTTCCAACATCACCAAATAACACTATTAAATCCCATATTAAAGGTGTCCTATTAGGTGTCCTTTTTTAAGTTTTGAAATGGGACACCAGAAAGAGTGTAAAGTGTTGATAATATGTGAATTATATAGTTTATTCTGTTGCATATTAACTTAAAATTATGTATATTGTAAGCAATAAATAGGAGTCTAAAATACTTTAAAATGACAAATACTTTCTCACTACTTTTCTACATCAGAACAAGTAAAACAAAATCAAATGGTACTGTACCAATCTATGTACGCATAACTATCAATGGAAAAAGAGCTGAATTTTCTGCCAAAAGAACAATTGACCCTAACAAATGGAACAATACTAAGGGCAGAGCAAAAGGCTCTAACGAACAAACAAAATCACTGAACAAATACCTAGACACTATACAAGCTAAGGTTTATGAAAATCAACAAGAGTTAATGCAAAAGAATAAATCAATTACAGCAGGGACTCTTAAAAATGCTGTATTAGACATTAATCCTGATAAAAAAACACTTCTTGGGGTTTTTGAGAACCATAACAAAAAAATCAATCAGCTCATAGGCAAAGGTTATGCAATTGCTACTGTTGGTAAATATGAGCTTTCCTACAAACATTTAAAGGAGTTTATTAAGTTTAACTATAAAGCAGATGATATACATTTAGGTGAAGTAATTTTCGGTTTCATCACAGATTTTGAGCATTATCTTTTAAGTGTAAAAAACATCAGCAGAAACACAACCAATAAATACCTATCACACTTAATAAAGATGATTAATATTGCTCTAGACAATGAATGGATAGATAAAAACCCATTCCGTAAGTTTAAGATGAAAAACAAAGAGGTAGTAAAAGAGTTCTTAACAGAAAATGAGATTCAGATTTTACTTAGCAAAGAATTTACAATAAAACGTTTGGAGCTAGTCAGAGATATATTTGCTTTCTGTTGTCTTACTGGCTTAGCATTTGTTGATGTAGAAAAACTTAATCCTGATAATTTACATACAGGTATTGATGGCAACCTGTGGATACATATCAGAAGGCAAAAAACAAATACAGCATCTCACATTCCTTTGATACCACAAGCTCTTAAAATAATTAACAAATACAAAGGCCACCCCTTAGCAGTTAATAAAGGCAGTGTTCTGCCAGTCCTTTCAAACCAAAATATGAACGCCTATCTAAAAGAAATAGCTGATTTGTGTGGGATAACCAAAAATCTAACTATGCATACTGCAAGACATACTTTTGCAACTTATGCACTCACTAAAGGAGTTCCTATTGAAACTGTTGCAAAAATTCTAGGGCATAAAGATTTAAAAACCACACAGATTTATGCCAAGATAATTGACAGTAAAATAGCTGATGACATGAAGAAACTGATGAATATAAATTTAAAAGGAACACAGAAAGCCTCATAAAAAAATATTTAATCCTATATACGACAAACCATGGTGTATAAATAGACCCTCATAATGGTTAGTTACTCACATTATGTTGAAAAGCAAATTAGAGATAATACTTAATTTTGACTAATTATTCAATTAAAATTTGTTATATGATATTAATACAAATCAATACATATTAAATATGGATAAAAACAACTTAGTTACAGTACAAGACCTTCAAAAAATGAAAGAAGAAATTATTAGTGAAATAGCACTAATAACAGAAAAAACAACTACTCAAAAGGAGTGGCTAAGGTCAGCAGAGGTAATGAAGATGCTAACCCTTTCCACAGGTACACTACAGAATCATAGAATCAATGGAAAAATCCCTTACACTAGGATAGGGGGCACTCTTTATTATGAGCGTAAAGCAATACTTAAAGTGCTTAACGATAATAAGAGAGCTGCCTAATGAGTAAAGAAGTTAAGAACAAATACATACCCAAAAACTATAACCACAGTATTTTACTGAAAATTCATTCTCCTAATAAGGAGGATTATAAACCTAAAGAATATAAGGTTTATCAGCTCTTAGCAATGATTAACGAGCTATACCCAATGCAGGAGAACCAAAGGCTTTTGTATGGGGATTATACCTATATAAGTGCTACTAAATTGAAACACTTATTTGGTAATGATTATAAGGCAACTGTTGATTGGTTGGTTAAAGCTGATGTTTTCAAAACAGATAATCAATATATCAATGGTAAAAAATGTAAGGGGTTTAGTTTTACAGATAGTTATGCGGATGCTACTCCTAAGAAAGTAACCATTTGTAAGGGTTCTTTAGTAAGGAAGCTTTCTAAAAAATCTAATTCATCTTATGCTACTGAAAAAAAGTATGGCTTCTTATATAAATATTTAGATGGCTTAGAAATTGATGTAGAGGGGGCTTCTGAATGTGCTTGGAGTATGTATAAGCAAGATAAATTAGAATACTCTAGTAAGTTAGCTAAATATGAGTTAAAGGTAGCTAGTGCCACTTATAAAAGTAAATCATTAAAAAAACCTGCAAATCCTACAGTTAGGTTGACTGTTGGTTTAGATAATATAGATAGGATTGATAACAAAGATTTTGGTTTTACACAAGATTCAACTGCATATAGGGTGCATACTAACCTTACTAATATTAAAAGTGAGCTTAGGAATTATGTTACTTATAATGGTCAGCCAATAGTATCAGTTGATTTTGCAAATTCACAGCCAATGCTTAGTACTACACTGTTAAGTCCAGTGTTTTGGAATACTGACGCCACAGCAACTGCAGAAATGGAGGAGAAAATTCTAAAAAAAGGTTTAAAACCTAATATTCTTAATAATTCAGACATATTACCCAGTGTTTTCAGTGATATTATAACAATGTCTTGTAATCCCTTTAGCTATACTTCTTATATTATGTTTACAAAAACAGGTATTCCACCTGTAAGTATAGCTGTTCCTGTTGATATTCAAAGGTATATTGACCTTTGCCAGAGTGGGGATTTGTACAAGTTTCTATCAAAAGAAATGCAGTTAGAACAACAGGGTATAGCTGATATTGATGGTAGGGGTGTTAAGGCAGCAGTATTTCAAGTGTTGTTTACTGATAACAGGTTCTTAGGACAAGCTGACGCTAAACCTAAAAGAATATTTAAGGAATTATTCCCATCTGTTTATGATATACTCTTTCATATTAAGCGTAATGATAGCACAGTCCTTCCTATTACCCTACAAATTATTGAAAGTACTATTATTTTGAATAGAGTGGCAAAGCGTATTTCTATTGAAAGACCCAACTTATTTATTACTACTATTCACGATTCTGTTGCTACTACATTAGGTAATGAGGATTATGTAGAGCAAGTAATGCGGGAAGAAATGATAATAGCAATAGGTCTTGAACCATCTTTTAAAGTGGATTATTGGTCAGCTGATAATCCTATAACAATTAAAAAAACAGCATAATGCATACATATTTCATAAACAAAAATGGTGTTCAAACTTATATTGATAGCAGAGGGATTTATCTCTCTTACCCCATAGACAGCCGTAACATTGCAGAAGTATCATTAGATAGCTCTACAAGGGCTCTAAAGCTGTTTCAAGTAGCTTCTTTGCAGGATATAACAGGCTTTCATATTATGGCTTATAATTTTTAGTTATCATTACTAATCATGTGTATAATAAAATCATGTATTCTCCCTCTTAAATTAGGAAAATAATAACTCAAAATGCCAGAATCTAATGTATATATCTGACTACCTATAAATAGCATCATAATTACGTAAATAACTACTAATCAATTATTTACAATTATACTATTGGAATTACCCTTATTAGTGTAAAATAATGTCTGGCAAAGTATTGTTATTAAGACTTACATCTACCCAGCAGTTCCGAACTCAAACAAACCTATCAATGATTAATTAATAAAAGTTAGTTATTTATTATATTGAAGTATTTTAAGGTTTTTAAGGCTTAAAAAGAGAATAATTAACAACTCTACATCCTGTAAATTGAGCATATAGATAGTTATAAAATTGAACTTTAAATGTGGCTGTTTAAGTGTGTTTCTTCAAGTGGTAGTTGAGGTGTTGCTTACGGTATTTAGTTCTTAACCTATATAAATAAACTCAAACTATTGAAAATAGATATATTATAACTAAGTTTGGGGAGTTTAAAACAATAGATTAACAATAAAATAAGATTATGAAAAAAATACTATTTGGATTATTACTATTTAGCTTTGTAAATGCATTATCAATAAATCCAGTTATTGAATACCTATATGAACCTGATTCTTTAGGATTAGATTTTAAAGAGTATCAACTACTAACTAAAGATAAAGCTAAAATAAATAGTTGGTGGCTTAGTCCATTGGTTAAAAATGATAATAACAATAATGTTATAATAATTGCAGGAGGTGATGCTGGAAATATGTCTTATTTATTAAACCATGCTTACTCCATAAGCTATAACGGATACAATGTTGTATTATTTGATTACAGAGGGTTTGGCAAAAGTTCAAGTTTTGAAATAAATCAAAAGCAACTGTATTATAACGAATTTACAGATGACCTAGAAACTGTTATTAGTAAAGTAAAAGAAAAATGGAATGATAAGAAAATTGGAGTTTTAGCTTTATCAATGGGAACAATAATAACAAACTCTTATTTGAAAACACATACTCTTGATTATATTATTTTAGAGGGAGTTGTCAGTAATACAAGTAACTTCACAACAAAAGTTGAAAATTTAAAAAATCGTAAAATATTACTCCCAAAATCTTCTAAGAAGTATGATGAATTATTTTTTGTAAATCTACAAAATGCAAAAAATGTAATTATTTTTCATGGAACTGAAGATAATTTTTCTGAAATCACAGAACTTAAAAAGATTAAAAAAATAAATATTATAGAATTTAATGGAGGGCATTTACAAGGATTTCATTCACTAAGTAAAAATTATTTTGGAGATTTATATATCAATCATATCACGAGTTTTTTTAATAATAAATGAAGTTTCCATTTTTTTAATGATTTAATTTCTATTTTAAAGAGGAGATGTAAAATTAACTCTAATGCTTGAAAACAGTCTTATTTATAAAAAGCGAAATCTATTTACAAATTATACCACTTTGGAAAGAATACGTACAGTTAAACCTTTATTTTAACATGAAAAAACAAAAATGAGATTAATTATAATACTTTCAGTCCTACAATTTTATGCAGCAATTATTTATGCTCAAAACTCAGATACCACTTCTGCTTTAATAAAACATTCTGAAATTTTTAGAATACAGCTAGAGCAAGATAGTACTCTAAATAAGGAATTAGAATTAGTTGACTATTTTTTAAATAAAAAATATGATTCAATTAATATTCAAAGTAATAGTTCAGAACAATTTAAAAAATATAGTTTAAATTTTTATTCCTCTAAATATTATAAAAATAAAGATAATGAATATGTAATTTTATCTTCTAAGCAAGATGCAGAGAAAACAAACTTTAAGGTTATCTACAAATTAAACTCAGAAGCATTTAATTTGAAATATGATGATTTCTATAATGCCATTTTTAATTTGAATTTCATTAAGAAAGAAGGTGAAACATACCTAGATATTAGTCCTGATTATACTGATTATAATACATATTCAATTGAAAATATTACCTTTTACCAACTAGAACCTTTTACTGAATTAGAGAAAAAGGAATTAGTAAAGGATGTGTCCTTTTATTTTGAGATGTATAAACGATTTGAGGTAAAGAAAAAAACTCAGCCATTAAAAATAATTAATATTAATTATTTAAGCAGTTTACACTTTATCGGTTTTGATTATGCTTTAATGCAGACTGGAATAACTATACCTGATGAAAACCTTCTTCTTTCTCCTGAATATTTATCAAACAAACATGAAATGATTCATTATATCCTAAATGGAGAATATAAGTTTCGTACTTTTATAAATGAAGGAATAGCAACTATTTATGGAGGTAGTGGTGGTCAAACTTATCAAAAGAAATTAGAAAATGTAAGTAATAAAATAACTGCAGAAGAAAGAGAGGATTTTATTAAATTCCTTGTTGAGGGTAAAAGAGTTGGAGGTGATTTTCAGGATTTTTATTATTCAATATCAGCAAAATTAGTTGATTTATATAGGATAAAGGAAGGCTTTACGGATAAGGAGCTTATTGATGCTTTGAATAATCTTAAAATAACACACAAAGAATTTATTATAGACAAGCTAAAGGAAGAGAATCCTAGTGAGTTTATCAATTCCATTTTTTATTAAAAAATACTTATATATATTTATACAATTAATTATTATATAATCAATATACTGTAAATAGGTGAATTATAATAAGACTGTTTGAAGCAAAATGGACACCTCAAAAAATAGGATTAAAGTTTAATAAAGAAGATGAAAAGTAGAAAAACAACAGACAGTAGAGAAAAAGATTGTTGTTGAGTAAAACAAAAGTGCATAATTTCTATTATATAATGTGCCATTTAAGAAAGGTATAAGCGAAAACCTTACAGGAAGCTCTAAAGGTTCGGTAAGTGCGACTACTAAGCTTGTAAGAGAGTTAATTGCCATCAACATTACCTTTACAGATACTAAAGAAGAGGAATAAAGCTATGTATTAGCACTAAAACGACATCAAATCTGACAACATAAAAAAGAAAACCCTTGTAAATCATTAATACTTATTTTGAATACAATTTTAGTGTATAATAACTCAAAATACCAAAATCTAGTGTGTATATCAGACTACCTTTTAACACAAAGGTGATTACGTAAACCAAGCTATATTAACAACTTACTAATTAATTTAGAAGTTTTAAAAGTTCAAAATCATATAAAATTTAATACATTTGCCACGCAGGGTGAAAATAACTTTACACTCTTGCTAAAAGATTCCAATAAGGTGTCCTATTAGGTGTCCTATTAAGAATTAAGATTTTAAACTGCTGAATATCAGTATATTAATGAGAAAGTTCAAGTCCCTCATTGCCCACCAAAAAAACCACTCAAATGAGTGGTTTTTTTTATTCAATAATCGTATATTTCTTGTGAGATATTTATCTTAGTAAATCTATTTATTATGCATGAAAATTTAAATATAGTATGGTTAAAAAGAGATTTACGGACGTTTGATCATGATCCTTTATTTGAGGCAGAACAACTGGGGGAAAATTATATTATTGTCTATCTTTTTGAGCCACTTCAAATGAAACATCCCGACTATAGTTTGAGGCACCAACAGTTTATTTATCACTCAGTTAAAGCTCTTAACAAAACTCTTAAAATTCATAATAGGGAAGTACATATTTTTCATACTAATGCGGATACTTTTTTTGAGTATTTAACGACAACTTATAACATAAAAAATGTACTATCTTATCAAGAAAGCGGCACAAATAATAGTTGGATTCGAGATAAAAAAGTAGCTAAAATACTTAAAGATAAAAAAGCAAAATGGATAGAGTTTGAAAATCAGGCAGTGATTAGAGGCTCTAAAAATCGTAAAGGTTGGGACAAATATTGGTTTACTTATGCCAATTCAACAATAATTAGAAATGTTTATAGTTTTAATAATTTTAAATTACTAAAATCTCCATTTGACTTTTACATTAATGATTTCCCATTTATAAAAAAATACCCACTAGAATTTCAGCCAGCTGGAGAACAATTCGCACACAAATATTTAAACTCTTTCGTGAAAGATAGAGGGAAAGACTATAATCGCAATATTTCACAACCAGAAAAAAGCAGGTATTCATGTGGTCGTCTTTCAACATATCTGGCATGGGGAAACATTAGTGTAAGGCAAGTATTTCAAACTGTTAAAAAATCTAGTAATTATAAAATACATAAAAGAGCTTTTGACTCTTTTCTTTCAAGGATTAAGTGGCGTTCACATTTTATTCAAAAGTTTGAGGTCGAATGTAGTTATGAGCACACCTGTATTAATTTGGGCTATGAGCAAATGAAATATACCAATAATGACATATTTCTTAGTAAGTGGCTAAAAGGACAAACAGGCTTTCCAATGGTAGATGCAAGCATGCGTTGCTTGATAAATAATGGATGGCTTAATTTTAGAATGCGTGCAATGTTAGTTTCTTTTCTTTGCCATCATCTAGAACAAGACTGGAAGAGAGGTGTTTATCATTTAGCAAAACTTTTTCTAGACTATGAGCCTGGAATTCACTTTACACAATTTCAAATGCAAGCTGGAGTTACAGGCATAAATTCTATTCGAGTATATAATCCAGTGAAGCAATCCATTGATAAAGACCCTGATGCAATGTTTTTAAAAAAGTGGATACCTGAACTATCTAGCATTGATAATGCCTTAATACATGAACCTTGGAAACTCACAGAAATTGATTTGATTGATAAAATCATTCCTGAAATTTATAAACAGCCCATAATTTCAGCTAAATTAGCTCGAACAGAAGTAATAAAAAAACTATGGGATCTTCGAAAAAATGAATTAGTAAAAAAAGAATCAAAAAGACTTTTATCTATTCATGTTCGTAGCAAATAAATTTAATTAAATCAGCATGTTATTAAAACTAAAAATTTAGAATTCAAGGTTTAATTTACTTGTTATTTTTAATATATTTTTTAATATCTTTCTTTGAGATTGAACGTTTAGCATTTTCTGTAAAGATACTTATGACATCATTTTTAGTAATGAGTCCAACAATCATATTTTGAGTAATAAAAATTTTCGCTTCTTTCTTAAAACCTGGAGGTTTGTTTTTAAGAGAGTAAATCTTAATCAAATTATCCATCAATTCAATATAATTAATTTCTTCTTTAACTATTTCTTTCTTATCGGAATAATTATTATCAGATGTTTCATATGATGGTGAATTTAGCATACTATCGACAAGCTTTTCCGCATCAGAATTATAGTTTATAATATTCTCTAATACTAGATTATCTTGTTTTAAGATAATTTCTTCGTTATTATCATTTGCTTCTTTGGCTTGATTAACAATTGCTCTTCCATCATACTCATTGTCTACTTTGTCAAATATTTCTAAACTCACATCTTCATCAATTGTATTAGGTTCTTTTAAAAATAGAGTAGGATTTATTCTTATTTCAGTTACTAAATCTTCCGATTTTAACTCAATATTTTTAGATTTTACAATAAGATTTTTATTTTTTGTAGCAAGTATCTTTAATGACTCAATTGAATTATTTTCTAATCCTTTAGTTTGATTTACACTTTTATTATCAAGAGGTTTATTTTCATAAAATTCTAAATCTTCATTTAAAGCATTAACAAATAATTCAAATCCAATCTCAGAAGATGAGGCTGTTACCAATGAATTAGCATTAATATATTGATTTAACTTATTGGTAATAAAATTAGTATGAATTTTAAATACATTAATTTCTGTTTTTTTAAAAAAATTAAAATCTGGTATAACTACATATTCAAAAATACCTTTTTGTTCTTTATCCGTAATATCAGATGTAGGAAGATTTATAACAAAAAAAGCTCCAATACAAATAATTAAAATTATAATATTATTGTTCATATAAATTAAAGGTTATTTACATAAACAATAAATGAACAAAATAATATTAGTAGAGTAAAGCCTAATAATGGTTGATTATTATTTTCACTTTTCTCTTCATTTAATAATTTTATTACAAACCATTCTTGATTGTGTCGTATTTTAAATACTTGATAAAATAAATTTGAAGAATATGATAAGTAAATACTAAGTAATAGACCTCCAAAAAGCGCAATAAATATTAATAAAAATAAAAATGATATGTTTTTGAATATAAGCAAGGATGTTCTTTGAGAATTATCATAATTAATTAGATCATCAAACATTTGCATCTTATTAATAGTAAACTCTAATTCTGCATTCTTTTCTGTCAAAAGTTTATTTTGCTCATCTATCATTTTGGTGATTTCATCAGCAAATGAAAGTTCTGAGTTTTTTATAAAACCACTTTCCTCGTTAGCAGTGATTGATCCAGCTTTTCTTTTATTATTATAAGTCCAACCAAAAGCATTAAACTTATATTTATAAGACCAATCAAGCAACAAACTTTTTAAATTTGCTGTTGACTTAAGACTGTATGAAGGTGCTAAATAAACATCTACAGACGCAATATTACTTGCAACAGAAATAGTTTCCTTCTGCTTAGATTTAATTCTATAGTAATAGACTTTACCCGCAATAATACCTTTATCAACATATTGAGAAATATCAGAATCTACTTCAGCATAAATACTCCAATCGTCATCCTCAACTTTTCTTTCAACTACAAATCCTGTTTCATTATTTGAATTATCATTCCAGCTAAGAACATTTCTGAAATTTAATTCAGAGGTAACTCTTAAGTAAGAGGGAGATACTAAATCTGAATTATCTATTTTTTTTGTGATTACTGGACTCCACTTAGACTGACCATTAGAGTTCTTAACTTTGACACGGTAAAGATAAGTCTCTCCCTCTAAAACAGATTTATCAACATATCTAGAAATATCCGTTCCTTCTTTAAGGTTAACCCAGTCGTCTTTAGATTCCTTAGAATTTCTTCTTTGAACAATAAAAGACCATGATTGATCATTGAACTCAGTAAAGCGTTCATTTAAATTTTCTAAAAGCAGTTCGATTTCTGCAATATTTTCAGAAATATTAAAAGAGTCTAATTTAGAATTCTCAAAAAATTGCGGCAACTCGCTTGTAAATGATGTAATATGAGTATCACAAATACTATTAGGTTTATCAATAAGGTTATTCGGGAAATCATTTCCAAAAGAAATTTGCTGAGATCTAATATCAAATTCAATAGCTTTTTCAAATGCTAACTTTACTGAATCTTTATTATTAGAATCAAAATTATTTAATAGTACAGCTAAGTCTTTATTAGCTGTAATAATATCTTCAGAAAGACTTTCCTTTTTGTTCTCGTATATTTTTAATTTAGAATTATCAGCAACAGAAATAGATAAGTAAACTAAAAATACGGGAACTGCTAAAACTACGACAGAAAATAAAGATAGTGGTATTGTAGAAAATAACAATTGCACACCTTTATCTTTAATTTGATGGATATAAGACTTTACTGAATCTAAAGCAGATATTTTATCATCATTATCTAATAAATAATTTGGAAATATAGCTTGCGCAAAAAAGGAAATAAAAATTGCAATTATTGAAAGAAAAGATAATAATACGTTTGTACTAATTGCAATACCTAAAATAACTAAGCCTAAGTCAGGGACTAAACTCAAATATAAAAGTATTTGAATTATAGCAACAGACACTAAAGCCATTAAAACATATCTTATAGCTGATTTCATAACTTTAGATCCGTGTTCATTATGATCTCTATTATCATTAAAATGAATCATTGAAGTAATTGCGCCCACAGATTTGAGTACAGGAAGTATTGAAACACCAAGAGCGAATAATGAGAAAAATTCCATATCTGTTAAAATTGATAGATAGATTCCTAATCCGACAATCATTAAAGCATAGAAAGAACCAATAAAACCAATTCGTAGTCTACTCGAGTTATAAGAATGATTTATAGCAAAAAAAGATGTTTTATAAAGATCCCACATCCAAACTAAACAGTAATGATATAATATTTTTGCAATTATTTTGATTGGTACCCAAAAAATTGTTACGAAAACCCACCTAATTGCATTAAAAATTGGCAGCACAACCCATTTGACAACAAAATCAAAAATTGTTTTAAAGAGCCAAGCAAGAAATGAAGTAAAAACAACAAAAGCATACCCTACCCAAACAAAAATATTGAATATAAATATAAAAGGTGCAGTCAAAACTACAACCGGAGTCCATCCATCTTCAAGACCTTTCATTCTATCAATATGCAATAAAAAGGAAGGCTCTTCATCTTTATGTTTCGCAAATATGAAGCCAAGTACAGCTATAGGAATTAAAAATAAAAAAAGACCAAATAATTCAGAAAGGTCTGTTAATGAAGACGATATAGAGAGAAATAGTGACATGATTTTGTTTTAAAATTATTATTATAACCTAAATATAATATAAATAATTAAATTTTATCTTATATAAAAAAAAAATATGTGTAAAAAAGACTAAAAGCAAATAAATAATAAGTATAAATACGTATTTATGTTCACACAAAAAATAAATCAAAGTCAAATAAATTATAACTATTTCATTTTTTTTATAATTTATGTTAAATAAAGATTAATACCTTTGATATAATCAATTTAAAAAAAATAACTGTGGAGTTTAAAGACCTAGGGCTACATTCTAGCCTAAATAAAGCTATAAAAGATCAGAACTACAAACACCCTACTGATATACAAAAAAAAGCTATCCCTATAATTCTAGAAAAAAAAGATGTGCTTGGAAGTGCCCAAACAGGAACTGGTAAAACAGCTGCCTTTGCTCTACCTATCATACATCATCTTATACATCAAAATATAGATCAAAAAAAAAGAAAAGTAAAAGCACTAGTCGTCACTCCAACGAGAGAGCTTGCTATACAAATTGATGAAAACTTTAAAGCATATTCAAAATATACTAATATTAAAAATACTGTGATTTATGGAGGAGTAAGTCAAGGAGCTCAGACGAAAATACTTAAGAATGGAGTAGATATATTGATAGCAACTCCTGGAAGATTATTAGACCTAATGGGGCAAGGTTTTATTTCGTTATCAGATATTTCTTATTTTGTTTTAGATGAAGCAGATAGAATGTTAGATATGGGTTTTAT
>CAJXYM010000005.1 GCA_913063045.1 uncultured Flavobacteriales bacterium | reverse complement strand
TTGCTCCCCCTCTAGGACTCGAACCTAGGACCCTCTGATTAACAGTCAGATGCTCTAACCAGCTGAGCTAAGGAGGATTTTAAAATGCGAGCAAAAATAGCATTAAGTAATAAAATATGCAATATATTTGTCCAAAAAAGAAAGATGAGCATTCTAATAGTAGGGACGGTAGCTTTTGATGCAATTGAGACGCCGTTTGGAAAGACAGATAAAATAGTAGGAGGAGCAGCAACCTATATCTCTTTAGCAGCTTCTTTTTTTAGCGATAAACTTAGACTTGTTTCTGTAGTTGGAGATGATTTTCCTCAAGAAGCTATAACAATGCTAGAAAAACATAATGTTGACACAGATGGTCTGCAAATAAAAAAAGGGGAAAAAACTTTTTTTTGGTCGGGAAAATATCATAATGATATGAACTCTAGAGACACAATAGATACTCAGCTGAATGTTTTAGAAACATTTGATCCTGTTTTGCCAAATAATTTTAAAGATAGTGAATATCTAATGCTAGGAAATTTAGTTCCTAGTGTTCAGCAAAAAGTTTTAGATCAAATGAGTTCAAAGCCTAAATTAATAGTGCTTGATACTATGAACTTTTGGATGGACAATTGTATGGATGATTTAAAAGAAGCCTTAAAAAATGTTGATGTATTAACAATTAATGATGAAGAGGCAAGGCAATTATCCGAGGTTTACTCACTTGTTAAGGCAGCAAAAATTATACAGAAAATGGGTCCAAAATACCTAGTTATAAAAAAAGGAGAACACGGAGCGTTACTTTTTGGAGAAGATAAAACGTTTTTTGCGCCAGCACTTCCCTTAGAAAATGTCTTTGACCCTACTGGGGCAGGCGATTCTTTTGCAGGAGGATTTATGGGGCATATTCAAAAAACAGGAGATGTTTCTTTTGAAAACTTAAAAAGTGCGGTTATTTATGGTTCAGTAATGGCTTCATTCTGTGTTGAGAAGTTTGGAACAGAAAGATTGACAGAAATAACACAAGAAGATGTAAAAGAAAGAGTTAATGAATTTGTATCACTCTCTTCTTTTGCTCTTTAAAAAAGAGTGTTTTTGTTTTTAGAATTTTCATACCACTCGTCTTTCAGTAAGCCATTGCCTTCTGAAGCTTTAACGGCAAGATAATCACAACGTTCATTTTCAAGATTATCATTATGTCCTTTAATCCAAATAAAAGTTACTAGATGCTTTCTGTAGGATATTAAAAATCGAATCCATAAGTCAGGATTTTTCTTTTTATTAAAGTTTTTTTTCTCCCAACCAAAAAGCCACTTTTTGTTTACCGCATCTACAACATACTTCGAGTCAGAATAAATTGTGACTGTTTCTTGTAATGATTTTAAGTTTTCTAAACCAGCAATAACAGCAAGAAGCTCCATACGATTATTGGTTGTTAATTGAAACCCTTGAGATATTTCTTTTCTTAGTTTCCCTGAAATCATTACCGTTCCATAGCCTCCATTACCTGGATTTCCTTTTGCCGCACCATCCGTATAAATTATAACGCTCATTTGTCTAAAAATGTTTTTTCAATAATACTAGAAAAATACTTATGTTCTAATTTTTGAATTTTCTTTGAGAGTGTCTTGTTGGTTTCATTTTTTGAGAGATCACAAGATTTTTGAAATAAAATTTCTCCTTTATCATATTCATTATTCACTAAGTGAATGGAGATACCACTTTTCATTTCTTTAGCCTCGATCACGGCAGCATGAACATTCTTCCCATACATTCCTTTACCACCAAACTTTGGAAGAAGAGAAGGATGAATGTTAATAATATTATTTGGAAAAAGATTAACAACTGTTGAGGATATTTTTTTTAAATAACCAGCAAGAACTATTGAATTTATTTTAAACTTTTCTAAATTCGAAACTAGTTGTTTATCTGTGTTATTGTTTTTCTTATTCAGAAGTATAAAAGGAATATCAAATTTATCAGCAATTACAACAAGATTCGAGTTTGGATTATCAGTTATTATTAAAGAGATATCAATTTTCTTTGATTCAGCAAAATAAAGACATATTGCCTCAGCATTAGTGCCATTTCCAGAAGCGAGAATTGCAATTTTTTTAGTCATAATAACTTTTATCAAAAATATAATAAACAATTGGATGTTAAAATACAAAATGGTAAAGTTTGCACAATGATTAATTAATAGTTTAATTTGCACTTTATTAATCAAAAAATATTTAATATGTCTGAGGTAGCAACAAAAGTAAAAGCGATAATTATAGATAAGTTAGGTGTTGACGAGGCTGAGGTTACGGATACAGCTAACTTTACAAATGATCTAGGAGCAGATTCCTTAGATACAGTTGAGCTTATTATGGAGTTTGAAAAAGAATTTGACATCCAAATTCCAGATGATAAAGCAGAAGCTATAGCAACTGTCGGTGATGCAATCTCATTTATAGAAGCTTCATAATAAGTTTATTATGAAATCCAGAAGAGTAGTTATCACTGGTATAGGAGCAATAACCCCTATAGGAAATAATCTTAAAGAATATTGGGAAAACCTTGTAAAAGGATCAAGCGGAGCAGGACCAATTACTCTATTTGACGCTACGAATTTTAAAACTAAATTTGCTTGCGAGGTAAAAGACTTTAACCCAACAGACTTTCTAGACAGAAAGGAAGCTAGAAAAATGGATAGATTTTGTCAATTTGCCATGAAAGTAGCTGACGAGGCTATTTTTGATTCAGGTTTAGAAGTTGAAAAGATTAATAGCGATAGAGCTGGAGTTATTTGGGGCAGCGGAATAGGAGGGATGAATACATTTTATTCTGAGTCTGCAAATTTTGCTACAGGAACAGGAAATCCAAGATTTAATCCATTTTTTATTCCAAAATTAATATCAGACATTCCAGCTGGACACATCTCAATTAAATATGGCTTCAGAGGCCCAAACTTTACCACAGTTTCAGCTTGCGCTTCATCAACACATGCACTAATAGATGCGTTTAACTATATAAAATGGGATAAGGCAGATATTTTTATTGGAGGAGGTTCTGAGGCCTGTGTAGCAGAGCCAGGTATTGGAGGTTTTAACGCAATGATGGCCTTGTCTACTAGAAATGATGATCCCAAAACAGCATCAAGACCATTTGATAAAAATAGAGATGGGTTTGTGTTAGGAGAAGGGGCGGGAGCAGTTGTTATGGAGGAATATGAACATGCTAAAAAACGAGGAGCAAAGATTTATGCTGAGCTTGTAGGTGGTGGCATGACAGCTGATGCTCACCATATTACAGCACCCCATCCAGAAGGATTAGGAGCTAAAAATGTTATGAATCTTGTTTTAAATGAAGCAAAAGTAAATAAGAGCGACGTTGACTATATTAATGTTCATGGAACCTCAACACCACTAGGAGATATTGCTGAAACTAAGGCAATATTAAGTTTATTCGGAGAAGAAGCATACAACCTAAACATAAGCTCGACAAAATCAATGACAGGGCATTTGCTTGGTGCCGCAGGCATTATTGAAGGAATTGCTTGTATTATGTCAGTAAAAAACAATATAATCCCTCCTACAATTAACCATTTCACTGATGACGATGAAATAGACAACAAGCTCGAGCTTACTTTTAATGAAGCTCAAGAAAAAGATGTTTTCTTTTCAATTAGTAATACTTTTGGTTTTGGAGGTCATAATGGGTCTGTAATGTTTAAAAAATTTGAAGAATAATTTTTTAAAGAAGATAAAGCAAGTTTTTGGCATAAAATCTAGCCAAAAAAACATCTATTTTAGTTTACTTGGTTTTCAAGCAAAGGATCTAGAGCTTTATGATATTGCTACTTTACATAAATCATCACAAAAAAAACTTAACAATGAAAGGTTAGAGTTTTTAGGAGATTCAATTTTAAACACTGTTGTTTCAGAACACTTATTTAATAAGTTCCCAAATGAAGACGAAGGAGTGTTGTCAAAAAAAAGATCAATGATAATAAGCAGAAAATATCTTAACTTTATAGGTGAAGAAATAATAGAAGATATTTTAATAAAACACAATGTTCATAAAGTCACGAAGAACATGTATGGTAATTGTTTAGAAGCTATTATAGGTGCTATTTATCTTTCAGAGGGAGCTGGCAAAGCAAAAGAGTTTATAATAAATAAAGTTGTTTATAATAAATTAAAAGAGGTTTTTAATGACGTAGATTATAAAAGTAATTTGATTTTAATGTGCCAAAAAGAAAAAAGAAAAATTAATTTCAAAGTAGAAGAGTCTAAAGGTCCAAGCCATCAAAAAGAGTATAAAATAGGTGTATATATTGATGATAAATTAAAATCACAAGCAGTAGGTATGTCAATTAAAAAGACAGAACAGTTAGCTGCACAATCGTTTTATGAAAACTATAAGTAAACCAAAAAAAGTAATTAAGCTTGATATCATTGATGATGATAAAATTTCTGTTTTCGCAATAGTTTGTCAATCTAAAATTTACAAGCTTAGTTGGTATTTAAATAAAATAATGTTATTTGATTTAAAAAAAGAAAAAGACTACACTTGCCCAAAAAACAACAACTATTGTAGATATAAAAGTGATAAAAATAATTTTAACACGAGCTTATATTTAATTTCTAACATATCCAGTAAAGGTTTTTTAATTCCCTCGAAAAAAAACGCAAATTATTTTTTGATTATTGAAAAAGAAGCATCTGAGTTAGAAAAAAAAGAATTTTTAATTAAAATAAAAAATATCTCTGAAATTTTGTTCATCTTTGAATTAGATTTAAAAGAGATAGAAAACCTAAATAGATGTTCAATAAATGATTAGAAAAACAAAAATTATTGCTACAGTTGGTCCAGCTACTGAATCTCGTTCTAATTTAAAACGTATTATTAAAAGCGGTGTTAATGTTTGTAGGTTAAATTTTTCTCATCTTGAACACGATAAGGCAAAGGAAATTATTTCACATATAAAATCAATAAATCAAGAGCTAAATATAAATACGGCAATTTTAGCAGATTTGCAGGGACCAAAAATTAGAATAGGCAAGCTCAATTCACCATTAGATCTTCAAAAAGACCAAACCTTAGTTTTTTCAACGCTCAAAAAGAATAAAAACAATTTATTTATTAATTATAAAAACTTTGCAAAAGATATTTCTGCAGGCGATAATATTTTGCTCGATGATGGCAAAATACAACTTAAAGCAATAAAAACTAATAAGCTTGACAAGGTTGAAACAAAGGTTGTTTTTGGCGGCGTATTGACATCAAATAAAGGGGTAAACCTTCCAAATACAAAAATATCTCTTCCTTGTTTGACAGAAAAGGATAAAAAGGATTTAAAATTTATTCTTACTCAAAAAATTGAATGGCTCGCATTATCTTTTGTAAGATCGGCAGAAGATGTTCATGAGCTAAGAAGAATATTAAAGAGAAATAAGAGTACTTTAAGTATAATTTCAAAGATTGAAAAACCTGAAGCAGTTGAAGATATAGATGAAATTATTAATGCAAGCGATGCTATTATGGTTGCAAGAGGTGATCTTGGAGTTGAGGTTCCTGCATACCAAGTTCCTGCATATCAAAAAATGATTGTTAGTCGATCTATAGAGAAATCACGTCCAGTTATTATTGCTACTCAAATGTTAGAAAGTATGACCTACAGCGCTACCGCAACAAGAGCAGAGGTTAATGATGTGGCAAACTCTGTTATTGATGGAGCAGACGCAGTAATGTTGAGTGGAGAAACTTCCGTTGGGAAATATCCTGTAAAAACTGTTGAGACAATGAGAAACATCATTAGAGATATTGAGAAAAGTAATTTTAGTCAGAATATTAACTATAAGTTTCCTAAAAGACTATCATCTTTTAGCAATAGGAAGATTTCAGACGCTATTTGCGCTCATGCAACTCAGCTTTCAGAGCAGTCAAAAGCAACAGCAATTGTTACAATGACATACTCTGGATATAACGCAATAAAAACATCTAGTTTTAGGCCTTCAGCATTTGTTTATGCATTTACAAATAACTATTCGATTTTAAATAAACTAAGTCTTGTTTGGGGTGTTAAAGCATACTACTACGATAGAGGAACAACAACAGACCAGACAATTATAGAAACAAAGGAAATATTAAAGAATAATAAAGATATTAAAAAAGGTGATGCTGTAATTAGTTTGGCTAGTATGCCAGCACAGCAAAAAGGAATGACCAATATGATAAAATTAAGCATTGTAAATTAGACATGATAAACACAGAACTTTTAGCTGAGCTTTGCGAAGTTGCAGGAGCGCCAGGATATGAAAATAGAGTAAGGAAAATTGTTTTAAGAGAAATAGAGAATCTTGTTGATGAAATAAAGATTGACAATATGGGAAATGTCTCAGCAATTAAAAAAGGTAAAAAGAACAAAAGAGTTATGATAGCAGCTCATATGGATGAGATTGGTTTTATTGTTACTCATATTGACGATAAAGGATTTGTATATTTTCATACCTTAGGAGGTTTTGACCCAAAAACTCTAACAGCACAAAGAGTAATAATTCACGGGAAAAAAGATATTATTGGTGTAATGGGAAGTAAACCTATTCATCTGATGAACACTGCAGACAGGCAGAAAGTACCAACAACTAAAGACTTTTTTATAGACACTGGTTTGAGTAAGAAAGAATTAGATAAGTTAATCTCTATTGGCTCAAGTATTACTAGAGAAAGAAGTTTAATAGAAATGGGTGATTGTATAAATTGTAAATCTCTTGATAATAGAGTTTCGGTATTTATATTAATAGAGATGCTAAGAGAGATGAAAGACATTCCTCCGTATGATGTTTATGCAGTTTTCACTGTTCAAGAAGAAATTGGAATTAGAGGAGCTAATGTATCATCGATGGAAATAAATCCAGATTTTGGATTTGGACTTGACACTACCATTGCCTGGGATACGCCTGGTTCTACCAAGCAAGAACAGGTCTCTGCTTTAGGAGAAGGAGCTTGTATAAAAGTCATGGACTCCTCAACTGTTTGTGATTATAGAATGGTTTCTTATATGAAAGAAATAGCTAAGAAAAATAAAATTAAAACTCAATTAGAAATTTTGCCTGCTGGAGGAACAGATACCGCTGGAGTACAAAGAATGAACCCAGGAGGAGCTATAGCTGGAGCCGTTTCAATACCAACAAGACATATTCATCAAGTAATAGAAATGGTACACAAAGAAGATGTTAGAGGATCAATAGACTTATTGAGGGCGTGTGTAGAAGGGCTTGACACTTATGATTGGAGCTTTGTTTAAGTTTTAAATTGCGCTTGAAAACTGTTTTAAAAACCTAACATCATTTTCATAGAATAATCTCAGATCATTTACCTGATACTTTAACATAGCAATTCTTTCTATACCCATTCCAAAAGCATATCCAGTATATTTTTTACTGTCAATACCGCAGTTTTCAAGTACGTTTGGGTCAACCATTCCACATCCTAATATCTCCAAGTAGCCTGTATATTTACAAACACCACATCCTTTAGATGAGCAGATGTTACAGCTTACATCTACCTCTGCCGAGGGCTCTGTAAAAGGAAAGTATGAAGGCCGTAATCTAATTTTTGTTTTTTCACCAAACATTTCTTTTGCAAAATAAAGCAGCATTTGTTTTAAATCAGCAAAGCTTACATCTTTATCAATATAAAGACCTTCTACTTGATGAAATATACAATGGGCTCTAGATGAAATAGCTTCATTTCTATAAACTCTTCCAGGAGAAATAGTTCTTATAGGTGGTGTGTTTTTTTCCATATACCTCACTTGAACTGAAGAGGTGTGGGTTCTTAGTAAAACATCTGGGTCAGATTGAATAAAAAAAGTATCCTGCATATCTCTAGCAGGATGTTCTTCTGGTAAATTAAGTGCAGAAAAGTTATGCCAATCATCTTCTATTTCGGGCCCTTCAGAAATATTAAAGCCAACTCTGTTGAAAATATCAACAATCTCATTTTTAACAATTGATAAAGGATGTCTACTTCCTAAATTATTTAAAATTATTGGTTTTGACAGGTCATTAGTTGCTACTTGTTGTTTAGAAATAAATGAATTTTTAAATTCCTCTAATTTTAAGTTTATTGTGTTTTTAAGATTATTTAGTTCTTTTCCACAAAGTTTTTTTTCATTTCCAGGAATATCTTTAAAAAGAACAAATAGCTTATTTAGCTCACCAGATTTTGAAAGATATTTTATCCTAAAATTATCTAAATTCTCTTTTGAATTAGGTTTGAAATTATTAACCTCTGAAAGTAAATTGGAAATCTTTTTTAACACTTTGAAAATTTTCTATGTATATTTGCTAATATAAGAATACAAATTAACAATAATTATGCGAAACATAAATTTTAAATCTGCCTTAATAAGTTTTGCAGTTGCTTTTTCTGTAGCTTTTTTAATCACCTCCATTTCCTCTTGTGAAAAGGAAGACCCTACACTTGCAAAAATCACGGTTAATTATGCTGATGGGACTAAAGTTGAGGGAGCTAAAGTAATACTCTCAAGAGAGGGGGAGATAAATTCTCAAGGATCAATTTCGGATGTATTTGAAAAAATGGACACTGATCAAAATGGTCAGGCTCAGTTTGAGTTTCAATACGAAGCAATATTAGATGTTATTGTTGAAAAAGTTGACGGAAACTCTACCTATTCTGGCCAAAGCGTTGTTAGGCTACTTAGAAATAAAATTGTTTTTAAAACAGTTGTTGTAACTGAAGATTAATAGAAATTTATATTAATGAATTATCTTGACATATGCTTGGTTATTCCAATGATATACGGTTTCATTCGTGGATTTTCTAAGGGCATTGTAAATGAAATAACCTCATTAGTGGCAATACTAATTGGAGTTTATGTAGCGTTAAATTTTTCAGTTTATTTTGAAGGGTTTCTGTCAGGTCTTTTTGAAAAGTTATCATCAGATGTTTCTAAAGGCGATAAAAAAACATTTATTCCTATTATATCTTTTGCCGTTATTTTTTTATTTTCTGTTATTTCTGTTAAGGCTATTGGGGCTATTATAGATAAAATAACAAATGTCCTTGCCCTTGGTTTAATTAGTAAGATATTAGGGTCTTTTTTTGGTTTTTTAAAAGTAGCTGTTATTCTGAGTTGTTTGTTATATTTTGAAAATAAAGTTGAGATAATCCCTAAAAAGATTATGAAAAGCTCTGTTATCTACACACCGGTTAAAGGAATTGCTGAAAAATTATCTCCCAGCGTAAAAAAGCATGAAAGTGTTTTAAAAGCTCTTGAAAAAAAAGCTGAAAAAGCTAAGAAAGAAATAGAAAAAAACCTATAATAAAGCAACTATTCCCGGCAACTCCTTACCTTCCAAATATTCTAACATAGCCCCACCTCCTGAAGAGATATAACTTACTTGCTTTTCTAGTTTAAATTGTTTTATGGCCGCTACAGAGTCTCCTCCTCCAATAAGAGAATAAGCACCTTTTTTAGTTGCTTCACATACAGCGATTGCAATGCTTTTTGTTCCTTTTTCAAATTTTTGCATTTCAAAAACTCCCATTGGTCCATTCCAAATTATGGTCTTTGATTTTAGAATCTCTTCTTTAAAAAGCTCAATAGTTTTGGGACCTATATCCAGACCCATATAATCTTCTTTGATTTTATAAATATCAGAAAGATCTGTTTCAGAATCATTGTTAAAATGTAAAGAATTTTTTGAGTCAACAGGAAGTAAAAGAGCAACATTTTTTTCTTTTGCTAGAATAATTATTTCTTTAGCTAATACTAATTTCTCTTCTTCAACTAGAGATTTTCCAACACTTCCTCCTAACGCTTTAATAAAAGTATAAGCCATTCCCCCTCCGATTATTAAGCTATCTACTTTTTTTATAAGAGATTTAATCACCTCAATTTTACCGCTTATTTTCGCTCCTCCAATAATTGCTGTAAAATGACTCTGAGGAATTTCAACAGTAGTTTTTAAGTTTGATATTTCAGTATACATTAGCTCTCCACACAGGCAGTCTTTAAAAAACTGTGTAATAATTGATGTTGATGCATGTGCCCTATGAGCAGTGCCAAAGGCATCGTTAATATAAATATCAGCAAGGCTAGCAAGTTCTTTTGCAAAATTAACATCACCTAACTCTTCTTCGGGGTAAAACCTAAGATTTTCTAACAAAGTAACACTTCCTGGTTTTTGTTGATTAATAAATTCCTTAGTTTCAATACCAACACAATCGTTAAAAAAAGAGACAGGACAAGACAATTCTTTTTTTAAAAAAGGAAGAACATGTTTTAGAGAAAGCTCCTCTTTATTTTTTCCTTTTGGTCTTCCAAGATGTGAGATTAGAATAACAATTCCTCTAGCCTTAATGACTGTCTTTATTGTTTTGAGAGCACCTATAAGTCTTGAATTATCTGTAACTTTTTGATCTTTGTTTAAAGGAACATTAAAATCAACTCGTATAATGGTTTTTTTGTTTTTAAAGTTAAAACCTTTGATTCTTTTCATGCTACAAAAATAAAATAAAAGGCTTATATAATTTCATTTTAATTAAATTTGACAGAATAAATAATTATAAATGCTTTTTAAAGAAATTTTTGCTTTAGACCAAGTGAAATCCGAGCTCATAAAGAGTGTTGAAAATAATAGAATTGCTCATTCTCAATTATTTATAGGTCAAAAAGGCTCCCCAAAACTTTCATTAGCTATTGCATATGCTCGATTTATAAACTGCTTAAACCCTATCAATCAAGATTCTTGTGAAAGCTGTACTTCTTGTTTAAAGTATACAAGCTTATCACACCCTGATCTTCATATAATATTCCCAGTTATTAAAACGTCTAAATGCACAAGGTCAAGTAGTTATCTTAAAAGCTTTAGAGAGTTTTATTTAAAAAACCCTTACTGCTCTCTTGAGGATTGGTTTGTGGAGATGGGAGAAAAAAAACCACATATTTATACTCATGAGTTTACATCTACTAAGGAGTGTCTTGATAGCAGTAGAGAAACGCTTTATAATAAGCTGGCATTAAAAAACTTTGAATCTAAATTTAGGGTTGTAATTGTTTGGGGTCCAGAAAACATGATGAAACTAGCAACTAATAAATTATTAAAAGTTTTAGAAGAGCCTCCAAAAGGAACGATAGTTATATTGGTTTCAGAAGAAGAAAAAAAACTACTTCCAACAGTTTTATCTAGGCTACAGTTAACAAAGATTCCTTCGTATAATGATCTTGAACTATCAGATTTTTATCAAAACACATATGGGGATGATAAAAATAATTTGTCTTTAAAAGCATCTGGAGACATTAGTTTCTTAATAAGAATGCAAAGCTCAAATGATGAGGGTTTTTTATTAGCAGAGTTTTCTAAGTGGATGAGATTATGTTTTAAACAAGATTTTGTTGAGATAACAAAATGGGCAAATGGGTTTTCAAAAAAATCATTATTAATTCAAAAGAAGTTGTTGTTGTTTGCTATAAAGGTAATAAGAAACTCTATTATTTATAATTTTTCTAATCACTCTATACTTAAAATAAGTAATGATGAAAAAGTGTTTATTAGCAAGTTTTCAGCTTTTATAAACGAAGAAAATAGTATCTTAATAGTTAATGAATTTGAGAAATCTATTGGTTATCTAAATAGAAATATAAGCGCTAAAATATTGCTGTTTGAATTGTCAATTCAAGTTACAAAACTGTTAAAAGTAAAAGCTAAATTTGTTCAAAATTAAATAATGCGAGAGATTATCTTTTTAATGCTGGCTATTTGTTGTGTCACTTCTTGTTTTCTAGTAGAAAAAAAACAAAATTTTTTTATTTTTGAGGATGGGACATGGAATAGCGATTCTATAGTTTCTTTTGATGTATATACTGAAGATACTGTTAATGCTCAGTCACTAAGTATTCAAGTTCGCCATGATATTGATTATGATTTTCAAAACCTCCTTTTATTTGTCTATTATGGTGGAAAAATCGATACGCTTGATATAAGTCTTTGTCGGAAAAATGGGAGATGGTTGGGAAAGGGGATTGGAGATATTAGAAAAGTTAATATAGAATTAAATGATAAAATTATTTTCCAAAATAAAAAACAAAATATAAGCATTGAACAAGCAATGAGGTATGGTAATAAAAATAAAATACAAAACCTATCATCTATTTTATCAATTGGCATTTCTATTATAGAGTTGGATGAATAAAAGAAAGCAGATATCTATATGGCTTATTATTTTAAGTCCTATTTTTTTAATTTATTTAATCATGAGTCTTACCGCTTTTGGCTTTTTTGGGGAGCTTCCAACATTTAGCCAATTAGAAAATCCTGAAAATAATTGGGCCACAGAGATTGTTTCTTCTGATAGTGTTGTTTTAGGAAAGTATTTTTATGAAAATCGTAGCCTTGTTAAGAAAAAGCAAATACCCGTGCATTTTATTAACGCACTTTTAGCTACAGAGGATATTAGATATAGAGAGCATTCAGGCATAGATTTTAGAGCGTTAGTTCGAGCAGCTATAGGTGTGTTTTTTTCGAGTAATTCAGGAGGAGCGAGTACAATTACACAGCAGCTATCAAAAATGCTTTTTACTAAAAAACCAGCCTCTGGTTTTGATAGGCTAAAACAAAAGTTGAAAGAGTGGATAATATCAGCTCAGTTAGAAAGAAGGTACACTAAGGATGAAATTTTAGTTATGTACCTAAATAGGTTTGACTGGGTAAACAATGCAGTAGGTATTAAATCAGCATCAAAAGTTTATTTTAATAAAGAAGTTGATAGTTTAAGTATAAATGAAAGCGCAATGTTAGTTGGGATGTTAAAAAACCCATCCCTTTTTAATCCTAATAGAAGGATAGAGATAACTGAAAAAAGAAGAAATATTGTGCTTTCTCAGATGAGAAAATATGATTTTATATCAGATTCAGTTTATAATCAATTACTTCCCCAGCCTATTAAGTTAGATTTTAAAAAAGAAAGTCACACACAAGGTCTTGCCCCTTATTTTCGGGAATTTCTGCGTAATAAAATGAAGTCTTGGTGTAAGGAAAACTATAAATCCGATGGTGAAAATTACAACCTATATACAGACGGTTTAAAGATTTACACGACTATTGATTCTAGACTTCAAAGGTTTGCAGAAGAGGCTACTGTTGTTCATATGTCAAGTCTTCAAAAAGACTTTTATAAACATTGGGATGGACAACCAAACGCTCCATTTCCAGAAGATTTTGAGCCCGAACAGATTGAACTTTTATTATCTCAGTCTATGAAAAGATCAGACAGATACAAAAGACTTAAATCTTATGGTGTAGATAAAGATAAAATAAAAGAAATATTTAATAAAAAAGTTCCAATGTCCCTGTTTTCTTGGAACGGTAGAATAGACACCACTCTCTCTCCTATGGACTCTTTGCTTTATAGTAAGTATTTTATTCACTCAGGCATGATGAGTATGGAGCCAGGATCTGGTCATGTTAAGGCATATGTTGGGGGTATTAATTATGAAAACTTTCAATACGACCATGTTACTCAAGGGAAAAGGCAAGTCGGATCAACCTTTAAGCCTTTTTTGTATTCTTTAGCAATTCAAGAAGGGTACTCCCCGTGCTATGAAGTTCCTAACGTTCCTGTTGTTTTTGATAAATATAAATGGAGGCTTGAAAAAGATTGGGTTCCTAAAAATTCTGGTGGTGAAGATTTAGAAGGCTTAACACTAACCTTAAAATATGGACTTGCTAACTCAATTAACACAATTACTGCATATATCATGAAACAATTTGGGCCACATGCTGTTGTTGATCTTGCTCGAAAGATAGGAATTCAAAGTAAAATATTAGCCGTACCTTCTTTATGCTTGGGTACATTTGATTTGTCTGTCTATGAAATGGTTGGGGCTTATTCTACATTTGCAAATAAAGGTGTTTGGGTAGAACCCATCTTTATCAGTAGGATTGAAGATAAAAATGGTGTTATTATTGAAGATTTTACCCCTAAGTCTGTTGAAGCGATGAGTGAAAAAACAGCTGATATTATGGTTAGATTACTTCAAGGTGTTGTTGATGGTGTTTATAGTCCAACAGCAAAAAAAAGAACAGGAACAGGAATACGACTAAGATATAAATATGGTTTTAAGAATGAAATAGGTGGAAAAACAGGAACAACACAGAATCAATCTGACGGATGGTTTATGGGAATAACACCAAATCTAGTTACAGGTGTTTGGGCTGGGTGTGAAGACAGAAGTGTTCATTTTAGAGACATACAAAATGGTCAAGGGGCTAATATGGCTCTGCCAATTTTTGCGGAATATATGCAAAGAGTATACTCAGATACAAGTGTTTCAAAAGTTTTTCCAGAAAAATTTGATATTTCTAGAACTATTGATTTATCATTAGAATGTGACGAATCAAATACAATTTTTAATGAAGAAGAGTTTTAAATATGATTAATAAAGAAGTTAAAAATATCTCAGAAGCTATTATGGGAGTTCAAAGCGGAATGACACTAATGTTTGGTGGTTTTGGTTTGTGTGGCATTGCGGAAAACTCTATTATGGCTTTATCAAAAAAAGAAATTAATAATTTAATATGTATTTCTAATAACGCAGGTATAGATGAATTTGGTTTGGGATTGTTGTTAAAAAGAAAGCAAATAAAAAAAATGATTTCTTCTTATGTTGGAGAAAATGTTGAATTTGAAAGACAGATGCTTAGTGGAGAGTTAGATGTAGATTTGATTCCTCAAGGTAGTCTTGCTGAGAGATGTAGAGCTGGAGGTGCTGGCATACCAGCATTCTATACCCCAGCAGGATTTGGAACGGAGGTAGCTATTGGAAAAGAAGAAAGAGATTTTAACGGGAAACCTCATATATTGGAACATGCTCTTGTTGCTGATTTTGCTTTTGTAAAAGCTTGGAAAGGAGATTGTGCTGGAAATCTTATCTATAAAGGAACAGCAAGAAATTTTAACCCTTTAATGGCTATGGCCGGTAAAATTACTGTAGCAGAAGTTGAAGAGTTAGTTCCTTTAGGCGAGCTAGACCCTAACCAAATTCATACTCCAGGAATATTTGTTCAAAGAATTATTAAGGGAGAGATTTTTGAAAAAAGAATAGAAAATAGAACTGTAAGAAAATAATGGCTTTAGACAAAAAAGGAATAGCACAGCGAATAGCTCAAGAGCTTAAAAATAATACATATGTAAATCTAGGTATTGGTATACCAACATTGGTAGCTAATTATATTCCGGCAAATATAAACGTTGAGTTTCAGTCTGAAAATGGTGTTTTAGGAATGGGGCCTTTTCCTATTTCAGGAAATGAAGACGCAGACTTAATTAATGCAGGTAAGCAAACAATTACAACAATGCCCGGAGCAGCAATATTTGACTCAGCAATATCTTTTGCAATGATTAGAGGAAGACATATTCAATTAACAGTTTTAGGTGCTATGGAAGTTTCTGAAAATGGAGATATTGCCAATTGGAAAATTCCTGGAAAAATGGTAAAAGGAATGGGAGGAGCTATGGATCTTGTTGCTTCTTCTGATAATATTATTGTAGCAATGACTCATACTAATCGAAGCGGAAAAAGTAAATTGCTTAAAAAGTGTTCCTTACCTATAACAGGTATTAATTGTATTAGCAAAATTGTTTCAGATTTAGCCGTAATAGAGGTTTCTCCGGAAGGATTTGTTTTGCTTGAAAGAGCTCCGGGAGTAAGTGTAAGCGACATAGTAAAATCTACTGATGCTAATCTTATTATTAATGGAGATATTCCTGAGATGAAATTTTAAACAATAACTCCTTTTGATTCAAGATGTTTTTTAATATCTTCAATTTTACCCTCAGGAACAGCATCAATTAACTTCTGAGTATATTTAGTTTTTGGATTATTATAAATTTGATCAGCATCTCCCATCTCCTCAATCTTTCCCTCCTGCATAACAACCATTCTATCACTCATATACTTAACAACTGAAAGGTCATGGGAAATAAAAATATATGTTAGTCCAAACTCATCTTTTAATTCGTTTAAAAGATTCAGAACCTGAGCCTGAACAGAAACATCTAGTGCTGAAACAGATTCATCACAGATTATAAACTTTGGATTAACAGCTAACGCTCTAGCGATACCAATTCTTTGTCTTTGTCCTCCAGAAAATTCATGTGGATACCTGTAAAAGTGGGTGGGGTCTAAATTTACTCTTTCTAAAAGTTCTTCTACTCTTTTTTTTCTTTCAACATCAGACTTAAGAATTTTATGAACCTGCATAGGTTCCATAATTGCATTACCAATTGTCATTCTTGGATTTAAAGAAGAGTATGGGTCTTGAAAAATTATTTGCACTTCTTTTCTAAAAAGACGTAATTCCTCAGCAGTCATTAAAGAAATATCCTGACCCTTATAAATCATTTCACCACTTGTTGGTTCTTCAAGTCTTAAAATTGTTCTTCCTATTGTTGTTTTACCGCATCCAGATTCTCCAACTAGACCAAGTGTTTCTCCTGGGTATACTTCAAAACATACATCATCTACAGCTTTAACATGACTGCTTATACCACCAAAAAAACCGTTTCTTATAGGAAAGTATGTTTTAAGATTTTTTATCTTTAAAACTGGTTCGTTCTTAAACAGTTTTTCTTGTTTTTGTTTTCTAGTACTTTCAGAAATAATTAATTTTTTTGTAAAATCTTCAACTGAAATATTATTATCTACTATTTTTCCAGACTCGTCTATTTGCATAAAATCTGAAACAGTGGGCAAAAAAGTATACCTCTTATCTAATGGAGGTCTACACGCTAATAATCCTTTTGTATATGGGTGTTGTGGGTTTGTAAAAATTTCCCAGACATTCCCTTGCTCAACAATTTTTCCTTTGTACATAACAACAACTTTATCTGCTAATTCTGCAATTACACCTAAGTCATGAGTGATAAACATAATCCCCATTTCATGTTTTTGTTGTAAATCCTTCATTAAGTGAAGAATTGTTTTTTGGACAGTAACATCTAGCGCGGTAGTTGGTTCGTCTGCAATTAAAACAGATGGTTGGCAGCTCATTGCCATAGCAATCATAACCCTTTGTTTTTGACCCCCAGATATTTGGTGTGGGTAGGTACTATAGATTCTTTCAGGGTCAGGAAGTTGAACTTGTTTAAATAATTCTATTGTTAATTCTTTTGCATCATTTTTATTTAATTTTTGATGCAACATTATTGCTTCTAAAACTTGATCTCCGCATGTAAAAACAGGATTAAGTGATGTCATTGGTTCTTGAAAAATCATAGCAATATCATTACCTCTAAATTTTCTCATGTCTTCTTCTGATAATGAAAGTAAATCAACTGGAGGAAGGTTTTTTTGATGAAATATTATTTCTCCTCCACTAATTACTCCTGGGGGTGATGGAATTAATCTCATTGCTGATAACGAGGTAACAGATTTTCCAGAACCAGATTCTCCGACAATCCCAATTGTTTCTCCTTTATTTAAGCAAAAACTTATATCGTTTACAGCTTTTACAGTTTTTCCCTCTGTGTGAAATTCTGTAACTAAATTTTTAAATTCCAATAGTTTTTCTACCATAATAATTTTTATCGTTTGTTAAAAATAAACTTTTTATTTATTTCAAAGTTATACATTCATTTTAATCAACTAAATCCATCTCAAAAACATTACTTAAATGAATTTTTAATTGTTTTTTAACAGTTTCTATATTTATTTTTATTCCAAGTTCTTTCTCTAAGGAAGTGACTTTTTTATCAACTATACCACAAGGAATTATATTTCCAAAATAAGAAAGATCACTATTTATATTAAAAGCAAATCCATGCATAGTTACCCATCTACTCGTTTTTACGCCTATTGCACATATCTTTCTAGCATTTTCCGTGCCTTTTTCAATCCAGACACCTGTTTCCCCATTTGATCTTTCGCCTTTTACTCCATATTCATCAAGAGTTAGAATAACGGCCTCTTCTAAAAATCTTAGGTACTTATGAATATCAGTAAAGAAATTATCTAAGTCTAAAATGGGATATCCTACTATTTGTCCAGGTCCATGATAGGTTATATCACCACCTCTATTTGTTTTTACAAATTCAGCATTTCTAGATTTTAGAAATTTTTCATCAACCAGTAGGTTGTTACTGTCACCACTTTTCCCTAAAGTATATACATGAGGGTGCTCACAGAAGATTAAATAATTTTCAGTTTGTATTTTCTGTTCTTTTTTTCTGTTCTCTGACTTTAATTTAATAGTATTATTAAAGAGTTTTTCTTGGTATTCCCAGGCTTTTTTATATTTGATATTACCAAGATCGATAAATTTAACTTTTGACATATATAATTAGAACTTAGAAAGTTTGTCTTTAAGAAAATTAATAACGTCTATTTCAATTGCATCTACATTATTTAGTTCAGATAAATACCAAGAAACCCAGTCACCAAAATTAATCAAGTATAAACTATTTTCTAACGCAGAATCACCCATGCTCCAAATATCAGAAATATTATCTGTATACTTAGATATTACCTCTTTGTTAATATCCATACGTTTCTGATTTCTGATATAATCAGATTTATTTCTAAGATATATAACAGCAAGGTTCTCTGTATTTGTTCTCCAGCCGAGCAACTCATTGTGATTCATTTCAGGCACTACATGATGCCAACAAAGGACTTTACTATTTTCATTTAATTGTTGTCTAAATCTAATAGCTACTCCTTCTCCTCCATTCGCAACATAAATAACAGGTGTTTTTTTAAATATTTTTTTTGCTAGATCTTTCGCTTGTTGTTTGATGTTTTCTTTTTCTTTATCCAGAAGATTAATTCCTTTTATAAAATTATTTATAAAATCACTGTTTATTATTTTATAGTGTTTAAGTATAAAAAATAACTGAGTAAATGAATAAGCAAACATTGCTCTAGGTGGATTTCCGCCAGGGATGACTATATGGTTTAAATTATTTTTTTTAGCAATTGATATAAGTTTCCCTCCGGAAGTTATAATTGCAACTTCAGCTTTTCTCTTTAGACACTCATCTAAAGCTTCAAGAGTTTCTTCAGTGTTTCCAGAGTAAGAAGATCCTATTACAAGAGTGTTTTCATCAACATAATTAGGTATACTGTAGTCTTTTGAATAGCTAATAGGAACTAATATTTGCCCAGAAACAATATCTGCAACTATTGACCCACCAATTCCGCTTCCACCTAAACCGCAGATAAGAACATTTGTAATTTTCTTATCTGAAACTTTTAAAGACGCTTTTTCACCAATAGATATTGCTTCTTTTAATTGAGTAGTAAAGCCTTCTATATAATCATTCATTTTCATAATTTATGTTGTTTTAAAAAGAACTCAATAATACAAAATAATAGGAACAAGAAATTTATATCTTTACAAAAAAAACAAAATGTCTAAAGATTTTTCAGAGCAAGAATTAGTTAGAAGAGATTCTTTAAAAAAACTTTCTGATTTAGGTATTAATAGCTATCCAGCTGAGCTATTCGATGTAAATAATAGCTCACAAAATATCAAGAAAAACTTTAAAGAGGGAGATGTTTTACCCGTATCAATTGCCGGAAGGATAATGAGTAGAAGAATAATGGGTAAAGCCTCATTTGTTGAACTTCAAGATTCCCATGGTAAAATTCAGCTCTATGTTAATAGAGACGAAATGTGTGAGGGAGAGGATAAAACGATGTATAATCAGGTCTTTAAACGACTTTTAGATATAGGAGATATAATTGGTGTTACGGGTAATGTTTTTATCACAAAGGTTGGAGAGATTTCAATTATGGTTAAATCTCTAAAAGTACTTTCAAAGTCACTACGACCTTTACCTTTACCTAAAACAGATGCGGATGGAAATTTGTTTGACGCGTTTACTAGCCCTGAAAAAAGATATAGACAGCGTTATGTAGACCTTATTGTTAACACAGGAGTAAAGAAAGCGTTTATTCAGAGAACAAAGCTTACTAATTCTATGAGAGAATATCTTAATAGTAATGGTTATTTAGAAGTAGAAACACCAATTCTTCAACCTATTTACGGAGGAGCCTCTGCACGACCTTTTAAAACCCATCACAACACCTTAGATATGGATTTGTATTTAAGAATTGCTAATGAGTTGTATTTAAAAAGATTAATTGTAGGTGGTTTTGACGGTGTTTATGAATTTTCTAAAGATTTTAGAAATGAGGGAATGAGTCGTTTTCACAACCCTGAATTCACTCAAATGGAGCTTTATGTTGCTTACAAAGACTATAATTGGATGATGGACTTAGTTGAAGAAATGGTTGAAAAAATCGCTCTTGATATTCATGGTAAAACTGAGGTTCAGGTAGGGGATAACCTTATTAACTTTAAAAGACCCTGGAAGAGATACACCATGTATGAAGCTATTGAAAATTTTACTAAAATTGATATTTCTAAAATGAATGAAAGTGAACTTGCTACTACTGCTAAGCAACTTGGTGTACAGATTGATTCAAGCATGGGTAGAGGTAAGCTTATCGATGAAATATTTGGAGAGTTCTGTGAGTCTAAGTTAATTCAACCAACGTTTATAACCGATTATCCAATTGAAATGTCACCATTAGCTAAAAAACATAGAAGCAAAGAGGGGCTTGTTGAGCGGTTCGAGGCGGTTTGTAATGGAAAAGAAATCTGTAATGCTTTTTCAGAATTAAACGACCCTATAGACCAAAGAGAAAGATTTAAAGATCAGCTCGAGTTAGCTAAAAGAGGAGATGAAGAAGCAATGCAATTAGATGAAGATTTTTTAAGATCTTTAGAGTACGGTATGCCCCCAACTGCTGGGCTAGGTATTGGTATTGATCGTCTTGCAATGATAATGACAAATAGCAACTCTATTCAAGATGTTTTGTTTTTCCCACAAATGAAAAAAGAAAATTAAAAAATGAAATTATTTATTGTTAAATATTTTTTGTGTTTTTTGATGTCCAATTAGACTTTCAACATCTTTAATTTTGCTTTTCATTAAGTTTTCATAGGAACCAAATTTTTGTAATAATTTTTCTACAGTTTTAGGCCCTATCCCTAATATTTTATCAAGAGATGTAGATAAGTTATTCTCAGATCTTTTTGCTCTATGGTGATTAATAGCAAATCTATGAGCTTCATTTCTTAATTGTTGAATTATTTTAAGACTTAAAGACCTTTTATCTAAGTATATTGGAATACTGTCGTTAGGAAAATATATTTCTTCAAGTCTTTTTGCAATTCCAATTATTGCAATTTTCCCCTCTATTTTTAACTTCTTCAAACTTTTAATAGCTGAGCTTAATTGTCCCTTACCTCCATCAATAACAATTAATTGAGGTAATTTCTTTTTTTCATTTAATAGTCTAGAATACCTTCTGAAAACTATTTCCTCCATTGAAGCGTAATCATCAGGACCTGTCACTGTTTTTATATTATATTTTCTATAGTCTTTTTTACTTGCAACACCATTTTTAAAAACAACACAAGACGCCGTAGGGTTTGTTCCTTGAAAATTTGAATTGTCAAAACATTCAATATGAACAGGCATATCTTTTAGATGTAAATCTTGTTTTAATTTTTCTAGAACTAATGGGTGTTTTTGTTTGACTAGATTTAATGCTAGACGTTTCTTTTTTTCTAGTTGCATATATTTAGCATTTCTAAGAGAAAGATCGATAAGTTTTTTCTTCTCCCCTTTTATTGGAACTAGTATGGAAATCTTTTCCCAGATATTTGTTAGTTTATGAGAGGAGTAAATATAATTAGAAACACTATTAAATTTTTCTCTAATATCTGCTACAGCAAACATTAGAATATCTTCATTATTTTCAGATAATTTTTTCTTTACTTCAACAGTATGAGATTGAATAATTGCTCCATTAGTTATTTTTAAAAAGTTTACGAAAGCATGTTTCTCATCAGAAACAATTGAAAATACATCAACATTGCTAATTTTTGAACTAACTATAGATGATTTTGACTGATAATTTGTTAAAAGTGCTAGTTGCTCTTTAATTTTCTGAGCATTTTCAAACTCCATTTTTTCTGCACAGACCATCATTTTATTTCTTAAGTATATAATAACACTTTTTATATCTCCTTTTAAAATTTTTCTTATTTGTGAAATTGTTTCTAAATACTTCTCTTTTGATTCTGGCTTGTTTTCTCTTCCGATATAAGAAAAAGGAGTCCACCCATTATCATAAAATATTTCTGAGAAAAAATTAAGTAGTACATTAACTACATATGTTGACATATATGGTCCGTAATATTCAGACCCATCCTTAAAAACTTTTCTTGTTTGAAAAACTCTAGGGAATTCTTCTTTTTTAATACAAATCCAAGGATAAGACTTGTCGTCTTTTAACAAGATATTATATTTTGGTTGGTGTTTTTTTATTAAATTATTTTCTAGTAAAAGAGCATCGATTTCTGTTTCTACTATAATATATTTTAAATCAACAATCTTACTTACAAGAATCTTGGTTTTTAAATTATCATGATTTTTTGAAAAGTAAGAGGAAACTCTTTTTTTTAAGTTTTTTGCTTTTCCAATATAGATTATCTTATTATTGAGATCATAAAAATGATAGACCCCAGGCTCTGAGGGGAGGCCTTTGATTAAATTTTTTTGATTTATCTCTTGCTGCATTTTAGAATTATTAATCATTAATTTAAAAACATAAAAGCTTTTTCAGCGATTGTAAATATAGTATTTTTGAGTACTAATTAATATTATTATGAGGCTAGCAATTATAGGTTCTACAGGCTTAGTTGGGCGACAAATAATCGAGGTTTTGATTGAAAGAAAATTCAATTTTTCAGAATTGATATTAGTTGCTTCTAAAAAATCTGTTGGTAACACATTAATTGTTGCTGACAAATCATATAAAATATGCTCAATTGATAGTCTTTTAGAAAAAAAACCTGACTTAGCTTTGTTTTCTGCAGGCTCAAACATATCTTTAAAGTGGGCTCCTATTCTAGCTAAATTAGGCTGCAAGGTTATTGATAATTCTTCTTGCTGGAGAATGGACGATAGGTACAAGCTTATTATACCTGAGGTAAATGGCTCTGAACTCACAAAAAAAGATATGATAATATCTAACCCAAATTGCTCAACTATTCAACTGTTGGTTGTGTTGTTTCCACTACATAAAAAATATAATATTGAAAGAGCTGTTGTCTCTACATATCAATCTCCATCAGGATCAGGGGAGAAGGCGATTAACCAGCTGTTTAATGAAGAGCAAGGGGTTGTGGGAGAAATGGTTTACCCGCACCCGATATATCGAAATGCATTGCCACATATTGATGTTTTTCAAGAAAATGGCTACACCAAAGAAGAGATGAAAATTGTAAATGAAACTCACAAGATTTTAGATAAAAAGATAAATGTTACAGCTACAGCGGTACGAGTTCCAATTGATGGAGGGCACTGTGAAAGTGTAAACCTAACATTTTCCTCGGATTTTGAAATAGATAATATTCTTACCGAATTGTCTAATTCCCCTGGAATTGTTGTTAAGGATAATGTTGAAAAAAACGTTTACCCAATGCCGATTTACTCAAAAGGGTCAGATGATGTTTTTGTTGGTAGAATTAGAAGAGATTTTTCCCTTGCTAATTCCTTAAATTTATGGATTGTTTCAGATAATCTTAGAAAAGGTGCTGCTACAAATACAGTGCAGATAGCAGAATACTTGTTAGAAAATAACATTTTAAAATAAAATTAACTTTTGAAAAAAGCAGCCATTATTGGGGCAGGAATTGGAGGGCTTTCATCAGCTATTAGACTGGCTGTAAAAGGATATCGTGTTGATGTATATGAGTCTAATAAAAGCTATGGCGGTAAAATGAAAGAAATGAGCATGAAGGGTTTTAGATTCGACATGGGACCTTCTCTTTTAACTATGCCTGAAAAGTTAGACGAACTATTTTACTTGGCAAATAAAAACCCTAGAGACTACTTTAGTTACTCTAAATTATCAGAAGGATGTAGGTATTTTTATGAAGATGGGACAGTTATTAATGGATATACTGATTCGAAAAAATTTGCTCATGAGGTAAATAAAAAAACAGGAGTTTCAGAAAAATTAATAATAAAACATATTAATAAAAATTTATTTTTATTTGATTCAACAAGTTTTTTATTTCTAGAAAAGTCTTTGCATAAGATTAAAACATATTTCTCTTTTAGAGTTTTTATAGCATTTTTAAAACTACCTTTTTTACAAATATTTGAATCTATGAATACCGTAAATAAGCGAAGGTTTAATAATGAAAAGATTATAAAAATATTTAATCGTTTTGCTACATATAATGGATCTAACCCTTTCAAAGCTCCAGCGATCCTAAATAGTATATCTGCCTTGGAATTTAACAAAGGAGCTTATTATCCAGACAAAGGAATGTTTTCAATTGCCTCGGCACTTTTTAAATTATGTAAAGATTTGGGAGTAATTTTTCATTTTAAAACAACAATTGAAAAAATTTCAGTAGAAAACAATATCGCCAATGGTGTGTTTGTGAATAAAGAAATTAAATTTTTTGATGTTATTATATGTAATCAGGATATCTATTTTGTTTATAAAAAGTTACTACCACAGAGATATGTGCTAAAAAGTTTTTTAACTCAAGAAAGATCGTCTTCTGCCTTAATTTTTTATTGGGGGATTAATAAGGATTTTGAAAATCTTAACCTTCATAATATATTTTTTTCAAATAATTATAATGAAGAATTTAAGAATATATCAGAAAATAATCAGATATATAAAGACCCTACAGTTTATATTAATATAACTTCTAAAATGACGCGAAAAGACGCGCCTAATAATTGTGAAAACTGGTTTGTTATGATTAACACCCCTAATGATAAAGGACAAGATTGGGAGAGTTTAATCGCTAAAGCAAGAAAGAATATTATTAAGAAAATTAATAGGGTTTTAAAGATAAATATTGAAGATTATATTACTTGCGAAGAACTTCTTACTCCACAATTAATAGAATCTACAACACAATCTTTTAGAGGCTCATTATATGGCAGTTCTTCTAACTCTAGAGCTTCAGCTTTTTTTAGACATCCAAATTTTTCTAATCGGATCTCAAATTTGTACTTTTGTGGCGGGAGTGTCCACCCTGGAGGGGGTATCCCTTTGGCGCTGTCTTCTTCTAAAATAGTAGATGAATTAATAAGTTAAAAATATGAGTTTAAAAAGAATCAATTGTGTTATTTTTCTAATGTTTTTCTTTAGTATTGTTGGAGGGCTGAGTATCCTTTATGGTGCGAATATCCAGCTACCAGTATTCAATACTGATCTTTCATCAATAATATTACCAACTACTCAGTTATACTTATTACTTATTTTTTGCTTGTTTTTCTATTCAAACAATAACTATTCTAAAAGTTTTATTTTTCTTTGTTTGCAAGTGTTTTTTTTCGGTTTTTTTATTGAGGTTTTGGGTGTAAATACAGGGCTTGTTTTTGGAGAATATTCATATGGAAAAACACTGGGATTAAAACTATTTAATACGCCACTGGTTATGGGAATAAATTGGCTAAATCTATCTCTTGCATCTTTTGGAATTATCTCTTTCTTTACAGAAAAGAAATTTCTGTTAATATTATTAAGCTCTCTCTTAATGGTTTCTCTTGATTATATTATTGAACCAATTGCAATTAATCTTGACTTTTGGTCATGGCAAAATGTATCTGTACCTATTCATAATTACTTTGGATGGTTTTTTGGTGCAATTATCGCACAGATGCTTATTGTTTTTTCTAAGCAGAAAATTAACTTTAAAATTGCTATTGGAGTTTTGGGCTCACAATTAATTTTCTTTTTCATTCAATACTTAAATTATGGAAATATTAGCTAGCAAATATTTTTACTGTTATATTTTAATTGCAACAATTGCTTATCCATTGCTGCAAAGTTTTGAAAGTAAATTGCAATTTTATAAAAAGTGGAAGAGTTTATTGCCAGCAATATTACTGTGTGTAATTGTACATGGCTCAATAGATATTTTATTCACTAACTTAGGAGTTTGGAGCTTTAATCCAAATTATATTTTAGGTATCAAAATACTTTATCTCCCCATTGAAGAGTGGCTTTGGTTTATAGTAACCCCATACGCTTGTGTCTTTATTTATGAGGTCCTAGATTACTTTTTTGAAGACATAAAACCCTCGAAGATTATATTTAAACTCTCATTATTTTTCGGTATTGTACTAATTTTAATCGCTACTATTTACCACAACAATTTATACACATGTTTTTATTTTTCTTTAGCTGCTTTAATCTGCTTTATCGCTTTTTATTTCAAGCCTATATGGTGGGGTAATTTTCTCAGGACTTATCTTGTTTCTTTACTTCCTTTCTTAGTTATGAATGGCCTATTAACAGGAAGTTTTACAGAGAATCCTGTTGTTTTATACAATCCTGACCATATTATTGGTTATCGACTTTTAAATATTCCCGTTGAAGACACAGTATTTAGTTTTGTTATACTTGCTGAGGTTATAGCCTCATATGAGTTTTTAAGAAAATTATTTAAAAAACTTTCTGTAAAAAATAACTAGCGTAAATATTCCAACAGATATCCCTGCATCTGCAATATTAAAGACTGGTCTAAAAAATATAAAGTGCTGGTCTGCAACGAATGGCACCCAACTTGGAAAATGTGTATTTACAATCGGGAAATAGAACATATCAACTACCTTGCCCTCCAGGAATCTAGAATAACCACCTGTTTTAGGTAAAAAACTAGCAATATTTGAATAGCTATGGTTAAATATTACACCATAAAATAGGCTGTCAATTATATTTCCTATGGCCCCACCAACTATAAGCCCTATTGAAGTAAGAGCGCCAGAGGGAATCTTTTCTTTACTTAACTTATAAATATAGCCTATTCCAAAACTTACTACTACTATCCTAAAAAGAGTTAATAATATTTTTCCTGTTTGTCCGCCAAGCTCAAGGCCAAAAGCCATGCCATTATTTTCTGTAAAGTGAATTATAAACCATTCGAATATTTTAAATTCTTGGCCTAAAAACATATGTGTTTTTATCCAAAATTTCAAACATTGGTCTAAAATTATAAGAATTAAAGCCGTACTAATTACTCTTTTCAATGATTATTGCTGATGCTTTTTAGCATCAATACTTAATGTAGCGTGAGGAACTAGCTTAAGCCTGTCTTTAGAGATTAATTTACCAGTTATTCTGCAGACTCCGTAAGAGTTATTTTCAATTCTAATAAGAGCATTCTTTAAACTTATTATAAATTTAGCCTGTCTTTCAGCTAGTTTTGTATTCTCTTCTTTAGAAAGTGTTGAAGAGCCTTCTTCAAAAGCTTTAAATGTTGGTGAAGTGTCTTCTGTTCCATTATCTGAATCGTTTGCGCACGAAGCTCTTAAAACGCTTAAATCATCTTCAGCACTTTGTATTTTAGATAAAATAATTTTTTGGAATTCTTTAAGTTCACTTTTCGTATATGTTGTTTTTTCTGCCATATTCTAATGTTTCTTTATTATAACATTACAAGTAATTTCTTCAACTAGATCAATGCTAACAAATTCTTTGTTTTTTATTGATGTGAAGTCTAAATTTTTAGTTAGTGTTTCATTACAAATATATGTCAAATTATTTTTAATAGCCTGCTCAAGAATATTGTTTTTTTCAACTTCTATAGAAATTCTATCAGTAACATCAAAGTTTAAATCTTTTCTCAACCTTTGAATTCGGTTAATAAACTCTCTTGCCAACCCTTCTTCTTTAAGCTGATCTGATATGGTTACATCAAGAGCCACGGTGTAGTTCTCCCCGCTGCTTACAGAGTACCCGCTAATATCTTTTGAAAATATTTCTACATCCTCTAGAGATATAGTTAAATTCTGATTTAAAGAGATACTAGTATCTTTTTCTAATTTTTGAATATCTGCTGCAGACATTAAATTAATACTTTTAATAACATCATTAATTTTTTCACCATATTTAGGTCCTAAAACTTTAAAATTAGGGCGAACATTTTTTGTTAAAATGTTAGAGTCAGAATCAATAAAATCTATTGTTTTAACATTTGTTTCAGAGAGTATGATTTTTTTAACAGCAAGTATACTTTGCTTTAAATCAGGAATATTAGTTGAAATAAGAAACTTCTCTAAAGGCTGTCTTACTCTAATTTTTTCTTTCTTTCTTAAAGCTAAAATATTAGACGTTATTTTCTGTGCCATTGACATTCTGAACTCCAATTTTTTATTTATAAAGCTGCTATTTGCTTTAGGGAAATTAGCTAAGTGCACAGATTTGGAGCTATTATTAATGTCATTATATAATCTGTCCATATAAAATGGGGCTATTGGACATGAGATTATAGCAATTGTATTAAGACATTCATAAACTGTTCTATATGCGTTTTTTTTATCCTCATTAAATTCTCCTTTCCAAAATCTTCTTCTGCTTAGTCGAATATGCCAATTGCTAAATTTATTTATTACAAAATCCTGAATCAACCTAGCCACTTTTGTGGGTTCATAGCTTTCATAACCAATTTCAACCTCTCTTATTAGAGTATGTAGTTCAGAGATTATCCATTGATCAATTTCTTCTCTATTTTGGATTGATTCATTTAATGAAATCTCTTCATTAAACATGTCAATATTGGCGTATAGCGCGAAAAAAGAATATGTGTTATAAAGAGTGCCAAAGAATTTCCTTTGTACCTCTTGAATACCCCCTTCATCAAACTTTAGGTTATCCCAAGGCTGAGCATTAGAGATCATATACCATCTTGTTGCATCAGCACCATATTTATTTATGATATTAAATGGGTCTACAGCATTTCCTAGTCTTTTAGACATTTTATTGCCATTTTTATCTAGTACTAATCCATTAGAAACTACAGATTTATAGGCAACAGAATCAAAAACTAAAGTTGAGATTGCGTGTAGAGTAAAGAACCAGCCTCTAGTTTGATCAACACCCTCAGCAATAAAATCTGCGGGGAAATTATCTTTTAGAATATCTTTGTTTTCAAAAGGGTAGTGTAGTTGAGCGTATGGCATTGCGCCTGAGTCAAACCACACATCTATTAAGTCTAACTCTCTGGTCATTATTTTGCCAGAATTAGAGACTAATTTAATATCATCAACATAAGGTCTATGAAGATCAAAAGAGTTGTAGTTTTCCTTTGAGAAATCATTTGGAATGAAATTTTCAAGAGGACTATGGCTCATAAAACCGGCCTGGATAGATTTAGAGATTTCGTTCTTTAGCTCTTCAACAGATCCAATGCATATTTCTTCCTCTCCATCTAGAGTTCTCCAAATAGGAATAGGTATTCCCCAAAACCTAGACCTTGAAAGATTCCAGTCTACAAGATTTTCCAGCCAGTTACCAAACCTGCCCTCTCCAGTTGATTTTGGTTTCCAGTTTATTGATTTATTAAGCTCAATCATTCTGTCTTTGTAGTCGGTGGTCTTTACAAACCAGCTATCCATTGGATAATACAATATAGGCTTATCTGTTCTCCAACAATGTGGATAAGAATGCTCGTATTTTTCAGACTTAAAAAGCTTGTTTTCTTCTTTTAATTTAATTACGATTTGAACATCGACAGGAAGTTTGGGCTTTGTATCGTTATCGTTATAAAACTCTTCTTTTACGTACTGTCCCGCAAAGTCTTTAACAGAATCAACAAATTTCCCTTGTTCATTTACAAGAGTTAAGCTGCCAATATTGTTTTGTTTTGCAACACGGTTGTCATCAGCACCAAAACTTGGAGCTAAATGAACAATACCCGTACCGTCTTCAGTGGTAACAAAATCAGCAAGAATAACTTTAAAAGCATCGCCATCTTCTGGTTTGGCATACTTTAAAAGCTGTTCATATTTCAAGCCTTCAAGATCTTTTCCTTTAAAATCTTCAATGATTTTGTACGGTAAATCTTTACTTCCAACCTCATAATCTTTAAAATCTTTGTCTATATTTTCTGTTTTAAAATATTTATTTACTAGATCTTTAGCAAGAATAACAGCTGATTTTTTTCCTGTGTACTGATTTATAGTTTCTATTAATGTATATGTAATATTCTTACCTACAGCAAGAGCTGTATTTGAGGGCAAGGTCCATGGTGTTGTGGTCCATGCTATAAAAAAAAGTTCATTAGATGTTTTTGAAAAAAGAGAAGCACTTAGCTCATTAGAGATGATTTTAAATTGCGCAACTGCAGATGTGTCTTTAACATTTTTATAACATCCTGGCTGATTTAGCTCATGAGTACTCAGGCCTGTTCCTGCTTTGGGTGAAAATGGTTGTACAGTAAAACCTTTATATAAGAGGTTTTTTTTATGTAGTTCTTTTAAAAGCCACCAAACACTTTCAATATATTTATTATCATAGGTTACATATGGGGAATTCATGTCTACCCAGTAGCCCATTTTAGATGTTATATCTTCCCATAAACTTTGGTATTTCATCACGTTAGTTCGGCAAGCTTTATTATAATCTTCAATAGAGATTTTAGAACCAATATCTTCTTTTGTAATATTCAATTCTTTTTCTACTCCCAGCTCAACAGGAAGACCATGGGTATCCCATCCAGCTTTTCTAGCTACTTTAAATCCTTGTAAGGTTTTATAGCGACAAAACAAATCCTTAATTGTTCTGGCAATAACATGGTGAATTCCAGGCATACCATTAGCAGATGGAGGACCCTCATAAAAAGTGAAGCTTGGACCTTCATTTCTAGATGTAATGCTTTTTTTAAAAACATCATTTGACTTCCAGCTTTCTAATTCTTCTTTATGAATGTCTGCAAGGTTTAAACCTTTATATTCTTTGAAATAACCCATTATATTTTATGATGTAGCCTGCAAATATAAGTTTTGCATTTAAGATAAGCAATCAATAAAAATGAATTATTTACTGATGATTTTTTTCTCTGTACTACCGTCACTGTAGATATATATAAGCGGCTGATTATAAACTTTTCCAGCAGGTCTTCCAAGAATATCTGTTATTTTGACCAACCTCTTATTTGATGTATTTGGTAGCTCTAAAAGATTAGAAATAGTTGAATAGGTGTAAAACTCATACTCTGCTCTCTCAGGACTCAAAATCATGGCCTGACCATTTCTTGCTTTAATATAAAATTTGACTTCTGCTCCACTATTAAAAGGCATAACACAAGAGTAAACACCATCATTAGCAATTGCATCACCATTTGTGCCATCATCACTCATTGAAAATGATTGAAATTTAGAGTTATAATCGCTTGTTGTGGCCATTAGCTCTACAAAGCTTTCGTTTAACACCTCCACTGTAACAATATTTGAAGAGACATTAACATTGTATAGTTCAGGAGGCGTTTGTGCAATTTCAGGATGTGATATTAAGTAGGGAATCCTATTTCTTAGTGTAGACATAATTCCACCAAAACCATAACCACCCCAACCATTAAATGAAAGATCATTTTCTGTATTTGACAAAAAATCTGCAGTTGAAAAAAGCTTATGTTGATCACCCACTACACCAGATAAAGCAAGATTTTGCATTATGTTAACCTCATTCCTTATGCTATTTGTATCCAATTCATTAATGACTGTTCTTAAATGCGCAGTATATTGTTTTCTGTAATTTTCATTATTAAAAAGTATATACGTTAAAGGTCTATTAAGATTAGGATCTTCTCCGTAATAAGGATCGAATTGTTGTGGGTGGGTTGGTCCTGGAGCAGTAAAGTAATCCCATCCAAGAAGAGCGTTTATAAAGCTTTGGCTTAAGTCCCAAGGTAACATTTGAAACAAGCCATCTTCTGATTTATATAAATAATAATTATGTACATAATACCCATTGTAAGAATCATAATTTCCTAAAACAGTATTGACCGCAAAAGCCCAAAGAACTCGGTCAATGTTTAATACGCTATCTAATTGATTAGGGTTAAAGTTTAGTGTATAGATTAAGTCTATTAAATCTTCCCATCCGTTTTCAGACTTTAAATTATAGCTACTATAATAGCTAGTACTATCAGCTGTTCCGTACCAATTTAAGCTAGGCTCCCCTCCTTGAGGAGTTCCTGCGGTATCACAAAACATGCCACTTCCGTCGCATTTAAAAAGAGCTCCTGAGTTTTCATTAAAATGTTTCTTTAAGAACTGCTTATTAATAGATTCTGTGTTGACATACATCCCAAGATAACTGCCCTGAACATGCAACTTGGTTAAATTAACTTCAATGGTTGGAAGGTATTTTTTATATGTTTTAGAGGCAATATATTCTTTTGCAAAAGTAGCGTCCATCCATGCGTTAGCAAGCTTTATTTTTTTATAATCTAATAGTTTTTGTCCCGAAACCCAATAGTTCATGTCTATGTTGTATGGGACTTTGGGCACTCCATTATCATTGGGAATACAGAAAGTAGAATTCCCCTTATATCTTACTCCAGCACTATCGTATGTAATTCCATTTAGCGTAATTGTTGCGGGGATTCGATATGAAGGGTTTGTGAAAAAAGAGTTTTTTAAAATATTGTGATAGTTGGCATCTTCAAAATCTACATATAAACTTCTAATAGAGTCTTTATCATAAAGCCCATTAGGGGAATCATAAAGAAGCTGAGGATTGTATATGCTTTGCCCACTAACTAAAATTGGAAAAATTAGTAGAATAATTTTTATGATTTTCATAATTGTATCGAAGTATTTAATTTATACTAAAAATATTATTTAAGTATATTTTTTGAAATCATCATATGCTATTAGCTATCGTATGATATTGATATATCCATTTTTTTGATTTTTCCATCCATCAAAATCCTGAAAATATAATTCATAAACATAAATTCCGCCAGGCAGAGGGAAATTCTTAGTTTGATGATTACCATCCCAACCATTATTAGAATCTAAATCAAATATATCTTCTGTTGAATAAACTACTTCATTTTGTCTGTTAAATATATTTATAATAAACGTTTCTTCTCTAATTCCATGATAGCTTATTTGAAATTTATCGTTTAGATCATCAGAGTCTGGTGTAAATGAGTTTGGTATATAAATCCAGAAGTCGTCTCTAATTGTTACAATCCTTGATGTAGAGTCTCTACACCCTGATACGTCTTTAACGACAAGACTAATTTGATAGTTTGCGATTGAATCAAGATAAGTATGAAAAGGGCTTGAACTATAGCTAATAGGAGAGCCATCACCAAAGTTCCATACCCAGCTATTTATATCTCCGCTAGAAATATCAAGCATCTTTGTTGAAGTATATAAAATAGTCATTGTATCAGGTTCCGGGATAAATTCTGCATTAGGAGCCTGAACAATTGTTACATAAGCTTGTCCACTAAGATTACCTGACTCATAAGCATCTGAAAAGCTAATTAGCTCATATAAACCTGCTTGATTAGTGTTTATAATATAAGGGCTATTATTTGTGGTTATTTGACTTTGAGATACCCCATTAATTGAATAGATGAAATTAAATGGAGCAATACCACCCAAACTTATTTTAACTTTTGCCATTTCCTCTTGGTTGGAGCAAAGGGTATCATTCCCACTAATAAAAGCTGTTATTGTTGGGAGCAAATACGTGTGCAGCCTAATAGTATCATGATGATTTGCATAAAAACCTGCATTTGAATTGGATGTACTTGGCAGAATTGCAACACTGTCACCAGACCACATACTAAATCCATATAAAGGATCAAGAGCTGTAGCTAAAGTAACGGTATCACCCAGAACATAATTTATTGTTGTTGGGTAGTTATTAATTATGTTACCATCAGCTAATATTTTTGAGTTTGTTCCACTTGGGACAACTTCATAAACAATATCCCTTGTTGGAACTGGTGGAATGAAGTTTGCCCTAATTGTTACATTTCCTTGAATGTTTATAGACAATGTATCAGTTAAAGGATCATAAACATATGCTCCGGAAGGAAGTATTTCCCAGTTTTGGAATGTTCCACTTTTAACTTCAAATGGAAGGTTAACTCCTCCAAACCTCTGATCTATAAACGGGGTGTTAAAGTTGTTTATAATATTGCCATCACTCATTTCAACTTCACCTATTCCAATTATTTCAACAGAGATGTTATGAGGACCTGATAAAGCTGGATAGCATGGCACAAAGCCGGTATTCATAGAATCACAACGAGCTAAAATAAAGTTTCTTAAATCCTGAACATTACCCAGCCAATCGTTATAAGTTCCACCCCCCCATCTATTTATTTGTCTTGGCATCTCAGGGTTAATTATAGCAATCATACTGTCAAGAAGCCCAACCATATTTGAGCAAGATAATGGGCCATTTGCTAGATCTTGCCACCTATTGATATAGTCATCGAAAAAATCATCATTTGTTAAAAGAGCATTCCAGATAGGCACATGCCCTTGCCCTCCAGGATCATTTAGACTACTTGGGTCACAAGGGTCAGCTGTTGGTGATGTACTAGGTACTCCTGTATAATTTATGTAATGATCAAAGGTGGCATCCATATCCCAAAGAGCGTATCTCCATTTCTTTTTATCTCCATTAGGATCTAAACCTCTCCACCATGCTGTATTCCAATTTAACCAATCTGAAGCAACGACATATGAATTAAGAAGAAAATAGTCAATTATACTACCTGTATTATATATTCCTTTTACATAATCGTAGTTAGCTTGCACCGTCATAGGATTAGTTGTAATATAATTCTTTAAAGCATCCCAATCTGTTTGCGACTGTGGACCCCCGTATTCCGACCATGTTCCCCCCCAGGTTTTTAAGTATTGTAAATTATTTTTAGATTGATCATAATAATAATCTGTAAAATCATGATCATCAGCTTTTTCTCTTAAGTCATACACTCCCCAGTACTCGCCGTTAAGATAAACAATGCAAGGGGCATAAGATCTTTCATCCATTCTTAAATCTGCTAATTGAGAAAGGTGGTGAACATATTGATCTCTAATATGAGCGCCATCTTCAAATGAAAAGTTGTCATTTGCGGCAGCTTTAACTATTAGCTTTTGAAAGGAGTCTCTATTTTTAGTTTCAAATATTTTATCATTAATAGCATAATTATAACCAAATTGGTCTCGCATTATAAAGTCAAAGCCTCTTTGGTCATAAGCCCATGAATCATTACCGTGTTTGTTATACTCACCCGTTCCTTTATCAAGTAAATTACCGCTACTATCAAAGTATTCAACAGTACCTTGAGGTTCTATTTGATTTCCAGCAAGTAAATCTCCCAAGTCTGTTCCGGCAATTGAAAGTATAGACACTGTATGAGTATCATTTATAAAATAAGTATTATACTCTAGAAAACTTCTCGGTATATTTGGGTTAGAACTGTAAGCAACTGCTTTTAAAACTGTTGTTGAAGTAATATTAACAGGGCTGTTATAAATTAGAGAGGTATTATCAGGCATACTTCCATCTACTGTATAGTAAATAGTAACATTTGGATCGGGAGAATTTATAGCAATATCAACACCTGTATTATAGTAACCTGAAGGTTGAGAAAAGCTTGGTGTTGATGCATATTCTAATAACGCTCCGTTATTATTTGCCCCTGGAGTTGTGACTAAGTCTGAAAAAACACTCCAATTTGACCCTCCATTCACATCTCTTCCTCTAGAATGAGATTTTTGATGAGGAAGTACAGAAATAGAATCTATAACAGCTCCGGTGGCATCCGCAATTATAAATGTTTCATTACCTTTTGTTTGTGTAATCTTAAAATTGGTATGCGCTATACCTCCAATAAGTTCATCTCTGCCTGAACAATAGATTAAAGCGGTACTATTTGCGCTGATTATGTAAGAAGAGGGGAACTGCCACTTTGTTATGTTTGTTGATTTATCTGACAAGTACCAACCGTTTAGATCTATATCTGATGATGAGGTGTTATAAAGCTCAACCCAGTCTTCATACTCTCCATAGTTATCTTGAAAAAAATCATAATTAGCTGCCGAAAACTCATTAACAACAACCTGAGAAATTAGCAGCTTAGTTGATAAGATAAAAAGAAGAATAGTTAGAGTTTTTTTGATCATTTAAATTATTTCAAGATTAATTTTTTACAAAGATAAGTAATATTTGATAGTTGATATATTAAATTAATTCTTTGCAAGGTTTTTGCTTGGCGTTTTCTACTTTTGCTAAAGTATAATTTAAAATAAATTTTTTTATGCTTGATGACATTCGCAACGATTTAAAACTATTTAACAGTATAGTAGAGGATTTTTTGATAGATGAGCAAGAAAATCCTATTTCTAAAAAAATTGATATCATTGATTTATACAAGAGAATTGATTTAAAGTTAGAGGATAAACCTGCTGTAAGTGAAGAGTTTACTAGTAACTTAAGGAAGCTAGTTTTAGCTACACCAAAATCATCATCTAAACTTTTTTTTAATCAATTATTTGGAGGTAGACATAGCAAGGCCATTTTAGGAGATTTGTTAGCTGTTTTATTAAACAATTCAATGGCTACATATAAAATTAGCGGTCCTCAAGTTGGTGTTGAAAAAGAAATATTAAAAAAAGTTAGTTCTTTAATAGGGTATACTGATAATTCTGGCGGAACATTTCCAACAGGTGGATCAATGAGTAATTTCATGTCTTTAATTATTGCTCGAGATAAAAAGAATTTAGAAATTAGAAATAAGGGAATAAGACAAGAGTTTATTATGTATTCATCTGAGAACTCTCATTACTCAATAGCAAAAAACGCTTCCTTTTCAGGTATTGGTAGAGATAACGTAAGGTATGTAAAGTCTGACAATAGAGGCTGCTTAGATTATAAAGATCTCAAGCAAACAATTATTGATGATTTATCTAAAGGCTATATTCCGTTTTATGTAAACGCTACTGCAGGAACTACTGTTTTAGGCGCTTTTGATGATATAGAAAAAATCAGCAGAATATGTAAAGAATTTAATCTTTGGCTTCATGTTGATGGGGCTTGGGGTGGCGCTGTTTTATTTTCAGAAAACTATAAGTATTTAATAAAAGGTGTAGAGTACTCTGACTCATTCTGCTTTAATGCACACAAAACACTTGGCGTGCCATTAAGCTCATCAGTTTTTTTAGTAGCAAATAAGGCAGATTTATATAATTCATTTAGTAACCAGGCTTCATATTTGTATCAGACTCATAATGAGGAATATAACTTAGGACAAACCTCTTTTGAATGCGGTAGAAGAAATAATTCTTTAAAACTATGGACAATGTGGAAGGCGATTGGTACAAAGGGAATCGCTAATATTATTAACTATCAATTTAATCTAGCAAAATACGCAAGAGAATATGTAAAAAACTCTTCACAATATAAGCTCTATAGCTTTGAGGATTCTCTTTCTATTTGTTTTAATTATAAACAATATGACCCTGTAGATTTGTGCACAAAACTTTATGAATTTAATAAATTAATGATTGGTTTTGGATACTTTGGTAGTCAATCTTTTATTCGTTTAGTTATTATTAATTCATCAAATACACAAAAGGAAATAAAAGAGTTTTTTGAGATTATTGAAGATTTTACAAAAAAAAATCATGACAGTATAAGAACTATCACTAGCAAATAATTTTATTTTTTAAAAAAAGAGTTTATTTTAGCTAAATGCAAAAAGATTTTATAATAGTTTTAGCATGGCCAGAGGGGATGGTCGCCTCGGTTAATAAGTGGTATGACAAGTTTTTTGCTACAAACGGAAAGTATCGTGTTGGTCATTCTGCTTTAGTGTTTGTAGATGCACAAAAAAAAGATATATATTATTATGATTTTGGGAGATATCACACTCCTTTGGGTTTTGGAAGGGCTAGAAATAAAAAAACAGATCATGATGTCAGAGTTAAGACAAAGGCTACTATAAAAAATGGTGAAATTATAAATATCCAAGAGATTTTATTTGAGCTGAAAGTTAAAAAATCATTACATGGGGACGGGACACTTTACGCCTCTATCTTAAATAATATTTCTATAATTAAGGGAATGAAGTACGCAAATAGAGTTGTTAATAATGGCCTAATCCCATATGGTCCTGTAGTTTTAAATGGTACAAATTGTTCAAGATTTGTAGCATCTGTCATGAGAGCATCATGTCCTGAATACTTAATAAACCGCAGATTGAAGTTTCCAATTACTCTCTCTCCATCACCTAAAAGAAATGTTGGTATTGCTAATTCTAATTTTTATAAAGTTACAAATAGCTCTTGTTCTTTTATCAAAAGAAGTTGGATTTCCTCTTACCTAAGAAGCATAGAAAGATGATTAGTATTCCAAAAAAACCAATAAACATCCCCAAAAACTCTCAATGGCTTTCAGGCGTAGGGTCAGGCTCATGGTTTACGTTATTGCTGGAACAAGACATGTTTATAGTTAATAGGTACTGCGCAGAGGGAACTCTTGAATGTTCTGGTTATTTCAAAATAAATAAAAAGGGTTTTGATATCAAAAAGATGTATCAATTTAGCTACCTTTCTCACTGTATGTTATGTACTATTTTACAAGATAATAAGACGTATATATTAAATTGTATTGAAAGTTAATTTTACCGATGTCTTAACAAGAATAATTAATTAAATTTGTATTCTTAAAAAACACAAATGAGTGATGCATTAAAGCATGAATGTGGAGTAGCAATGCTTCGTCTGTTAAAACCTTTAGAGTTTTATCAAAAAAAGTACGGAACAGCATTTTATGGTTTAAAAAAGATGTATCTTCTGATGGAAAAGCAAAGAAATAGAGGGCAAGATGGTGCGGGTCTCTCTAATGTAAAGCTTAATACTAGCCCTGGAAAAAGATATATTAGCAGGAAGCGCTCAGTTACAGCTAATCCTATTCAAGATTTGTTCGCAGAGATTAATAAAAGGTTTATAGAGCTTGAAGAAAAAGACCCCGATAAACTAAATGATACCGTATGGTTAAAAAAGAATATGCCATACACTGGAGAGCTTTTCCTAGGGCATTTGCGATACGGAACATATGGGGGTAATAATATTGAACAATGTCATCCTTTTTTAAGACAAAACAACTGGAAATCTAGAAACCTAGTAGTTGCTGGTAATTTTAATATGACTAATGTTGATGAATTGTTTAATCATCTAACAGAATTAGGACAGCATCCAAAAGAAAAAGCAGATACAATAACTATCCTGGAGAAGATAGGACACTTTTTAGACGAAGCCAATGATAAAATATACTATAAACACAAAGAGGAGTATTCCAAAAAAGATATATCGGCAAAAATTGAGGATGAGTTAGATATTCAAGATATCTTACATAATTCTTCAAAATATTGGGATGGTGGCTATGTTGTTTGTGGATTAATAGGTCATGGTGATGCTTTTGCTCTAAGAGACCCTTCAGCTATTAGACCAGCTTATTATTATAAAGACGATGAGGTTGTGGTAGTTGCTTCTGAAAAGCCTGTAATTCAAACCTCTTTTAATGTTAGTGACGAAAATGTCAAAGAAATAAAAAGAGGACATGCTTTAATAATTAAAAAAAATGGAGAAGTATTTGAAAAAGAGGTTTTAAAACCACTAAAAAGAACAGCTTGTTCTTTTGAAAGGATTTATTTCTCCCGAGGTAACGATAAAGATATATATAATGAAAGGATTAATTTAGGTAAACAAATTTTTCCAAAAGTATTAGAAGCTATAGATAATGATGTGAGAAACACCGTCTTCTCTTATATTCCAAATACAGCTGAAGTATCTTATTTCGGAATGATGAAAGGTGTAGATAATTACCTTAATCAGGTGAAAACAAAAAAAATAAAAGAGTTAGGTAGTAATCCAAGCTCTGTAGACATTGATGCAATTATGTCAATTAGTCCTAGGGCAGAAAAGATTGCTATTAAAGATGCTAAACTTAGAACTTTTATTACTTCAGATGTTAATCGAGATGATTTAGTTGCTCATGTCTATGATATAACATATGGAAAAGTCATGCCTACTGATAATTTAGTAATGATTGATGACAGCATTGTTCGAGGAACTACATTAAAACACTCTATTTTAAGAATACTTGATAGATTAAATCCTAAAAAAGTTATTATTGTCTCATCAGCCCCCCAAATTAGGTACCCAGATTGCTATGGAATAGATATGGCAATTTTAGGTGATTTTATTGCTTTTCAGGCTGTGATAGAGTTACTAAAAGAAACTAACCAATCACACATTATAAATGACGTGTATGATAAATGTAAGGCTCAAATAGCACTACCAAAAGAAGAAATGGTAAATTATGTTAAAGAGATTTATGCTTGTTTTAACGCCGAACAAATATCATTAAAGATTAGCCAAATTTTAAAACCAGAAGATATGTCTGCTGACTTAGAAATTATTTATCAGAGTATTTCAAATCTACACATTTCGTGTCCAAATCATAAAGGTGACTGGTACTTCTCAGGTGATTACCCTACACCAGGCGGAAATAAAGTTGTTACTCAAGCATTTATTAATTATTTTGAGGGAAACAAGAAAAGAGCTTATTAGAAGGTTATTTTCTTTCTGTAGTATAGATATTATCTTGCCACCAAAAATAGAGATCATTTCCAGATCCAAGTTTTGCTAATGCTAATGAAAATGCATTACTAAATTTAATAGCATCAATAATTGGTGCAGAAATTCCGTTGTATATCATTGTTTGCTCTTCAATAACTATTTCTTTTTCATTATTAATATCCTCTTCATTTACTACTATATCACTAGTTTCGGTATTTGTAGTATCTTGTATATCAACCCTGCGTGATGGAGCTATTGTCATTTCGTCTATAAGATATGAAGCGTTAGCATATTTGTCAATTATAAATAAGGTATATCTAATATCTACAGAAATTGTTCTTTGAATTTGGTTTTCAAAAGCAATATCCCCACTCATTGCCTCCCAGTTTCCGTCAAAGGCTGTTCCAACTAGCTCACCCCAAGCGTTTATAACCGGTGACCCTGAATTACCGCCAGTAATATCATTGCTTGATATAAAGTTAACTCTAAGGTTGCCATCTTTGTCACCATATTTACCGTAATCTCCTAATTTATAAAGCTCTTTTAGCTTATCTGGAACAATAAATTCTTCATTAGAAGGGTCTTCTTTTGCCATAACTCCATCAATAGTGGTATAATAATCATAGTGCATAGCCTCTCCTGGAGAGTAGTCACCCACATTTCCATAGGTAACTCTCATCGTAGAGTTAGCATCTGGGTAGAAAGATTTTGTTGTATCCATTTCTCTTAAGCCAGCCATAAACAACCTATTATACTTTCCAAGCTCTGCTCTTACAGCTTTTCTTGTAGGGTATACTTGTTCCATATATTTGTCATATATAGAGGTCATTGTAATGTAGGCGGGGTCTCTTTTAACTCTAGATAGAGATGGTTTGTTTAAAAAATCAAAACATTTCTCTTTGCTAGAAAATATAGACCTTTTAAATAAGTTAGATGCATAGAAATCAAAATCCAATTTTTTAAACCCTAGCATTTGATTTTCTATTTTTTTAAATACTGGAGCATGTTGGTATTTTGGAACATTGTAATAATACATTTCAAGCATAGAGGCTAATAGTTCTTGATCAACTGCAGCATTATAATCCTTATAAAAGTCTTTAGCTAGTTTTTTAAGCCCTCTAATAGCAATAGTTCTTTCTTTTTTATCTTCGGGTAATGAGGATATTCTATTTTTCATCATATATGAGAAATACATTATTTCAGATCCTTGAAATAGAGCTTCATTTAGATATGTTCTGTTAACAGCAATCTTTTTATTTTTGTTAAACGCAGACTCTAATGAAGCCAAGACATCGCCATATGTAGCTTGCCTTAAAGAATCTCCCGATGTTACCCAATTATCAAATTTATTCTCGATAGTTTTTTTCTTATCATATACTTTCATCGCCTTTAATCCTTTAGACTGGCCGATATAATATTTCCAATAGTTTGATATTCGTGCATATTTTGAAGCATATTGAATTTTTGTTTTTTTATCTGCATTCATTCCAGCCTTCATAATTGCTAACTTTTCTTCTCTAATGTCAACGGTTGTAGGGTTTGTAATATCTAAGGCTTCTTGCACTCCAAAAGATGTAAGATATCTATTTGTTCTTCCAGGGTATCCCATAATCATTGTGTAATCTTCATTTTCAACACCCTCTAGTTGAACTGGTAAGTGATGTTTTGGTGTATAGGGAATATTCTCAAGATCATAGTCTGCTGGTTCACCATCCTTTGACATATACACTCTGTAAAGAGCAAAGTCTCCTGTATGTCTTGGCCACATCCAATTATCAGTATCTCCACCAAATTTTCCAATTGAAGAGGGTGGTGCACCAACTAATCTAACATCTTTATATGTCTGATATACAAGTAGATAAAAGTCATTTCCTCCAAAATAAGATTTAACATTTGCAGAATAATCTGATGAATCTGTAACTTCCGCAGTTATTTCTTTTGAAATTTGAGAAATTTTTGACCTTCTTTCGTCTTCACTCATATTATTATTAAGAGAAAGATTTATTCTCTCACTTACATCTTCAATTCTAACTAAAAATGTTGCTGTAACATTATCATTTTTTAATTCTTCAGCATTACTCATTGCCCAAAAACCATCTTTCAAATAATCATTTTTAACTGAGGAGTGTATTTGAATTGATCCAAAAGCACAATGATGATTTGTTAGCATTAACCCTTGAGAAGAAATCATTTCAGCAGTACAGCCGCCCCCGTTTAAAGAAACAATAGCATCTTTTAAGGATGAATTATTAATACTATAGATATCCTCTGCAGAAAGTTTTAGTCCACGTTCTTTCATGTCGGTTTCATTTAATGATTTTAATAGCTGAGGCAGCCACATTCCTTCATCTGCAAGTAATGTTGTTGTAAAAAGAGAAAGAAAAAATAGTAGAGAGTATTTCATGATTAGTTAATTTAATTTGAATACAAATGTAAAATAATTTATAGAGCTTTTTTTAATTTGTGATAACAAACATTAGTGTATTTTTGCTTTTAGATGAACGAAGAAAATAATATTAGAATTAATAAATATCTCAGTGAGATTGGTTTTTGCTCAAGAAGGGAAGCTGATAAATTCATTGATCAGGGAAGAATTAAAATTAATAATGAAATAGCTCTAATGGGCCAAAAAGTTAGTGGTCAAGAAAAAATAGAGGTTAACGGAAAAGAAGTTATTAATGCAAACACCAAGAATATATATATTGCCTTTAATAAGCCTTCAGGAATTGTTTGCACAACAGATACTAAAAGAGAGAGAGATAATATTATCGAATATATTAATTACCCCTCTAGAATTTTCCCAATAGGTAGGTTAGATAAAAGAAGTGAGGGGTTAATTTTTTTAACAAATGACGGAGATATTGTAAATAAAATATTGAGAGCTAAAAATAAACATGAAAAGGAATATCATGTTGAAGTAAATAAACCTATCTCGGATGAATTTGTTAAATTAATGTCTAATGGTGTGCCTATTTTAGATACAGTAACACAAAAATGCTATGTTAAGAAACAAGGTAAAAAGAAATTTAAAATAATATTAACTCAAGGCCTTAATAGACAAATACGCAGGATGTGTGAGTATTTTGGGTATGATGTTGTTTCTCTTATAAGGGTAAGGATTATGAATATTAATTTAGATATACCAGTAGGAGAGTATAGGGATTTTACTGCTGATGAGTTAAATCAAATTAATCAGTCGGTTAAGCACTCCATTAAAACTTTTGGAGAAGAAAATAATCTTTAATCTTTAAGTCCGTTTATAGCTTCTAAAATTGCATCCCATAATTTTTCTCTTGCAATTAAACATGTTATTGCTGTTTCTTCAACATCTTTCCATTTTTGTTCATCCTCTCCGCATAAGTCAGAGATTAATTGAAACGCCAGTGGGCCATGTTCTCCTCCGTCCAGCTCAATATGTCTTTCTAAATAATAAACAAATTTATTTAATTTGTTTTCGGCATTTAAGTCTTCTACTATAGAGGTAAACATATCCGGTATTAAATCTTCACGGCCAAATGTAAAGGCTGCTGCAATTTTATGAATTTCATCCGTGTCAATTATAGCGAAGGTGCTTTTTAAAAAATTATCAATTTCAGTTGTTCCGCTTGATATTAAGTTTTTATCAATCTTGCTGATAAACTTTTCTATTTTTTTTGTCTGAGCGCCACATTCTTTCATTGCTTCAATATACATTTCAAAATGTGATGAAGGGTTTCCTTCTTCATCAAGATCACTTTCCTCCTCAAGAACAATAGAGTTGATTAATCGGCGAACTTTATTATCTCCAATTGGTTTCCATGGTGATCTTGTACAAGTAAGCTTATCTTGCATTGCTTTTAATAAAGACATAAAGTCCCATACCGCATACACATGATATTGCATCATCACACTAATATGGTCAGTAGATTTTAAAGATTTGTATAATGGATGGTTAACTATAGCGTCTCTATATTGAGAGATGTTATTATTAATGATTTTTATTCTTGGATTCATTTCTTTTTATAAACAGGTACTGAAGAGCAGGCCTCTCCAAACATTAGGCTTTTTACTATAGGTTGTAGTTTTTTTGTTATTTCCATAAATATTTTTTCGTGAATTTTTATATCGCCACAACCTTTGACAATAACTCTATTATTTTCAAACTCAAAAGTATTTATTTTTTTAATATTTTCTAAAAATAAATTATCAAAAACATCTGTTTGATTGCCAAAACATATTTCAATATTGCGCTCATTTAGGTAGCCTGTAATTAACATATAAGCCCAAAGAGGAATTATACTATCGCTTGAACAAAATAGCGCAACAGTTTTATTAATGTATATGTCCCATTCTTTATTTTCTAGTATTTCTCTAAAGTTTTTTTCTTTTAAAACTAAACCTTCGAATAGAAAATCTTTTATGTCTATTTCGATAATGACTTGTTTTGGAGCATAGTCTGTAAGGTCAATATTAATAATATTTCTTTTCTCAACTTTATTTATAATCTCCCCTTTCATATTAAAGCATCCCAAGCTCTAGCCTAGCTTCTTCACTCATCATTTCTTTTGTCCAAGGAGGGTCAAAAACAATTTCCACCTTTACATCTTTAGTTTTTTCTATTCCCTTAACCTTTTCTTCCACTTCAGCAGGAAGACTTTCAGCTACAGGACAGTTTGGAGATGTCAGTGTCATTTCAATCTTAACATCTCCTTGGTCACTAATTTTAACATCATAGATTAAACCTAGTTCATAAATATTAACTGGTATCTCTGGATCATATATTGTAGAAATAATCTTTATTGCTTCTTCACCTATTTGTTCTATTTCTTTATCTGTAATCATAATTTTTGTTCAAATCCTAGTGCGTAAATTTTCATTTTTTTAATCATAGAAACTAAGCCGTTTGCTCTTGTTGGAGAGAGTTGTTCTTTTAGGCCTATTTTCTCAATAAATTCCAGTTTTGCATTAATAATATCTTTAGGTTTTTGGAAAGAAAGTACACGAATCAGAATTGCAATAATTCCTTTTGTCATTATAGCGTCGCTGTCTGCATAAAATATAATATGTCTATCTTTTTCTTTTGCATTTAGCCATACCTGAGACTGACAGCCGGTAATTATATTTTCTTTAGTTTTTTCTGAATCACTAATTTTAGGAAGAGATTTTCCTAAGTCAATCAAATATTCATATTTGTCAATCCAATTATCAAACATTTCAAATTCTTCAACAATCTCATTTTCTATTTCATTTATTGACATATTCATAACTATAGCAACATGTCTTTAGCTTTATTAATAGCCTTAATACATCTATCAATTTCGTCAAATGTATTGTAATAAGCAAATGATATTCTAGCTGTTCCTGGAATATTAAATTTTCTCATTACAGGCTGAGTACAATGATGTCCTGTTCTAATTGCAATACCCATTTTATCTAAAATAACTCCAAGATCATAATGGTGAATTCCATTAATATTAAAAGAAATGATGCCAGATTTATTTTCTGATGTTCCAACAATTATTAGCCCCTCTATTTTTTTTAATTCTTTAGTAGCATATGATAAAAGGGCATCCTCATGTTCTTTTATAGTTTTTAGGCCAAAATTTTCAAGTAAATCAATAGATTTTTTAAACGCAACGACTCCAGCAATGTTAGGAGTTCCTGCTTCAAACTTATGTGGAAGAGAGGCATACGTTGTTTTATGTAAACTCACTTCTTTAATCATCTCCCCACCTCCTTGATATGGTGGCATTTGATTCAGTATTTCTTCTTTACCATATAAGACACCAACTCCAGTAGGCCCATAAAGCTTGTGAGCAGAGAAGCAATAAAAATCTACATCAAGTTCCTGAACATCAATACTTACATGTGCTGCTGATTGAGCTCCATCAATTAGTACCTTTGCATTATTTTCGTGACTTAGTTTGATGATTTCTTTTATAGGGTTAATTGTTCCTAAGCTGTTCGAAATATGAGTAATAGCAACAATCTTTGTTTTACTATTCAATAATTCATTAAAGATTATCATATCAAGCTCCCCGGAATCATTTATGGGAACAATTTTTAATTTTGCCCCACTTATTTCACAGCATAATTGCCAGGGGACTATATTAGAATGATGCTCCATTTCTGAGATAATAATTTCATCATCTTTTTTAAGTAATCTACCAAGTGAGCTAGCAACTAGATTAATAGAGTCAGTTGTTCCTTTTGTGAATATAATTTCATGTGTAAACTTTGAGTTAATAAATGTTTTTACACTTTTTCTTGTTAGCTCAAAGCTATCCGTTGCTACTTGACTAAGGTGATGAACGCCTCTGTGAATATTACTGTTTTCTTGTAAATAAAACCTTTCAAGCTCCTTAATAACTTCTTTAGATTTTTGAGTCGTTGCAGCATTATCAAAATACACTAAATCATTATCATTTACCCTACTCTTAAGAATCGGGAACATATTACGGATATCACTGTTATCTGACATTTTAAAAGCTTAGATTAACATTGAGTTTTTTTGACATCAAATCTCTTGCAAGAGAGGAAAGTTCTTTAATAGTAATTTTATCTAAAGCTTCAGATGCAAAAGCAAAAGTTAGAATAGCCTTAGCATCCTCTTTAGAGATTCCTCTAGTATTCATATAAAATAGCGCGTTTTCATCAAGCTGTCCAATTGTACATCCATGACTGCACTTAACATCATCAGCATATATTTCAAGCTGTGGTTTACTATTGATCGAAGAGTTATCGCTAAGAAGTAAATTATTATTTGCTTGAAAAGCATTTATTTTTTGGGCATCAGGCTGAACCATGATCTTACCATTAAAAACTCCCTTAGCTCTTCCTAAGTAAATTCCTTTATACAATTCATTGCTTTCACAATTTGGCATTTTATGATCCATAAATGTATGATTGTCAGCAAATTCTTTGTTGTCAAGAATTACAATTCCATTCATATTACTCTCACCACGCTCCCCATTTTGTGTGAAATTTAAATTATTTCTTGTAAAAAGACCCCCAAATATTAATGTGTTAATTGTTGAAATACTATTTTTATCTTGATCTACATATGTATGGTCAATCGATATTTGGTTATCATTATTATCTTGTAGTTTGTTGTGCTCAATCTTCGCATATTTCTTTAACTTAACTAAAGTAACGCTATTTGTAAAGCATATTTTCTCAGAAAGGTTTTTTATGTGTTCTACAATTTTAACTTCGGAATTTTCCTCAACATTAATGTTGTTTCTATATTGAATAAAATTATTTGAAGAGTTTTTCGTTAAAAATAGAATCTCAATAGGTTCACTAACAACTGTATTTGAATCAACAGAAATACTGTATCCATTAGAAGCGATAGAAGCATTTAGAGCGGTTATGGCATTATCAAATGAAGGGTTTTGATCCTCAAAATTACTAATAGTTACTCCTTTAATTTTTGGTTTTGAATAAATTTTCCCATTTAAAAATATAATAGCATTATGAAAATTTAAGCTATTAGACTTGATTTCCTTCTCACTAATTTCTTCAGTATTTTTTTCAATTTCATACTCATAAGAAATCACTTTTTTAAGCGACGTATATTTCCATTCCTCATTTTTTATGTCAGGAAATCCTAATTCTAAAAACTTAGAAAAAGCAGCTTCACTATTTATCAAAATAGGATTATCTGCTATATTTTTTTGTATGTTTTCTAGTAACCCCACTTCTCGTCTGCTTCTTTAGTTACCCAGTCATAGCCTTTTTCCTCTAATTCATGAGCTAATTCTTTTCCTCCTGATTTTATAATTCTACCATTATGCAAAACATGAACAAAGTCAGGAACAATATAATCAAGTAGTCTTTGATAATGCGTAATAATAATAGTTGCATTTTCTTTGCTTTTAAGTTTATTAACTCCATTGGCAACAATTCTAAGTGCATCAATATCTAGACCAGAATCTGTTTCATCTAATATAGCTAGTTTTGGCTCTAGCATAGCCATCTGAAATATTTCATTCCTTTTCTTTTCTCCTCCAGAAAAACCCTCATTCATATTTCTTGATAGATATCCCTTTTTCATGCTAAGTAATTCCATTTTTTCTTTCATACTTGAGAGCAACTCTTTAGCTGAAATAGGGCCTAAACCCAAAACCTTTCTTTTTTCTGTTATTGCTGCTTTAATAAAGTTAGATACAGATATCCCTGGAATTTCAACTGGATATTGAAAAGATAGAAAGACCCCTTTGTGTGCTCTTTGATCAGGATCTAAGTCTAAAAGATCTTCACCATCAAACAGAATAGAGCCTGAATTAACCTCATAAGTTTCATTACCTGCTATAACTGCAGATAATGTACTTTTACCAGAGCCATTAGGGCCCATAATTGCATGTACCTCACCTTTGTTTACAGATAAGTTAATTCCTTTTAGAATCTCAACATCTTCGATGCCTGCTTTTAAATCATTAATTTTTAACATATATTTTTTTTTATCCAACGCTTCCTTCTAAACTTATTTCTAGTAATTTTTGAGCTTCAACCGCAAACTCCATTGGGAGTTGATTAAGAACATCCTTGCAGTAACCATTTACAATTAAAGCTATTGCCTCTTCAGTACCAATACCTCTTTGATTACAGTAAAAAATTTGGTCTTCACCAATTTTAGATGTTGTTGCTTCATGCTCTACTTGTGAGCTATTATTTTTGACTTCAATATATGGGAAAGTGTGAGAGCCGCACTTATCTCCCATTAATAAGGAATCGCATTGAGAGAAATTTCTAGAGTTTTTAGCTCCTTTAGAAATATGTACTAAACCTCTATAGCTTCCGTCACTTTTCCCCGCACAAATTCCCTTTGCTATTATTGTGCTTTTTGAGTTTTTGCCCAGATGAATCATTTTTGTTCCTGTATCAGCTTGCTGAAAATTATTTGTAACTGCTACTGAAAAGAATTCTCCAACAGAATTGTCTCCCTTTAGAATACATGATGGATACTTCCATGTTACTGCAGAACCTGTTTCAACTTGTGTCCATGAAATTTTAGAGTTTTTATGACAAATACCTCTTTTAGTTACAAAATTAAAAACACCACCTATCCCGTCTTTATTACCTGGGTACCAGTTTTGAACTGTAGAGTATTTTATTTCAGCATTATCCAAAGCAATAAGCTCTACAACGGCAGCGTGTAATTGATTTTCATCTCTTTGAGGCGCTGTACACCCTTCAAGATAACTGACATAACTTCCTTCATCAGCAATTAATAATGTTCTTTCAAACTGGCCAGTTCCCGCCTCATTAATTCTAAAGTATGTAGATAATTCCATCGGACATTTTGACCCCTTAGGGATATAACAAAATGATCCATCAGAGAATACGGCTGCATTTAATGCAGAGAAAAAATTATCTCCACTTGGAACAACTGTACCTAAATATCTTTTTACTAATTCCGGATGCTCTTGTATTGCTTCAGAAATAGAGCAGAAGATAATTCCAAGTTTTGCTAGAGTTGACTTGAATGAGGTAGCTACTGAAACGCTATCCATAACGATGTCTACTGCTACATTAGAAAGTCTTTTTTGTTCATTAACAGATATTCCTAGTTTATCAAATGTTTTTTTCAGCTCTGGATCTAAGTCGTCAAGGCTGTCTAATTTCTTTTTTGGCTGAGGAGCTGAGTAGTAAATTATATCTTGGTAGTTTGGTTTTTTGTATTTAACATTAGCCCAATCAGGCTCTTCCATTGATAGCCATATTTTGTACGCTTCAAGCCGATATTTAAGCATCCATTCTGGCTCATTTTTTTTCTTAGAGATTAATCTCACAACATCTTCACTTAAACCTTTAGGAATAGTATCAGAATCCATTTTTGTGGTAAATCCATACTTGTATTCTGTTGATGTAACTTGGTCTAATAATTCGTCTTCAGACAATTCTTCTTTTTTCATAATTAAATTAAATTCTTAAAGTGAAAAACTTTCTCCGCAGCCACATGTTCTGCTAGCGTTTGGGTTGTTAAAAACAAATCCCTTACCATTTAATCCATCAGAGAATTCTAGCGTTGTTCCAACTAGATATAAAAAGCTTTTTTTGTTTACTAGCAATTTTATTTGATTTTTTTGGATTAATTCATCATCATCATTCTTGGCTATATCAAAGTCTAATTTATAACTCAAACCAGAACAACCCCCACTTTCGACACCAACACGAACAAAGGATTTTTTATCTGCTTCCTGTTCCATTATATGAAGCAATCTATCTCTTGCGGAATCACTAATGTTAATCATTTATAAATTTTTATCGTATACTTTTGCAAAATTACAAAATGAATTACATATAAACAGTATCTTTGCGCTATGAGTTTAACCGATAAAAAAGACATAAATATAACACCTATCTCTTCATTGGGTGAGTTTGCATTAATTGATAAGCTAACTAATAGTTTTAAGACTAAACATAAAGAAACTATTAAAGGTATTGGGGATGATTGCGCTGTTTTTGATTCTTTGAAAAACTATAAGCTTTTAAGCACTGATATGCTAGTTGAAGGGGTTCATTTTGATCTTTCCTACTCCCCATTAAAACACCTAGGGTATAAATCTATAGCGGTTAACGTTTCAGACATTTGTGCTATGAATGGAATAGCAACCCATGTTACGGTTAGTATCGCAGCTTCTAATCGATTTAGTGTTGAGGCGCTTGAAGAACTTTATCTTGGAATTGATTTAGCATGTACAAAATATAATATAGACTTAGTTGGAGGAGATACAACATCATCACTATCCGGACTAATAATATCTGTAAGTGTTTATGGAAGTGTTAAAAAGAAAAATATAAGCTATCGCTCTGGAGCAAAGCCAAATGATTTGCTTGTTGTAACTGGAGATTTAGGCGCAGCATATCTTGGCTTACAACTTTTAAAAAGAGAAAAAGAGATTTTTAAGTCAAACCCTACTATGCAGCCTGATTTAACGGGAAATGACTATGCCTTAGAGAGGCAACTAAAGCCTGAGCCGCCATCAAAATATATTAAAATACTTAATGATCTAAAGATTACTCCAACTGCAATGATAGATATATCTGACGGCCTATCTTCAGAAGCTTTACATATTGCGAAAGCTTCAAATGTTGGTGTACGTATTCATGAGGAAAAAATACCTGTAGACTACACAATTATGAACCTTGCAAATGAATTTAATTTAAACCCAATATTTTGTGCTTTATCAGGAGGAGAGGATTACGAGTTATTATTTTCTATTAATCAAAGTGATTATGAAAAAATAAAGAAAGATCCTGATTTTACTATTGTTGGTTATGTAACCGATATCTCGGAAGGGAACAATTTTATTGCTAATGACGGAAGCATTCACCCACTTACTGCTCAGGGTTGGGATGGCACAAAAGAACAATAGATTACAAGTATTAGTTTAAAACTTTAAAATGAAAAAAGTTAAGTTTACTTTAATAATATTTTGGATGTTGTTTTCTAAAAGCTATGACGCATATTGTACCTTCTTACACACTCCTGATTTATCAAAAGAAGCAAATCCATTAGTTACACTATTTGGCTTTGACTGGTTTTTACTATTATTAGTTATTTCATTATTAACTTTATACACATGCTATACTTATTATCTAATTTCATTTTTCCCTATTAAACTTTACCCTAAAGAAAAAGGATTTTCTTTTAGTAATTTTATTGCGTATATGTATTTTGGAAAGAAAAGTAATTTACTTTCAATTCTCTACAGAATTCCTTCATTTAAAGATAAAAGAGCACACTATTCTCTTGGTAATATACTTGTAAGGTATTTAATCTTTGCTGGCTTAGTTTCAACCATCATGTGGCTATTAATAAATAATTCTGAATTTTACAGGAGTATTCATAATCATCTTGTTATTTATGGAATTCTATTTTCTGGAACATTTATAATAATGTATAATTATTATAAAACTAACTATAAAAGATACATGCAGTTATAGTTTGCTAACCCCTCATTAAATCCTCAATCTCATTCGCTTCAATTGGTATGTTTTGCATTAAATCTTTAGGAGAATCACTAGTGATAAGAATATCATTTTCAAGTCTAATACCAAGTTTTTCTTCTTGAATATAAATCCCAGGTTCACAAGTAAATACCATTCCTTCAGTCATTGGTGTTTTTGCATCACCTACATCATGAACATCTAGCCCTAATGAGTGGCAAGTTCCGTGCATAAAGTATTTTTTGTAGAGAGGGTTATTTTGATCTTGATTTTTAAGGTCTTGTGCATCAAAAAGACCTAAATGAATAAGTTCATGTTCCATTATACGTACTACTTCTTTTTGCATTTTAGCATGATCTGTTCCTGGTCTTAACATATTTGTAGCTTCTTTCATTACTCGTAAAACAGAATTGTAAACATCTTTTTGTCGTTTAGAAAACTTACCACTTACAGGAACAGTTCTTGTTAAATCGGAAGCATAATTTGCATATTCTGCTCCAAAATCCATTAACAGAATTTCTCCTTCTTTGCATTTCTGGTTATTTTCGATATAATGTAACACACATGAATTTAGACCTGAGCCTATAATTGGCTGATACGCAAAACCGGCAGATCTATTTGATAAAAACTCATGCATTAATTCTGCCTCAATTTCATATTCCATTATACCAGGTTTTATTAATGGTAAGATTCTTCTAAGCCCCTTTTCAGTAATATTACAAGCATTTTGAATTAATTCTATTTCAAATTCAGACTTAACAAATCTTAAAGAATGCATTAGTGGAGCAATTTCTGATATTTTTTTATTTGGAAATTTAGTTTTTATAGTATTTCTAAACCTATCATCTCTTGTTTGAACTTCTAATGTTGCTCTCTTGTGGATGTTTTTATTTAAGTATAATACATCTGTTTCTGAGATGTTCTGTGCTATTATTTTATCCATTTCTGTCAACCAATAAACTTTTTGCACTCCAGAATTATCAATAGCTTGTTTTTTTGAAAGTTTAGCTCCTTCCCAAACAGCAATGAGATCATTTGTTTCTTTTAGGAATAGAATTTCTTCAACGGTATTTTCTTTTTTTATAATAACAAAAACACTTTCTTCTTGATCGACACCTGTCAGCCAAAATAGATCGCTATTTTGCTTAAAAGGCATTGTTCCATCAGAGTTTGTTGGCATTACATCATTAGAATTAAAAATAGCAATTGAGTTGTTTGAAAGTTTATTACAGAGAAGATCTCTGTTTTTAATAAATAATCCCGCATTAAGTTTATGATATTTCATATTTGTTTTCTTTTGTTCAAAGTTATAAAAAAACTTACTTTATCTATAATGGTTCTGAATTACTAATTATTGTTGTTTTTGTGCTAAACGAGTCATATCTTTGTCAAAAATACTTTTCAAATTAAATGGAATTATCTTCAATAGTTAGAAAATTTATTATGGCCCTTTCGGGCCTCTTTTTAATTATCTTTTTAATTACTCATCTTGTAATTAATTCACTTACTCTTTCAGCAGATAAAGAACTGTTTAATGTTGCAGCTCATTTTATGGCCACTAATCCTGTAATATATTTAATGCAGTATGTTTTAGCTTTAGGTTTTATTTTACATATTGGAATGGGAATTAAATTGACTATTCAAAACAAGAAAGCCAGACCACAAAATTATGTTTACAATCAGTCAAGTAAAAATGCAGATGTTTCTTCTAGGTCTATGATTATTTCTGGAGGTCTTGTTTTAGTGTTTTTATGTTTGCACTTAAGAGATTATTTTTATCAAATAAAGTTTGTTGGCTTACCTGAAGGGACAACTGATTATGATCTTGTTGTTAACCTTTTTTCTAATCCAATATATACTGCTGTTTATGTAATTTCATTTATTGTATTAGGTCTGCATTTAAATCATGGATTTAAATCAGCTTTTCAATCTGTTGGTGCAAATCATAAAAAATATAACCCTACAATACAGCTAGTTGGAACCGCGTATAGCATTTTTGTGTCTCTCGGTTTTTCTACAATTGCTATATTTCATTTTATTAATCAATACCCTTTTAAATAAATGATTTTAGATGCAAAAATACCTGAAGGGCCTATAAAGGATAAATGGACAAATCATAAAAATGAGATTAATGTTGTTGGCCCTGCTAATAAAAGAAATATAGATGTTATTGTTGTTGGAACTGGTCTAGCTGGAGGTTCTGCATCTGCTTCGCTAGCTGAAATGGGTTATAATGTAAAAGCATTTTGTTACCAAGACTCTCCTAGAAGAGCTCATTCTATTGCGGCGCAAGGAGGAATAAATGCTGCCAAGAACTATCAAAATGACGGAGATTCTATATACAGATTGTTTTATGATACTGTTAAAGGAGGTGATTATAGAGCTCGCGAGGCTAATGTTTATAGGCTTGCAGAAGTTTCTGTAAATATTATTGATCAATGTGTCGCTCAAGGTGTCCCTTTTGCCCGAGATTATGGAGGTTTATTAGATAATAGGTCTTTTGGAGGTGTACTAGTTTCAAGAACATTTTACGCTCGTGGACAAACAGGTCAGCAACTACTTTTAGGGGCTTATTCAGCCATGAATCGTCAAATAGGTAAAGGTAAGATTCAAATGTTTAATAGACATGAAATGGTTGACTTGGTAAAAGTTGATGGTAAAGCCAGAGGGATAATAGCTAGAAATCTAATAACTGGTGAAATAGAGAGACATTCTGCTCATGCAGTTGTAATTGCCAGCGGTGGTTATGGAAATGTTTTCTTTTTATCAACTAATGCAATGGGGTCAAATACATCTGCAACTTGGAAGATTCATAGGAACGGAGCTTTTTTTGCTAATCCATGTTATACACAAATACATCCCACATGTATTCCCAGATCTGGAGATCATCAATCTAAGTTAACACTAATGTCAGAGTCTTTAAGAAATGATGGTAGAATTTGGGTGCCAAAAAATTTAGAAGACGCAGATTTAATAAGAAATAAGAAGCTAAAGCCTACAGATTTAAAAGAAGAGGATAGAGATTATTATTTAGAAAGAAGGTATCCTGCATTTGGAAATTTAGTTCCTAGGGATGTTGCATCTAGAGCCGCAAAAGAAAGATGTGACCAAGGATACGGGGTAAATTCAACTGGCGAGGCAGTGTATCTTGACTTCTCTGCAGCTATTGAAAGATATGGAAAAGAAAAAGCGCTAATAACGGGAGTTACAAGCCCTACATTAGATAAGATTATCGAATTAGGAGAGAAGGTTGTAGAGCAAAAATATGGAAACCTGTTTGAGATGTATGAGAAAATTGTTGCTGAAAATCCGTATAAAACTCCAATGATGATTTATCCAGCTGTTCATTACACTATGGGGGGTGTTTGGGTAGACTATAATTTAATGACCACTATTCCTGGCTGTTATTGTATTGGAGAAGCTAATTTTTCAGACCATGGAGCAAATAGACTTGGGGCCTCCGCTCTTATGCAAGGGTTGGCTGATGGGTATTTTGTTTTACCATATACAATAGGAGACTTTTTAGCTAATGATATTAGAACAGGGCCAATCTCAACAAAGACAAAAGAGTTTGATGTTGCTGAAGAAAAAGTAAAAAGTACTATAGATAAATTAATGAATATCAATGGGAAAAAATCTGTTGATTATTTTCATAAGAAGTTAGGCAAGATAATGTGGGAATTTGCAGGAATGGCGAGAAATAAAGAAGGATTAGAGCATGCTATAAGTGAAATCAAGAATATTCGTGATGAGTTTTGGACTAATGTAAGAATCCCTGGTACTCAAAATGAAATGAATACAGAACTTGACAAAGCAGGAAGAGTAGCTGATTTTTTAGAACTAGGAGAGCTTTTTGCTAAAGATGCATTAGAGAGAACAGAATCAGCTGGAGGTCATTTTAGAGAAGAATCACAAACTGAAGAAGGGGAGGCTTTAAGAAATGATAAAGACTTTGCATTTACTTCTGCCTGGGAGTTTGTAGGAGAACCTTCTGACGCTATTCTTCACAAGGAACACTTAGAATTTAATGATATAGAACTTAAACAAAGATCATATAAATAGCATTTATGGATTTAACATTAAAAGTTTGGAGACAAAAAGACAGTAAGGCAAAAGGTAAGATTGAAACTTACCCTATCTCTAATGTTTCAGCAGATTCTTCTTTTTTAGAAATGATGGATGTCTTAAATGATAATTTAATAAATGATGGGAAAGAACCTGTAGCATTTGATCATGATTGTAGAGAGGGTATATGTGGTATGTGTTCAATGTTTATTAACGGACAAGCTCACGGACCAGCAAGAGGAACAACTACATGTCAATTGCACATGAGATCTTTTAAGGATGGAGAGACGATTTATATTGAACCTTGGAGATCAGGCTCTATGCCGGTAATTAAAGATTTAGTTGTTGATAGAAGCGCATTTGATAGAATACAACAAGCTGGTGGTTTTATTTCGGTTAATACATCTGGAAATACTCAAGATGCAAACGCTGTTCCTATTCCAAAAATTAATGCTGATAAAGCATTTGATGCCGCCGCCTGTATCGGTTGCGCTGCCTGCGTTGCTACATGTAAGAATTCATCAGCAATGTTATTTGTAGCAGCAAAAGTTTCTCAATACTCATACCTGCCTCAAGGTGAGGTTGAGGCTAAAGACCGAGTTATTAATATGGTCAATCAAATGGATAAAGAGGGGTTTGGAAACTGTACTAATACCGGTGCTTGTGAGGTAGAATGTCCAAAAGGAATATCATTAGAATATATTGCCAGAATGAATAGAGAGTATATTGCTGCAACTATAAGCTCTGAAAAAAAATAAGTTGTCAATTTTCATTAAAATTTTTAAAAGTGAAAGAATTTTTGCAAATATCTCTCATACAAGCAGATCTTTTTTGGTTAAATAAAAAAAAGAATATTAGTTTATTTGATGATTTAATATCAAAAATAGACAAGACTGATATTATTTTACTTCCAGAAATGTTTAACACTTCATTTTCTCCATCTAATATTGATTTATCTGAAGATATGAATGGGCCAACAATTTCATGGATGAAATCAATTGCTAAGAAAAAAAAATGTTCTATTTCAGGAACCTTAATGGTTAATGATAAGGGTAAAGTATATAATAGATTAATTTGGGTATTTGAGAATGGGTCATTGTTATCATACGATAAAAGTCATCTTTTTTCTTTAGCTAAAGAGGAAAAAACAATTCATAAAGGCAATAAAAAAATTATCATTGAGCAATCCGGATGGAGGATTTGTCCTTTAATCTGTTATGACTTACGTTTTCCGGTTTTTTGTAGAAATAATGATGAATATGATGTTTTAGTTTTTTTATCAAGCTGGCCTGAAAAACGAATTGACGCTTGGAACATATTATTGAAAGCGCGAGCAATTGAAAATCAATGTATATCTGTCGGAGTTAATAGAATTGGAGTTGATAATTCAGGAATTAATTTTCCAGGAGAATCCAATGTTTATAATTCATTTGGGCAAAAAATTTTAACTCTTGGGGATCAAAAAAATACTGTTAAAACAATTGTTCTCTCAAAGGAAAAACTTAGTTTACGTAGAAGACAAATGAGTTTTTTAAAAGATAGAGATAGTTTTAGTCTCCATTAATTTCACAATCAATATTTAAATCCCAATTTTCTCGAATATTTATTTTTTCATTATAGATATATGATTTTTCTGGATTTTCTTTTTTCTTAAAATTTCCATTATCCCATTTTTGATTATTATTTGTGTCAATAATTATTTTAACAGAATACTCACCTGTACTAATATTGTTTATTCGGCAGATTGAGTCATTAAAACTTCTTAAGTACATGACTTCATCATTCTTATAAAGTAATATTATTACAGGCTCTGCTTTTTTAAGATTAATTAAAAGATTTCCCGTCTTAGACACAGAGTCTATCTTTAAGTTATTTTCAATTTTAATTGAGTCAAAATTAAAATAAGGATCAAATAAATAGATTGTTGAATTATTTTTTAATGATGAAATAGGTTTTTTCTTAAAACCAATTTTTTCACCAGCAGAATATTGAAGGTCATTACCATTTAAGGCAAACAAATTATAGTCAAGATTTTTTAAGTTATTAAAACTGAAATCACCAATACTATCAGACTTACTTATATAAAATGGTTTTTTATCAAAGACTAATGTGTCGTTAATTGTTGTTTCATATAAAAGAAGCCAAACATTTTCTGTATTTAAACCGCTAAATGCATCCACAACTCTCCCGCTAAAACTTAATGTATCAATTGTATTATATGTTGAGAAAACATAGTCCAGCTCACTTGTAATATTCCCTTCATTGATATCCTTTATTCCAGAATTAAAATTAAGATGATATGTGGCTTCTTTAAATTTATCGTATTCTAAAAATAGTTCAAGCTTATTTCCATTTATTTTATGTGTAATTTTTTCTAACGGAGGACTGCTAAATATTTTTTGCTTTAAATTATTTTCCGCAATATTTTCATCAAATATAAATGCGATGGATTTTAGTTGCGAGTTTTTTTGATAGTTAGATGGAGATACCTTAGTTAAATTTGGTGGAGATTCATCTTTTAGCCCTCCAGAAGGAGCAATCATATTGGCACATCCATAAACAAATAAAAATAGAAAATAAATTATTCTTTTCATAGTCTATTTTAATTATTTCTTTTCTAGGATTTTTGGATGTTAGTGATAATACTTTTAAAAAGTTTTAACCCATCAATATTATTTAGCTCAATATCTGATGCTCTTTCCGGGTGTGGCATCATTCCAAACACATTGCGATTTAAATTACATATTCCGGCAATGTTTTCAAGTGATCCATTAGGGTTAGAATTATTATCAATTTCTCCATTTTCATCACAGTATTGAAATAAAACCTGATCATTATCAATCAGCGATTTCATAGTTTCTTTATCAGCATAGAACTTTCCCTCACCGTGAGCTATTGGTATTTTTAAAGCTTTATCATCATATAAGCTTGTAAGTAAGCTTTCTTTTGAAATTGTTTTTAGATAAGTGTTTTTGCAAATAAACTTATGGCTATCGTTATGCAATAAAGCTCCCGGAAGTAAACCGCTTTCTGTTAAAATTTGAAAACCATTGCAGATTCCTAAAACATAACCTCCTGAATTTGCAAATTTTATAATTTCCTGCATAATCGGAGAGAATTTTGCAATTGCTCCAGACCTTAAATAATCCCCAAAAGAAAACCCTCCTGGTAAAATAATAAAATCACAATTCTTAAGTTCACGGTCCTTATGCCACAATTCAATAACATCTTGTTTTAAAATTTTTTCTAAGACATAGATCATGTCTTTGTCGCAATTAGAACCAGGAAAAACAACAACGCCAAACTTCATAATTAATTTTTTAGCAAATTTACATATTAAATTATAATCAGATACCTATAACAACATGAACTAATTAATAATACTGTGAAGGTAATATTTGCTATTAATTTGTGCTTAGTATATGTGAAATAATTTGAAATAAATATACAAGAGGGTGTGAGCATCAAATACCAACTTTGTTTATCTATGTATATATAAATTAAGCCTGAGATTAGCATATAAAATGTGAGAACAAAAAAAGATTTTCTAGATCTGATACTTTTTTTATATACCCATGCTATAAATTCATATAAGGACAATAATGAAGTGACTCCTAATGAAGCTAAAAATAGTATTTCATGAGTATGAAACTTTTCAATACTTTTAATAGTTATTAGATTTATCGTAGATTCTATTTCCGGAAAAGTAAAAACATTATCAGAAATTATACAGAATAAAAAATGTAAAATAAATGGAATGATATAAGCTAAAAATCCAACAAATAATATTCGCCAAGATATATAGTTGAAAATTATTGCGGTATAAATAATTAGCCCTAAATAAAAAATCATTAAAGGATTGACATATGTTAATATACCTAAAATTAGACATGCATTAAAAACCTCATAAAAAGGGTTTTCTTTTTGGTATGTAGTGAACAAAAAATTAATAACGAATAATAAAAAAAAACTACAAATTAAATTATTTATCGATGTTAAATAAAAGGAATTAAGTAGCACAAAAATAAAGCTAATAATAATATTTTCTTTTTTTATTATATTATTTTCATATATCAAGTTATTTAATCCTATTGCATGAGCAGGAACTATTAATAATGAAACAATGAATAATATAATTGGGCTTATATGTTCTATGCTGAAAGTGTCTAAAAAGCCATTTCTTAATAGTGGGGTAAGAAAAAATAATAATGAGAAAACAATAAAAATAACAATTGCTTTAGGCTTTGGGTTTATTAATTCTTTTATAATCATATTGTAAACAAAAATATATAAATTTGAAAAATCAAAATTAAATTATTATGATGACATCATTTTGGAAAGCTATTGGTGATTTTTTTACTTTTACTTTCGAGTTTATTCCGCTAATAGGCAACAAGATAAACTACCTTTATATTTTAGTAATTTTTCTTTTCTTGGTAACCTGGGTAACATTAATGTTTGGGCACAGAAAAAAAGGAGAAGAACATAAGTCTTCTTTATAGATCAAATCCAATATCTTTTCTAAAGTGCTTTCCTTTAAAATCTAACAACTCAAGGTTTTTATAGGATCTTTTTATTGCTGATTCCACATCATGACCAAAAGATGTCACTGCTATTACTCTTCCGCCATTTGTAACTGTATTACCCTCTTTAGTTTTTGTTCCAGCTTGGAAGAAAATACTATCACAACTTTCTTCAAGGCCATTAATTATAAATCCTTTTTCATATTTTTCGGGATATCCTTTAGACACAAGCATTATTGTTGCTGCGCATTCTTCTGATATATTTAAATCTTTTTCGCTGAAGGTTCCATCTTTCACTCCCTTAAGAAGGTTTAATAGATCCGACTTTATTCTTGGTACTACTACTTCGGTTTCGGGATCTCCCATTCTAACATTGTATTCAATAACCTTTGGTTCGGAGCCAACTTTTATTAATCCGATAAAAAGAAATCCTTGGTAATGAATATTGTCTTCTTTTAATCCATTAATCGTTGGTTTTATTATTTCTTGCTCTACCTTTTCAATAAAAAATCGATCTATAAAAGGAGGAGGTGATACTGCGCCCATTCCTCCTGTATTTAATCCAATATCACCTTCACCGATTCTTTTATAGTCCTTGGCGGAAGGTAATATTTTATAAGAGTTCCCATCGGTAATTACAAAAACTGATAATTCGATTCCTTTTAAGAATTCCTCAATGACTACCTTTGAACTTGCAGAGCCAAATTTAGAATCTATAAGCATTTTTTTAAGCTCATCTTTTGCTTCCCCTAGACTATCTAAGATTAAAACCCCTTTACCGCCGGCTAAACCGTCAGCCTTTAACACATACGGACTATTAAGTTGTTCTAAAAACATATACCCATCCTCAATATTCTCTTTAGTAAATGTTTGATGTTTGGCTGTAGGGATGTTATGTCTATTCATGAATTCTTTCGCAAAATCCTTACTCCCCTCTAGTTGAGCCCCTAATTTCGAAGGACCAATTATAGTGATTTCATTTAAAAGAAGATCATTTTGAAAATAATCATAGATCCCATTTACTAGAGGATCTTCTGGGCCAACAATTATCATGTTAATGCCTTCCTCTAGAGCAAGAGCTTTGATTCCTTCAAAATCGTTGACAGATAAATCAATATTTCTTCCAATATTTATTGTGCCAGCATTTCCCGGAGCAAATATTAGTTTTTTACAAAGACTACTTTCAGAAACCTTAAGCCCTAAGGCATGTTCACGACCTCCACTTCCTAATATTAATACATTCATTCATTTATTTTTTCTTTCTTTCTTTTATTTTTTAAGATTCCATTACCTCAATAATCTCTTCTGTTAGTTCCATATTGTGAAACACCTGCTGAACATCATCATTTTCTTCTAGTAAGTCAAGTAATTTTAAAACATTCTTAGACTGTTCTGCTGATAATTCTTTAGTATTATTGGGTATTCTTTGTAATTCAGAACTACTAATCTCAATATTTAACGCTTCAATCTTTTTTTGCATATTGCTAAAGTCCGGAAAGTCACAATAGATGATTACACCCTCTTCGTCTGATTGCATCTCTTCAAGTCCAGCATCAATTAGCTCCATCTCGAGTTCTTCCACATCTATAGATAGATTTTTATTATTTATTGTAAAAACCCCTTTTCTATCAAATATAAACTGAAGAGAACCATTAATTCCTAAAGAACCATCACACTTACTGAAATAAGATCTTACATCAGCTACCGTTCTATTGTTATTGTTAGTAGCACAATCTAAAAAAACAGCAATTCCATGTACTGCGTAACCCTCTAGAGAAACCTCTTCATAGCTAGCGGTATCTTTACTGCTAGCTTTTTTAATTGCTCTTAAAACATTGTCTTTAGGCATATTGGCCGACTTAGCATTCTGCATTACCTGTCTTAGCCTGGAGTTTGTTTCAGGGCTTGCTCCTCCTTCTTTTACGGCCATAACGATATCTTTTCCAATACGAGTAAAGGTTTTAGCCATTTTGGACCACCTTTTCATTTTTCTTGCTTTTCTAAACTCGAATGCTCTACCCATTTTAAATTATTTATTCAAAAATAATATTTTAATCATCTAATTGCAATACTGAAAGAAACGCTTGTTGAGGGATTTCGACATTACCAACTTGTCTCATTCTTTTCTTCCCTTTCTTCTGTTTTTCAAGAAGTTTTCTTTTTCGGCTTATATCTCCTCCATAACATTTAGCTGTAACATCTTTTCTAAGAGCCTTTACTGTTTCTCTTGAAATAATTTTTGAACCTATTGCTGACTGTATTGCAATATCAAACTGCTGTCTAGGGATTAGTTCTTTGAGTTTAGAACATAATTTTTTACCTAAACTATATGAATTAGTTTTATGAACTAGTGCTGATAGCGCGTCCACAGGATCTCCATTTAGTAGAATATCAAGCTTAGCCAAGCTTGATATTCTATATTCTATTGGGTAATAGTCAAATGATGCGTAGCCCTTTGAAACAGATTTTAATTTATCATAAAAATCAAAAACTATTTCCCCAAGAGGCATTTCAAATGTTAGTTCTACTCTATCTGTAGTTAAATATACTTGATTTTTTAATTCTCCTCTTTTAGATATACAGAGTGTCATTACTTGTCCAATAAAATCAGATTTAGTAATAATTTGTGCCCTTATAAAAGGTTCCTCTACATAATCAAGTGTGCTTGGATCTGGATAGTCAGAAGGGTTATGTATAATTATTTTTTCTTTGTTGCTTTTATATGCGTAATATGAAACGTTAGGAACTGTAGTGATTACGGTCATTTCAAATTCTCTTTCAAGTCTTTCTTGAATAATCTCCATGTGAAGCATTCCTAAAAAACCACATCTAAAACCAAAACCAAGTGCAACTGAAGATTCAGCCTCATATGTAAGAGACGCGTCGTTAAGTTGAAGTTTTTCCATAGAATTCCTTAATTCCTCAAAATCTTCAGTGTCTACTGGATAAATCCCAGCAAAGACCATTGGTTTTACTTCTTCAAAACCTTTAATCGCTTCATATGATGGATCGCTTACTGTTGTAATCGTATCACCTACCTTTACTTCTTTAGCTTCTTTGATTCCAGAAATAATATAACCAACCTCACCGCAACTCATAATTTCTTTAGGGAATTGTTTAAGTCTTAAAGCTCCAATTTCATCAGCAAGATATTCTTTTTCAGTAGCCATGAATTTAACTTTTTGACCTTTTTTAATTGTACCATTTATAATTTTAAAATAAGCTTCTATCCCTCTAAATGTATTGTAAACAGAGTCAAAAATCATAGCTTGTAAAGGAAGATTAGGGTCTCCTTTAGGTGCTGGTATTTTTAGAATAATATCTTTAATTATTTCACCAATCCCTACACCAGTTTTTGCACTTGCGGGTATTATATCTTCATGCTTACAACCAATTAGGTCTACAATCTGATCCTTTACCAACTCAGGCTCAGCACTTGGTAAGTCGATTTTATTCAGCACTGGAATAATTTCAAGGTCGTTTTCTAGTGCAAGATATAAATTGGATATAGTTTGGGCTTGAATTCCTTGAGCAGCATCTACAATTAATAAAGCTCCTTCACAGGCCGCAATAGATCGAGAGACTTCGTAAGAAAAGTCTACATGTCCAGGAGTGTCTATTAGATTAAGCGTGTACTCCTCATCATTAAATTCATGAGTCATTTGAATTGCATGACTCTTAATTGTAATGCCTCTTTCTTTCTCAAGATCCATATCATCTAATAACTGATCTTTGGAGTCTCTTTCACTAACAGCACCAGTGTATTCCAGTAACCTGTCAGCAAGTGTGCTTTTGCCATGATCAATATGGGCAATAATGCAAAAATTTCTAATGTTTTTCATCAATGGCGAAAATACATTTTTTATGAAAATGTATTTTAGTTATTTTTGTATAATTAATATATAAATATTTAAAACATGAGTAAAGTTAATATTAACAGGAAAAGGCATCTTGCTAAAACCCTCACTTGGAGAGTAACAGCTACAATTACAACAATTATTATTACATGGTTAATTACAGGAGATAAAACGGCAGGCTTAGCTGTAGGTAGTATTGAGTTTTTTGCAAAAATGCCAATATATTACTTTCATGAAAGAGTTTGGTATAAAAATAACTGGGGTGTAATTAAGAAATAGTTATTTTTCTATGTAATTATAATTAATTTGAATCTCATTCTCATTCTTATTATTTCCCTCATTCCCCTCATTCCTCTCATTTTCTTCATTCTCCTCATCTATTTCCCATTGATAAATATCTTTTTTAGGCCCTTCGTTTTTAAAATAAATAGCTAAAATAAGTCCAGCTACAAGACCGGAAAGATGCCCTTCCCAAGAGACATGTTCGTATGTTGGGAAAACTCCCCAAAACATACTTCCATAAATAAAAATAACAACTAAAGAGAGTGCGGATAAACGTTTATTATTACGAATGAGTCCACTAAAAAAAATAAAGCCTGCAAGTGCATATATCAGACCGCTAGCTCCAATATGAAAACTATCTCTTCCTATTGACCAAAGAAAGAGTCCGGATGTAATATATAGCCAACCTAAAAGTTTATATCTAATTTTATAGTAAAAGAAAAATAATAGAGAGCCAAGTATTAATACTGGAGATGAGTTATTAATTAAATGGTTTATATCCTTATGTATAATAGGAGAAAAGAGAATTCCTTTTAATCCAGATAGTCTTCTGGGTAAAACACCTAAATCAATAAATGATAGATTAAATTTAATTTCAATAAGTTTAATTACCCACATGATAATTACAAATAATAACGGAATTTTTACGTAAAATATTAGCTTTTTAAAATTCATTTTTTTAAATATATAATGCAATAAAATTAAACTTTTGAAAGTAAAATCATGCATAATATTGTATTTTTACTTAATGGTTAAAGATAAAAAGAAACTCTTTCTTCTAGATGCATTTGCCCTAATTTACAGGGCTTATTTTGCTTTTGCTAAAAACCCAAGAATTAATTCTAAAGGCCTAGATACATCAGCTGTTTTTGGTTTTACTAATTCATTATTAGAAATACTCAGAAAAGAAAAACCCTCGCATATTGCAGTGGTATTTGATACAAAAAAACCTACTGAAAGACATATAGAATTCCCCGCTTATAAAGCACATCGAGACGCTATGCCTGAAGGGATTTCAGCAGCATTACCATACATAGATAAGTTGCTAGAGGCATTGAGTATTCCAAAAATATATAAGGATGGATTTGAGGCAGATGATGTTGTTGGAACGATAGCTAAAAAAGCTGAAAAAGAAGATTTTACTGTTTATATGATGACTTCAGATAAAGATTTCGCTCAGTTGGTATCTGAAAATATTTTTATGTATAGACCAGGGAATAAATGGCAACCTACTGAGACATGGGGTATTAAGGAGGTTTTAGATAAGTTTAAAATTAATCGAGTAGAACAAGTAATTGACTTTCTAGCCATGATGGGTGATAGTGCTGATAATATTCCCGGAATATCTGGAGTAGGTAAGAAAACTGCTCAGAAATTTATTCAAGAATACGATTCTGTAGAAGGTCTTTTTGCAAATACCGATAAACTGAAGGGGAAATTGAAAGAAAAAGTTGAAGGCTCTAAGGAAATAGGGATGCTTTCTAAAAAACTTGTAACTATAATAACTAACGTTCCTGTAGAGTTTGATTTTGAAAAAATGAAATTTGATGTTAATAATTTTGATGAGCTGTCAGTATTATTTGAGGAGCTTGAGTTTAGAAATTTTATCAGTAGATTTAATGACTTACTAAATAATCAGGATGTTATAAAAACTATAAAACCTGAAGAGAATGATCCCTTACCTGATAACCAAATTGATTTATTTTCTGAGGTTCCTGCTAATATTCAAGCAAAAAAAATAATTAAAGAAAAAATTAATTTTAAGGATATTTCATCTCCAAGCGATTTAGAAGAATATATTTTGAAAAACTCTACACAAGCTAGTTTTACCTTCAATCTTTTAATTGAAAATCAAGAAATTATTGGTCTGGGATTATTATTTGGAAACCAAGACTGTGTATTTGTACGTCTAAATGATAAGGATAAGGTTAAGTATTTTCAAATAATAAAGTTATTATTTGAAAATGAATTGTTCTTAAAGATTGGGTATGATTTGAAATCACAAATTAAAATTTTTAATAAATCTGATATTTTATTAAAAGGACAAATATTTGATGTTGTAATAGCTCATTATATATTGCATCCTGACATGAGGCATAATTTAGATGTTATGGCTAGTAGCTATTTAAATATTAACATTGATAATGATAAAGAATTATTAAGTAGATCTCCAAATAAAACTTATTTTTCACATTTAAGTAATGAGAGAATTTCTGAGGTTTCTTCACAAAGGGTGTTTGTTTTAGATAAATTACAAATTCTTTTTTCAAAAGAACTTGAAGAAATTAAATCAAAGGAACTCTTTGCAAACATAGAAATGCCGCTGATAAAGGTTTTAGCAAAAATGGAAAGTTCTGGAGTTGGGCTTGATGTAAAAATGCTTAAAGAGTATTCAATTGAGTTAGAAGAAAAGTTACAGAGCGCAACTAGAGAGATATACATCTTAGCAGGATTAGAATTCAATATATCTTCCCCAAAACAATTAGGCGAAATTCTTTTTGAAAAAATGAACTTAGTTAAAAAGCCCAAAAAAACTAAGTCTGGACAATACTCAACATCTGAGGAAACATTACAAAACATCAAAGAAAGCAGCCCTATTATAAGTTATATTTTAGAGTTTCGAGAAATTAAAAAACTTTTAAGCACATATGTAAACGCACTTCCTCTTCTTGTTGATGAGAGCAGTGGAAGAATTCACACAACTTTTAATCAATCTGTGGCAGCTACTGGTAGGCTTAGTTCAAAAAACCCTAATATTCAAAATATTCCAATCCGAACAAAGAGGGGGATGAAGGTAAGAGAGGCATTTATCCCAAAGTCAGGCTGTTTGCTTTTAGCTGCTGATTATTCTCAAATAGAATTAAGAATAATGGCTTCATTAAGTAATGATAAGAGTATGCTTGAGGCATTTAATAATGGTGTAGATATTCATGCAGCTACCGCAGCAAAGGTTTTTAAAGTTGACATTACTAATGTTAGTAGGGAAATGCGTTCAAAAGCCAAGTCTGTTAATTTTGGTATTATTTATGGTATATCAGCTTTTGGACTATCTCAAAATACCGGTATGAGCAGAAGTGAAGCCAAAGATATAATTGACCAATATTTTGAAGAATTTCCTGGAGTAAAGAAATATATGGAAGAATCAGTACTTATTGCTAGAGAGAATGAATTTGTTGAAACAATACTTGGTAGAAGAAGGTATCTTAAAGATATTAACTCAAGAAACGCTATTATGAGAAATGCAGCTGAAAGAAATGCTATAAATGCACCTATACAAGGGTCAGCTGCTGATATCATAAAAAAGGCAATGATTGATATTGATAATAAGATATCAATTAAAGGGTTGAAGTCGTCAATGTTGTTACAAGTTCATGATGAACTTATATTTGATATGATTACTGGGGAAGAGCAAGAGTTAACAGAAATTATAAATACTAGTATGATGAATGCAAGTTCGCTATCAGTGCCATTAGTTGTTGATATGGGTTCTGGAAACAATTGGCTTGAAGCCCATTAAATAAAAAAATTATTTTTTATTGAAAAGTAAGAATAGTACTATTAAGGCGATAACACCTATAAAAGAGCTTCCTGCATTTTGAATATTGCCAACAGGATCCCAGTTTAATATTTTATCATCCACTAATAACTGAACAATAACACCTAGGCATAAAAAAGTTAATGCTAGCGTGATAGCCTTGTTTAATGTTTCTATTATAAAAGAATATAATTTTTTCATAAATTTTTTATTAATGCTATAAATATAATTAAATTTTAAAATAAAATAGCCCTACTCTAAAGTAGGGCTATTTTAATTAATACATTGTAGTTATTCTTACTTAGCTGTTAATAGTGAGAATAATACACATAACCCAACTAATCCTGCGAATCCTGCACCGCCTAATCCGTTGATTACTGCCATTACATTGTCAATAACTGTTAGTCCGAACATTGAACCTCCTCCGAAAAGAATTTCCACTGCTACACCTAATCCTAAAACAGTCATGATTAAACCTGTTAAGCCTTTAAAAAAGCCGTTGAAATATTTAAATACATTATCCATAATAATTAATAATTTTTGATTAATACTGGAGCAAACTTAGAATATAAAACAAGTTTATCTAATTTAAAGCTTAAATTATTTTAAAGTTACTTCTTTTGTATTTTTCAAATATTAAAGTTGTTGTTATTTAGTTAAAGAATTGTTTGTCAATTGTTTAAGGCGTTTTTTGATTGTAATCTAATGTATTACACCCAACCTTTTACACATAAAATTGTTAAAAAGTGAGAGTTCTTATAAATTAATGATAATCAGTTGTTTAGATTTTTTTTAAGCGGATTTTATGATATTTTACCTGTTTTTTTCTATATTTCAATATCTCTTAATGATAACTTAAGATTCTCCATTTTATCTTGATTTTGAATTACATATAAGATTTTCTTTGCAATTGTTTTAGGGTCTTCAAGCTCTCCGTCTTTAAAGTAGTTTATAAAATTTTCTTTAAGGGGAAAATCATTAGCATTGGCTTTTCTTATTTTTTCTTGCATCTCCGTATTTACAATGCCTGGGGAAATTGCAAAAGCTTTGATATTTAAACTTTCATCATTTATACAATCAGTAAGCATGTTAATTGCGGATTTACTTGCGCAATAAGTTGACCAACTGCTAATAGGTCTATAGCCTGCTCCAGAGCTTATGTTAACAATAGTATTTTTTGATGAATTTTTTTGAGTTAAATCAATAAAATTACTGCACAGTACTGTAGGGGCGGTTAAATTTAACACATATTCTAAAGCAATTTTATTTTTATTTTTTTTCCCTAATGGCATTATCTCACCAATATCTCCAGCATTATTAACTAAGATTACATCACTGTATTTACTAATATTAGGTAGTTGTAAATTCATTAGCTCTTCAGAGTTACTTAAATCAACGCATGAAAAAATAAAATTTTCATTAACGATCTTATTTGTTCTAGAAATTCCAAGAACATTATATCCTTGAGTTAACATTAAATCTGCTAAGGCGTACCCTATTCCTTTACTTGTACCGGTAATAATTGCGAGCTTGCTCATTATAAGCTATCTAAAGCTTTTTTTAGATCCATTATTAAATCATCAATATCTTCAATTCCTACACTTAGTCTTATCAAAGAATCCACAACTCCTGTTTTTTCTCTTTCAGCTTTTGGTATTGCTGCATGTGTCATACTTGCAGGATGCCCTATTAAAGACTCAACACCACCAAGACTTTCTGCTAGAGTAAAAAAATGTGTATTTGACACTAAATTTATAGCATCTTCTAATTTATTCCCCACTAAATCAAACGAAATCATTCCTCCAAAGTCATCCATTTGCTCTTTGGCTATATTGTGATTTACATGACTTGTAAAGCCGGGCCAGTATACATTTTCAACTTTCGGATGTTCTTTTAGGAAATTAGCAACTACCTTCCCATTTTCACAATGTCTTTGCATTCTTAAATGTAATGTTTTAATACCCCTTAACACAAGAAAGGAGTCTTGAGGACCAGGTACAGCACCGCAGCTATTTTGTAAGGCATATAGTTTTTCTGCTAACTTTTCATCCTTACATATTGCACCTCCCATTACAACATCAGAATGCCCACCCATATATTTAGTTAAAGAATGCATAACTATATCAGCACCTAAATCTAATGGTCTTTGAAGATATGGAGTTGCAAAAGTATTATCAACTACTAATATTAGATCTTTCTTTTTTGAGATTAATGACAATCCTTTTATATCCGCAATGTTAAGCATTGGGTTAGTTGGAGTTTCTGCCCAAATCATTTTTGTATTCGAATTAACTAATGACTCGATATTATTTAAATTACTCATTCCTGTAAAGTGGAATTTAATTCCTAATTTCTCAAAAACTGTTGTAAATATTCTATAGCTTCCGCCATAAAGATCATTGGTAGAAATAACTTCATCTCCTGGTTTTAAAAGTTTAATAATACAATCAATGGCCGCTAAACCGCTACCAAAGCAAAGACCAAACTTTCCATTCTCTAGAGCTGCTATATTGTTTTCTAAAGCGTTTCGAGTTGGATTACCTGTTCTAGAGTATTCATAACCCTTGTGGTCTCCTGGGCTTGCCTGAACATATGTTGATGTTTGGTAAATAGGCGTCATTACAGCACCTGTTGTTGGGTCAGGGTGTTGGCCTGCGTGAATAGTTTTTGTAGCGAATTTCATATCTATAATTTTAGTTTTAATACTTTTACAAAAGTATTAAAACCATTGCTAAAATAAATCCAAGAAACACTAAAATAATTTGATTTGAAAAGAATAATATTTGCGCACATTGCATTATTTATTGTTAACTTAATATATGCACTCAATTATTCAATTGCCAAGGATGTTATGCCAGAATATATTTCTCCATCAGCATTTATTTTACTGAGAGTAATTGGAGGAGTAATTCTTTTTTTTATTTCATATAAATTGTTTATTAATGAAAAAGTTTTTAAAAAAGATATATTAAGACTTGCTCTTTGTGGTTTATTTGGTGTTGCAATAAATCAATTATTCTTTTTTGAAGGATTAAGCCTTACAACTCCTATTAATGCAGCGATAATAATGACTACTAATCCTATAATAGTAATAATAATTTCTGCAATAATATTGAGAGAAAAAATATCATTGCTTAAAATTCTTGGAATAATATTTGGTTTTATCGGAGCTTCAAAATTAATTTTAAGTTCAGGAGGTTTTAGCTTTGATAATGATTTTTTAATAGGAAATTCTTTCGTTTTTATTAATGCTACTAGCTATGCATTATATCTAGTTTTAGTAAAAGATTTAATGAAAAGATATCACCCTATTACAGTAATGTTTTATGTTTTTACATTTGGATTAATATTTGTTATTCCATTTGGTTATGAGTCTATTCAATTGATAGATCTTTCTATTTTTAATTATGAAATATATATGAAAGTTTTATTTGTATTGATATGCACTACATTTATTGCTTATTTATTAAATGCATTTGCACTCAAAGCACTAAACCCATCAACAGTTAGTGTATACATCTACCTGCAGCCTGTACTTGCATCAATAATTGCTATTTTTTTGAATAGTGACACATTAGATGCAAATAAAATTATTTCTGCATGCTTTATTTTTATAGCAGTATTTTTGGTGAGTATTCCTATTAAAAAAAGTTAATAAAAATTAACTTTCATAGTTTTGCATAAAATATAATATTATGACTCAATCAATGACAGGCTATGGAAAGTGCGAACTAAATTTAGCAAATGCTAATTTTACTATTGAATTAAGAGCACTTAATTCTAAGCAAATAGATATAAGTGTTAAGATGTCTTCTATATATAGAGATAAAGAACTTGAGATTAGAAAACAACTTTCTGCAAAATTATTTAGAGGAAAGGTAGAGCTCTCAATTTGGAGGGAAAAATCAGAATCATCATCAAATTATAGTTTAAATATTGAAGTATTGAAAAATTATAACAACCAAATATTAGAACTTAGACAAGAATTGCCTGCTTTTAAAGCAGAAGAGATAGCAGATCTGATGCCAACATTATTAAAAATGCCTGATGCTATAATAAAGGGAGAAGAAAAAGTAGATCAAAATGAATGGGAAGAAATAAACAAAGGGATCAGTATTGCCTTAAATAACTTGATTGAATATAGAAGCGCAGAAGGATTAAATTTAAAAGCAGATATTTTATTTCGAATTAATAAAATCACTGATCTTTTAATAAAATTAACACCATTTGTAAGTGAAAGAATTGAGAAGATAAAAACTAGTTTATCTGATAAAATTTCAGAACTTGAAATAAAAAATATAGATGAGAATAGATTTGAACAAGAATTAATCTATTATTTAGAAAAACAAGATATAACGGAAGAGCAAGTCCGTTTAAAAACACATCTTGAGTATTTTAAAGAAACTATAGAGAATGATTTTCCAAATGGTAAGAAGCTAGGATTTATATCGCAGGAAATCGGTAGGGAAGTTAACACTATTGGTTCTAAATCATCTAATGCGGATATGCAGAAAATAGTTGTGCAAATGAAAGATGAATTAGAAAAAATTAAGGAACAGTTACTAAATATTTTATAGTGAATAGGAAATCTATAATTATATCAGCACCCTCTGGAGCAGGAAAAACCTCTATTGTTAAATTTCTTTTAAATGAAATTAGCACATTAAGCTTTTCAATTTCTGCTACAAGTAGAGAAAAAAGAGGAAAAGAAGTTGACGGATTAGATTATTATTTTTTAAGTACTGATTATTTTAAAGAGCGGATTGAAAAAAATAATTTTTTGGAATGGGAAGAGGTGTATCCTGATCAATTTTATGGGACTTTAAACTCTGAATTAGAGAGGATCTGGAGTGATAATATGCAAGTAATATTTGATGTCGATGTTAAAGGAGGGGTGAATATTAAAAATAAATTCAAAGCTAATTGTTTATCAATTTTCATAGCTCCTCCATCTTTGAAAGAGTTAGAGGCTAGATTAATTAATAGAGGTACAGACACAACTGAAAGTATTTCAAAAAGACTGAAAAAAGCTGAATATGAAATGCTATTGAAGGGTGATTTTGATGTTATAGTTGTTAATGATGACTTAAATGAGGCGTGTAATCAGACGCTTAGACTAGTTAAAGATTTTATAATTTAGTTTATGCAGATAGGTTTATTCTTTGGTTCTTTTAATCCATTTCATATTGGTCACAAAGCAATAGCCTCATACATTGCGAAATTTACTGATTTAGATCAGGTATGGTTTATAGTATCGCCTCATAACCCTTTGAAGAAAAAAAAATCATTGTTAGATCAATATCATAGACTCCAAATTATTCGTGCTGAAATTGATGATATAGATTGCTTAAAAGTTTCAGATGTTGAATTTTCTCTACCACAACCATCTTTTACAATAGACACATTAACTTATTTAAGTGAAAAGTTTAAAAAACATCATTTTTCTATTATAATGGGATCAGATAATATTAACTCATTACATAAATGGAAGAATTTCCATGAAATACTTAATAATTATAGTATAATGGTATACCCTAGACCAAATGTAGTTTTTAACTCGTCTTATAAACAAGTGAAGTATTTGCAAAAAGCACCAGTTATAGATGTTTCTGCTAGTTTTATAAGAGAATCAATAAAATTAGGCAAGGATATTTCTTTTCTTGTCCCAGATAAAGCGTGGAAGTATATTGACCAGATGAATTTTTATAAATAGAAAAATTAGATTTTGAATAAGACATTTACTTATTTCCTCATATTATCCATCCTGTTTACATCTTGTGTAAATATTATTAATAGAAATAAAAAACCGATCAATAAGTATAGTGGATGGTGGATTTATGGTGAAAGGTTGCATATTTTTAAGGACGAGTTAAGTCTTGATGAATATATTTTAAATTTTCATAAAGAAGATGAAAAAGAGTTAGTTGAGCTTTATTTGTCAGTAACCGAGATGGAATATTTCCCAATGGAAACAGTTTTTTATGGTGTGTTAAAACAAGACACCTTATATGTTGAAGACTTTGAGATTAAATATATTCAGGGCTGTGATGAGAATTAAATATTATTTCTCAGAATAAATTACGCTCATAATAGTTTGCCCAACAGCTTTTAATGTATTCTTATTAATATTCCTCATATCATCTTGATGTGTGTGCCAGTGTTTATTGAAATTATTTTCTGTAAAAGGGTCATACTCGATAATATCAATTGTAGGGATTCCTGTAATAGTATTTACATAATAATGATCATCCATTATTTCTGGGCTTTTTTGGTATTTAAAGTAGTCTGTAAAACCTAAGGAGTGGGCTTTACCCCAAACTTTATCTATAATGTTTGAAGCATAATAGTTAGAAATCCCCTCGTACCTAAATGTTGCCCCTTCTGAACCAACCATATCTAAAAGAATACCGTATTTTGCATAGTATCCTTTTTTATGAAGATTTTTAGACCAATATTGTGAGCCCAAACACCAAGAATTTTGCATAATTGGATATTTTGAATTTTCAGGTTGACCATAATCTTCTGCGTCAAATAATATAATATCTACTCCAATTTTTGTTCTTTTTGCTTTCATGGCTCGAGCTATTTCCAAAAGAACTCCAACACCACTTCCACCATCATTAGCACCAAGTATTGGGGATTCTTTATTTATTGAATCATGATCTGCCACGTGACGAGAGTCCCAATGCGCAAAAAGTGCAACTCTATTATTTAGTTCTGGATTATAGCTAGCGATAATATTTTGTAGCATATGTTTTTTATTATCATATGTAGTAATTTCTGCTGTTTGGATATCAACACTAGCTCCAAATAATTCTAGCTTTTTTTTTAAGTATATGGCACATTTTTCTGATGCCTTTGTACTTATTACTCTTGGGCCAAATGACACCTGCTTTTCTATGAATTTATATGCGCTATCAGCGTTGAAATCCGGAGTTTTAATCTCTAATTTACTAGAATTTACCGGCTTTTTTTTATTATGATCTACGCATGAGATGAAAAATAATAAAAATAGAAAAGGAATATATTTCATTATCTATATGATTTATTAGGATATTAATTCCCAGCTACTTCCTTCTCGACCATCTTTGATTTGAATGCCTGATTTTTTAAGTTCATTACGTATTAAATCAGCTGTCTCAAAATCTTTTGTATTCTTAGCTTTATTTCTTAGTTTGAGAATTAATTTCATGACCTCATCTGTAGTGTTTAGTTCTGACTGCTTATTAGACTTTAAGCCTAAAATATCAAAAATAAAAAATTTAAAAACTTTTCTCAAAAGAATGAGGTTTTCATTATCAATATCAGTTAGTTCGTCATTTACTGAATTAATAATTTTCACTCCTTCAAATAGGTGAGATATTAATATAGGTGTATTAAAATCATCATTCATCGCTGAATAGCATTTTCCCTCTAATTCCTTAATATTATAGGAATTTTTTTTGGAGGCAGAAATCTTATCAAGTGTTTCATAAGAATTCATCAGTTTATTTAAGCCTTTATTTGCTGCTATTAGAGCGGTATTACTAAAGTCTAGTGTCCCCCTGTAATGTGCTTGCAGAATAAAAAAGCGTATTGTCATAGGATTATATGCCTGAGCTAATTTCTCATGACTTCCTAAGAAAAAATCTCCCAAAGTAATAAAGTTACCTAGAGATTTACCCATTTTTTTTCCATCAATTGTAATCATATTATTGTGCATCCAATATTTCACAGGCTCACAATTATTAGCTGCATTACTTTGAGTTATTTCCGCTTCATGATGAGGGAAAGTTAAGTCATTACCCCCTCCATGAATATCAAAAGTTTTACCAAGATATTTCTCACTCATCGCAGAGCACTCCAGATGCCATCCAGGAAAGCCTAAACCCCAAGGGGAAGGCCATTTCATAATATGTTCTTTATGAGCATTTTTCCAAATAGCAAAATCGACAGGACTTCTTTTTTCACTCTGCCCATCTAAATCTCGTGTTCCCTCTAGAGCATCTTCAAGTTTTCTTCCAGAGAGGGATCCATATTTATAGCTTTTATCATATTTGTTCACATCAAGATATACAGAACCATTTACTTCATAAGCAAAGCCATTAGAAATTATTTTTTTGATCATTTCTATTTGTTCAATTATATGACCAGTTGCTCTTGGCTCAATAGAAGGAGCTAAACAATTTAAATCATCCATTGCTTTATGATAGCTAATTGTATAATGTTGAACTACTTCCATTGGTTCTAATTGTTCTAGACGAGCTTTTTTAGAAATTTTATCCTCTCCTTCATCTCCGTCATTCTCAAGATGACCAGCATCAGTAATATTTCTAACATATCTAACTTTATATTTGATGTTAAGATAGCGATAAACAATATCAAAAGTTATTGCAGGTCTAGCATGACCAAGATGTGGGTCTCCATAAACTGTTGGTCCGCAAACATACATGCCTACATAGTCTTTGTTTATAGGAACAAACTCTTCTTTTTTTCTTGATTTTGTATTGTAAATCTGTAGCTTATTATTCATTTGATGCTAACTTATATTTATTTTTTAGATTAATCATCATTTCCTCGGTCATTCTTTTTAAGTCATACTGTGTTTGCCAATTCCAATGTTCTTGTGCGACACTATCATCTATACTTTTAGGCCAAGAATCTGCTATTTTTTGTCTAAAATCTACATTATAATCTATTTTAAAAGAGTCTATATGCTTATTGATTTCATTTGAGATTTCTTCGGGACTAAAACTAATGCCTGCTAAGTTATATGATGAACGAATTTTAATCTCACTCAATGGTGCTTCCATGATCTCTTTTGTGGCCCTAATAGCATCAGGCATATACATCATAGGAAGAGTTGTTTTTGAATTTAAAAAGCAGGTATATTCTTTATCTTTAATTGCTTTATGAAATATTTCTACAGCATAATCTGTTGTGCCTCCTCCAGGTTGAGATTTCCATCCAATCAGACCGGGATATCTTATAGATCTTACATCAACATTAAATTTTTCAAAATAGTATTCACACCATCTTTCTCCGGCTAACTTGCTTATTCCGTAAACAGTATTTGGCTCAGTAATTGTGTATTGTGGTGTTTTTATTTGTGGAGTCGTAGGCCCAAAAACTGCAATTGATGAAGGCCAAAATACTTTTTTTATAATATTTTCTTTAGCTAGATTTAGAACATTAAAAAGAGATGTCATATTAAGTTGCCAGGAAAAATCAATGTTTTTTTCTGCGTTAGCTGAAAGTATAGCTGCGAGCAAATAAACTTGAGATATTTGGTGTTTTTTTACAATTCGAAATAGCTCGTCCTTATCCATAATGTTAAGAATTTCGAATGGACCTGAACTCATTATCTCATCAGAAGAATCTCTTATGTCAGAGGCAATAACATTCATATTACCATAACTTTTTCTTAACTCTAAAACTAACTCTGTGCCTATTTGACCCGATGAGCCAACTACTAAAATATTCTCTTTCATTATCCTTATTTAATTTCACAAATATAGTACTAAAGACTAATTTTTTTGTCATTTTTTTAGTGTCTATAAAATATTAATGTTTTGTATCTTTGTAATCTATTCTAAGATACTGATTAATGGATCCAAACGGGGGTAAGAAAAATTTGTGTAATAAGCTTAGTCGTGTTGAAGCAATTGAGCGCTTAGAGCTTGAAAACTTTAAACGAATTACTATATCTTTTTATAAATATATAATTATTAAAGATGTTGAGTCTTTTAGAGATGAATTATTTGAAAGTTGGAGTTCTTTTTCAGTTTTCGGCAGAATTTATTTAGCTAAAGAGGGTGTGAATGCTCAGATGAGTGTGCCTGATTATCAATGGAAAAAATTTGTATCAAATCTTAATTCTTTTCCTGCTTTAAAAGAAATTCCATTTAAAATTGCAGTTGAAGATGATGGTAAATCATTTTTTAAGCTAATAATTAAAATTAGAAAAAAAATAGTTGCAGACGGCTTGTCAGACAGTGACTATGATGTTACAAATGTTGGCAAGCATCTAACAGCTGAAGATTGGAATAAGGCTATTGATCTTGGAGCTACAGTTGTTGATATGAGAAATCATTACGAAAGTGAAATTGGGAAATTTAAAGGTGCTATTTGCCCAGAAGTAGAGACATTTAAAGAAGAACTACCTATTGTGAAAAGTATTTTAGAAGGTAAAGAAAATCAACCTGTTTTGCTTTATTGTACTGGCGGTATTAGATGTGAAAAGGCATCTGCTTATTTGAAACATAATGGATTTAATGATGTTGGGCAGTTGCATGGGGGTATCATAGATTATGTTCGACAGATAAATAGAAATGCAACTCTTGAAAATAAGTTTTTAGGAAAAAACTTTGTATTTGATCAGAGACTAGGGGAGAGAATATCAAATGATATAATCAGTAAATGTCATCAGTGTGGTAACGCTAGTGATCTTCATACAAATTGTCTAAATGTAAATTGTAATTTGCTTTTTTTGCAATGTGATTCCTGCAAGCATAAGTATAAGAATTGCTGCTCAACAGAGTGTGCAAAAATTTTAAATCTCACTGATAAAGAGAAGAGAGATTTAAGAAAAGGAGTAGAGAATAAAAATATATATTATAGTCATAAAAAAGTTAAATTAAATTTAAAATAAAGATGAAAACAATTAGAATAACAAAACAGTTTAAAATGGAAATGGCTCATGCCTTACATGGCTATGACGGTTTGTGTAAAAATATTCATGGTCACTCGTATAAACTTTGGGTAACATTAAGAGGGGATATAAAGAATGAACCAGGACATAAGAAAGATGGAATGGTACTGGATTTTAGTATGCTAAAAAAGCTAGTAAAACCTACTATTATCGATAAATATGACCACTCATTAGTTCTTAACGCGAATAGTCCTCATGCAGATATAGATTTATCTGCTTTTGAAAAGGTTTTTCACCTGCCATATCAGCCAACATCTGAAAACCTTGTTAATGATTTTGCAGAAAAAATTATTGCTATGTTGCCAGAACATATCATTCTATATAAAATTGTTTTGTCTGAAACAGCAAACTCTTTTGCGGAATGGTGCCATGATGATAATAATTAAGTTTAAAAGTATTTAAATAAATAAGAGGTAAATACTTTAAAATATACAATATAAAATAGTTGAACTAAATCAGTAAATATGTATTTTTGCACACGTAAAAATTTTAAAAAATGACAAATCTTTTAATCGCCCTTGTTGTTATATTGACTATAGCTGCACTGGTACAATTAGTTAGAGTAAATGAGTTGCTTTCTGAAATTACTAACACAGATACTAATGAAGTAACTGATGAGGATAATAATAAAAATGGAATTTTCTTTTTATTAACTATTCCATTGTTTTTAGGTTTTGTTGTTTGGCAGATGGTTACTTGGGATCACTTATTACTTCCTCCAGCAAGCTCTGTTCATGGTGCAGAAATAGATTCTCTAATGAAAGTTTCTATGACTTTGATTCTCATTGTGTTTTTCGCACTCACCCCAATGCTTTTCTTTTTTGCTTACAAATATCGAGGTAAGAAAGAGAAAAAAGCATATTTTTTCTCTCATAATAATAAACTTGAAGTAGTTTGGACTGTCGTACCGACAATTATTTTAACAGCTTTAATTATATATGGTTTGAGAACTTGGGATAGGGCAATGAATCCTGATCTTGCCAAATCAACAGTAATTGAGGTTTATTCAAAACAGTTTGATTGGACTGCTAGATATTCAGGAGCTGATAATATTTTGGGAGAATCTAGCTATTTACTTGTTGAGGGGAAAAATGTTTTAGGTGTAGATATGCTGGATGAAAATTCTGGAGATGATGTTGTTGTTAGGGAGGTACACTTGCCTGTTAATAAGCCCGTTCTTTTAAAGTTTAGGTCTAGAGATGTTATCCATTCAGCTTTTTTACCTCATTTTAGAGTGCAAATGAATTGTGTTCCTGGTCTTTCTACTCAGTTTGGGTTTACACCAACTAAGACTACTACTCAAATGAAAGAGTCTGAAGGTGAAGATTTTGAATATGTTTTACTTTGTAACAAGATATGTGGTGCTGCACATTTTAATATGCAGATGAAGTTTATTGTAGAGAGCGAGGAAGACTATAATAAGTGGATTAACTCACAAAAGAAATTAAAAAATACACTAACATTAAAATAAAAATATAATGTCTGATCATCATCATAAAGAGACTTTTATAACAAAATATATCTTTTCAACCGATCATAAAATGATCGCTAAACAGTTCCTTATTACAGGTATGTTTATGGCTGTAATTGGCATGCTTATGTCTGCAATATTTAGAGTACAATTAGCCAACCCTGGAGAGGCTTCTGTTCTATATAATTTATTACCAGGAGGATGGTTAAATGAGGATGGTGGGCTTAATCCTGATAAGTATTTAGCTTTAGTAACAATGCATGGAACTATTTTAGTTTTTTGGGTTTTGACAGCAGGATTATCTGGAACTTTTGCAAATTTTTTAATTCCTCTACAAATTGGCGCTCGAGATATGGCTTCTGGTTTTATTAACATGCTATCTTATTGGTTTTTCTTTTTAGCTACTGTAGTTTTATTATCTTCATTGTTTGTGGAGTCTGGACCTGCTTCTGGAGGGTGGACAATATATCCACCTCTTAGCGCATTACCGCAGGCCATCCCAGGCTCGGGAACAGGAATGACCCTTTGGTTATATAGTATCACGCTTTTTGTAGTAGGTTCTCTTTTAGGTGGGCTAAACTATATTGTTACTATACTTAACTTAAGAACAAAAGGGATGTCAATGCAAAGACTTCCTTTAACCGTTTGGGCACTTTTGATTACAGCTATTTTAGGTGTACTGTCCTTTCCTGTGCTTCTATCTTGTGGATTATTACTTCTTTTTGACAGATCATTTGGTACTAGTTTTTACCTTTCAGATATTATCATAAATGGAGAGGTTTTACATAATGTTGGTGGAAGCCCTATATTATTTGAGCATCTTTTTTGGTTTTTAGGTCACCCTGAGGTTTATATTATTTTACTTCCAGCGCTTGGAATAGTTTCCGAGGTAATTGCTGTAAATTCTAGAAAACCAATTTTTGGTTATAAAGCAATGGTTGGAGCATTATTATTAATTGCTTTTCTTTCTTTTATTGTTTGGGGACACCATATGTTTATGACAGGAATGAATCCATTCTTAGGCTCTGTTTTTACTTTTACAACGTTACTAATTGCAATTCCTTCAGCTGTGAAAGTCTTTAACTACTTAGCTACACTTTGGAGAGCTAATATTCGTTTTACGCCAGCAATGTTGTTTGCAATTGGAACTGTGTCGGCATTTATTACTGGAGGATTAACAGGGCTTATTTTAGGAGATAGTGCTTTAGATATTAATGTTCATGATACTTATTTTGTTGTAGGGCATTTTCATATTGTAATGGGTCTTTCTGCAATTTATGGAATGTTTGCAGGAGTGTATCATTGGTTTCCTAAGATGTATGGTAAAATGATGAATAAATCCCTTGGGTATTTACATTTCTGGGGAACATTTATTTGCGCTTATGGCGTCTTTTTCCCTATGCATTTTTTAGGCCTAGCAGGCTTGCCTAGAAGATATTATACAAATAGTTCATTTCCTATGTTTGATGGGCTAGCTGATATAAACGAGATTATTACCTTTTTTGCTTTAGCTGGAGCTATCGTTCAAGCACTTTTTCTATTTAATTTTTTCTATAGTATTTTTAAAGGGACTAAGGCTTCAGCCAATCCTTGGAAAGCAAATACATTAGAGTGGACTACTCCAGTAGAGCGAATTCATGGAAACTGGCCAGGAGATTTACCTGTTGTAACTAGATGGGCTTACGATTATTCAAAGCCTGGAATGGATGAAGATTATGTAATGCAAAATGTCCCATTGAAAGATGGCGAAGAAGAACATTAAATGAAAAAGTCAGTAAAAGATAAAGCTTTAAAACAACTACTTTGGGTGGGTATGTTCTCTATATCTATGTTCTTTGCAGGACTTACATCCGCCTTTATTGTACGTAAAGCTGAAGGGAATTGGACAGAATTTATACTTCCTTCTTGGTTTATATATAGTTCAATAATTATAGTTATAAGTAGCTTAATACTGTTTTTTGTTAAACGACAACTCAGAAAAAACGCCTCTATTTTTAATTTAGTTTTTTTAGTTTTTTTACTCGGGCTGTCATTTGCTTATTTTCAAGTTCAGGGGTGGAATGAATTAACCACTCAAGGCGTATATTTAACTGGAGAAGGTAGTAATGTAGCAGGCTCTTTTCTTTATGTTTTGACACTTTCTCATCTTGTACATTTAGCTGGAGGTTTGATAGCTATGTTATTTGTTTCAGTGAAGTCTAAATTAAACTTATATTCAATTGATAACTGCTTAGGAGTAGAGATAGTGTCAATATATTGGCACTTTTTAGCATTACTTTGGCTTTATATATTCGTGTTTTTAAAATTTGTATAATGCAAAGTGAAACAAATAAACTTTTATAAAAAAAAATATGGCAGATAATTTAATTCAAAACGATATGAATGCACCTGCTTGGCTTGGGGGAGATGTTCCTTACAAGGCTAGCTATGGTAAGTTAATGATGTGGTTTTTTCTTATTACGGATACATTAACTTTTTCTGCATTTTTAACTGCTTATGGTTTTAGTAGATTTAAGTATCAGGATATTTGGCCAGTTCCAGAAGATGTTTTTACTCACTTTCCTTTTCTTCATGGGGAACACCCTCTTTTATTTGTTGCATTAATGACATTTATTCTAATTATGAGTTCTGTAACAATGGTTCTTGCGGTTAATTATGGTCATAAAAAAGAGAAAAATAAAGTAATATTATGGCTTTCTCTTACCATTATTGGAGGGATTATGTTTTTATCTTCTCAAGCTTGGGAATGGGGTCATTTTATTCACGGGGACTCTGGAGGAATACAGCTTAAGAACACAGAAGTAGTTCATGTATACAATAGTAATAATAGGTCATCTATTTATGAAATAATGAATGTTGATTCCCATGATGGTCATCATCATTTTGAAGTTGAAGAATTTATTGAAAAGTTCAGCGCTGATCAAGATTTAGGCATTAGACTTGCTGATAGAACATTTTTAAATCACAGCGAGTCATTAGTTTTATTAGAAGAAAAAGGAAACGCTATTCTTTTAGGGGCTAATTTGAAAAACAATGAATATGGTCAGTCGCTATTTGCTGATTATTTCTTTTTTATCACCGGTTTTCACGGCTTTCATGTTTTCAGTGGTGTTGTTTTATTAATTATTCTTTTAATAAATACTATTAAAGGAACCTACGAGAAAAGAGGACATTACGAGATGGTTGAAAAAATTGGACTGTATTGGCATTTTGTTGATTTAGTTTGGGTATTTGTCTTTACATTCTTTTACTTAGTATAATTTAAATAATTTAATATGTCAGAAGAAAATAGTAATAGCAACTGGTGGATTTGGAAGGTTTTTTGGATTTTATTAGGCCTTACCGCATTTGAAGTTGGACTTGGGATGTACAAGCCTGAATTTTTAGTTAATACTCAGTTTTTAGGAACTAAGCTTTTAAATCATGTCTTTATTATATTAACTCTTGTTAAGGCGGGATATATCGTTCTCGTTTTTATGCATTTAGGTTTTGAACAAGGATCATTAAAATGGACAATATTATTGCCAGCATTTGTTCTGGTTCCGTATTTGTTGTTTATTATTCTTAGTGAAGGGGCTCATGCATATTTAATGATTTAATTATGAAGTTCAATTTAAAAAGTTTTTTTACTTTAATTATTCTTGGCCTTTTATTAATTGCTCCTCCTATCATCTATTCTTATGTAACAAAAGGTTTTAATAATTTTATTAAGCTTGATATTATAGGTGAGAAAGATAATATCACTGGTGATTATCATGTTATTTCTGATTTTTCTTTTATTAATCAGAATGGAAATATAATAAATAATGACACCATGCTTGGTAATATTTATATAGCTGATTTCTTTTTTACTAATTGCCCATCTATCTGCCCAATTATGACAAAGAATATGGCCTATATTCAGAAAAAGCTTAGTGTTTTTCCCAATATTCGTTTTTTATCACATACCGTTGATCCAACTAATGATACTCCAGAAAGATTTAAAGAATATATAGAACAAATGCGTTTGAAAAATATTAATATTAATGAAAATAATTGGGACTTTGTAACTGGAGAAAAAAAAGCTATTTATGATATAGCTAAATCTTATTTTGTTAATGTAAGCCCTGACTCCTTAGCTCCTGGAGGATTTTTACATTCAGAATATTTTGTGTTAGTAGATAAAGAAGGTAGAATAAGATCTGGAATTGATAAAAACGGAAATGTTGTTGGGGTTTATGACGGAACAAATGAAGCGCAGCTACGTGATTTAGTAAATGATGTTAAGGTCCTGATGGCTGAGTATAAAAGACCTAAAAAAACAAAAAGAAAATGGTAAAGAAGTTTTTATTAATACTCTTTCTTATTTTAATAAATATTGATTTATTTAGTCAGTGTGCTATGTGTAAGTCTGTTGTTGAAGCAAATTTAGAATCTGGTAGTTCGATAGGGGCTGGATTGAATGATGGGATTTTATATCTAATGGCTATGCCCTATATATCTATTTTATTATTTGGAGTTTTTTGGTTTTTTCAAAACAAAAAAACCAAACCAGTAACATAATCATCCTTGATTAACAATCTTAAATATTATAGTCAGCTTCTAAAATTTAGACTCTCTTCTTCTGTTGTTTTTTCAGCCGCAGCTGGCTATCTTTTAGGTATGTCAGTTTTTAATTTCCAGGAGTTTTTATTTCTCATTATTGGTGGTTTTTTAGTAACTGGTTCTGCTAATGGGTTTAACCAAATCCTAGAGTCAGATTATGATAAACTTATGATTAGAACAGAAGACAGACCACTTCCTTTAAAAAATTTAAGTTTTAAAAGTGCTATAATTTTTTCTATTATTATTGGTCTTTTGGGTTTCTATTTTTTAAGTCTAATTAAGCCTCACGGAAGTTTTTATGGATTTCTTTCTAAATCTTCTGCTTTTGGCCTACTTTCTTTGATGATATATGTTCTTTCTTATACTCCATTAAAGAGAATGTCTACAGTTTCAATATTTGTTGGAGCAATTCCTGGAGCAATTCCTGTTTTGCTGGGTTGGGTAGCTGCTACTGATCACTTTGGTTTATCTATTGGTGTTTTATTTGCTATTCAATTCTTTTGGCAATTCCCTCATTTTATTTCTATAGCATGGACTCAAGATAAGCAATATAAAAGAGCAGGTTTTAAAATGATGTATGGTGGAGAGAAAGGGACTTATCCCGCACTAATTGGTTTAATAACATCAATTGTGATGACTATAATTTCAGTGCTCCCCTACTTTTTTGATTTTGATAATCTGAAATTATCTTTTTTTGCTTTTTTTATTGTCCTTATTTTGGGAGTTTGGTTTACTCTAAAAACGTATAAGTTGTATAAAAATATTGAAGATCAAACAGCTAGAGAACTTATGTTAGCATCATTTGCATATTTACCCTTATTGCAAATAGTGTACATATTAGATAAAGTTTTTTCTAATTAATTTTCTTGAATATAAAGATACTAAAAACAGTACTTGCTAAAAGAATAAACGCCCCAACCTGGTGAAGTACTCCAAGCCACAAAGGAACTCCCATTACTAAAGTAATTATTCCAAGTATCATTTGAAAAAAAACAGTTACGATCAACAAGTTAATAGCAATATTTTCAGTTTTTAAAAGAGTGTATTTTTTTGATTGATAATATATATATATAATTAGTCCCACAACGACAAAAGCAAAGGTCCTATGTACAAACTGAACTCCAGCAATACCATTAATGAAATTACTCCAAAATGGTTCCATTGCATAAACAGATTCAGCAATCCATTTATCATGCATTTTTGGCCAGCTATTATAAACTTTCCCCGCATCTAGTCCCGCTACAAAGGCCCCATAAATAATTTGAATTATAACTACTAACATTAGCATAATCGATGAATTATAAAGACTTGTGTTATAGCTTTTTTTACTTGGATAAATTAGCTTTAGAGCTACCCAAAAAGTATACGAAAACGTAAGGAACGCAGTGATTAAATGCGTCGCTAACCTAAAGTGACTCACATCAGGATTGTTCACCAACCCACTCTTAACCATCCACCATCCTATAGCTCCCTGTGTCCCTCCCATAAATAACAGTATGGAACATTCTATGATTAAGCTTTTTGAAAGTCTTTTCTTTATCAAGAAATAAATAAAAGGTACAATAAATACAATTCCGATAAACCTGCCTAAAATTCTGTGAATATATTCCCAAAAAAAGATAGTTTTAAATTCACTTAGTGTAAACATGAAATTTTGTTTCTGATATTCAGGATATTGTTTATACTGATTAAATGTTTCTATCCATTCAGCTTGATTAATTGGAGGTATTGCGCCGGAAAAAAGATTCCAATCTACCATTGATAAGCCAGAGTCTGTTAATCGTGTAATTCCACCAACTATAACCATCATGAAAACTAACAAGCAGCCAGCAATTAGCCATATTATAACTGAAATATCTTCTCTTTTCAAAATATAGAATGTTTAATATAAATAATATGGTTCAATCATCCAATAAACTACTACTCCTGTTGTGGCAACGTATAACCATATAGGGAAAGTAATTTTAGAGATCTTTCTATGAGAATCAAACTCTTCTTGAAATGCACGAACAAAGCTTATGAGCACCAATGGAATAAGTGCGATTGATAGAACAATATGTGTAAGCAATATTGTTAGATATAAATAAAGTGATTTCCCAATAATCATTCCTTCCTCAATACTTCTAAATCCGTCTTTATTTAGATCTCCATATATTGTTGATGATGAGGTCATGTGGTAGGCTATATACATGACTAAAAAAAGTAATGATAAAGCAATACATGTTTTCATTAACCGTGAGTGAAGGAGAATATTTTTTGATTTAATAGCTATAAGAGCTAGAACCAAAAGCACGGCTGTTAACGCGTTAATAGAAGCATAAACTGGAGGTAAAAAAATAGGCAGTTGATAATCTATTTTAACGCCAAATAAAATAGCGACAACAACAGGTATTACTACAGAAACAATTTTTATCCATATACCATATTTGTTTTTTTTCGGCATCGTCTTTATTCTTTGAGCTTGATGTTTAATTCATCTAGCTGTGAACTATCAATATTTGATGGAGAGTCAATCATAATATCTCTTCCTGAATTATTTTTAGGAAAGGCAATAAAATCTCTTATGCTTTCACTACCACCAAGTATTGCACAAAGTCTATCAAAACCAAAGGCAACACCGCCATGAGGAGGGGCTCCGTATTCAAAAGCCTCCATTAAAAATCCAAATTGATTTTGCGCTTCTTCATCTGAAAAACCTAAATGTTTAAACATCAGCTTTTGCAATTCTTTATCATGAATTCTTATTGATCCTCCACCTATTTCATTGCCATTTAAGACTAAGTCATATGCATTTGCTCTAACTTCAGAAGGATGAGAGTCTAACTTTTTAATATCCTCTTTTTTTGGTGAGGTAAAAGGATGATGCATTGCATGAAATCTTTCTGATTCCTCATCCCACTCTAATAAAGGGAAATCTACTACCCATAATGGAGCAAACTCATCCGGGTTTCTAAGCTTTAGCTCTTCTGCAAGATGTAGTCTTAAAGCAGAAAGTGATTTTCTTGTCCTATTTACCTCTCCTGACATAATCAAAAGTAAATCACCGGAATTGCAAGAAGCTTTTTCAGCCCAAAAATCTCTTTGTTTTTCATCAAAAAATTTATCTACAGAGGATTTAGAACTGTTGTCATCATTATATTTACAATAGATTAGTCCCGTTGACCCTACTTGAGGGCTTTTAACAAAGTCTACTAATTTATCAATTTTTTTTCTTGAAAATTCAGCACATCCTTTTACATTTATTCCAATGACTAAATCAGATTTATCAAATACATCAAAGCCAAAACCTTGACAAGTTTTAGTTAGATCAATAAACTTCATATCAAATCTTATATCTGGTTTGTCTGACCCATAATTCTGCATAGCCGCATCATAAGTTATTCTAGGAAATTTCTTTAATTCAACTCCTTTTACCTCCTTTAATAAATGTCTGGTAAGACCCTCAAAGGTGTTTAATATTTCTTCTTGATCAATAAATGACATTTCGCAATCAATCTGTGTAAATTCGGGTTGCCTATCGGACCTTAAATCTTCATCTCTAAAGCACTTTACAATCTGGTAGTACTTATCGATACCACCAACCATTAAAAGCTGTTTAAAAGTCTGTGGTGATTGTGGAAGAGCATAAAATTGTTGAGGGTTCATTCTGCTAGGAACAACAAAATCTCTAGCGCCTTCTGGAGTTGATTTAATTAAATATGGTGTTTCTACCTCAATAAACCCTTGCTTATCTAAATAATGCCTTGTCGAAGCAGCTACTCTGTGCCTTAAAATTAAATTTTCTCTAACGGGCTTTCTCCTTATATCTAAATATCTGTATTTCATTCGTAATTCATCCCCTCCATCAGTCTCTGACTCTATTGTAAATGGTGGAGTTTTAGAGCTATTAAGAATTGTTAATATTTCAACCTGTATCTCAATTTCTCCTGTTGGAATATTTTTATTTTTTGAAGAACGTTCAATAACTTTGCCAGCAACTTGAATGACATATTCTCTGCCTAATTTTCTAGCTCGTAAGCATAGTTCTTTTTCAATTTCTAAATTAAACGCTAATTGAGTAATCCCATACCTGTCCCTAAGGTCAATAAAAGTCATGCCACCTAGATCTCTTGTTTTTTGGACCCATCCAGATAATGTAACTTGTTCATTAAGATTGTGAATATTTAATTCACCAAGATTATGAGTTCTAAGCATTTGTTAGATTATTTTACTGCAAAACTACAAAAATGCCTTATAATATCGCATATATTTGTTGTGTGGAAATAAATTTAAAATCAGATGAGTTTTTTATGAGACAAGCTCTTGCTGAAGCAAATAGAGCTCTCGAATTTGATGAAGTTCCTGTAGGGGCAGTCATAACTTGTGAAAATGAAGTTATTGCCAGAGGATATAATTATGTAGAGCATTTAAATGATGTAACTGCTCATGCAGAAATGCAAGCTTTTACAGCTGCTTCTGATTATATCGGCGGAAAATATTTAAATGAATGTACATTATACGTTACTCTTGAGCCTTGTATAATGTGTGCTGGAGCAGCATTTTGGACTCATATAAAAAGAGTGGTAATTGGAGCGCGTGACAAGCAAAAAGGCTTTACTTTATTAGATATTAACATACTTCACCCTAAAACAATTGTTGAGTTTGATTGTTTGGCAAATGATTGCGAGAAATTACTTCTTGATTTTTTTAAAAACAAGAGAAAATAAAATTAAATTTGTAAAAAAAATAATTATGTATCCAGAAGAGATTTGTAAGCCAATGCGAGAAGATTTAACTAATGTTGGTTTTCTTGAAATGAAGAATGTTAATGATGTTGAGACTGTATTAAATAAAAAAGAAGGTACCGTTTTGGTTATGGTAAATTCAGTTTGTGGTTGTGCTGCAGGAAACGCTAGGCCAGCTGTTAAGATGACTACTACATTTAGCTCTAAGCCGGATGTTTTTGCTACTGTTTTTGCCGGTCAAGATATTGGAGCTACTGCTAAAGCAAGAGAATACATGTCTCCTTACCCTCCCTCTTCACCAGCAATTGCTCTATTTAAAGATGGTAATCTAGTTCATTTTATAGAAAGACATCATATTGAAGGAAGACCAGCTGAAATGATAGCTGAAAATTTACAAAATGCTTTTAATGAATTTTGTTAAATTTTAAGTGATTAGTTCTTGATGTATTTTTCATTTTTTTAAACCCTTTTAATTTCTTTACTCTACTAGATTATGTCTGTAATTTTATCAATTGCTTTCATAAGCTTAATTTTTTGTATCTTGCCGTTCTTTAAACCAACTTTTAAATCTTAGATAAGATGAAAAAAATATTCTATATATTATCAGTACTTTTTTTAAGTATACTTTCAGTTAATGTAAATGCACAGGTTGTACTAGATTCAGTATCTGTTACTAACCCTATTAATTGTGCAGGAGATTTTGCTGATGTTGAAACTTATATTACACAAACCAGCCCTCCAACTGTTATTCAGTTAAAAGCTTTTAAATTTACTGGCTTTGCTTACCTTCCTTATCTTTCAAGTAGTCAAACATCAGGAACTCAGGTTCAATTAAATGGTTTTGAAGCAAATGATTATGTTATGTTGATGGTTGATTCTGTTCAGTTTATTACTAATTACCCAGGACCTTCTGGTTCAGGCTTATCCCAACTATTTTTTACTGTTTCAGATTTTGCAAGTGCAATTGCTGATACAGCATCAGTGTTAGATTCTGCTAATTTTACAGTATACGGAAAGACTCAGCTAAGTGCAATTACATCTCCATTTTTAAGTAACTTGTGTTCTGGTGATTGTGATGCCTCAGAAATTATTAGTATTTCTGGCGGGACATTGCCATATACTTTAAATGGATCAAATATTGCAGGAACAGACTCTACGCTTTTAAATTTATGTGCAGGCAATTACTCAATAGTTGTTTCTGATGCTAACGGATGTTCAACTAACACTAGTCCTACTACTTTTTCAGTCTCTGACCCAGCCCCACTATCTATGGCTGGTATTATAAACTCTAACTACAATGGACAAGATGTTTCATGTTTTGGAGACTCTGATGGCGAAATTTTAGCTTCAGTAACAGGTGGTTCGCCATCATATAGCTACTCAATAGACAGTATAAATTTTGGATCTAGTCCTATGTTTTCTGGCTTAAGCTCAGGTAGCTATACAATCTATTATTCAGACGCAAATAGCTGTACTAACTCTGAAACTCTAATATTAAATGACCCTGCAGCACTTTCAGGGATATTAAATCTTAATCAGCCAATTTCTTGTTTTGGGATTTGTGATGCAGAGGTTCAATTTACTGTAGATGCTATCCAGACAGGAACTGCACCTTACACATATTCAATTGATGGAGGGTCAAACTTCCAAAACTCTTCGGTATTTTTATCTCTTTGCGGAAATGCTAATTATACTGTTGAGGTTAATGACGATAACAGCTGTAGTTTTACTGAAAATATTTTTATAAGTGAGCCTGCCTCAATTACATTTAACTCCAGCACCTCAAATTTTAATGGCTATGAAGTTAGTTGTGATGCAAATAATGACGGAGAGATTTTTTTATTTTCTGTTCTAGGAGGAACACCTAATTATTCTTATTCAATTGATGGAGGTTTAAATTATGGTTCAAGTACAATTTTTTCAGGTTTATCTGCGGGAACTTATAATGTGTTTGTTCTTGATGCGGCTGGATGTACAGCTGATAGTGATATTACTCTTGAATCTCCATTATTATTTACTTTATCATCTATTGTGACAAGCAGTGTTTCTTGCTTTGGAAGTTGTGATGGAGGTATTATAGCAGTTGCTGGTAATGGGGTGGGAATAATAAATTATGATTTAACTGGTTTTTTAACACAAACCTCGTCAGTTTTTAATGGACTATGTGGAGATTCTACTTTTGGTTCTTATACTTTAAATGCAACTGATGCAAATAGTTGCGTCGCTAATGATACTGTGTCTCTTGTTGAACCTTTAGATGTTATTTATTCTTCTGCTTCTGTACCAAATTTTTGTGCAACTTTAAATGGTGAAGTCTCTATTGCAATTATTCAAGGGGGTACGCAGCCATATTTTTATCAATGGGATGATCCTAATAATCAAACAACATCTACTGCAACGGGATTAGATGCTGGTACCTACTCAGTAACCGTTACAGATGATAATGGTTGCTTTCTTTTAACAGAGGATGTAGTAGTAATAGATCAAGATATGACTCTTTCTTTTACAACAATTCCTCCTTGTAATAATGGGGCTGATGGATCTGCCACAGTAATCCCAAATGGTAACTCTCCTTACGTTGTCTCATGGTCTGATGGTCAGAGTTCTTTGACTGCTACAGGACTAATCCCTGGTTTTTATATTGTTACAGTAACTGACTTTATTGGTTGTTCTAAAACAGATACTGTAGAAGTTCCTCAGAGTGCTATTGTTGATATTAGTTTGGACTTATTTAATTCAGATACATTAGTTAATTGTTTTGGTGATCCATCTAGTGGAGTTACCGTAAGTGCTTCAGGAGGAACTGGAGCTAACACATATTTATATTTTATTCCTAATATTTCACCAACTCCACAATCTTTAAACGTATTTACTGGTTTGTTTGCTGGTACTTATCCTATTTATACTTCTGACGGGAATGGATGTACTGACAGTTTGATGGTGACTATCTATGAACCAGATGAATTGACCTTTACCACATCTTCTACAGATGTTAGTTGTTTTGAAGGAAGTGACGGTTCTGCATATATTGATAATGTTGATGGTGGTCTAGCTCCATATACTTTTTCATGGTCAAATGGAACGTCTACTCCTTATGATACTCTTTTAACTGCAGGAGATTATTATATTACTGTTTTAGATGCTAATGGATGTACATCAAACCCAGCTTCAGTTTTAGTGACAATTAATGAACCAAGTCCTTTAGTATCATCTACAAATGTTTTAAGTAATTCTAATTGTGCGGGGACTCAAGCTTTAGCCTCTGGAGAGGTAGAAGTGAATGTTTCTGGAGCGACTCCTTCTTATTCATTTTTGTGGAGTAATAATATTACAACATCTTCAATATCTTCTTTACTTCCTGGAATATATACAGTCAACATTACAGATGCAAATGGATGTTCTATAACAGATACCGCTGAAATATTAGTAGGATCTAATCCTGAATTAGATGTTACAGTGCAAAACGTTAGTTGTTTTGGGGCTAATGATGGAATGATGTTTACATCAGCTAATTCGGGAACACCTCCTTATAATTTTAGTGCTGATGGTGGTAGTACATTTGTTCCTTCGGGAACCCCTTTTGGCCCAAGTGGAGAAGCGTTTTACTATATAACTGTAGTAGATTCAATAGGGTGTAGTGATAGTGATTCTGTCTTTGTTTATGAGCCTGACTTATTAGAAATTATAAATATCAATATTCAAAATATTAGTTGTAATGGAAATTCTGATGGAGAGCTAACAGCTATTCATACAGGTGGATCTCCTTCTTTCACATATCAATGGGATGATAGTAATAATCAAACAAATGCATCTGCAAATAATTTAGGCTTGGGTAGTTATAGCGTAATTGTAACAGATAGCGCAGGCTGTGCTGACACATCCTCTGTGGTAATAATTTCTCAGCCTGATAGCCTGCTGATTACTTCAATTTCTTCATCTGATGTTTTATGCTTTGGAGGAAATGAGGGTTCTGTTACTGTTGTTGCACAAGGAGGAACTTTAGGGTATAGCTATTTATGGTCATTTGGAGGAACTAATGATATTGAAATATCTGTTGCCGCAGGAAATCATAATGTGTTAGTAACCGATACTAATGGGTGTACTAATTCATCAAACATTTCCGTTAATGAGCCGCTAGCTATTACCACTACTTACTCTAGAGATTCAGTTTCTTGCTTAAATGGCTCAGATGGTTCAGCAACTGTAACTGTTGCTGGTGGTGTTGCTCCATACTTATATCAATGGGGTAATGGGAGTACTTTCTCATCATCAACTAATTTATCGGCTGGTTATCATAGTGTAACAATAACTGATTCGAATTTGTGTCAAAAAATAGATAGTGTTGAAATATTAGGCCCATTATTTGATATTAGTATTGACTCACTAATTATTGGTGATATTACATGCTACAGTGCAAATAATGGTTCGCTACAAATCTTTGCTTCTGGAGGAAATTATCCATATTTATACTCTAACACTAATAACCAAAACTCGCAATCAACGAGCAGTTTTACAAGTTTATCTCCACAAGCATATATTATTTATGTCCAAGATGCTAAAGGATGTTTCGATAGAGATACAATTCATTTTGATCAACCTGATTCTTTATATATAGATTCAACGTTATTTAGTAACGTTCAGTGTTTTGGAGATAATAACGGATCAATTAATGCTATTCAAGCGGTGGGTGGAACTGGAGGATATACATTTTCTGTAAATGGAGGAGCGCAATACAGTAATACCGCATATTTTAATGGTTTTAGTGCAGGAACATTAACAGTGGAAGTTTTTGATGCAAATAACTGTGTTGCTCAGGATATTGTTATTATCGATGAGCCTGCTGAAATGTTTGTAAATATCATTTCTTCTGATTGGAATAATTATCAAATAAAATGTAATAACGATAGTTCTGGATATGCTGATTTAAATATTTCAGGAGGCGTTATGCCATATTTAAAAACATGTGTTGTATTATCTTCAAATGATACTTTAGTTTCTTCTTATAATTCTAATATTTCAAATTTAGTAGCCGGAACGTATAAATTTATTGTTCAAGATAGTTATGGTTGTGTCTATGAAGAGGAAATTATTTATAATGAGCCTAGCCCAATTACACATAATTTTATAGCTAGCCATATAAGCTGTAATGGTGTAGATAATGCTTC
>CAJXYM010000004.1 GCA_913063045.1 uncultured Flavobacteriales bacterium | reverse complement strand
TCTTTAAATAATTGAGAAGAGAAAGACTTTGTAATTTCCACCTATTATTATTTTACACCAATTTGAAAATAATTAAAGCCTTGAGTGCTCATATCCTCTTTATTAAATTGATTTCTTCCATCAATAAACACATCACCTTTCATTTGTTTAAGTATTCTTTGAAAATCAGGACTTCTAAACTCTTTCCACTCAGTTACTAATATAAGAGCATCAGAAGACAAAAGAGCATCGTATTTATCATTAAAATAAGAAACAGCAACATCTTTTAAGTAGAATTTAGCTTCTTCAGTTGCTTTAGGGTCATAAGCATTAATAATTGCACCAGATTTTGCTAATGAATGTATTAAGTTAATTGAAGGCGCTTCACGCATATCATCTGTTTCTGGTTTAAAAGACAATCCCCAAATCGTAAATTGTTTACCTCTTAAATCAGCTCCAAAATTATTTATTACCTTAGAGAATAAAACATCTTTCTGTAAATTATTAACCTTTTCAACAGCGCTTATTAGATTAGGAAAATAATTATTTGATTTTGCTATATTAATCAAAGCTTTAACATCTTTTGGGAAACAACTTCCTCCATAACCACATCCAGGATAAATAAATTTATATCCAATCCTTGAGTCTGAACCAATACCTAATCGAACCTTATTTACATCTGCCCCAACTCGTTCACAAATGTTTGATATTTCGTTGATAAATGAAATCTTAGTTGCAAGCATTGCATTTGCAGCATACTTAGTCATTTCTGCAGAGCGGATGTCCATAGAAATAAATCTATTAGAACTTACAGTGAATGGAGAATAAAGAGTCTGCATTTTTTTCAAAGAATCTATATTATCTGAGCCTACAACTACTCTATCAGGGTGCATAAAATCTTTAATAGCAGCACCTTCTTTCAAAAACTCCGGATTAGACACCACATCAAAACTAATTTTTGATTTTCTTAAATCTAAAGCGCTCTGAATAGTTTCTCTAACTTTATCTGCTGTTCCTACTGGAACTGTTGATTTATCAACAACAATAATATGTTTATTAATATTCTCACCTATTGATTTGGCTACCTGTAAGACATACTTAAGATCAGCGCTACCATCATCTCCCATAGGAGTTCCTACAGCAATAAAAACAACTTCAGATAAAATTAATGCATCTGAAATATTAGTAGAAAAACATAATCTTTTTTTTGAAAAATTATTAGTAACTAAGGAATCAAGACCTGGTTCATAAATTGGAACATGACCATTTTTTAAATTATCTATTTTTTCTTTATCTATGTCAACACAAGTTACATCGTTTCCCATTTCAGCAAAACAAGCAGCTGCAACTAAACCAACATAGCCTGATCCAATTATTCCAATTTTCATATTTAATTTTTTTGCAGTTCTCTGATATAAGCAAATAACATTCCAAATAACAAACTAATAAAACCACTCAGTAAACACCAAACTAAAAGATCTCTTTCAGTTTTATTAGTTTTTGCAAAATCTTGCACAAAAACTAAAGGATTTAATAGCATTTGATTTGTTTTAATTTCTTCTTTTAATTGAGCTAAAGAAATAATTTGATTGCTAATAGTGTTTTCATCTTTTCCGCTAATAATATTTACAGAGCTAAGATCTAAATTATTTTTAGCACCTTCTAATCTCATATTAGACAAAACATTCATTTCATCTTTAATCTCGCTTACAAGAGAATTACTAGAATTAAGATACATTTCATGATAATCTTTAATGAAATTATTATTATTAAAATAATAAATTAATCCTTTCTGAATATCGTTAATAATATTATTGTCAAATACAGATAATCTGACTTCAAATTTATTTAATGCATAAAACTTTTCATTCATATCCTGCTGATACAGTTGTTCTGCTTCTACACTTTTAATATTAGAAGCAGTTTGTGCAGAAATATCAAGTAAAAGAGCCAGTTGATCATGATCTTTATTAGAAATATTAATTTGTAAATAGTTAATTAAATCAACAGCTGTACGTTGACTTAATTCTTCCAGCTGCTCAATTCTTTCATATTCAGCTATCCCAGACATACAAATAGCTTGAGTATCATAATATGAGGGTTTTAAGTTTTGAAATATTATAACAGAAAAAACTCCAAGCATTATAAAAGCTAATAAGGTTTTTTTGTTTCTAGAAATAAAATTTACAAAATCTGTAAATAATTGCTTTAAATTAAGTTCTTCTGTCATAACTTTTTTTTTAACGTATTAAATTTATTGATATTTTAAAAAAGCCCCATAAATGGAGCTTTTTAATTATTCTTTAACAAAGAATACTAGTATTCCCAGAGATCATGCTCAATATTAAAAATATCAGCTTTAATTCTTTCAGCTTCAAGTAAAGCATCCAATCCAACCATATACTCATTAATTCTTCTATTCATTACATTAGCTTCCATAGTAATTGTGCTATTAAACATTCTTTTCCAGAAAATATCATCATAAGTTCTTCTTTCAGCATCATTTTTAACTGAATTAAAAACTTCAGCATTTATAAGAATCTCTCTAGCTTCAGGAAAATACACCCAAAATAAAGGTGAAAAACTTCCTGTTAATCGACTAGTAACTTCATCTTTATCTTCTTGAAGAGGAGCTAGTCCAAGTATTCTAACATCCATAGTAGATTTTTGCTTATCAAAAAACCATTCTTCTTTTAGTCTCCATTTTTTAATAGTATTTCTATCAAACTCTTTTTCACTAAGTGTTTGCATTTTTGCATCTTCAGGATCTGCACCTGCTGCAACTGCATCCCAGTCGATTACTTCGACCATTTCTGATGAAGCTCCTCCAATTGATTTTATTTCTTCTTGGGTCATAGCTTGTCTAAACTCATCGTCCATAGCAGCATTCCCATAAGCAGTAATACTTCCTTCATTAATGGCAGAAAAGATAACATCTATTAAACTTTTTCTATCTGAAGTAGTTGTACCAACACCATCGTTTTCTGGGTAGTAAAAGGGATGATTTATTTTTTCTCTTAAATCTATTTCTCTCCAAATTTTTCTAGACCACATCACATCAGCCTCTCTAAGATGAGTATATTGTCTAACAGTTTTATTAAGAACTTGTTCTTTACTATAAACAGAATTCATCTCATCTACACTTAATACGTCCTGAGCAGTCGACGAAAAAGATATTGATATTAAACATATTGATAAAGCGATTAATTTTTTCATAATTTCTAAATTTTATTTAATTTCTAAAACAAGTGGATCTAAAGGCCTAACGGCTGTATTTTTAGCATCTACTCTCTTAGCTTTTATATTTGATATTGTAATTGTATTACCTGACTTAGTATTTTTTATAATATTAACCATTTTATCACTAAATGCTGGACCTTTAGTATTTTCCTTCATTTGTTCTCCTTTATACATTCCAGTTAATCTGTATGAGATAACAACATATCGTACACCTTTAAAATCAAAGTCCTTTAACTCTGCTAGAACTCCTCCGGAATTAACCATTTCCATTTTTTCAATCATCATAGTCCCATTAGATTCAGAAGCAAGTTGAATCTTAGCTTTTGGTGGGGGAACTTCCTTAACTCTAAATTCAACAGAGCCCATTTTTGATTTTTTTCCATCAACTTTAGCATATAGAGTAACTAGTGCTTTTCCTTTTTTATTAGGACGAGCTGTGTATTCACCTATATTTTTCTTTGTAGAAACTAGTTTACCATTTGTAATAGAGGCTGTTATTTCTCCAGCAGAAAAACCAGGAACGGATATTTTTAAAGGATTATCTACCTCTAAGTATAAAATATTCATATTAACTGGTGATACAACTGCAGTTTTATTAGCAACTAAATAGTTCCCTTTAAAAGGATATGTTTTCACTCCACTTTCAGTTTTCATAGCTACTAAACCTCCCCAGTTTTGAAGACCAGCAGAAGAAGTTCTTCTACTAAACATTCCTTTGCCATTTACAACCTTAACAGTATCAAAATTTCCAACCATTTCATATTGACCAGGACCAATTGAGTCGTAATCTCCTACATAAATTGTAGGATCTTGTGTAGTATCTTTAGCTGAAATAAATATCTGAGACCTAAAAGAGTCTCCTCTTAAAACAAATGTAGATGTTGGAATCTGTATAGCTTCTGCTGAAGTAAATTTCAAAGAACCAGCATCAATATTCTCTCTTAATAATTTTATAATATCTGCTTCAGTATTTCTAATATCAGATTGCATTTTTGAAAGTAATGTTAAAGCACCAACTGAAGGCATGTCTTCAAAATTATATACTTCCCAACTAATTTTTCCAGATTTGCCCTTACCTAATTTATCTTTTGTAGAAAGAGCATCATTAATATTATATTTCAAAACATCATTATCACCAGCTAAAACAATAAGATTTTTTCTATAATCATTAATTATAGACTTAAGCTCAGAAGCAATTCCAGAATTAACTAGAATCTCTCCACTAGCATCTCTGTTTTCTTTGTTACTTAAATTAGCTATATTTAATTTTCTTTGTTCTTTAGTTAAGTTATCCCAAGTCAGTTCAGTTTTATTTCCTTCAATCTCCTCGCCTTCAAGGTCTAAGTATTGGCCTAGATATACTTCTTTATCTACAGTCAAGACTAAAGAATATTTATATTCCTGAATAAAATCAACAATATTATCTGCCTCTTTTTTAACAGCTAAAGCCTGATCTCTAAATGGTCCTGCTTTAACGGGATTTAGTTCAGCTGCTGAATTGAAAGCATTATATGTTTCAGCATTTTTAGAAGAAAAATTAGTAGTTGTTCTTACAACACCCGTATTAACTTCAAAGAACGAGTTTAATACTTCTTTAGATACATTTAATGCTAGTAATGCAGTAAGCACTAAGTACATCATGTTAATCATCTTCTGCCTTGGTGATAAATTTCCTCCTGCCATCTATTTTTTCTTTATGATGATGCTCAATTAATTATTTGGATTCATTGCATTTAACATGTTACCATATACTTTATTTAAAGCCTCTAAGTTTTCAGCTAAATTAGCAACTTGCTGCTGAAATTTTTTGGAATCCTCTACTGAAGCTTGTAAATTTTGTAAAAATAAAGTGGTAGCTTCCATTTGCTGGTTTGATGTTTGAAGCTGTAATTCGTATAATGAATTAAGTGCATTCATATTTTTAACACCTTCTTGAATCTGATTGTTGTAATCTGAAATTCCAGCAGCTGCAGTAACAGTTTCATTTAATTTTTTTGCAGAATCACCAAATGATCTTAATCCTTCATTTAAACTTTCAACGAGTTCATTATCAATCTTAGCTTTTTCTAAAGCATTATCTAATTGCTGAGCAGGACTTTTATTACCATCATGCATATTAGCTAGTTCAGGGTAAACAAGAGACCAATCAGTTTCAACATGAGGTTTTTCAAATGCAGAGAAAAAGAAAATTATAGCCTCTGTAGTTAAACCAATTGTTAGAAATAGACCAGCAAACGGCCAATGCTCAATCTTAAAAAGTGCTCCAATGATTACTAAAGCAGCACCCCAACCATATAGTTTAGGCATCATTGATTTATACCAATTAGCTTCTGTTATATTTGATAATTTGTCTCCGAAACTCATGTCTTATTTATTTTTTGAATTAATTAAATTTTAGTCTTTGTAAATAATATAACTTAAAATATCAGATTATATTATTGAAAATCTTTCTTATCTCTTCCAAGAAAATCAATAGCACATCTAAAACCTATATAACTTTTAGCAGTATCTTGATATTCAAAAGATCTCGTACTATTTTGAATAAAATAAGCTATGTCCTTCCATGAACCTCCTCTAGTTACTTTTCTTTTAAGAACTTGATGATCATCATCACTTGCATTGTAATGGTAATCCATATTCATATCATGAGAATAACTAAATGCTGACTCATCAAATGCATTAGAAGTCCACTCAGCAACATTACCTGACATATCATATAAACCGTATGCATTTGGGTTATATGAACCAACTTTGATAGCTTTAATTCCACCATCTGCAGTATAATTACCTCTTAGAGGTTTAAAGTTTGCTAAAAAACATCCTTTACTATTTCTAGTATAAGGTCCTCCCCATGGATATGGAGATAAATCTTGTCCTCCTCTAGCAGCATATTCCCATTCTGATTCAGTAGGCAATCTAAAATCAGGTAAAATGGGTTGATTTGATGCTTTTCTAAATCTATTCATCATTAACGTTCTCCATTTTGTAAATGCAACAGCTTGTTTCCATGAAATTCCAACAACTGGATAATCATCAAAAGCACTGTGAGAATAATAATTTTTTGTGTAAGGCTCGTTAAATGAGTAAGCATAATCATGCATCCAAACTAAAGTATCAGGATAAACAGCTAACTCTTCTGTGGATAAAAATTCACTCCTATCTCTTCCGCCAGTAGCATCATTTTCTCTATTATTTTTTATAGCAGCATCTTGAAGGTCAAGGTTTTGATATTTATAAATAAACTTTCTAGTATCAAACTCTCTTTGACTATTAAATCTCTCTCTAGATGAAACATACATTTCATCTTCAAGAATCTCTCTAACTTCGACATCATTCCATCTAATTTTAGTCTTCCAGTCAATTTTAGGTTGATCAAGGAAATTACCAAATTGATCTTCTTCTATTAAATGACCTTCAATTCCAGCTTCGCCTAAAATAATATGAGCTAATGAATCTCTTACGTAGTTCGTGAACTGTCTGTATTCATTATTAGTGATTTCAGTCTCATCTAAATAAAATGCTCCTACTGACACTCTTTTAGCAGCTGAAACATTAGCAAATGGCACATCTTGATCAGAAGGACCCATAACATAACTTCCCTGAGGAATAAAAACCATTCCATAAGGATCAGTTGGATTCCATGCATCACGCTGTTGAACTCCCACTAACTCCCCATTTCCAGATTGACCACAAGAAATTAAAAGGGTAAAAATTGAACTAATTAAAATTATTTTTTTCATAATTATATTTATTTTTCACTTTAACAAAGTGAGTTAAACAAGTCTTTATAAGAATCTTGGATTCTTGTATTTTTTAAGTTGATTTTCTGTCTTAATTTTAAAGTTATATCCTAACATAACCTCAACACTATTTTTATTTATATTACTGAACACGATGTCATAAGCTAAACCCATCTTTAAATCCTCTATTATCTCAGCACCAGTTAATATCACTAAACCTTCATCAAGTCTATAGCTAAGACCACCCCATAGCTTATCGTTGTAAATTATGTTTGTATTAATATCTAATTGAGATGTGGTACCATCAGATTTAAGATAAATTGATGGATTAAGCGATAGGTTACTATTAAGCTCATGATAAAGACCAGTTATTAAAAAGTAATGCTGAGCAAGATCATAAGAAGTGTTGTCAGAGCGATCAATGCTAGGATTATTAACATGAGTTGTAGATAAACCAAAGTAAACATCTTGGGTATTATAATAAACTCCAAAACCTAAATCCATAGCGCTTCCGGTAATACTTTCATTAGGAATTGCATTATCGCCTCCAGATGCAGGATTTAATAAAGTACCATCTAAGCCACTTTGAATAAGGCCTAAATTAACACCAAGGCCTATTTGACCGGCACCTAATTGAGTTCTATAAGCATAGCTAAAAGAAACAGATGTATTTTCGAACTGAGCAATTTCATCAGAAATAATACTTAATCCTAATCCTCCATTTAATCCAGAAACAGGAAGATGAGCACTAATATTTGTAGTTTTTGGCGCTCCTTCAAATCCAGTCCATTGAGACCTAAAAAGTCCAGTAACTGATATTGCTTGATTACTTCCAGCAAAACCAGGGTTATTAGCTAGTTTATTAAACATGTTCTGACTGAACTGAGCATCTTGTTGAGCAGACACAAAAGCAGTAGATGAACATAGTAATAAAAGAATAAATATTTTTTTCATATAGTTTTAAATGTTAACTAAACTAGGAATTTTTTGCGCTAAATTAAACATTTTTTAGCAAATTTACGAATACAAAGACCACTAAATTGGTAAAAACACCTGCCAAAACCGAAGATTTTTTAAAGAATTATTTGTTAGTAAATTGAATTTCTAACTTAGTTTATTAAAAGTTTTAATCCACTTTTCGGGAACCTCTCCTTTATTAGCAATCTCATAATCTAAATAAGAACAGGCGACATAATAACAATCTAATTGATTTTTAATATCCGATTTAAAAGGCACTCCCATCCACCATCTTCCACTAAGGTTGCTTTTATAGAAAACTATTTCATTCTTTCCATCTTCAAAAGAAACAGTGTATTTAATACAATTTTTAACGTTCGGGTTAAGCTCATTTTTTCTGGACCTATAGCCAAGTAAAAAATACCAAATCATTTGAGAAATTAGTTTTGCTGTTTGATTGTGAATATCTAAATCTTGATCATATTCAGAAATAGCTAAACAACTTAATTTATCACTAATTCCAGCATATCTCATAATCTGACAAGCTTCCTCTCCATTAAAACCATTGGGAGAACCGTACCTATTAGCTGGAGCGAAAATATTTTGAATTGAAGAAAGATCAAAACTTAAAAAATCAGTATTTCTTAAAATAGGCTCTACAGATGAAATTGAAGCCTTAACATCACCCAGCCTAATAGCATCAAAAGAAAGAGAATCTAACATCTCCAAAGCTATATTAGACACATAAAAAGACTGATAACCAATGTTAGAGTAATTAAATAAAGTATTTGGTTTTGTACTTAAAATTTTACCAAAAAAAGATTTATTGGATAACATATCTTTTTCATGACCAATATCAAAACAATTATCAACGACAGAAATAGAGAGATTTTTTTTTAAACCTGAATATGACTTATAAACAGCATAAGAAATATCTTGCCCACCTTTTATAATGACGGGAATTATTCCATTGAAAATTAATTCTTTACACACATTTTCGATAATCTTAAAAGACTCCTTTCGATTATCTGCAAGCTTTAAATTTCCTAAATCACAAATTCTAGGGCTATTATCAATATGCAATTCATATAACTCTTTTCTGATTTTACATGGCTTATTAGATAAAGAGTTATCTGAACCTTCGTATTCATTGATACTTAAAAAAGCAACTTCGGCAAATTTAAAATCAGGAAATTTTTCAGTTGAATGAAAATCAATATTAGATCCAATCTGAGTGGTAAACCAATCACTCTTTTCAAACAAATCATTTTCAATAGGATAAAAACATGATTTTAAATCAAACATAAGTTAGTTTTTTCTATTTTTTTGGCTTGTTATCCATCAAATTTAAACAATCTTCTCGAGTTAACAATTTAGGATCTTGATCTTTTGGTATTTTTACATTAATCTTTTTTCCTTTTGCGGGAGTAATTTGTATAAAGACACCATACCTTCCATTTAAAACCTGAACTAAAGGCTCTCCTTCAAAATTTGCAACTAACCTATCTTTATCAGCCTGAATTTTTAATTCAATTAATTCAATAGCTCTTTCAAGAGTAATTGTTAAAGGATCTTCATTATCATCTTTTTTAATAGATGTAAATTTTCCGTCAAATCTCAAATATGGACCAAATCTTCCAATGGCAGCAACAATTTCTTGCTCTTTAAAAGTACCTACAGTTCTTGGCAGATCATAAAGCTTCATTGCTTCTTCAAAAGTTATTGTTTGAATAGTTTGTCCTTTTAAAAGTGAAGCAAATTTTGGCTTTGGCGCATTTTCATCTTCACTTCTTTCTCCAAGCTGAACCATTGGACCAAAAGGACCAATTCTTGCATATAAGTTTTTCCCTGACTTCTCTTCAACACCTAGTATTCTTTCACCTAATGCTTTTCCAGATGATTCGGTTACAATATTAACTTGATCATGAAATTTATTATAAAAGCTAGCAATCATTTCATTCCAAACCTTTTTACCCTCAGCTATTTGATCAAACTCATTTTCAACGCTTGCAGTAAAACTGTATTGCATAACATCATTAAAATTATCAACTAGAAAATCTGTAACCACAACACCAACGTCTGTTGGAAATAATTTATTTTTTTCTGCTCCTGTAATAGAAGAAACTTCTTTTTCTTCTATTACATTATTTTTAAGCTCAATTGTTTTTGAAACTCTTTCATACCCATCTCTTGTATCTTTCTCTACATATCCTCTTTTTTGGACAGTTGTAATAGTTGCCGCATATGTGGAGGGTCTTCCAATTCCTAACTCTTCCATTTTCTTCACAAGACTAGCTTCAGTATATCTTGCAGGATGCCTTGTAAACTGTTCCGATGCAATTCCTTCATTCAAATCTAAAACTTCACCAATCTCCATAATAGGCAAAACACCTTTTTCAGACTGGCTTTCATCATCTTTTCCTTCTAAATACACTTTCATAAATCCTTCAAAAGTTATAACCTCTCCTCTTGCAATAAGCTTATCATCTGAATTAGACATACCAACTGTAACTACAGTTCTATCAATTTTAGCATCAGACATTTGAGAAGAAATAGTTCTTTTCCATATCAAGCTATATAGCTTTTGTAGAGAAGAATCTCCGTCAATTGTTTTGTTCTCCATATAAGAAGGCCTTATAGCCTCATGAGCCTCTTGTGCCCCTTTTGCTTTGCTTGAAAATGTTCTTCTATGAGCAAACTCTTTTCCATATAGCTTAACGATTTCATTTTCAGCAGCTTCAAGCGCATCTTGAGAAAGATTTACGCTATCTGTTCTCATATAAGTAATCTTACCAGATTCATATAATTTTTGAGCAACTGTCATTGTTTGATTTACAGAAAAACCTAATTTTCTTGAAGCCTCTTGCTGCAAAGTAGATGTTGTAAATGGTGCTGTAGGAGATTTTTTAGCTGCTTTTTTTTCTAGATTTTCAATTTTATAATTTGCCTGCTGACATTTTTTTATAAACTCATGCGCATGATCGTATTCTTTAAATCTTTTTGACAATTCAGTTTTAATAATCTCCCCTTGAGAATTAAGCATGTAAATAATGACTTTAAAATCAGAATTTGATTTAAAATTCATTATTTCTTTTTCTCTCTCAACAATTAATCTAACGGCAACAGACTGAACACGTCCCGCAGAAAGACCTTGCTTAACTTTTTTCCACAAAACAGGAGATAATTCAAAACCAACTAATCTATCTAAAACACGTCTTGCTTGCTGAGCATTAACAAGATTTATATCTAGAGTTCTTGGGTTCTCTACTGCCTTTAGAATAGCTTTTTTAGTTATTTCATGAAAAACAATTCTCTTAGTTTTTTTGGCGTCTAATTTTAATGCCTCAGTCAGGTGCCAAGCTATAGCCTCACCCTCTCTGTCCTCATCAGTTGCAAGCCATACAGTATCTACTTTTTTCACTGCATTTTTCAATACATTAACAACCTTCTTTTTATCCTCAGAAACAACATAATTAGGAGCAAATCCATTTTGTATATCAATAGACATCCCTCCTTTTTTTGGCAAATCTCTTATATGCCCAATGCTTGATTCAACAATAAAATCCTTTCCTAAAAAACCCTGAATAATTTTCTTTTTGGCTGGTGACTCAACAATAACTAAATTCTTAGACATATAAATTATTTTTATGCAAATTAAAGAAACATTTTTTAATTTTTAATAAAAAACTTGCATGTCAATTTAATTATATTATTATATAATATAGATATTTTATTTATGACATATTGTCAGTTTTTGTTACTTTTACCACAAATATATCATATATGAATATTGAAACTTTACTAACAAAAAAGATTGAAGAAGATAAACAGGGTAATGTTTTAGAAATACCAAATGATAAAATTGGATCAAAAAAACTTTATATAGAAAGTTACGGCTGTCAAATGAATTTTGCTGATAGTGAAATTGTTGCATCGATTCTCTCAAAAGAAAACTTTTCTACTACTAAAAACATCCATGAAGCTGACCTTGTATTTGTCAACACATGCTCAATAAGAGATAAGGCGGAACAAACAGTTAGAAAAAGACTTCAGTTGTACAATTCAGTGAAAAAAACAACTAACCCAAAAATGGTTGTAGGTGTTTTAGGATGTATGGCTGAAAGATTAAAAGAAAAATTCTTAGAAGAGGAGAAATTAGTTGATCTTGTTGTGGGTCCGGATGCTTACAGAGATCTACCTAATCTAATAAAGCAAGTTGATGATGGCAAAAGAGCAGTTAATGTTATATTATCAAAAGAAGAAACATATGCCGATATAAGCCCATTAAGGCTAGGTAGCAATGGGGTAACTGCTTTTGTTTCAATAACCAGAGGTTGTGATAACACGTGTACCTTTTGTGTTGTTCCTTACACAAGAGGAAGGGAAAGAAGTAGAAATCCTGAAAGTATTATTGAGGAATGTAAACAATTATATAAAGATGGCTACAGAGAAGTGACACTTTTAGGACAAAATGTTGATTCATATTTATGGTATGGAGGAGGACCCAAAAAAAGTTTTAAAAAAGCTAGTGAAGATCAAAAGAATAATGCAATAAATTTTTCTCAACTTCTTGAAAAAGTCGCTTTAGTGAATATAAAATTAAGAATAAGGTTTTCAACTTCTAACCCACAAGATATGAGTGATGGAGTGATAGAGGCAATGGCAAAACATAAAAATATTTGTGACTCTATTCATCTCCCTGTTCAGTCAGGAAGTAGTAGAGTATTAGATCTTATGAATAGAGGATATAATAGACAAGAATACTTGACACTTATTGATAAGATAAAAAAAAGGATACCTAATTGTACAATTTCAATGGATATCATTGCTGGTTTTTGCGGTGAAACAGAACAAGACCACAGAGAAACTCTTAGCCTCATGGATTATGTAAAGTATGATTATGGATATATGTTTAAATACTCGGAGCGACCAAATACAGCAGCTTCAAGAAAATTTAAAGACGATATCCCTGAAGAAATTAAGCAAAGAAGATTAGTTGAGATTATTGCAAAACAACAAGCACAGTCACTTGAAAATAATAGAGAAAAAATAAATAATAGTTACGAAGTTTTAATTGAAGGTACATCTAAAAAATCTACTTTACATTTTTATGGAAGAACAACCCACAACTGTGTTGTGGTATTTAAGAAAAATGACTTAAAAGTTGGTCAATATGTAAATGTAAAAATCATTGCATGTACAGCTGGAACTTTAAAAGGAGAGGCACTTTAAAATGGAACTTAAGCAAGCAAAACAACGATTCGGAATTATTGGAAACGATAATCAACTTGAAAGAGCAATTCAAGTTGCTCTACAAGTTGCTCAGACAGATATTTCTGTATTAATTTATGGAGAAAGTGGAACGGGAAAAGAATCTATTCCTCAAATTATTCATCATAACAGTAGAAGAAAACACAATAATTTTATTGCTGTAAATTGTGGCGCAATTCCTGAGGGAACTATAGATAGCGAACTTTTTGGTCATGAAAAAGGATCATTTACAGGGGCCAATGAAGTTAGAAAAGGTTATTTTGAATCTGCAAATAATGGAACAATATTTCTTGATGAAATAGCTGAGCTGCCACTTGCCTCTCAAGCTCGATTACTACGAGTTTTAGAAAATGGTGAATTTATTAAAGTAGGATCATCAAAAACACAAAAAACAGATGTTAGAATTATCGCTGCAACAAATGTAAATATGCAGGAGCATATAAAAAAAGGCAAATTTAGAGAAGATTTATATTATCGACTAAACACAATTAGCATACAACTTCCGCCATTAAGAAAACGACAAGAAGATATACACCTTTTATTTAGAAAATTTGCGAATGATTTTGCTGAAAAATATAATACACCACCAATTCAATTAAAAGAAAAGGCAGTGGAACTTTTAAAAAAATATCGTTGGCCTGGAAATATAAGGCAACTAAAAAATTTTGTTGCTCAAATTTCAGTTATGGAAAAAGAAAGAACTATCTCAAGTGATTCACTAGAATTATATCTTCCAAATAGCATGAGCAATACTCCGATGCTTTATAATGATAAAGAAAAGGCAGATCTCTCAGAAAGAGAAATTTTATATAAGGTACTTTTTGACATGAAAAAAGATTTAACCGATCTCAAAAAAATAACTTATAATTTAATAAATAAAAGCAATAGTTCTGTAGTAGATCCAGAAGAATCTAAAAATATATTTAAAGATGTAAGTAATCTAGAAAAAGAATCTAAAGAAATAAAAGAATCAGATGGTAATATTATTGAGATTGAAGAAAATTTATCGCTTATGCAACAAGAAAAGAAATTAATAATAAAAGCACTGAATAAGCACAAAGACAGAAGAAAAGATGCAGCTTCTGAGTTAGGGATTTCTGAACGAACTCTTTACAGGAAAATTAAAGAATTTGAAATTTAATGATGATCAAAGTTAATTATACTTATTTTGTAATATTCCTAATCTTATCATCGTGTGGAATATATACTTTTAGCGGATCATCAATTCCTAAAGATGCGCAAACAATTACAATTAAATCTCTAAAAAATATTGCGCTTAATAAGCAGCCAACATTAAGTCAAGTAATGACTGAAAAATTAAAAGATTTTTTTGTACAAAGAACAAATCTTACTTTTGTAGAGGAAGATGGTGATTTGTTTTTTAGCGGGAATATTACTAAGTATGAAATAAAGCCAATGGCAATTAATTCTAATCAAACTGCAGGACAAAACAGATTAAAAATTGAAGTAAAAATTGTTTTTAAGAATAAATTTCAAGCATCAAATAACTTTGAACAAAATTTTATAAGATATCAAGACTTCTCAAGCGAAACAAACTTGATAGATATTGAAGATGATCTAATAGAAGAAATTAGTAAACAACTTGTTGAGGACATATTTAATAAATCTGTGGTAAATTGGTAAATTCAAAAATAATAGAGAAAGCGGTAAAAAACCCGAATCTTATTGATGATAATTTGGTGTCAGATTTAAGTCAGTTAGTGAAAAAATACCCGTATTTTCAGACAGCACACATTCTATTGAGCAAGGGATTGAATAACATTAATAGTGTGCGCTTTAATTCAAAAATTAAAAAAGCTGCAGCTTATTCCTCTAATAGAAAAATTCTATTTAAGATTATATCAGATAAAAGTAATTTACAAAATAATCAGGAAAAGAAAAAAAACTATGCTAATAAACAAAGCTTAGAATTCTCACAAAATGAAATGCATTCATTTAATGAATGGTTAACAATAACAAAGGCATCTAAAATTAATAGGCTTACAAGTGAAGATGATAAATTGATTAAAAACTTCATTAGTCTAAAACCATCAGTGAAAATAAAAAAAGATAAAAAGTTTTTTAAATCTGTAGATATTGCTAAAAGTAGTTTAAAAGAAAATACTGATCTTATTACAGAAACATTAGCAAGAGTATATCTAGAACAAGAACATTTTAATAAGGCAATTAATGCATATGAAAAATTAAAATTGAAATTTCCACAAAAAAGTACTTTATTTGCAGAACAAATTAAATTAATCATAGAATTAAAAAATAAATAAAATGTATACAATTTTTGCAATACTTATTATAATAACATCTATCCTATTAGTGCTAGTAGTTTTAGTACAAAACCCTAAAGGAGGAGGACTTTCTTCATCTTTTGGTGGAAGTGGAAATCAAATTATGGGAGCAAAAAAAACTACAGATTTTCTTGAAAAAGCAACATGGACGTTAGCTATTGCATTAATTTCTCTTAGCTTGCTTTCTAATTTTGCTATTCCAAGAAACAACCTAGATGATGTTCAAGAAATTAAAGCTCAAGAACAAATTGATGAAGTAGTTATTCCAAACTTACCTAGTAATCCAGTAGAGTAGTTTTTCTTAAAATTTTACATTTAAAAAGCATTCACATTTTTCAATGTTTAAATACTTAATAATTAAATTAAATCATGAAAAAAATTAACATTCAACCTTTAGCAGATAGAGTAATTATTCAGCAAGCTGAGGCTGAGACAAAAACAGCATCAGGAATTATCATTCCGGACACAGCTCAGGAAAAACCTCAAAAAGGCAATGTGTTAGCCGTAGGAAAAGGAACTAAAGAAAACCCAATGACAGTTCAAGTAGGAGATAGTGTGTTATATGGAAAATATGCAGGAACAGAACTGAAATATGAAAATCAAAATTATTTAATTGTAAAAGAGTCTGATATTCTTGCAATCATTAATTAATTATAAATAAAAGAAAATGGCAAAAAAAATAACATTTGATACAGAAGCTAGAGATGCACTTAAAAAAGGTGTTGATGCTCTAGCTAATGCTGTAAAAGTAACATTAGGCCCAAAAGGTAGGAATGTAGTAATTGACAAACAATTTGGTGGACCATCAATAACAAAAGATGGCGTAACGGTAGCTAAAGAAATTGAATTAGAAGACCCAATAGAAAATATGGGCGCGCAAATGGTTAAAGAGGTTGCCTCAAAAACTAATGACATAGCCGGAGACGGAACAACTTCTGCTACTGTGTTAGCTCAAGCAATAATTTCAAATGGATTGAAAAATGTAGCAGCTGGAGCTAACCCAATGGATTTAAAAAGAGGTATAGATAAAGCTGTAAGTGCAATTATTAAAGATATTACAAAACAAGCTCAACAGGTTGGTGATAGTTATGAGAAAATTGAGCAAATAGCATCAATTTCTGCTAACAATGATAATGTAATAGGATCATTAATTGCTGAAGCAATGAAAAAAGTAAAAACTGAAGGTGTAATTACTGTTGAGGAAGCTAAAGGTACAGATACATATGTAGAGGTTGTTGAAGGAATGCAATTTGACAGAGGTTATTTATCCCCTTACTTTATTACTGATGCTGACAAAATGGAAGTTGAGCTTGAAAACCCATATATTCTAATTTATGACAAGAAAATTTCAGCTATGAAAGATTTGCTCCCTATTCTTGAGCAAACTGCTAAAACAGGTAAACCTTTAATGATAATCGCTGAAGATGTTGATAGTGAAGCATTATCAACTCTTGTAGTAAATAAAATTAGAGGAGCTTTAAAAGTTGCTGCAGTTAAAGCACCTGGATTTGGAGATAGAAGAAAAGCAATGCTTGAAGATATTGCTATATTAACTAATGGAACTGTAATTTCTGAAGAAAGAGGATTTAAACTTGAATCAGCTACACTAGAAATGCTTGGAAACACTGAAAAAATTGTTATTGATAAAGACAATACAACATTAGTGAATGGTGCAGGTGAAAAAAACAATATTTCAGCAAGAGTAAATCAAATTAAAACACAGATAGAGACAACTACATCTGATTATGATAAAGAAAAATTACAAGAAAGGCTAGCAAAGCTAGCAGGAGGCGTTGCAGTTCTATATGTTGGAGCAGCAACTGAAGTAGAAATGAAAGAAAAGAAAGATAGAGTTGATGATGCTCTTGCAGCTACTAGGGCGGCAATAGAAGAAGGAATTGTTCCTGGAGGTGGAGTTTCTATCGTTAGGGCTACGCATACATTAGGGAAAATAAAAACTGAAAACGATGATGAACAAACCGGTATTAATATTATTAATAGAGCTGTTGAGGAACCACTAAGACAAATTGTTGAAAATGCTGGAATGGAAGGCTCTGTAGTGGTTGCTAAAGTCAAAGACGGTAGAGATGATTTTGGGTTTAATGCCAAAACAGAAAAATATGAGAGTCTTTATAAAGCAGGGGTAATTGATCCTGCAAAAGTTGTGAGAGTTGCTTTAGAAAACGCAGCCTCTGTCGCTGGAATGCTTTTAACTACTGAATGCGTGATATCAAATATAAAAGAAGATAATCCTCCAGCAATGCCTCCAATGGGAGGTGGTGGAATGCCTGGAATGATGTAAGTTTATTTGTGTAAAAATGAAAAAACCGGCTTGGAGGCCGGTTTTTTTTTAAAAATAATAACCTCAAAATCTTAGTCAACATTGTCATGTAAAAATGAGTTATTATTTAAACTATTAAGATTATCATTACTATTAATAGACATCCTAGAAATCTCATCACTCGAAGAATGAATAGAATCATCTAAAGTAATGTTGTTTCTTTTGTAGGCAGGTTCATTTTCTAATTTAGTTAAACCAGAGGGAGTTCTTAACTTAATAGAAATCTCACGTAACCTACTCTCTCTTTCTCTAGCTTCAACAATCATAGAAGAGTCAGACTTTACTTTTTCAATATCAGAATTTAATACTAAATTATTATCTTCTTGGACTAAATTCAGATTTTCATCTCTCAAAATATTTGAAATCAAATCACCTGGCCTCTCATCGGAGTCTTGTTTTAAATCTAAAACAATTTCTTCTTCAACTTCTTGTTCTAAATCTAAAACAATTTCTTCTTCCACTTCTTGCCCTAAATCTAAAACAATCTTTTCTTCTTCCACTTCTTGCCCTAAATCTAAAACAATCTTTTCTTCTTCCACTTCTTGCCCTAAATCTAAAATAATTTTTTCTTCAACTAATACATTATTATCAGCTAAGGGGGTGTTTAAATTTAAACTACTATTTTTACTCGAATCAGTAAAGCCTCTGTCATCATCATCAAGGTATAATGTTTGTTGCGTATTAGAATTCTTATTTATTCTATCATTAGATGAGCTATTAAAATCATTAGAATCTAAACTAAATGTTTTAGGCTCATTAACTGTTTTAGTTTCAAAGCCAGTAGCTATTACTGTAACGTTAACAGCACTACCTAAATCCGGGTCAATACCAATACCTTCAATAATATTAACATCTCTTCCAGCGGCTTGCTGAATTTTATTTTTAATTTTACCTAATTCTGACATTTTAATTTCATCATCTCCTGATCCAGTAACTATTCTTAAAAGAACCTGCTGTGCTCCTACAATTTCATTATCATTTAACAAAGGAGAATCAAGAGCTTCGGATACTGCATCAATAGCTCTATTCTCTCCAGTAGCTTGAGCTTGACCCATAACTGCTGTACCACTATTTTCTAATACTTTTCTAGCATCATTTAAATCAATGTTTACTAATAAATGTTGAGAAATAATCTCAGCTATTCCTTTAGTTGCTGTATTAAGTACTTCATTAGCTTTTCCAAATGCTTGAGTAAGTGTTAAATCACCGTAAACTTCAATAAGCTTATCATTATTGATTATTAAAAGTGTATCGACTTGTTTTTTCAATTCATTTAACCCTTCTTTTGCATATTGTTTCCTATAGCCACCTTCATTTGTAAAAGGATGAGTTACAACAGCAACTGTTAAAATACCTTTTTCTCTAGCTATCTCGGCTATAACTGGAGCTGCACCAGTACCGGTACCACCTCCCATTCCAGCAGTAATAAATAACATTTTTGTATTTGCGTCTAAGAGCTCACATATTCTATCTGAACTTTCTTGAGCAGCTTTCATTCCGACATCTGGATTTGATCCAGCTCCAAGACCTTCCGTAAGATTTTTACCAAGTTGGATTTTTGTAGGAATTGGACTAGCTTCTAAAGCTTGTAAATCAGTATTGCAAATAACAAAATCAACTCCTTTAATTCCATGTTCATACATATAATTAACTGCATTACTTCCACCACCACCTACTCCTATAACTTTAATCTGTGAAGATTGATGTTTTGGTAATTGAAATTCAAAATCTGTATCTAGTGTACTCATATTTTATTTATTTAAATGTTAATTAATATCTTCATCAAAAAAATTCTTCATTGTTTCAAGAAAGCCTCCTTTTGATTGATTTTCTTTGTTACCCTCATCCGAATCATCTACTGAAACAGCTATAGAATTATCTTCTTTATAATATTTTTCAAAACCTTTTAGTACTAACCCAACTCCAGTTGAAAACATTGGACTTGTCACCTTATCCTTTGAATCATTAGCTAGGTGCTCATTAGGATAACCAATTCTAGTTTCTTTAGCAGTAATAAAAGAAACTAATTGAGGCAAATTCTTAATCTGAGCACCACCACCAGTTAAAACAATACCAGTCATTATTTTATCTTCGAAACCTGAAACTTTTATCTCATGGTATACCAAGTCAATTATCTCTTCCATTCTAGCTTTAATAATTTCAGATAAATTCTTAAGTGCAATCTCCTTTGGATCACGACCTCTTAATCCTGGAATTGAAATCATTACATTTTCTTGATCTTCCGTATACATAGCTGATCCAAATTTAACTTTCAATAATTCTGCTTGTTTTTCTAAAATTGACAAACCTGTTTTAATATCTTGAGTAATTATATTACCCCCGAATGGAATAACCGCTGTGTGTCTAATTATTTTATCAAGAAATATAGCAACATCAGTAGTTCCTCCACCAATATCTATTAAAACTACTCCTTCTCTCAATTCATCACTATCTAAAGTTGCAACAGCAGAAGCAAATGGCTCTAATATTAATTCTTTAGGTGTTAATCCAGCTTTCTCAACACATCTCATAATATTCCTAACAGCACCCACCTGAGCAGTTATAACATGAAAATTAGCTTCTAATTTAACACCAGCCATTCCTTTAGGATCCTGAATACCATCAACACCATCGACAGTATACTCTTGTGGAATTACATGAATAACTTCTTCGCCAGGAATAGTAATAAGCTTAAACATATTTTCTTTTAATTTATCAATATCAGCTTGACCAATTTCAATCTCAATATTTTCTCGAACTATCTCACCCCTATGCTGTAAACTTTTAATATGCTGACCCGCAATACCGACAATTACATCATTAATTGTGAAATCAATTTTTGATTGAGCCTGCTCTAAAGATAATTTAATAGACTCTACTGTTTTGTCAATATTAGCAACTATTCCTCTAGAAACTCCATTAGAAGGAGCCTTACCTGTTGATAAAATCTCTATTTTATTAAACTTATTTTTTACGCCAACAATAATTGAGACCTTTGTTGTTCCAATATCTAAACCTACAATTATCTGTTTATTATTTAATTCATTATTATCCATTCATTTAATTTTTAGTACAAACTATTTGATTGTTAAACTTAAGGTTTACAATATTGTAATAAGACCATCCTTTAAATCTTACAATATCCTTATAAAATAATTTCAATTTGTTAAATTTTAGTTCCAAATAACTTGCGTTACCAAAAATAATTTTCTGGCCACCTACCCTTGGAATTAAAATAATATCTGCATTTTTCTCAATAAATACTTGAGAAATTTGAGCACTCCATAAACTATCTGACTTAATATAAACAGCCAGACTACACAATTCTTGAACATCTACTAAGTCAACATCTCCATTAATAATTAAACTTCGTTTAGTAAAGTTACTAGAGCAAGGTATTTCTCTACTGTTTTTATCTAAATAATAGCTTTTACTTTTATTAAAAACTCTTGCAACAGGATCAACAGCTTGTATCTCTATATTTACCCCATTATTATAATCAACAAAAACGGTAGCATTGTCAACATATGGATTCTGTTTGAGAGTTAATTCGATCAATTGAAAATTATTTAAAGATGAGTCAATATCTAAAAGAGACTTATTGTTTATATAATTAAAAATTATTGAGTCACTCAAAAATTTATCTTTATTACTTTCAATGTTAATATGATTAACATAGAGTTTATCAAGAATACTCTTCTTAGAAGCAAATGAAACTAATAGAGTAAATACAATTAATACAATTAGCCATTTTAATATATTAAGAATAATATTCATCTAATTTAGCATATGTTTAATTGGCTGTATAAGTTTACTTATATCTCCTGCTCCAAGTGTAATTAAAACATCTATTTGTTTACTTTTCAAAGTATTAATTAAATTAGAACTAGAGCATATTTGTTTTTTTGAATTAGAACATAATTCTAATATTAAATTTGATGTAACTCCATTAATTGGCTGTTCTCTAGCTGGGAAAATTTCTGTGATAATTAACTCCTCAGCTAGTTGAAGTGCATCTGCAAATTCCTGAGCAAAATCTTTTGTTCTTGAAAATAAATGAGGTTGAAAAACAACTGTCATTTTTCGATTTGGATATAATTCTTTGGTGGTTTTTAAGGTCAACAAAACCTCTTTAGGATGATGTGCATAATCATCAATAAAAACATGCTCTAGTGTATCTAGATGAATATCAAACCTTCTTTTAATTCCTTGAAAAAGTTTTAAACTATTAATAATATTATGATAATCTATGTTAATGATTAAACATGCAGTAATGGCTGCTAAAGAATTAGATAAATTATGCATACCTGGCATTGGAAGCTCAACATTAGCGATTTTATTACTTTTTAATAAAAAAGCATCTTTGGTTAATTGATTAATACTTACATCAAAGCTTATTCTCGCTCCATTTAAAGAAATATTTTCTGAAACAATATCTGCGTCTTGTATGCATGAATATGAATAAGTTTTAATATCACTGTTCAAACTAAAAAGCTCTTCAATATTCTTTTCTAAAATTAAACTACCTCCTTTTTTAATCTGCTTAGAAAACTGAATAAATACTGAAACAATCTCATTGTAATTTTCATAAACATCTAAATGATCTTCGTCTATAGATGTTATTACTGCAATATCAGGATTTAAATAAAGAAAAGATCTATCAAACTCATCAGCCTCAACTACTAATATTTTCTCTTCATTTGAAAACATAAAATTTGAATCATAATTTCTACTTATCCCTCCAATAAAACTAGTTAGATTTATGCCTGACTCTTTTAATAAACAAGATAACATTGCAGATGTTGTTGTTTTTCCATGAGTACCTGCAATAGCAATCGTGAAGTAATCTTGACTTATAATACCAAGAACTTCTGAGCGTTTTTTTAATAAATTTCCGCTTTTTAGAAAAAAAGCAAACAAAGAATTTGATGTATCAATAGCAGCGCTATAAATAATTAAGTTATTAAAACTATTCTTTGAGAAAATTTTGGGAATATCATTACTGTTTTCAGAATAGAAAATAGTAGCACCCTCTTTTTCTAACTTGGAAGTTAGTTCTGTTTTAACTTTATCATATCCATAAACATTTTTATTCTTAGAAATAAAGAATCTTGCTAATGCACTAACTCCAATACCTCCTATTCCAATGAGATAAATATTATCAAATGAATTAATATTAGTCATTTAGCAGTTTTAAAGCAATATTTGCTATTGTATTTGCAGAATTTTTTACTTCCATTTTTTTAATATTTTCTCCTAAAGTAGATTGCAACACCTTGTTATTGTAAAGATTAATTATACTCTCTACAAGTTTATCATTTGCATCCTTATCATTTACTACAAGAGCAGCCTTTTTATTAACCAATGATTGTGCATTTTTATATTGATGATTTTCCGCAACATTTGGAGATGGAACTAGAATAGTCGGTTTACCAATACAGCATATTTCAGAGATTGCAATTGCTCCGGCTCTGGAAATAATTATGTCACATAATTGATAAGCAATATGCATATCCTTAACGAATACATGATTTTTAATTCCATAAACACTAAGCTCGCTTATAGCATTTTGAGCCATGGGTCCAAAGCTTTCACCTGTCTGCCAAATAAGATTTAAATTATTTTCTTTGAAAAGATGTAATTTACTTTTAATTGCAGTATTAATTGATTTTGCTCCAAGACTGCCTCCAATCACCAATACAGTTAATTTATTCTTATCAATCTCAAATTCTTTTGATACACTTACATCAACTAAATTTGAAGTAATAATATTATCCCGAATTGGGTTTCCAGTTAATATAATTTTTTCTGCAGGAAAAAATTTTTGCATATCATCATAAGCAACACAAACTTTATTGACATAACTAGATAGAATTCTGTTAGTAATACCCGCATAAGAGTTTTGCTCTTGAATTAGAGTAGGTATCTTTTTTTTTGCGGCTACATAAAGAATTGGCCCGCTTGCAAACCCTCCAGTACCAATCACTAAATCAGGATTAAACTTATTTATGATAAAATAGGAAGAAATAAGACTATAAATAAGTTTAACTGGAAATAATAGATTGCTAAATGTTAGCCTTCTATGAAAACCACTTATCCATAAACCTATAATTTCATATCCTGCATTAGGAATTTTCTCCATCTCCATCTTGTTATTAGCACCAACAAAAAGAAACTCAATATTTGATACTTTTGACTCCAATGACTTAGCAATCGCAAGCGCAGGAAAGATATGACCTCCTGAGCCACCTCCACTAATTAAAACTTTAAGCTTTTTCATAATTTCGATCTGTTGAGTCTCTACTAACACTTAAGATTATTCCGATAGTTATACAAGTAAAAAGAATTGATGTACCCCCCATACTAATTAAAGGAAGAGTTTGACCTGTAACAGGGAAAACTCCAACAGCCACAAGCATATTAATGAAAGCTTGAAGAACTAAACTAAACATTAAACCAATAGATATTAAGCCACCAAAAACACTTTCTGTCTTTGAAGCAATTACTATGGATCGTTGCAATAAAATAAGGTAAAGTAAAATAGGAAAAATACCACCAATTAATAATCCATATTCCTCAACCATAATTGCATAAATAAAATCTGATGAAGAATATGGGAGAATATTTCTTTGTGTACTTTTCCCAGGACCTAGCCCAGAAACACCTCCGTTATAAATTGCTACCATAGCCTGTTTTTGCTGATAATCTTTATTCAAGTCATTATCTTCAGATGTAAACAAGTATGCATCTACACGACTAACCCAAGTAGCTGATCTTGGCATTACTTTGCTTGTAAATTCAGGATTTAATTTAGCTCCCAAATAAACAATAGAAACAAAAATAAGCCCGACTCCTACAATAGATAATATATATTTAATTTTTACTCTTGAGATAATCATTAACATAAGACCATTAGCAAAAACAAGAGCAGATGTTGAAAAATTATTTGGCAAAATCAAGGCACAAATAATAAATAGAGGAAGTAAAATATATAATAAAAGCCATTTAAATTGTTTAATTTCAACTCTATACTTACTTAATTGCCTAGCCATAAAAAGCAGAACAGCTAGCTTAGCAATATCTGAAGGTTGAAATTGCAAACCAGCAAAAGACAACCATCTTGAAGCGCCATTAACATTTACTCCAATAATAAACACTAGAACTAAAAGAATTATACTAGCCAGATACGTGATGACACCAATTTTAGCAAAATATTTAAATTTTATATGGTGGATATGATACAAACAAAAAAGCCCTAGGCTCATTTTAAAAAGATGACCAAAAAAATAATTAGCACCAGCTGTACTGTATACTAAAAGCACAGATAAAAAAGAGAGAATTACAACTATCAGCCATATTCCCTTATCTCCTTCTAACTTTATATTTTTTAAAAAATCTAAAAGCATATTTTACAGACTTCTTACTTGTTTTTTAAATTCTATTCCTCTTTCTTCAAAATTAGCATACATATCAAAGCTAGCACACGCAGGCGATAATAAAACAGCATCTCCATTTTCGGCAATACTGTAAGATAATTCTACAGCTTCATGCATACTTTTCGCCTCTTTGATATTACTGATATGTGGCTTAAATTCGGTGATAATTTTCTCATTGTTTTCTCCAAGACATATTATAGCTTTCACATTCTCATTACTTATAATCTTTTTTATTTCAGAATAATCATTTCCTTTATCAACGCCTCCTAAAATCCAAACGCAAGGCTTATTCATACTCTCTAGAGCATACCACGCAGCATTTACATTAGTTGCTTTTGAATCATTAATAAATTCTATCCCGTGAACTGTAAGAACATACTCTAATCTATGTTCAATATTTTCAAAATCTATTAATGATTGTCTAATCGTAGTATCTGAAATCTCAAATACTCGAGCAACCATTGCTGCAGCCATAGAATTAAAAATATTATGTTTTCCTTGAAGTGCTAGTTCCTGTATTGTCATTTTAAAATTATTTATATTAATATTAATTTGATTATTTAAATAAAACCCCCCTGTATTTAACTTTCGTGTAAAAGAGATAGGAAGTTTTTTTGCTTTTGTTGATATTGACTTTATTTGATCTTCATTAAAAATCAGAAAATCTAAAGCTTCTTGATTCTCTGTTATTCTATATTTTGATTCAGTATATTTTGAAAAATTATAATTATATCTATCTAGGTGATCTTCAGTAATGTTTAGAATTACTGATACTTTTGGCTTAAAATCAATAATCCCGTCTAATTGAAAACTACTAACCTCAAGAACAATTAATTTATAATCCTTAATAGATATAGCATGCGCAAAACTTACACCAATATTGCCAGCTGTTAAAACATCAAATCCGGCATCTTTAAATATTTTTGATATTAAGAGAGTTGTAGTAGTTTTTCCGTTAGTTCCTGTTATTGCAACTATATCTCCTTTAGTAAATCTACTTGCAAACTCTATTTCTGATATTATAGGAATCTTTAGTTCATTAATTTTTTTAATAAGTTCATTAGAGTCACTAATACCCGGACTTTTTACTATTAATTCAGAATTAATTATCTTAGAAAAACTATGTTTATTTTCTTCCCACTCAATATCTTTATTATTGAAAATTTCTTTGGTTTCACTTTTGATAAGATTAAAGTCAGAAACAAAAACTTCATAATTATTTTGTGACGCTAATAGCGCAGCACCTAAACCGCTTTTACCTGAACCTAATATTGATATCCTTCTTTTCAATTATCTTAGTTTTAATGTAACGATTGTTATAACAGCAAGCAAGATTCCAATAATCCAAAACCTGGTTACAATTTTACTTTCATGCAAGCCTTTTTTCTGAAAATGATGATGTAGTGGAGCCATTAAAAAAACTCTTTTACCAATTCCAAATCTCTTTCTTGAATATTTAAAATATCCTACCTGAATAATAACAGATAAGTTTTCAATTAAAAATATTCCACATAAAATGGGAATCAGTAATTCTTTACGAATTAGTATAGCAACAACAGCAATAATACCTCCTAATGAAAGGCTACCAGTATCTCCCATAAAAACTTGCGCTGGAAATGAATTGTACCACATAAAACCTATACAAGAACCTACAAAAGCAGACATATAAATAACTAACTCACCTGAGTTGGGGATATACATTATATTCAAATAATCTGCTGCAATAATATTTCCAGATACATAACAAAAGATAGCAAGTGTAAGTCCAATGATAGCAGAAACACCAGTAGCCAAACCATCTAGACCATCTGTCATATTTGCTCCATTAGAAACTGCTGTAATTACTAATACCACAATAAAAACAAATAAAAGCCAAGCATATTCACTCATTCCTTCACCCATCCAAGAAGTAAGTTTTTGGTAATCAAACTCATTATTTTTCAAAAATGGAATAGTTGTTTTAGAAGATTTTTGTGCTACTTCTACAAATTCATATGTATTTTCAGTTAATGAATTAACAAGCTTTTCTTTGACTACAATTTGATTATGAAAAACCATTACTAAGGCAACAATAACACCAATCCCTACCTGACCTAATATTTTAAACTTACCTGCTAATCCATCTTTATTTTTTTTAAAAACCTTAATATAATCATCAATAAAGCCAATTATCCCTAGCCAAATAGTTGATACAATCATTATGATTATATAAATATTATCTAATTTGGCAAATAATAATGTTGGAATTAAAATAGCTGATAAAATAATTAAGCCTCCCATTGTAGGAGTTCCATTTTTACTCTTTTCTCCTTCAAGACCTAAAACTCTGACATGTTCACCAATCTGTTTTTTCCTTATCAGATTAATAATTCTCCCTCCAAAAACAAGAGAGACAAGTAATGATGTAATAATTGCCAAAGCCGATCTAAATGAAATATATTTAAAAACACCAGCTCCTGGTAAATTGTAATTGTTATCTAAAATCTCAAAAATATAATATAGCATTTGTTAATTTATTATGTGTTTAAAAATTTCTTCTTTGTCATCAAACATCTTTTTTACTCCATTTTTCTCTTGATATTTCTCATGCCCTTTTCCAGCAATTAAAATGACATCATTCTTTTGAGCAAGTGCAAAAGCAGTTTTTATAGCAGATTTTCTATCGTTTATAACTAAGACTTTATCTTTTAATAAACTATCTAATCCGTTTGTCATATCACTAACTATATCATTTTGATTTTCTCCTCTAGGATTATCTTCTGTAATAATTACTTGAGAACTCAACTTACTGGCCTGCAAAGTCATTTTTGGTCTTTTAGACTTATCGCGATCTCCACCACATCCAAAAACAGTAATTATTGATCTAGATTTATTACTAATCTTTTTTATTGTCATCAAAACATTTAATAAAGCATCTTCAGTGTGAGCATAATCAAGCACTACAAATACATCTTTTGAAGATCTAAAAACTTCAAATCTCCCCTCAGCAGGACTTAACAAACTAATTCCCTCTACGATTTTATTACTTGGTAATCCAAGTAAATCTGCAGTTGCATAAGCTGCTAATAAATTATAAGCATTAAACTTTCCAATTAATTTAACCCAGACATTTACACCATTAAAATCAAGCATCATTCCTTCAAAATGACTTTCTAAAATCTTCACTTTATAATTTGCATTATTTGACAATGCATACGTGATTTTTCTTGATTTAGAATTCTGGACCATTATTTCTCCATTCTTGTCGTCTTTATTAATAATAGAAAATGCATTCTTTTTTAAGTTTGTGAAAAACTTTTGCTTAATATTTATATAGTTTAAAAATGTCTTATGGTAATCTAAATGATCATGCGTAATATTTGTGAAGACAGCACCATCAAAGTCTAATAAAAAAGTTCTTTCTTGACTAATTGCATGCGAACTAACCTCCATAAAACAATGCGTACACTTTTGCTTTACCATCTCAGATAAAAGAAAATTAATCTGTAAAGGATCTGGTGTAGTATGCGAACTTTTATGAATGACTTTTAAAATTCTATTTTCAATTGTTGAAATTAAACCTACTTTATAATTTAAGTTAGAAAAAAGCTGATACAATAAACTTGCAATTGAAGTTTTCCCATTAGTTCCTGTTATACCAACTAATTTAATTTTTGAAGATGGGCTATGATAAAAATTACTTGCAAGTATTGCCAAAGTGATTTTATTATCCTTGGTAACAATATATTGCACTGAACTACTTAATAACTCGGGAAGTTTCTCGCAGACAACTACAGCTGCTCCATATTGAATTGATTTTTCGATATAATCATGTCCATTAACTTCTGTTCCTTTCAAAGCAATAAAGAGATCATTTTTCTCAACTTTTCTTGAGTCAAATTGAATTTTATTAATTATTTTTTTAATACTACCAACAGAGTTAGTTACATCTACATTATTTAAAAGAATATTTAAATTCATAATGATGCGATGATGTTAATTAATGAGCCATGATTAAAAACCTCTCCCTTTTTAAGGGATTGGTAAATAACTTTTCCTTTACCACTTATAGTAACATTTAAACCAAAATTTTCAAGTAAGAAAACAATATCATTCATGACCATACCTGATAAATTTGGTATCTTATTATTTTTTAAGTCATCTCTAATTTTACGAACTCTTAGACTAAGCTGATCTCCACCAACTACAACAGACCATTTTGATTGAGTAGAATTATAAGGGACGTTTAAAATTTCTAAGGCATTAGAAATATCATTTGTATTCCCATTACAAACTCTAGGTAAAGAATTTACTAACTGAGAAGAAGTAATTACATGATGTAATGAAATATCAGAAGCAAACACTTTATCTGAAATTTCTTTAAAAATAGGTGCAGCAACATTACCTCCGTAAAACCCATTTTTCTTTGGGTTACTGACAACAACAATACAAGAATACTTAGGGTTTTCACCTGGGAAAAAACCAACAAATGATGCTTGATATTTTTTTTGACTTTCCTCACTATTATTACCATAACCCAATAATGTTGTTCCCGTTTTTCCTGCTATTTTATAATTAGGATTACTAATTGACTTAGCAGTACCATTATCAATTACATCAATTAGATAAGGTGTAATTTTCTCAATTGAAGATTTTGCGCAAATTGCAGGATTAATAATTTTAGTCTCATTTTGCACAACTATTTCACCATCTCTACTTATAGCAGAAGTAAAAAGAGGCTTAACCATAACACCATTATTTGCAACAGCATTATAAAAGGCCAACATATGAATAGGGGTCAATCTCAGGGAATAACCAATAGACATCCACGGAAGAGTCACTCCAGACCATTGTTTTGTTCCTGGACGTTTAACAAGAAGACTGTTAGGGTAAGGGAGCTCTAAATCTAAGGGTGTACACAAGCCCATTTTATATATTCTGTCAATAAATAACTCAGGATTATGTTTATAGAATTTATTTGTAATTTTCGAAATACCTACATTTGAAGATTTAACAAATGCTTCACCAATTGTTATTTTACCATACCCTCCTTTTTTAGAGTCGCGCATTGTTTGATCATAAAATTTGTAAGTCCCATTTTCAGTATCTACAGAATCCTCAAGACTATAAAAACCGTCCTCTATTCCAGAAAGTATAGATGCTAGTTTAAATGTTGAGCCTGGTTCTGAGTGTTTTGCGATAGCATGATTATAATTCTCATCTAAGCTACCATCTTCATTTTTTTTCAAGTTAGCAATAAGCTTAACATGCCCGGATTTTACTTCCATCATTATCACAGTTCCCCAATCTGCATCATGATGAATTAAAGCATTACTTAATGCCTTTTGAGCAACATCTTGCATATCAATATCTATTGTTGATATAACATCACTACCAGCCTGTGGATTTAGATTTAACTCTGAGGGCTCATCTCTCCATAAATTTTTTCCAATTTTTTGTTTTAATTGTAATCCATCTGAGCCAGAGAGTGTTTTATTATATGCTCTTTCCAAGCCTATAGGGTTTGAATTCCTTAGTAATCCAATAGTTCTTTTAGCCAAAATACCAAAAGGATTTTCTCTATTTGGACGTTGCTCTGCAATTAACCCTCCTTTATTTTTACCTAGAGCTAAGATTGGGAGTTTTTTTAAAATATTCAGCTGATTGTGAGTGACCTTATTTTTAAGTCTAACATATTTACTATTCTTTGATTTATTATTAGTAAGAAATAGCTGGTATTCAGATTGATTTTTATCTTTAAATAGCTCAGACAGGCCTGCCGCAAGGTCTCTGTATTCTTGTTCAAATATTTTATCATCTATAACACTCAAATCTAAATGCACATTATACAAAGGCATTGATATAGCTAAAAGAGATCCATTATCAGAAAATATATTACCTCTTGGTGCTTTAATTTTCTTGAATTTCGGAACACTTATCTGACTAACCTGAGGATGTAATGTTTGTATATATAGTATTTTAACAACTATAACAACAGCAATAAAACACATTACCAAAAACATAAAAATAACGCTAGTATTTGTTTTATTTTTCTTTTTAATCATTAGCATTAATAATATATGGAGGAATATTTGAAGAGATTAATTTATCTTTATAAACAAGTACTTCCACGGACGATCTCTTATAAACTCGCATCATGTCAGACTTAGTAGTAATGTATGTTAGCCGAAGATCCGAGACATCCATTTCAAGTTTAATTGACTTTTTAAGTAAAGACTCTGCGTTAAATGAAAGCCTAATATTTAATAATAAAAGAAGAATAATCAAAAACAAAAAAGGCAGATGAATTCTATTTTCTTTTTTTGAAAAAAAGTCTCCTTTTAAAACAGAGAGTATTGATTTATTTTTTTTCATCTAACACTTTTTCTGCAATTCTCATTTTAGCACTTGAAGCTCTAGAGTTTAAACTACACTCATCTTTATCTGGAACAATAACCCCTCTCTTTATTTGGTTAAACAATTTAAATTTATTTCCAAAAAAATCTTTTTCTTCAATGCCGTTAAAATTTCCTTTTTTTATTAAATTTTTCACTAATCTATCTTCTAATGAATGATAAGAAATTACAACAAGTCTTGCCTCAGGCTTTAACAATTGTGTTGCAGCAGTCAACATTTCTTTTAATGCATTAATTTCATCATTAACTTCAATTCTAATAGCTTGAAAAATTCTTGCTAAAAATTGTTGTCTTTTTTTAAATGGAAATAGATCCTTTATAATTTCAATAAGATCAGTTGTAGTTGTTATTGGCTCTTTGATTCTTCGCTTAATTATTTTACTAGCTACTTTTCTAGATTGGTGTATCTCTCCATAATTGTAAAAAACATTAGCTAGTTCTTCTTCAGAATAATTATTAATCACACTGAATGCATTAACTGAAGAGTTTATATTCATTCTCATATCAAGTTCCGAATCAAATCGCAAAGAGAACCCCCTGTCAGGTATATCAAACTGATGCGATGAAACTCCAAGATCCGCAAGAAGACCATCAATTTGCGTAACTCCCTCAATCTTTAAAAAATTTTTTAGATACCTAAAATTTGCTTTCATTAACTTAAATCTAGAGTCTACGAAATTATTTCTAATAGCATCAGAGTCCTGATCAAAAGCATAAAGCTTTCCGCTCTTTAAATATTTTAATATTTCTTTTGAATGACCACCTCCTCCAAAGGTAACATCAACATAAACACCATCTGGCTTAATATTTAAGCCGTTAATACTTTCATTTAATAATACTGGCTTATGGTATGTCATTTGAATTTTGATTTCCTAATCCACCCATAACTTCCTCAGTTAGATTTCCAAAGTTTTCTAATGAATTCGCAACAGACTCTTCATACAACATCTTATCCCAAACCTCAACGACATTAACCGAAGATGATAAAACAATCTCTTTATCTAAGGAAGCAAATGCAATTAAATCTTTTGGAACTAAAAGTCTAGAAACACTATCAACATGAATAATTTTTAATCCAGACATATAAGATCTAATAAAATCATTATTCTTTTTTACAAAACGATTCAATTTATTCACTTCTCCAACTATCTTTTTCCATTCTGACATTGGATGAATCTCCAAACACTTATTGAAAACGCTACGCTTAACTACAAAACCATCATTAATAAATGGAGCCATCTGTTTCTTTAAAGCAGATGGAAGCATGATTCTTCCTTTTGAATCAGCCTTACACTCATATGTTCCTAGAATATTAATCAACTTATTAATTTTTCATGTAAATATACAAAATAACCCCACTTTTTACCACTATTACCCACTTTGTTGATAACTTTAAACACCAAACAAAACCTATACAATCAACCATGATTAGATATAGTTAATTATAATTTTTGTTAATTTGTATCATAAAAAAAAAGAGCATGGTTAAATCAAGCGGTGGGTTTACATATTTAGAAGAAGGTTCTGGAGATCCAATTATTCTATTACACGGCTTGATGGGTGGCGTTGAAAACTTTGGTGAAATGGTAGATTTTATATCAAATGACTATAAAGTTTATGGGCTAGATCTTAAGCTTTTTGAAACACCACTTCTTAAATGTTCAGTTAAAAATAAAGCCATCTATCTTCATAAATTCATGGAACATATTGGTGTTGAAAAAGCAACATTAGTAGGTAATTCAATGGGAGGACACATTGGATTGATTTTTCTAAAACTATATCCAGAAAAAGTACAGTCTCTAATTCTAACTGGAAGTTCTGGTTTATATGAAAGCTCCATGGGTGATACCTTTCCAAGAAGAGGGGACTATGATTACATAAAACATAAAACTGAAGAAGTTTTTTATGATCCAAAGGTTGCAACTAAAGAATTAGTAGATAGAATTTTTGATATTGCAAATAAAAGAGAATCAATTATAAGACTTTTAGCATTTGCTAAATCTGCCATAAGACATAATATGGCGAAAGACCTTCCTAAATTTAATATTCCAACATGTTTAATCTGGGGTAAATATGATAAAGTAACTCCTCCACATGTTGCTGAAGAATTTAATAAATTACTACCAAATCCGACACTTTTCTGGGTAGATAATTGTGGTCACGCTCCAATGTGGGAACATCCAAAAGAATTTAGCGAACATGTTCTATCCTTTCTAAAAGACAATTTTTAGTATGAAAATTAAAAAGGCCTCGTTTGTAATAAGTAATACTGACTACAAATTATGCCCAAGCGGAGAAAAACCTGAATATGCTTTTATTGGAAGATCAAATGTTGGAAAATCATCATTAATAAATGCTTTAGCTGACAATAAATACTTAGCAAAGATATCTGGCACTCCTGGAAAGACCCAATTAATTAATCATTTCATAATAAACGACTTTTGGTACTTAGTGGATCTTCCTGGATATGGATATGCAAAGATATCAAAAACAGAAAGAGCTAAATTTCACAAGATGATTAGCCAATATTTAATAAATAGACATACTTTAGTTTGCTTATTTGTACTCATTGACTCTCGTCATAAGCTACAAGAAATTGATAGTGAATTTATGACTTGGCTTGCTGAAAACAATATTCCCTTTACAATAGTTTTTACAAAAACTGATAAACTTGGGAAAAATATAATAAATAAAAACTTAGCAAATTTCAAGAAGAGTATGCTAAAGAATTGGGAAGAAATCCCAAAAATATTCACTACATCAGCCAAGGAAAAAACTGGATTAAATCAAATAACAGATTACATTCAAGAATTAAATACTGCTACTATTAAAAATTAAAGAATCTTGGTCTCTTTAGCAAAGAAGGCGCAATAATCTCTTAAAGCCTCAGCCAATTTATCTTGTCCGGTAGACTTTTCTAACGAAGTAGCCATACTCATCATATTTTGATGATACAAAATAAACATATCATTTACAGGCATATCTTTGGTCCAAATATCAACTCGAAGAGTTTCTTTTTTTAGAGAGTCCCATCCAGCAATCATTAATGCTTTTAAATCTATTTGGCCTTTACTTGAACCATCTGGCATCATCTTTATATTTTCAGGCAGATTATTTTCATCTAATTCTACTTCAAATTTTAAAATTTGTTTCATCTTTTTGGTTTGTATTTTGATTCTTTTAATATTAATCTATAGTCTGTTTGTTTCATTAAATCCTCAAAGGATATATTTTTATTTTGGCTCATATAATTATCAATAATATTACCACCAATATAATAAGCAATTCTACCTGGAGATTCTTTTGGCATTCCTTTGGCAAAAGGAGAGTAATTAAGATAAGACATATAGCGACTTTCTTTAGTAGAAAACAATAATTCATTTTCAATAAAATAAGACCAAATTAAAAACTCATTATCTTCACACCATTGGTACTGATCTTCGCTAAATCTTAAAATATTACTTTCCGATCGACCAGGTAAAATTTTATTGAGAAAATACATAACCTTTCCTTTATAAATAATACTCGATAAAAAATCATTCCCTTGATGATACTCTTCCCAATCCCTATTACATAATGCCTCAAAAACATTAGCAAGCATAAACTTTTTTTGTTTTTGAAATTTTAGATATTCTGGGTTTCTTAGTCTTTCATAAAAAACAGATTTTTCTCCAAGATAAAAATCTAATCCAATAGCTAAAACAGAGTCATATGCAATTACTCCATAATTAAAACCACTAAACATTGTAATGAATTTTGGGACTATTTCATGAGGAAGTAAGTTTTCATAAGCATCAAGCGCTTCATTTAGATCTTGTTTGTGAATTGTAAAATCCACAAAACTTTTAGCAATTGAGTCATACACCTCTTTCATATCAGGATGATTTATAAAACTAAGTAAACTCGTATGATAAGAACTATCATTTGTACTTGACAATCCCAAAATAATTTGGTCATAATAATTAGAGAAGGCACCAAGCTCTTGATGCCAGATTATCCTTTGAGAGTTGATATTATTTTCGGTTGAGTTAAATAAACTATTTTCAAATCTAAATATCTCTAATTCCATTTTATCATCATTAGAATCATTACAACTCAAAAAGAAAAAAATAAAAAATAAACTAAAAAATATTTTCATAGTCACAAAGATAAGAAACACTTACCTTTGTAACAAGGCTTATGGATGTAAAAGAAACAATATTATTTATTCAAGAGTGGATTAAAAAATATCACATCTCTTCAAAAACTGATGGTTTTGTTATTGGAATTTCTGGGGGTATTGATTCTGCAGTTACATCAACTCTAATAGCAAAAGCTGGAATACCACTCTTATGTTTAGAAATGCCTATTCATCAAGATATTGAGCAAGTAAATAGGGCAAGCAAGCATTTATCATCTCTAAAAGAAATTTATCCCAATGTGAGCTCTTTAGAAATCAATCTAAGCAATGTTTTTGATAGCTTTAAAGAAAAGGTCCCAACAAAGAATCATAGGTCAGAACTTGCACTAGCTAACACTAGAGCACGTCTTAGAATGTCTACTCTATACTATTATGGACAAATAAACAATTACCTGGTAGCTGGAACTGGAAATAAAATTGAAGATTTTGGAATTGGATTTTTCACAAAGTATGGTGATGGCGGTGTAGATATTAGCCCAATTGCTGACTTATTAAAATCAGAAGTTTACCTTATAGCTAATGAATTAGGAGTAAGTAAAACTATTATTAAAGCTCCTCCTACAGACGGTTTATGGGGAGATAACAAAACAGACGAAGATCAAATTGGCGCTACATATACCGAACTGGAATGGGCTATGAATCAAAATAAAATGCTGGATAATTTAAATAGTAGACAACTAGAAGTTTTAAAAATCTATAAAAGTTTAAATCTAAAGAATCAGCATAAGATACTGCCAATCCCTGTGTGTATTATACCTAAAAATCTAAAGTGAAATATTTTATTATATTAGCAGTATAACTTTAAAAAGCTAATTATGAAAAAAATTGAAACACCATTAACATGGACTCTTACAGGACTTATGATAATACTTTTAATATCATTTGGGCTAAGCAACTCATCAGTTAACTTTAACATAAGTGAGGTATCTTCAAAAACTAATAAAGGATATAATTTGGTCACTGATCACAATACACAAACAGTATCTTCATTTAATATCAAAGATCCTAATATGGGAATTGCTGCAATGGCAGAAGGACTATACTATGGAGACTCAATTGCTTTAGAAGGGGACACATTCCTTCTGCAATATGACCTTCAGGTAGTAGCAGGATTAACATTAGATAGCACGTTATCTAATGTTCCAGACTTGATTAAGGAATAATTTAAGGAGTTAGTAGAAATTGGTATGAAAATAGAATTTGAAAGCTAATAAATCTATTTCACTTTTGATTTAACAAAAATCATTAAAAGCAAAATACTGGAGATAAAAGAAGATATTCTTCCAATATAATCTCCATTAGTATTATAAAAGGTTTTTTTATTACAAATTGGAACTATTGAAGCAATGGCTGTTTTTTGATTCCAGTCAGAAAAAGCAATAACATCTCCATTAGTATTAATTACACCGGATTGACCCGTGTTTGCACTTCGCACAACAGCCCTACGCTGCTCAATGGCTCTTAATTTTGCATAACTAAAATGCTGCTTATATCCTGAAGTGTTTCCCCACCATCCATCGTTAGTAATTACACACATAAAGTCAAATTCTTTAGAAGTATTTAAGTCTCCATAAATAGATTCATAGCAGATGAGGGGAAGGACAGAATAGCCTTGCATATCAAAACTATTAAGATAATTATCACTTCCCAAAGAACCACTAACACCGCCTAAATCTACAGATAAAGCTGAAATATTATTTAATAAATAAGGAAAGGGGATTTTCTCTGCACCAGGAACTAACTTTGTCTTATGATAAACATCTAAATCGCCCGATTTAGAAATAAATATTGCGGAATTATATGCATCATACCAAATATCTTGATGTCGCAATTGTCGAGATGTGACACTTTTATCATCTATTGAATTGTAGGCTTTATATGTAGTAGCTCCAATAAGTATACTTAAATTGGGGAAATCTTTCTGAAGATCTTTTAATTTTCTAATACTGTAAGAGTATTCTATTTTACTTTCCCATAAACTTTCAACTAATGCGGTTTCGGGACCAATTAATAAATCTGTAGTACTATCAATTTTTGTTTTTGCTAATTCAATGAAATCATGAAGCTGACTTTGATAACTTAAACTAAATTTTTCAGTGTATGAATTAATATTAGGTTGAACAATTACAATATTTTGAGACTTTTTTTGCAATGCATTATTCTGACTTTTAATTATAAAAGAAAATACAATTGGTAAAATCACAACCATCAATACTAAAGAAACTAATTTTAAGTCTTTAGGCTTTTTAAGCACTCTGAAAATTAAAATATTTACAACGAGCACCCATAAAGAACCTCCTAAAGTACCAGTATACTCATACCATTGAACTAAAAAAACAGATTCTGAGAAACAATTTCCCAAATTCAACCAGGGCCATGAGAGGTCCCAATTTAAGTGGAAAAATTCCATAGAAATCCAAAAAACAACTAATCCAATATAAGATAACCTAGAACTAAAATATTTTTTTGATTTAAAAAAAAGATAAAAAACAGAAGACATTAAAAATGTGTTAACAAGAAAAGCAATTACAACACCAAACATAGTTGCATGATAGACCCAATATGTAGTAAAAAAATTAAACAGAAGAAAGGTTATTGCTGAAAAAAGATAAACTTTTTTTCCGGATCCATTTTCAAGTGAAACCGAGATACTTTCGATAACATAAAGAAGGGGTACAAAGGCAAAAAATATAAAAAAACTATAGCCTGAAACAGGCCATGCTAAACTTAAAAGAATAGCAGAAAAAAAACTCAAAATATAATTCTTCATATGTTTTACAAATATTATCATATTTTTGCTGAAATGAATGCTTTAATAAGAAATATACCAAATTTTATAACTCTATCTAATCTATTATGTGGAGTGCTATCAATAATATTTGCATTTAACGACAATTTAATATTAGCAGCAATCTTTATCTTTGTAGGAAATTTTTTAGATTTTTTTGATGGATTCTTTGCAAGGCTACTAAAAGTAGAAGACAAATTTGGACTGCAGCTAGATAGTATGGCGGATTTAATAACCTCGGGTCTTGCGCCAGCAATAATTTTATTTCATTTAATAAAAAACCAATCTCAAACTCAATACCCAGATATGGTTCCTTTGGCTTTTTTAGCTTTAATAATACCTGTTTTCTCAGCAATTAGACTCTCAAATTTTAATATTGACCTCAGTCAGAAAAATTCATTCATTGGTCTTCCAACTCCAATGCTAGCAATATTTATTGCCGCAATCCCACTTATTAATCTTCAACTATTTCCAATTTATTCTAATATTATTTTCCTATGTGGAATATCCATAATATTATCATTCTTGTTGGTAAGTAAGATTAATTTATTTTCCTTAAAAGTTAACTTAAAAAAAATATCAATTGATAAATTAAATATTTTGAGAGTAATACTTTTATCATCATCGATAATATTATTCTTGTTATTTAATTTTGCAGCCATTCCTTTTATTGTAATTTTGTACATAATTTTATCATTAATAAACAATATATAAATGAAATTCATAGCTGAAATAGATGTAATGCCTCTGAAATCTTTATTAGACCCTCAAGGTAAAGCAGTAAGTGCAAGTATGGGAAATGTAGGGCTTTCTGAAATAAAAAATGTAAGGATTGGCAAGCATGTAACTTTAGAAATAGAAGCTACTAATTTATCTAATGCCAACAACAAGGTAGATGAGGCTTGCAAAAAAATGCTATGTAATCAGATAATGGAGTCATACATATTTACTCTAAAGGAAGTATAATTTATTTATCAAGAGTAAAAATCTATTTTTTAATTCTTTGACTATATTTATTCTCGCAACTTAAAATTCTCACCCAAATACAATCTCCTGACCTGCTCATCGTGAGCTAACTCTTTTGCTGTTCCTTGCTTTAAAATTGATCCTTCAAAAAGAAGATATGCTCTGTCAGTTATTGATAAAGTTTCATGTACATTATGATCAGTAATTAACACTCCAATATTTTTCTTAACTAATTTCTTTACAATAGATTGAATATCTTCAACAGCTATTGGATCAACGCCGGCAAATGGCTCATCCAAAAGAATAAATTTTGGGTTAGTTGCTAAGGCACGTGCAATTTCCGTCCTTCTTCTTTCCCCACCAGATAGTAGAGCACCAAGACTTTTTCTTACTTTTAACAGACCAAATTCAGATAATAATTGTTCACATTTAGCTACTTGCTCTTCTTTAGATAATGATGTTATTTCTAAAACAGCTTTTATATTATCTTCTACAGATAAACTTCGAAATATAGAAGCTTCTTGAGCTAGATAACCAAGCCCAAGTTGAGCCCTCTTATACATTGGAAGATTAGTTATGTCTTTATTATCTAAAAAAACTGAACCACTATTTGCTTTAATTAAGCCTACTATAATATAAAAAGTTGTTGTTTTACCGGCACCATTCGGACCTAAAAGGCCAACAATTTCTCCTTGCTCAACGGTTACTGAAACATCAGTAACAACATTTTTTTTTGAATAAGATTTAAAAATTTTATCTGCCTTTAAAATCATATACTTTTCTTGTTTTGATTTTTAATTACTCGTGCTGAAATCCTAATACTTAACTCATATAAAATAATTAGAGGAAATGAAACAAGTATTTGAGATGTGATATCTGGAGGAGTGATAATAGCCGAGAGAATTAATGTTAAGACCATTGCATGTTTTCTATACATTTTCATAAATTCTGGAGTTAACAAACCAATTTTTGTTAAGAAATAAACTAAAACAGGTAGTTCAAAAATTATACCGTTAGCCAGACTAACAGTTGTCACAGTTGAAATAAAAGAAGTTAAACTAATTTGGTTAGCTACAGTCTCACTTACTTGATAAGAGCCTAAAAAGTTTACTGACAATGGAGCCACAACGTAAAATCCAAACAAAATACCAAGTAAAAAAAGTGAAGAACTAAAAAATACTATCCCGCGAGCAACGTTAGCCTCCTTATTATGTAAAGCCGGCAAAATAAATCGCCAAAACTCCCAAAATACGTAAGGAAAAGATATTATAAATCCAGCAAAAATTGAAACTTTAATATGTGTCGAAAATTGTCCTGACATACTAATATTCATTAAACTAAAAGGAGATTCTTGAATACATAACGCCTCTCCTAGTTCAAGAAATCTAGAAATATTACACAATACTCTATAGGTTAGGAAATTAGGATCCATTGGAGCTAAGAGAACCAAATCAAAAATAATATCTTTAAATATAAAAGCAACAACAGAAAATATAAATATTGATATTACGGAGCGGACAAGATGCCATCTAAAGACTTCTAAATGATCTAAAAAAGACATTTCATTATCTATTTCATTCATTTCACAATCCCTTCTTTAATTATGTCATGCATATGAACTATCCCAACATAATTTTTATTATTTAAAACAACTAATTGAGTAATATTGGATTGCTTCATAATAATAAAGGCATCATAAGCTAAATTATCAGAATTAATAACCTTAGGATTTGCGCTCATTATTTCAAAAGCTCTTGTATTAATGAAATCAGAGTTTTTTTCAATAACTCTTCTTAGGTCACCATCAGTAATAATTCCTTTTAATTTTTCATTTTCAATTACAGCAGTTGCACCCATTCTGTTTTTAGAAATCTCAACTATAATTTCTTTAAATGAAGCTTCAGCTTTTACAAAGGGAACATTATTATTAATTAAAAGATCAGAAACCTTTAAACTTAATCGTTTACCAAGCATACCTCCTGGATGATACTTGGCGAAATCATCTTTAGAGAACCCTCTGTATTCTAATAAACAAATTGCCAAAGCATCGCCTAAAACTAATTGTGCGGTAGTAGAGGATGTTGGTGCAAGATCATGAGGACAAGCTTCCTTTAAAATAGTACAATCTATATTAACATCTGATTGCAAAGATAAGAAAGCTGATTTGTTACTAGAAATTGATATAATGATATTACCCATAATCTTAACATTACTAACTAAATACTTGATCTCCGGCGTATTACCACTTTTAGATAAACAAAGAACAATATCATCTTTTTGTATAACCCCAAGATCACCATGAATAGCATCACTTGCATGCAAAAAAACAGCAGGCTGTCCAGTTGAATTAAATGTCGCAACTAACTTTTGAGAAATATTTGCGCTTTTACCAATACCTGCAACAATTAATCTTCCATTTGAATTGGCAATTAGCTGAACAGCTTTTACAAAATTATCATCAATATTATCAACTAATTGCGAAATAGTTTCTAATTCTATTTCAACAACTTTTTTTGCTATTTTTTTTATTTCAATTGATGATTTCATGACAAAATAAGTGGTATATTCGTTATAGTTAAAACGATAAACATAACAAAAGTATTACTTTTAGATGGATATAAAAACAAGTAGCATAATTAATAGTGAAACCCTCCACAAAAATTTAAAAAAAGTTTTCGGCTTTAATAAGTTCAGAGGCCAGCAAGAGGAAATTATTAAGCATCTTCTTAAAGGCAATGACTCAATGGTAATTATGCCAACAGGAGGAGGGAAATCTATGTGCTATCAATTACCAGCGCTATTAAGTGATGGGCTGGCAATTGTTGTTTCTCCATTAATAGCTTTAATGAAAAACCAAGTTGATGCTCTTAGAGCTCATAGTGAAGATAGCAGTATCGCTCATGTTCTTAATTCATCTTTATCAAAAAGTCAAACTGCTCAAGTAAAATTAGATATTAATGAAGGAAAAACAAAATTACTTTACGTAGCTCCTGAATCATTAATCAAAGAAGAAAATATTCAATTTTTTAATAACAACAAAATATCTTTTTTCGCTATAGATGAAGCTCACTGTATTTCAGAATGGGGACATGACTTTAGACCAGAATATAGAAAACTAAGAATTATTATGGACAATATTGCTGATGCTCCAGTTATAGCGCTTACAGCAACTGCTACCCCAAAAGTTCGAATAGACATAATGAAGAATCTTAAAATTGAGAATGCTAAATTATATTTAGATTCATTTAATAGGAGTAATCTTTTTTATGAAATTCGTCCAAAATTAGATATTGCCAAACAACTAATTAAATATATTAACAATAGAAAAGGGGAATCTGGGATTGTATATTGTTTAAGCAGAAAGAAAGTTGAAGAAATTGCTGAGGTACTTCAAATAAATGGGATCAAAGCACTACCATATCATGCAGGCCTAGAATCAAAAAAGCGAGTTGCTCATCAAGATGCATTTTTAATGGAAGACTGTGATGTAATTGTAGCTACAATTGCTTTTGGAATGGGAATCGACAAGCCTGATATTCGTTTTGTTATTCATCATGATATACCCAAAAGTTTAGAAGGTTATTATCAAGAAACAGGACGAGCAGGAAGAGATGGCGGAAAAGGCGACTTAATTACTTTCTACGATTATAAGGATATTGAAAAGCTTGAAAAATTCTTACAAGGAAAACCCGTAGCTGAACAAGAAATTGGTCGATTGTTAATTATGGAGACAATTGCTTTTTCAGAAACATCAATTTGTAGAAGGAAATATCTATTACATTATTTTGGAGAAGAGTTTGATGCTGATAAATGTAAAGGGATGTGTGATAACTGTAAAGACCCTAAACCCACTAAAGAAGGGCAAGAATTTATTAAATTAGCGCTGCAAACTATTCTTGAATGTAAAGAAAGATTTAAGCCAAAAGAAATTGCTAAAATTTTAATTGGGGAAAGCAATAGCCTAATTAATCAGCACATGGGACAAATAAGTCATGTTTTCGGCCAAGGTAAAGAAAAAAGCATTCAGTTTTGGCATTCGATAATTCGTCAAGTTTATGTCAAGCAACTTATAACAAAAGAAATTGAATCTTATGGAGTACTTAAAATAACATCCTCTGGTCATGATTTCTTAGCAAATCCATACTCATTTAGTATAACAGAAGATCACGATTATGATATACTAAGTTCTAAACAATCAACTTCTATCCAAAAAGGACAAGCATTAGATACAAATTTATTTAATATCCTTAAAGATCTAAGAAAAGCTATTGCTAAAGAAAAAGAATTACCGCCAGCAATCTTATTTATGGAAGCTTCCTTAATTGACATGGCTAACCAGTATCCAATTACAATGGATGAGATGGCTCAGATTCAAGGAGTTGGGGTTGGTAAAGCAAAAAAATATGGACAAGAATTTTTAGATGTTATTTCTGAATATGTAGAAGAAAACAATATTGAAAGAGCAATTGATATTGTAGTTAGAACTGTCGCTAATAAGAGTAATGATAAAATATATATTATTCAATCATTAGATAAAAAACTATCTCTTGAAGATATTGCTAGAGGAAAGTCTATGACTACCGACGAACTAATTACAGAAATTGAATCAATCGTAGAGTCTGGAACAAAAGTTAATCTATCACATATTTTAAATGAAATGATGGAACCAGAAGAATTAGATGAAATTCATGATTTCTTCAAAACTACTGACACTTTTTCTTTTGATGAAGCTAGAAGTGAATTCGATGATGATGAATTCACTGATGACGAAATTAGAGTATTAAGAATAGATTTTATATCTAAAATTGGCAATTAATGAAAACTATAATAATTTCAAGCTCCCTTTCTAATAAATCAAAATCATTTCTTTTGTGCCAAAAAGTTCATGAAGAATTGCAAAAGAAAAAAATTGAATCTGAGATAATCGACTCTAGAAATATAGAGTTAAAGCCATGCCATCTACCTAAATCTGTATCAATGCTTGAAGCAACTTCGAAAATAAAAAACGCTGATAATATCATTATTGGAATGGGTATACATAATTATTCTATAAGTGATTCGTTAAAAATAATTCTAGACACCTGCTTTGAAGATGTTGAAGGAAAATTCTTTGGCATAGTATGTAGTGCGGGAGGAGAGAAAAGTTATTTAGCAACTATGCATTTAAATCAAATGTGTATGAATCAATGGAAAATGATTCAACTTCCAAGAATAGTTTTTGCTACAGGAAAAGATTTTGATAAAAATAAAATTATCTCTAAAGATTTAATTAAATGGATAGAATTATTTACTTCAGAATTTATAGATATTGGAGAAAAACTTAAGAACTAACTGCTAAATATGCCATTAACCCCATACCTACTCTCAAAGATTCTTCATCTATATTAAACTTTGAAGTATGTAATCCGTATGTAATCCCTTTTTCAATATTCCCCACACCTAACCTATAAAAACAAGAAGGAACTTCATTTGCAAAATAAGAGAAATCTTCTGCCGTCATTCGAATAGGTAACTCAACGACATTATCATCTCCCATATAATTAATGGCATTTAAAATATTCTTTTGAGTAACCTCTATATTATTATAAAGAGCAGGATAACCTTTCCTGATATCTAATTTAATATTCAATTTATACTCTTGTTCAATATTCTCAACAATATCTACAATTTCTTTATGTGCTCTATCTCGATGCTCTTGATCTAAAGCTCTAAAAGTCCCCATTAAACTTACCGTATCTGGTATTACATTTGTAGAGCCCTTGGCTAAAACAGATCCTATTGCAAAAATGGAGTTACTATTTTTTTTCTTTAAAAAATTATTATTTAATTGAAGTATTAAATCAGATGATGCGATAATAGGGTTATTATAGTTCTTCGGGAGAGCAGCATGTCCTCCTGCGCCACAAATATCAATATAGATTTCATCAGTGGATGCCATATAAATCCCCTTTCTAAAGCCTACCTTCCCTACTTCAAGTTCCGGCAATACATGCTGCGCATGCATTTCTTTTACATTAGGTTCTTTTAAAACTCCTTCTTCAATCATTTGCTGTGCTCCTCCAGGAAGTCGTTCTTCAGCAGGTTGAAAAATAAATTTTATTGTACCACTCCAATCTTCTTTTAATTCGTTTAATATTCTTAAAGTACCAAGCATAGAAGCAGTATGAGCATCGTGACCACAAGCGTGCATAACACCTTGATTTAAAGATTTATAATCTATATTATTTTCTTCACATATTGGAAGTGCATCAAAATCTGCTCTAAGCCCAATAACTTTTGACGATGGATTTATTCCTTTAAGCACAACTACAATTCCAGTATTAACATAGCCGTCAGTAAAAGAAATACCCCATTTATTAAGTGTTTTCTTAATAAACCTTGAAGTTTCATGCTCATTAAAAGATAACTCTGGATACATATGCAAGTGTCTTCTAATAGCAACTATATCTTCAAAATAATTATTACTTAAACACTTAATCTTTTCTATCATTTAATAAAAATATTAATCAATTTAGTGGCTAAGATAACAAAGCCTAATTTAAAACTAATTAATTTTGTTATTAGAGCAAAAAAGTAAATGATAAACAAATATATTATTTTGATAATAGTCATTAAAAAGTTACATCACAAATATAAAGAACCTATACATTTGTAAAAAAACAAACTATGAAGATTAAAAAATTTACTTTTAATGGCTTTAGTGAAAACACATACATTATTTATGATGACACTAAAGAATGTGTCATTATTGATCCTGGCTGCTATCTTGAAAGTGAAAAAGAAGAACTTAATAGTTTTATAGTTAGCCAAGAACTAATACCTGTTTTATTAGTAAATACTCATTGTCATATTGACCATATTTTTGGCAACTCATATGCTGCAAAAAAATGGAAAATTAAATTAATTATTCATCAATTAGATTTAGAATTATTAAAAAATGCTAAAGAAATAGCTATCTCATATGGGTTTACCAATTATGAGGTTTCTCCCTTACCAGAAAGATTTATTTCAGAAGGAGAAAAAATAAAATTTGGAAATAGTGAACTAAATATTCTATTTATTCCTGGACATGCACCGGGACATATTGCGCTATATTCTAAAAAGGAAAATTTTATCATCTCAGGGGATGCTTTATTTAGAGGGAGTATTGGAAGAACAGATTTGCCTGGAGGAGAACATGAAGTGCTACTTAGTAGTATTAGAGAGAAACTTTTTATACTTAGCGACAATACGACAGTCTATTGTGGACATGGACCAGAAACAACAATTGGCTTTGAAAAAAATCAAAATCCATTTTTTAAATAATTAAAACTCTTTTTCAATACTCATAATAGTTCTAAATGATGGAGCATTTTCTCCAAATTTTGTTTTATATTTTTCCTGTAAATTAACAGCAAAAGTTGACTCATACTTCTGCAGATCTTTAAGAGAATGACAAGTATATGCTACAGCATAGGTAAAACCGCTATCATTATTTATAATTACTCTTTTTAATTGAGCTGAGATAAAAAGATTCGTTCTCATTACTTCTGGAATATGTGTATTTGTCATCCATTCTAACCATTCTTTCAAAAGATTATGTTGGATGCTTACAGTAACATTATAGATAATCATTCGTTTAAATTTAAATTATCACCTCTTAATAATCTAAAACGCTCTCTTGATTCTGATGCGAATATACTTCCTTGAAAATTTAAAATGAGTTGTTCATAATAACTCATAGCTATTTTGTCATTAAAAAGATCAAATTGATAAATATTAGCCAGATCAAATAATGCATCATCAGCTAAAATTTCATAATCATATTCATTAATAATAATACTTAACATATTTACAGCAGAGTCTAACAAACTCAAAGATTGAAATATATTAGATTTTCGATAATAAATTTCATCAGAGAGCTGATGTCCATTAAAGTTATGTAAAATGGAATCATAAATATTTAATGACAATAAAAATTTATTTTGAAATAAAGCCAAATCGCCTCGAGCAAAAGCTAACATTGGAGCTTCAGTGGTGTCTAAATCATAATTATCAGAAATTAATAGAGATAATTCCATTGCATCGTTAGCAACAAGCTTTGAAGTTGATGACTTTAAGACATCTAATTGTGCTTGACACCAAGAAAAATCACCTTGATAATAAGCAATTTTAGCTCTTTTAAATTTAGCAAGATGCCCAATAGGATGCTCTTTAAAATCTTTTTCAACTTGAGAGTAAAACAACAAGGCATCCCAAATATTATTTGACAATAGCATAACATCGGCATACTCAATTTTACATTCTGCTAAATCAAAATTATCAATTCCAGGCAGTAACATCGTTTCCTCTAATATTGTCTTTGCGGAGAATAGGTCTTTTAAATAAAAAGCTTTAAAATGAGCATAATTTGATAATAAAACAACTGTATTCTTATTCTTACCAAGACTAGATATAACATTAAGATAATTTTTATCTAATTTTTCTAAATCGGCAGGTCGATTTGTATACTTAAGACTAAGGGCATATAATTTATTAATATTAGCATCAATATAAAATTGTGTTTTAGATCCTTTTGAAATAATATAATCCAATGCTTCAAGCGCAATAGTAAATCTTTTTTTATCAAGAAAATTTTCTGACAAATCATATACTTTTCCCAAATTATCATTTGTTCTTTTATCAATTGAAATAGCATGAAATAAAGCTAGTTTATATTTTTTATTTTGCATGAAAAACCAAACTAACATTTCATTAAAATCAATCCTACTAGGTAGTTTATTAACATATCTCAAAAGATTTTTTTTCACTAAATCATAACTTTCATTACTCTTAATACCATTGTTATAAAGAAACTTTTGAATATTAGAAAAAACTATTTGTTTTTTATCTGGTCTGATTTCTAAAACTTCTAAATATTGTATAATCATTTGCTCATCATCTCCTGTTAGGCTATATAGCTGTGCTTTCTGAAGCCCATAATCAAATTGATTATTAATTTTAGTAGCGGTAAGATAAATCTCAATAGCTTGATTATACATTTTATTTCTAAGAAAAATATTAGCGACTCTAATAGTTTGAGATTGATTTCCAGATAATTTTTTATGCAGTTTAGATAAATTATATTTTGAGGATTTTAAACTATTTCTTTTTGATTGACAGACTATAATATCTGCTTGATAATTTAAACTTTTAGGGTATTTTAAAAACATTTTCTTTGCAAGCTTTTCAGCTGATAGAAATTTTTCCAAACTTATTAATGATGAAAAATATGGACTATATATATTTACAGACAGGTTTTTTTTAGCAATTTCCTTGTAAATCACAGAAGCTTTATCATACTGCCCTGACATATAATATTTATAAGCAATTTGCTGCTTATTAGCCTGTGAAAAGGCCAGGTTAGATAAAAACAATAAAATAATAGCTAAACGCATTTTACGAGATAATATCAAAACCTAAATAAGGATGTAAAATTTCAGGCATTTTAATTCCATCATTGTTTTGATTATTTTCTAATAATGCTGCTAAAACCCTAGGCAGTGCCAGCGCACTTCCATTAAGAGTATGACATAACTTTGATTTACCATTTTCATCTTTATATCTTAACTTTAATCTATTTGACTGAAAACTCTCAAAATTTGACACTGAACTTACCTCTAACCATTTTTCTTGAGCAGCTGAATAAACTTCGAAATCATATGTTAAAGCAGATGTAAAACTTAAATCACCTCCACATAGCCTTAGTACTCTGTAAGGAAGCTCCAATTCATTAAGAATAGATGAAATGTGCTCTACCATCTCTTCTAATGTCTTATATGAATTTTCAGGATGTTCTATTTGTACAATTTCAACTTTATCAAATTGATGTAGTCTATTAAGTCCTCTAACATCCTTACCGTAAGATCCCGCCTCACGTCTAAAACAAGGAGTATAAGCTGTACATTTAATTGGAAAATCCTTAACAATTACATCTCTAAATAAATTTGTTACAGGAACTTCCGCTGTAGGTATTAAATATAAATTATCCTCTGGCATGTAATACATCTGACCTTCCTTATCAGGTAGGGCCCCAGTACCATAAGCAGATGCTTCATTAACTAGTAAAGGAGGCATATATTCGGTATATCCAGAACTAATATTCTTATCTAAGAAATAAGTTATTAAAGCTCTTTGTAGTCGCGCTCCTTTTCCTTTATAAACAGGAAAACCTGCGCCAGTTATTTTATTTCCAAGCTTAAAATCTACTAAATCATAGTCCTCAGTTAATTCCCAATGAGGCTTTGCATCATCATTAAGAATAGGCATTTCACCGACCTCATTTATTATTTCATTATCTATATCTGCATTACCTTTTAGGACACTTGGGTGAGGAACATTAGGTATTAAAAGTAAAATATTTTTAATCTCTTGCTCAAGTTCGGCTTTGCAAGAATTAAGTTCTTTTGACTTTTGCTTTAGTTCTGCAGACTGATTTTTTAAAAGATTTGCTTCTGCTTGCTTTCCTGTTTTATACAATACTCCAATTTCCTTAGCTAACTGATTTGATTTTGTTAAAACTTCATCAGATTTCTGTTGCGTCTTTTTCCTAAGGTCATCTTTACTAATTACAGAGTTAATTAATTCTTTAGCTTCAAAATTTTTAATTTGAAGTAAATTAATAATTTGTTCTTTATTCTCTCTAATATCTGAAATATGTAACATCTATTTTATTTTAAACAAAAGTAAAAAAAAAACCCTTGATTACTCAAGAGTTTTTTAATCTTTAGATAATCTTACTTATTAAACCTCTACTGAAACGTAAGATCTGTTATTACGCTTTTTTGTAAACTTAACTTTGCCATCCGTGAGTGCAAATAAAGTATGGTCTTTACCCATACCTACATTATCTCCTGGGTTATGAACAGTGCCTCTTTGACGGACAATTATATTACCGGCAATTACACTTTGATTACCAAATATCTTTACTCCTAATCTATTACTTTGGGAATCTCTTCCATTCTTACTACTACCCGCTCCTTTTTTATGTGCCATAATATTATATTTTTACTGCGTTAATCTTTTTTTATTTTTTACTTAACAGCTTTCTTTTTTACTACTGTTTTTTTAGCAGGAGCTTTTTTAACTACTGCTTTCTTAGCTGGCGCTTTTTTTACTTCTTCTTTAGCTTCTTCTTTTTTTGGCTTTTTCAGAGCTGCACTTGAGCTAATAGCTTCGATTTCAATTTTAGTTAAGTACTGTCTGTGACCGTTTTTAACTTTATAACCTTTTCTTCTTTTTTTCTTAAAGACAATTACTTTATCTCCTTTTAGGTGCTCCATAACTTTTGCAGTTACACTTGCTCCTTTTACAGCTGGGGCGCCAACATTTACTTTACCTAGATTATCTATTAAAAGGACTTTATCAAATGAAACTTTTGATCCTTCCTTAGCGTCTAATCTATGTACAAATATTTGCTGATCTTTTTCAACTTTAAATTGTTGGCCTGCTATCTCAACGATTGCGTACATTATTATTTATTTTAAAAATGGTCTGCAAAAGTAAGAAAACAAGAGTAACGCACCAATATTTTTTGTTATTTTTTTAACTTACTAATATTTATCACCTTAAAAGACAACTATATAAATAAAACATCTGCTTTTTAAATGATTATTATTTCAATATTTCATTAAAATAGAAAAGAGATTTTATCATATCTTTGTGAAAAAAAAAACATGAAGAGTTATCTTTTAATTCTAGGATTATTTTTAAGCTTTAATATTTTCTCTCAGCAAAGATGTTCAACTGATGAGCATGTAAATATTATTAAAGAAAAGTATCCCCAGTATAAAGAACTTAGAAAAAATACAAATATAGAAACAGCTAAGTGGTTAAAAAAATATTATAATAAAAATCAGAAAACTATTATTACAATTCCTGTTGTAGTTCATGTTGTTTGGAATACTTCACAGGAAAATATTTCTGATCAACAAATATTTTCTCAAATTGACGTCTTAAATGCTGACTTTAGAAGGACAAATATTGATGCAATAATGACCCCAAGTGTATGGACAAACGTAGCTGCAGACACTGAAATTGAATTCTGTCTGGCCACTGTTGACCCTAATGGAGCTTTCACCTCAGGAATAACTAGAACACAAACTAGTCAAACATCATTTTCTATTCAAACAGATAATATGAAATCCTCGACAAATGGAGGGATTAATCCTTGGGACCAAGATGACTACTTAAATATTTGGGTATGTGATTTATCTGGCGGAATTTTAGGATATGCAACTCCCCCTTCAAGCTTTAATAATCCAGAAGATGGTGTAGTAATTGGATATAAATATTTCGGAACGCAGGGAACAGTACAGTCTCCATACAACAAAGGAAGAACAGCTACTCACGAAGTAGGGCACTGGCTTAATTTAGATCATATTTGGGGTAATGGAGGTAATTGTGGTAATGATAATATTAATGACACACCCACTCAAGAAGAAGAAAATTATAGTTGTCCTGCATTTCCACACAATGCTAATAGTTGCGGGACTTCCAATAGTGCTGGGGATATGTTTATGAATTACATGGATTACACCAATGATGGATGCATGAATTTATTTACCTTAGGTCAAAAGGCTCGTATGACAGCAGCAATTAATCAGTATAGATCTAATCTTCTAAATCATAATTTATGTAGCAATACCCCTCCTATACCTTCATGGAATTGTATTAATGGAAATTGTGTAGACCCATTAAATGGAAATGGAAATTATTCAGATTTAAATACATGCCAAGTATCTTGTTTTTGTGCATCTGGAACACCTCCTTTAGTTGAAAACTTTCAATCGGGATTACCCAATTGGACAATTATAAATAATGATGGTAATGATACATGGGAATTAACAAATAGCGCAGGTTACAATAGCAATTCATCTATTTACATCAATAATGCTGAATACTCTGCTAATGGAGAATATGATGATTTAGTTCTTCCAACATTAGATTTAACTTCCTTTTCAAGTATTTATTTAACCTTCGATCATGCTTATAGTTTGTGGACAAACCCTTCATCAAATCAGAGCTGGTCTGACACATTACAAATTTATATTTCTGAGGATTGCGGAAATTCATGGCAAATAATTTGGGAAAAGGCAGGACTTAACCTAGTAACAACTTCACCAAGTTACAACGGTTTTTCCTGGACACCCAATAATAATAATGATTGGGATTCAAATACTTTAGATCTTTCAAACTTTACGAACCAAGATGACTTTGCAATTAAATTTAGAAATATTAATCAATATGAAAACAACCTTTTCCTTGATAATATTAATCTCTCTGAAAACAATACATCTGTTTTAGATAATCAAATAATAAATAAAAAAATAGTTAAAGTAATTGATGTACTTGGACGAACACATTCTAATCTTACATACGGAATATATCTATATATCTATGATGATAACACAACAGAGAAAAAGATAATTTTTAAATAAATCACTTTACCTTTTTATTAACCATGAAAATAGCCAATAATATAATAAGTGTTCCTGCATAAAACTGCATACTAATTTCTTCTCCATCAAATACGCCCCATAATATTGCAACGATAGGAATTAAATAAGTTACTGAAGAGGCAAAAACTGCTGAGGTTCTTTTTATTAGTTTATTAAATATGATTAGTGCTAAGGCAGTTCCTATTACAGATAAAATAATTACATAAAAAAGAGCTTCAATTCCTTTTTCACTATTATAAATTTGAGTAAAATCTGTGAAAAATAAATAAATTGCTGAAAAAGGCCCTAAAAATAAAAATGCTAATGAAGCAATAGACACTGAATCTAAATCATAAAGATAATTTTTAATAATATTGACACTAATAGCGTAAAATAAAGTGGCAAGAACAATAAGTAATGCATAAAAATTTAGCTGAAATTCAAAATTAGATAAGACAATATTTAAATATACAGCGCCAACAAGTCCAAGTAATATTCCAGCTATATTAATAGATTTAATTTTATTCTTAAAAAAAAGCACTGCTAACAATAATGTAAAAAGTGGGGTAAGTGAATTCAAAATCCCAACCAGAGAGCTGTCTAGTACGGTCTGTGCTTTAGTAAACAGGAATGCAGGAATACCATTGCCAAAAAATGCAGTTAAAATAATGGGGAAAAAATGCTTTTTTTGTACTTTAGAAAATGCTCTAATAATAAATGGACTCAAAGCAATGAAAGCAATTAATAACCTTAAAGCAGCAACTTGTGTGTCAGAGTAAACAATTAATGCTTTCTTCATTAGAATAAATGAACTTCCCCAGATTAGTGCTAGCAGAAATAAAAGAAGATAATTTAAATAAGTTTTATTCATTATTCCCATCTAACACTTTCAACTAGAAATCTAACATCTTCTTTAATAAATATATTTACAGGAACAATTGAATCATTTATTTCGGTGTCAAAATAAAACGAACCTCTTAGAAAATGACTAATACTGTCTGTTAAATAAAACTGTGTTGATGTAGCGGTCACGCCTGAATAGTCGTAAAGCATACCAAAAACTTTGTTCTCAGAATCAATATAAACTTGTTCACTAATAGAATTAGCTTGAACATTATGCTTATAAGCAAGAGATCTTGAATCTTCAATATGATCATATAAATTATTATTAAGCTTTACATAAGTAAGGTGCAGAATACCAGAGAAACTCTTAAAATTAACATTAATGAAATTAGATTTTTCAGCGATCTGAATATCAGAATATTTAGGGTATTTAAAATTTAGTTGGAACTCATCTGAGTCAAAGAATAAATATTCTTTTATAGGTAGATTAATTTTAACATAAGCTCTAGGCTTAGGCGTGTAATTAGAACTACAAGCAAACATTAATAATAAAAAGAAGATCTTATATTTCATTTATAGTAACTTTTACTCTTTTTATTCGTCTAAGATCTACGGATTCAACTTTAAAAGTATATGGAGTAATAACAATTTCTTCTCCAATACTTGGGATCTTGCCTGTATTTTCTAAAATAAGACCTGCGATAGAATCAGACTCACCTTTTAATTCATCTAAAGACCCAAGATTACCCTCTACAATCTTTAAAAAATCATTTAACAATGTTTTACCCTCAAAAATATAATTTTCAGAATCAAGTTTTGAATAATTAGTGTATTCATTATCAAATTCATCATTAATTTCTCCAACAATCTCTTCCAAAACATCTTCTAAAGTTACAATACCAGAAGCCCCTCCATACTCATCTACAACAATTGCTATATGATTTTTTTTAGATTGAAATTCTTTTAGTAAAAGATTAATCATTTTAGTTTCTGGAACAAAAATTGAAGGTCTACAGAGCTCAAGCCAATTAAAACTATCATCTTGATCTAAAAAAGGAATAAGGTCTTTTATATAAAGAATTCCTAAAATATTATCAAACTGATCTTCAAAAACTGGAATTCTTGAGTATCCTGAAGAAACAACTACTTTCAAAACATTTGTATAAACTTCATTTTTATCAATAGCCACAACATCTACTCTTGATTTCATGATTTCTTTAACGTCTGTATTCCCAAACTCAACAATACTTCTTAATATTTTATCCTCTTTACCCTTAGAAAGATCGGAAGTTAAATCTAAAGCTTTAGATATTTCCTCAACATTTATATCATCCCCTTTATAACCTAATCTTTTTTCAATAATCCTTGTAGAGGAAACTAAGATAAAACTTAATGGGTAAAAAACAATGTTCAAAAGAAATAATGGATAACTCATCATTAAGCTAAATTTTATTGGGTTTTGGTTTGAATATAGCTTTGGCGTTATTTCTCCAAAAAATAACAAGACAGATGTTATAAGAATAACTTGAAAAATAAATTCAATAGCAGACCCTTGAGGAAATTCAATCAAAATATCAGTTAAAAAAGAAGCTATAATAACAATGGAAACATTAATGAAATTATTTGCTATTAAAATTGTTGCCAAAAGGGAGTTTGGCTTTTCAAGCAACTTAAGTATATATTTATGTTTTTTCTTAGACTTTTCTAGTTCTTCAATATCATTTGAGCCAAGAGCAAAAAAAGCAACTTCAGCACCAGAGATTAAAGCAGATAAAATAATTAATAATAGAAGTAATAAAATAAATAAAAGATTTTCAAAATTGATTGAATGTAATTCAATTCCGGAAAAAAAATTTAATAATATGGGAAGGGGATCTTCTTTCAATGTATAATAGGATTATTTAAAATGGTAAATCATCGAGAGAATTATCAGAAACATCTTCATTATTTATAGATTTAGACAACATATTCATCTTATCAGCCATTATCTCTACCTTATTTCTGGTTACACCTTCTTTATCAACCCATTTATTAGTTCTAATCTTACCTTCAATATAAACACTAGAGCCTTTTTTTAAATATTTTTCAGCAATTTCAGCAAGCCCACGCCATAAAACAATCTCATGCCACTCAGTCTGACTTACACGATCTCCTTTTTTATTTTTATAATTTTCCGTTGTTGCGATAGACATATTTGCAACAGCTACACCATTATCTAAATATCTAATATCTGGGTCTTTACCTAAATTTCCAATTAATATAACTTTATTTACTCCAGACAATTTTTGAATTTTTAACAAATGTAACAAAATTTAATTTATAGAATTAACTAACAAATATTTGTCCGTTAACCTAGAAACGGGTAAATCTGAAATTAATTTAGGATCAAATAAATTAAATTTATCTAAAATAATTTCATCAGATGTTATATGCCAAAAAACTACACTCAATCTTTGATGCGATAATTTATGCTTAATCGCAGTTGAGACTCTAGTAATTAAATAGGGGGAATCCTGAAAAAAAGAACTCCATGCGTCAGATTTCTCCACATCATCATTACTATACTGTTTATCTAATTCTAAATATGGAAATTGATATAGACCAGTCCAAACTCCTTCGCTATTCTTAGAAAGATAAATCTTTTTATTCTTATTTATTATTAGAAAGTGAATAAATCGATCTCTTACTTTAATTTTATTTTTTTTCTTCGGAAGTTTATATACTAAATCATTCTTTAAGGCATAACAATTAGAATCAAAAATACAATCAGAACATAACGGCTTCTTAGGCTTACATGATAATGCTCCAAACTCCATTATTGCTTGATTGTATATAGCATGATTATTTTCAGGAAGTAGATCTTGTGCTAAAACCCTAAACTCATTAATACCATAATTAGTGTCAAATTCTGTTGAAATACCAAATACGCGTGAAAGAACACGAATCACATTTCCATCTACAACAGAATAGGGTAAATTAAATGCAAATGATGAGATAGCTGCGGCAGTATAAAGACCAACCCCTTTAAGGGATAATATTTGCTTATATGAATCAGGGAAAATACCGTTATAATTATCTCTAATAAATTTAGCACTAAAATGTAAATTTCGAGCTCTAGAATAATACCCTAAACCTTGCCATAATTTCAAAACTAAATCTTCATCAGCATTTGCAAGCGAAGTAATATCGGGAAATTTATCAATAAATTTATAATAATACGGAAGACCTTGATCCACTTTAGTTTGCTGTAGAATAATTTCAGATAACCAAATTTTATACGGATTATTAGTATGTCTAAAAGGCAAATCTCTTTTATGATCTTCATACCAAATAATTAGTTCATCACTAAAATTCATAGCCAAAGCATATGGATTAAATAAAAAGAAAAGAAAATTAAAACTTTTTTAAACATAATAATTAATATATTTGCAAACTCAAAATTAGTTAAAATTTAAAAGATAAATAGAATGACGAAAGCAGAAGTGGTTAGTAAGATTTCAGCGATGACGGGGGTAGAAAAAATCACAACTCTGACTGTAGTAGAAGCATTTATGAATGAAATTAAAGATTCAGTTTCAGAAAATGAATCAGTTTTTTTAAGAGGATTTGGGACTTTTAAAGCAAAAAAAAGAGCTAAAAAAACAGGAAGAAATATCAAGAAGAACACAACGATCGTTATACCTGAGCACCATATCCCTTCATTTAAACCTGCAAAAATATTTTTGCAAGAGGTAAAAAAGAAAGTAAACTAAACTTTTTTCATTAAAAGTTAAAAAAGATTTTAAGATGTCAGGAGCTAAGAAAAAGAAAAGATTAAAAATTGCTACACACAAGCGTAAAAAACGCTCACGTAAAAACAGACATAAAAACAAATAAATTGTTTTTATAAATCTGTTTAATCAGAAATAAAAAGCTATGAAATTCGATCTCATAATCGATTCAAGGCCTTCTGAAGTAGTAATTGCACTTTTGTGTGATGGTCAGTTAATTGAACTACACAAACAAAAGCACGATAATAACTTTTCAGTAGGAGACATATATTTAGGAAAAGCCAAGAAAGTAGTTCCTGGTTTAAACGCTGCATTTGTAAATGTAGGTTATGAAAAAGATGGATTTCTTCACTACTTAGATCTAGGTAGCGAGATAAATTCTTTCAAAAAATTTACGGAGAAATCTATTTCAAGTAAATTAAACACTGCCTCTCTCAAAAATTTTAAATTAGAGAAAAAAATAGAAAAAGATGGAAAGATTGCTGAAACTATAAAGTCAGGCGATCATTTACTTCTTCAAATCTCTAAAGAACCAATTTCTACTAAAGGTCCTAGACTTACTACAGAAATCTCTCTAGCAGGTAGATACATGGTTTTAATACCTTTTTCAGATAGAGTTTCAATATCTCAGAAGATAGGAGATAATGCAGAAAAATCTAGACTTAAAAACTTAATTAAGAGTATTAAGCCTCCTGGTTTTGGCGTAATAATTAGAACTGTAGCTACTGGAAAAAAAGTTGCTGAACTAGATCGAGATTTAAAAAATCTATATAAAAAATGGCAAATAATTAGCAAAAAACTTAAAGGAGAAAAAGCGCCAAATAAAATTTTAGGAGAACTAAGTCGAGCTTCTGCAATATTAAGAGATTTACTAGATGCAAAGTTTAATAATATTATTGTCAATGATAAAGAAACTCAGGTAGAACTTCAAGATTATCTTGCTAGGATATCTCCTGATCAGGAATTAAATGTAAAACTATACAAAGATGAAACTCCTATTTTTCAGAAATATAACGTAACAAAACAAATCAAGGGATCTTTCGGAAAAGCAGTTACTATGAAAAACGGTACTTATCTTGTCATTGAACACACTGAAGCACTACATGTTATAGATGTAAATAGCGGGAAAAAAGTAGATGCGAAAAAAAATCAGGAAGAAAATGCTCTTGATGTAAATCTAGAATCAGCTAAAGAAGTTGCACGTCAGCTAAGGCTAAGAGATATGGGCGGAATTATTGTGGTAGATTTTATAGATTTAAAATTAGAAAAAAATCGCAAGAAATTATTTGAATGCCTTAAGCAGGCAATGAGTACGGATAAAGCTAAGCATAATATTCTTCCTCCTACAAAATTTGGACTTATTCAAATAACAAGACAAAGAGTCAGACCTGCCATGACTATAGATACTAAAGAAAAGTGTGCTATGTGCAGCGGTACTGGCGAAATAAACTCTAGTTTACTGTTAATTGATCAGATTGAACACAAAGTAGAGAACCTTTCGGAATCTGATAACAATAAAATACATATTGCAACACATCCGTTTGTAGCTAGTCATATTAATAAAGGATGGCCATTTTCTTCTATTAGATATAAGTGGAGCAAAAAGTTTGACAAAAATATTACTGTCATTGGTGATGAAAGACTACACTTACTTCAGTATAGTATTGTTAAAAAAGACCTTTAAACCTTTTTTTTATTGACGTAGAAGTAAGTATATAACAAAATACTTATAGAAACTATCATTAAAATTACTCCAATAAAATAAGCCCATCTTATATTATCCTCAAAATCAAAGAAGCTTAAAGATAGTATTGATATTAAAACAACTCTAACAACAATATTTAAAGAACTAAAAACAGAAGTAACTCTTCCGATTAAGTTGTTTGGAACATTATTAAATAAGTATGTTGTCCTCACAATTCTAACACCAGCATTTGTAACACCTAAAATTAAATTTCCTAAAAAGAAAACCCATAGTAACTTATAGAATGTCATAGATAAGAAAGCTAGAGAAACAAAGAACATTAAAATTATAACGCTGTAAAAGGAATTAATTCTTTTAAAAATTCTAAGTATTAAAACTCCAGAAAAGATAGCCCCTAATGAATAATAAACTTCAGAGGATGCATAAACATTTCCATCGGCAGCTAAAAAATCATGAACATAAGAAGGTAGAACAACGTGTAATTCAACCAAAGTAAAAGCAAAAAGCATATAAGATGTTAATCCAAAAATAAAAACTGTCTTATTAGATCTAAGATAATCAAAACCAACTTTAAGCCTAGATATTAAACTACCCACATGTATATCATAATTTGAAATTGGCTGATATTTTATGAGTGAGAAAATACCAATAACAATTAAATATGTGAATGCATCCAAAAGAAATATATCATGTATAGCCCATTTAGTCACATCAAAAGGAAGATTAAAATTAAAACCTGCTATTTCCAGACTCTGATCTGTTGTTCCAGTTAATAATATAGCAGCAAAAGCACCAGCTAAAACACTTGTCGTTTGTCCTTGTACCTCAATGTAAGAATTAAGTTTACCATACATCTTCTTTTCTGTTATCTCCTGCCCGAACGCATATAGGTTAGGATAATGAATATTATAGTTAAAAATAGTAACAGCAAAAACAGATACAACCATAATATTAGAAAGAGTACCATTCATTTGCCCATAAATGGCAATTAATCCAATAAAAATACCACAAACTAAATTAGTGATAATAAAAATTTTTTTTCTAGAGTAGCGGTCAATTAATGCACCTGCATAAATACCCCAAAACAATGTTCCAATTGTAATAATGATATAGGAATAAACAAAAAAATCAGATGCTTCAACAATTTCAATAAAATACCATGGGATGGCTATCATACTAATACCTTGAGCAAGTCCAGAAATGATATTTGACAAGAATAATAAATATATTGCCTTCTTATTTTTCATGGCTGCAAAAGTATAATTATAAATAAGAATATTTAACTTTGAAACGATGGATAAAGAAAATATTATAATTAAAAAATTGGAGAAATACTGCTCAATCCAAGAGAGATGTATTAGTGATATTAATAAGAAATTATATACTTGGGAAATAGATAATAAACATGATCAAATAATACAACATCTTAAAGAAAACAACTTTCTTAATGAGGAAAGGTTTATATCTTCGTTCTGTTCTGGTAAATTTAAAATAAAAAAATGGGGTAAAAACAAGATTACATATGAGCTAAAAAAAAGAGGATTAGCTTCAATTATGATTAAAAAACATACAGAGGATTTTAATAACAATGAATACTGTAACACCATAATTAAATTAATAATATTAAAAGCTAAAACAATTAAAGAAAAAGATATTTTCGTTAAAAAAAATAAGATAGCAAAATACTTATATCAAAAAGGATTTGAATCACATTTAGTTTGGGAATTAATAAATGATGAAATAAAATAATATGATAACAAAAGAAACGATTAATGGCCTTAAAAAAAGAAAAGATCTACTACATAAGTTCTTAGACATTGAAAATAAAATAATTTTGGATAATGAGTTTGAGCAAGAAATTATTAGCACAGATTTTTGGAATAATCCTGAAAAAGCGGAAAAAATTTTAAAAGAAAAAAAACTACTTAAAAATTGGATTGATGCATTTAACAAAATATGTGATTTCATAGAAGAAATTGAAGTCCTGATTGAGCTTAGCGCTAGCGAAGAAGAAATTAATATTCAAGCAAAAAACACTAAAGTGCTTATAGAAGATCTAGAGTTTAAAAATATGCTCAGCTCTAAAGAAGACAAGATGTCTGCTATTATGACTATAAATCCTGGAGCGGGAGGAACAGAAGGACAGGATTGGGCAGAAATGTTAATGAGGATGTATTTAATGTGGGGAGAGAAAAATAATTTTAAAGTAAAAGAAATAGATCTGCAAAAAGCAGAACCAGTTGGAATCAAATCTGTGACATTGGAATTTGAAGGAGATTTTGCTTATGGTAATTTAAAAGTTGAAAATGGCGTTCATAGATTAGTGAGAATATCGCCATTTGATTCTAATGGGAAAAGACATACTACATTTGCTTCTGTATTTATTTACCCGCTATATGATGATAATATTGAAATTTCTATTAACCCCTCTGATATAAGCTGGGATACTTTTAGAGCAGGAGGAGCAGGAGGTCAAGGGGTAAATAAAGTAGAAACTGCTGTCCGCTTAAAACACAAAACATCTGGGATAATTATTGAAAACTCTGAAACTAGATCTCAACTTGAAAATAAAGATAAAGCTCTAAAGCTTCTTAAATCACAACTATTCCAAATAGAACAAAAGAAAAAACAAGAGGAGAAAGACAAAATTGAGGGAAAGAAGAAAAAAATAGAGTGGGGTTCACAAATCAGGAACTATGTGTTACATCCATATAAACTGGTTAAAGACCTAAGAACTAATTATGAATCATCTAATCCTCAGGCAGTACTAAACGGAGAATTAAATCCATTTATAAAGGCTTATCTGATGGAGTTTGGCAAAAATTAAAGAGGGTTAATAAAATAATATTAACTTTGTTAAATTAATTTGGTATTTGGTCATTTTCTAACTTTCCTTCTCTAATCCAAACATAAATAAAGTAAGGGACAACGCTAGCTAAGAAAAAAAGACACCAAAAAGCCATTAAAAAAACGAAAAGAAATAATAAGAAGCCTAAAAATTTCATGTTAAATTTATTTTAAGCAAATTAACGATAACTAATCTTAACAACAAAATATTCTAAAATGAAATATCGAATAGAAAAAGATACTATGGGTGAAGTTAAAGTACCAGTAGAAAAATACTGGGGTGCTCAAACTGAAAGAAGTAGAAAAAATTTTCAAATTGGACCTAGCGCTAGCATGCCTTTAGAAATAATATACGGATTTGCATATCTAAAAAAATCTGCTGCTCATGCAAATTGTAAATTAGGAGTATTAAGTGAAATTAAAAGAGATGCAATTTCAAAAGTATGTGATGATATAATTAAACAAAAATATAATGATCATTTTCCTCTTGTGATTTGGCAAACAGGTAGTGGTACTCAATCAAATATGAATATCAATGAAGTTATTTCTAATGTAAGTCATATTAATATGGGTGGAGTTTTATCAGACCAAAAAAGAGAAATTCATCCAAATGATGATGTTAATAAATCCCAGAGTTCTAATGACACATTTCCAACTGCAATGCATATTGCAGCATATACTCTGTTAATTAAAAAAACAATTCCAACAATTAAAAATCTTAGAGACTCTATTAATAACAAAGCAGAACAATTTAATAATGTTGTTAAAATTGGAAGAACACACCTTATGGATGCAACACCATTAACATTGGGTCAAGAGTTTTCTGCTTATGTCTCACAACTTGACCATGGTCTAATTGCTTTAAAAAATACACTCCCTCATCTTGCAGAACTTGCAATTGGAGGTACAGCTGTTGGTACGGGTATTAACTCACCAAAAGGTTATGCTAAAATAGTCGCTGAAAAAATAAGTGAGTTTACTAAATTAGAATTTAAAAGTGCTGATAATAAATTTGAAGCTCTTTCCGCTCATGATGCTTTTATAGAAACTCATGGTGCCTTAAAGCAAATTGCAATTTCACTTAATAAAATTGGAAACGACATTAGGCTACTTGCTTCTGGACCAAGATGCGGAATTGGAGAAATTAATATACCTGCCAATGAACCTGGCTCATCAATTATGCCTGGCAAAGTAAACCCAACACAATCTGAAGCGCTTACTATGGTATGCGCTCAAGTAATTGGAAATGATATGGCAATCACTGTTGGCGGCATGCAGGGACATTTTCAGCTAAATGTTTTTAAACCTCTAATTGCTAGTAATCTTATCCAATCTTGCCACTTAATTGCAGATGCATGTCAATCATTTGAACAAAAATGCATTAATGGAATTGAACCAAATTTAAAAAACATCAAGCAAAACTTAGATAATTCCTTGATGTTAGTAACAGCTCTAAATACTAAAATAGGCTATGATAAATCTTCAGAAATTGCTAAAAATGCACATAAAAACGGAACTACTCTAAAAGAAGAGGCCTTGAAATTAAAATATTTGACTGAAGAAGAGTTTAATGAATGGGTAAACCCAAAAAAAATGTGTAGCAACTAATTTATTAAAGATCTTGTTTTTTTAAATCATTTACAAATGCTTTAATTTGTTGCTCATCCTCCTTTTTACATATTAGTAAAGCATCATTAGTATTAACTACAATATAGCCATCTAATCCTTGAGCAATTAAGGTTTTACTTCCTTCATTTCGAATAATATTATTAGATGAATTATATAGCATAATCCCATCACCTTGCAAAGTATTATCATGTTCATCTTTATCTAAAAAAGAATAAAGAGAACCCCAAGTTCCTAAATCACTCCATCCAAAATCACATGGGTAGACATGAACTGCATCTGACTTTTCAAAAACCCCATAATCTATAGAAATATTTTTACATGTCGGGAATACTTTCTCAATAAAACTAACTTCTTTTCTAGTATTATAAATTCCAAATCCAGAAGAAAAAATATCATGGACATCTCTTAAATGCTTTTTAAAACTATTAATTATAGCAGAGGCAGAGAATATAAAAATACCAGCATTCCATAAAAAATCACCACTATCTATAAATTGCAATGCTAATTCAACATTTGGTTTTTCAGTAAATGTTTTAACTTTTTTCAAATTTTTAAGTGCAGAACTCCCCTCATCAGAGTATTGAATATAACCATAGCCAGTGTCAGGCCTTGAAGGAGATATTCCCAAAGTCACTAATATATCAGAATCTTTAACAGAACTAAACACATTAGTAACTGATTCTACAAAAGCATCCTCATTTAAAATTAAATGATCAGATGGAGCAATAATTAATTTAGCTTGATTATTTAAATCAAAAATTTTATATGCAGCATAAGCAATACAAGGAGCGGTATTTCTCATAACTGGTTCACATAAAATATTATCTTCAATAATATCATTTAACTGATCCTTACATAGACTCTTATATTCATGATTGGTAACAACAAAAATATTCTCTTTTAGACAGACCTTTTGCAGCCTTCTAAATGTTTGCTGAATTAAAGTTTCTCCAACAGATAATATATCGAGAAACTGTTTAGGACATTCTGTTTTACTAATAGGCCAAAATCTAGAACCTACTCCTCCAGCCATAATAACAGCATAGTTATTTTTATCCAAAATTTAGTAGTTTTATTTAATGTAAAGTTACAATTTATTTAACAAACTAAGTAAATAGTTTGACCGGAGCAAGGGGGTTAAATAAATATATATTTTTTGTTAATAATTCCTGACACTTAAACCTCTTGCGTAATTTTTCTTGTTTTATAAAAACTCTATCTTTTCCATAGATAAAACACTCTCCTTCTCTTATTGTTGAAAGAAATATTTGCTTAATCGCATCATATTTCGACAAGGCTAATGAGAGATTAACATCATTACAACTTGATGCGGAAGGCATAAGCATATGCATCTCTAATGCTTGTAAAATATCATCAGGAAAAATATTAAGAGCTATGAATTGATGCATTTTAGATTTAAACATATTTTTCCATTCAATTCCATGAGGTTTTATAAATTTTTTATATTGAACATAAACAAATGCATGAGATAACTCATGTATTAATGTTATTAAAAAAGAAAATTTATTTAGGTCTTCATTAATCGTAATGAATAATCTCTGTCCTTTTACTCGAAAATCACCTAATTTAGTTGTTCTTTTTTTTACAACTATAATCTCAATAGATAAATCATCAATCCAATTATTAATAATATTTAAAGATTTCAACGGCAAGTATTGACTATAACTTTGCACTAAATATGAATTTTATCTAATTTTATTTGCTTAGAATCTTTAGTGAAATCTGGACAATCACAATTATTCTTTTTAATCAACGAACAAGAACTAATAAAAATGAAAATAAAAAATAAAATACAAAGAATTTGAGTCTGCTTAAGCATGATGTAAATTTAAATAAAATAGTTACTTTTAAGCCTAATGAACAAAATACTTAAACATCTAGGGAAATATCTACTAATGCTTAATAAGGTATTTAGTTTTCCTGAAAAAAGGACAATTTTTCTCAAACAATTAAATCTTGAGTTTAAAAAAATTGGTCTTGACTCTATCGGTATTGTAACAATTATATCATTTTTTATTGGAGCTGTTGTAAGTATTCAAACTGCATATAATTTTGAGAGTCCATTATATCCAAAATATCTTATTGGATTTGCAACTAGAGAATCACTACTTCTTGAATTTTGCCCTACAATGCTATCATTAATTCTAGCTGGAAAAATTGGCTCAAATATTGCTTCAGAAATAGGCTCAATGAGAGTCTCTGAACAAATTGACGCACTTGAAATAATGGGTGTAAATTCTGCTTCATTTTTAATTTTACCAAAAATAATCGCATCGTTATTATTCTTTCCATGCTTAATCATATTAAGCATATCTATTGGATTAATTGGAGGATGGGTTGGTTGTCAAAATACTGGAATAACTACTGCATCATATTTATACGGAATAAAATTTGATTTTAATCCATTTTACATAACATATTGCCTAATCAAAACAACCGTATTTGCTTTTATTATTTCATCTGTCTCATCATATTTTGGTTACTATACAAAGGGAGGGGCTTTAGAAGTTGGCGCTTCTAGTACAAGGGCAGTTGTGTATAGCAGTATTTTTATACTTTTATTTAACTTCCTACTAACTGATCTTTTATTAGCATGATAGAAATAAAAAATATTTGTAAATCTTTCTCAGAAAAATTAGTACTTGATAATGTCTCTTTTAACTTTAAAAGAGGAAAAACAAATCTAATTATTGGAGAAAGTGGTTCAGGAAAAACAACCTTATTAAGATCATTAATTGGGCTAAATAGTATTGATGATGGAGAAGTTCTTTTTGATGGCCGAGACTTTCATAAACTTAAAATAAAAGAAAAAAGAAAGTTAAGACAAGAAATAGGAATGCTATTTCAAAAAGGCGCTTTATATGACTATATGACTGTACAAGACAATATTTTATTTCCGTTAACAATGTTTACAGAATTTAGCATTGAAGAAAAAATTAATCGTGTAAATGAATGTTTGAAGAGAGTCAATCTAGAAAACTGCAATCACCTTTTACCAAGTGAGTTAAGTGGTGGAATGACCAAAAGGGTCTCAATTGCTAGAGCAATTGTAATGAAACCTAAATATCTTTTATGTGATGAACCTAATTCAGGCTTAGATCCCAAAACTGCTATTCTAATTGACAATCTGATACAAGAAATTACAGAGGAAAATAACATAACTACAATTGTTAATACTCATGACATGAATTCTGTAATGGAAATAGGAGAAAGTATTGCGTATCTTCATAAGGGTAAGTTATGCTGGCAGGGTACAAAAGATGATTTAATAAATAGTCAAAATAAAGAACTTAATAATTTTGTATTTGCATCCAAGCTTTTTAAAAGATTAAAAAAAAGTTAATGAAATTAGTTAAAGCTAAAAAATATTTAGGACAACATTTTCTAAATAATAATAATATGGCAGAAAAAATTACCAATTTTCTATCATACAATAATTACCAGCATTTGCTAGAAATAGGCCCTGGAATGGGAATATTAACAAAACATATCTTAAATAAAGACATAGATTTTCATCTAATTGAAATTGATTCAGAATCTGTACTGTATTTAAATGAAAAATTTCCTGATTTAAAAAAAAATATAATTGAAGGTGATTTTTTAAAATTTGATTTAGTTAATCACTTTAAAAATAAAGTTGCAATTATTGGAAATTTCCCTTACAATATTTCATCACAAATTTTATTTAGAGTGTGGGAAAATCATGACAAAGTAAATGAGGTGGTAGGAATGTTTCAAAAAGAAGTAGCTGATAGAGTATTATCATTAAAAGGACGCAAGAGAGGAATACTAAGTGTTTTAATTCAAGCATTTTTTGATATTGAACACTGCTTAGATTTAGAACCGAACTATTTCTCACCTCCTCCAAAAGTACAGTCTACCGTCATTAAAATTACTAGAAACAATAGAGTAAGTTTAGAATGTTCTAAAAAATTATTTAAGCAAATAGTGAAATCAGCATATAATCAAAGAAGAAAAACTTTACGAAATGCCTTAAAAAGTTATAATTTAGAAACTAGACCAATAATAGAACCCCTTTTGCAGCTTCGAGCAGAACAATTAAGTGTAGATGATTTTATTAAAATAACTCAGAATGCTGAAAAAGCTTGAAATAACCTCAAAATTCCTTAAACAGGTATCTACTTTAATAAAAAGTAGAGAACAGGCTGCTATAATAAAAATATTTCTTGAAATACATCCAGCAGACATAGCTGAGATAATAGAAAATTTAAATGATGATGAAGGTCAGTATATCTTTGAAATTCTAGAATCACAAAAATCAGCTGACACTATTATTGAACTTGAAGATGAAATTAGAGATAATTTTCTTTCTGAATTAAGTCCGAAAGAAATAGCAGAAGATCTTATAGAAAAACTTGAATCAGATGATGCTGTAGATATAATATCAGACCTGTCTGAAGATAAAAAAAACAAGGTATTAACTTATATTGAAGATAAAAGTCAGTATAATAACATTACAGACTTACTTTCATACGACACTAACACAGCCGGAGGGCTCATGGCTAAAGAATTGATTAAGGTTAATGAAAATTGGTCTACAGTAGAATGCTTAGCTGAAATGCGAAAACAAGCTAAAAGAATTAAGAAGGTACACACTATTTACATCATTGACAATAATAACATCCTATTAGGTCTTTTATCTCTTAGAAATCTTTTAGTAAGCGAGAAATCTACTCCAATTAAATCAATAATAAAAAAAGATATTATATCAGTAAAATCCTATGAAAAAAAAGAAGTTGTTGCAAATATTATGAATAAATATGATTTGGTAGTTCTTCCAGTTGTTGACAAGAACAACAAACTACTTGGTAGAATTACGATAGATGATGTAATTGATTACGTTAAGGAAGATGCTGAAAAAGACTATCAAATGGCATCTGGTATTTCTGAAGACATTGAATCTAACGACAATATTTTTGAATTAACAAGAGCAAGACTTCCATGGCTAATAATTGGAATGGTGGGAGGTATTTTAGGTGCAAAAATAATTGGTGTTTTTGATCTTGAAAATAATTTTGAACTTGCATTTTTTATTCCTTTAATTGCCGCAATGGGAGGTAATGTAGGTGTTCAATCAGCTGCAATTGTTGTTCAAGGCTTAGCAAATAACAATTTACAATCTAATAACATATCGAATAAATTAATTAGAGAATTTGGAGTAGGTTTATTAAATGGGATAATATGCTCAATTATAATATTATTTGTCACAATTATCTTGGGATTTAGTTTTGCATTAAGCATAACAGTCAGTATCTCTCTTCTTAGTGTAATTATATTTGCAGCAATATTTGGCACATTTATTCCTTTAATTCTTAATAAGAATAATATTGACCCAGCTCTAGCAACAGGACCATTCATTACAACAGTAAATGACATCCTTGGACTAATAATTTACTTCTCAATAGGACAAGCTATTTTATAATGAAAATTATTATAATTGATCAAGTAAGCAAGTTACTTATTAAGAGTTTAGAAAAAAACAATATTGCTTATGATATCAAAGACCAAACTCCTAAAGATGAAATTCAAAAAATAATAAAAAATTATGATGGTATTATTATTAGAAGCAGATTTGTTATTGATAAGACTTTCATAAATCATTGTGAAAATTTAAAATTTATTGCAAGAGCTGGATCAGGCATGGAGAATATTGACACCAATTACGCAGAACTAAAAGGAATAAAATGTTTTAATGCAGCAGCAGGCAATGCTAATGCAGTAGCAGAGCATGCTTTAGCTATGCTTTTAAATTTGTTTAATAATATTAATCAAGCAAATCAAGAGGTTAAAAATGGAGTTTGGCAAAGAGAAAAAAACAGAGGAATTGAACTCTCTGGTAAGACAATTGGAATAATTGGATTCGGCAATAATGGGAGCGCATTTGCTAGCTTATTATCTGGATTTAATATAAAAATACTTGCTTATGACAAGTATTTAGCAAATTATAATTTTAAAAGCACATTAAAAGATATTTTTCAGAAAGCTGATATATTAAGTCTGCACATAAATTTAAATAAAGAAAATACGTATTACGTAGACAGAAAGTTTATTAAAAATTTCAAAAAACCTATATACCTCATTAATACATCGAGAGGGAAATGCGTAAAAAATGAAGCAATTGTTTACGGATTAAAAAATCAAAAAATATTAGGAGCATGTCTAGATGTTATGGAAAATGAAAAAACATCTTTTGAAGATATCGTTGTCAAAAAAAATGACACAAACCTCAATTATATTTTAAGATCTGAAAAAACGATATTATCACCACATATAGCTGGCTGGACAAAAGAAAGTAAAATAAAAATATCTAATCTGATTACTGAAAAAATTATCTCTCTAAAATAATTTCAACTTTTTTAGACATCAAGGACAATTCTTCAGTTTGAGATTTTAAATCACGCATAATCTCCTGCTTTGTTTGACTAAACTTAACTTGAACTTCATCAAATAATAAGTTATAATAATTGATTCCTTCATTTAGATTTATCAAAAACTTATTAAAGTATTTTTCTTGTTTCTTATTTAATTCTCCTGATGTTTCAACTAATTTGTCAGAAATATATTTGATATATAAATCTAGCTCCTTAATAAACATATGGGGCCTATCTAATCTTGTAATACTTTTTGACATACCGTAAATTTGAGATGAGATTTCTTTTAAGCTCATATATTGTGAAAAATAAGCCAAATTAGGACCTGGGCAGATGGAAACATTTTTACTTTCTTTATTTTCAATTCCAAAATTCACAACAGCTGCTGCTGCGAGTCCCATACACAAACAAGTCTTATCAACTACTTTACTATAATTAATAGTTGAATCATTATTAATCTCACTAATTTTATTTTTTTGAAACTTTCTTGATGCAGTGCAAATACCCTTATCGCCATATTCACTGCTTAATGCAAGAAATCTTCTTGGACAAGAGCTTCCAGGATTACCCTCAGATATTTTATCTAGTTTTTCAAGATCTTTAGAATTATTTCTTAGGTTATTAAATGGAACTCCAAGAGGAGAAACATTACTAAGGTATAAATCTTCTTCTTTGGCTTTAAGTAACTTCTCTCTTGTTTCTTTGTCAACTGTAGTTGCTTCAGGAACAAGTAAAAAAGGAGTTCCCCATCCAACAGAGTCAAGATTATAATAATCAACTAAAAAAGATTGCTCTTTTGCTGTACCAACACCCCCTTGAGCAGTAATTTTAAGAGGCAGCACATCATTAGGAATAACTCTTTTAGAATTTTCAAGTCCTTTTAATAAAACCTCATAAGTTTGATTAATTAAATCTATTCTATTATCTCTAAACTCAGCAAGTATTGGCCCCATTAATAAACCATCTGTAGCAAAAGCATGCCCGCCGCAATTAAGACCTGATTCAATCCTATATTCAGAGACCCATAACCCTTTTTTTGCTAAAAATTTTCCTTGAATAACAGCTGAACGATAATCACTGACTTTTAAAACAATCTTCTTTTTAATATAACCATCTGCATTTGGATAGAAATCTTCAAACTGACCAATATATCCATATAATCGTGGATTCATTCCAGCAGAAAAGATCACTGAGGACTCTAAATTACTTTGAGCATATCCTCTTAGAGCAGCATGAGCATCATTATATTCAGAAGGGAGTTCTTTATTTTTATGAAAATTTGGTTTATCAACCTTAGTCATAATATTAACATCGATACTACCTAAAGATAAATTAGCTTTTAACCAAACTTTAAGATCTTCAAAATTAAAATTTTGATCAATTATTTTATAAAATTCATTTTTCACAAAAGAATGATCAGGCAAAATATCAAAATACTTTTTTATATCATCAAATTTCTCTTTACTTAAAGTTGTAAACTCTTTAAGTTTAATTTGAGATAAATCATTTACTAAATTGAGATAAGATGTAATCCTATTAGCTCTTGAATCCTCAGATGATTTATGGATTTCAAGATATGGTAAGTTATTCTTTTCGCAGTATACTTGTCTTAGCCTTTCTAGCAAAACATCGTCAACAATTGAAATTACTGAGTCTATACCAAACTGAGCAACTTTTAAAGGAGTATCTGCAGTGAAAGCAGTTCCCATTACTGGAATGTGAAAAGAATGTAAATTATTCATTAGAAGGTTTTGTCAAATATACGCATATAAGATACATTTAGGCTACTATAAATTGTATTGTATTTCTGCTTTTTTGTTCAAGTAAAATATTTTTATCTTTAATAAAGGAAGAAATTACTTGTTCATTATAGTTTCGTATTGTATATAACATCAAATCATTATTATATAAAACATCAAACTTTTTAGATAACTCATCGATAGATCTGCTTAAATTATACCTATTATTATCCACACACAATGACAGACTTACAGCTGAATTTTGCATTAAATTAACAACTATATTATTTTTAGAAAAAAGAGAGAAAATATATCCTAAATGCTCTTCAACTATAAATGACAAATTTTTATCTGAAATAGATAATAATATTTGATTTTTCTTAACAATAAAGGAAGCTAAGTTATTTATGTTTTCTGAGTTATCAATCACAGTACCAACTTTATTAGTATTAATAAAAGATCTAACATGAAGAGGTATCATTTTATTTTGCAGCGGTTGAATTGTTTTAGGATGTATCACTTTAGCTCCGTAAAAAGCTAACTCAACAGCTTCAGTAAAAGAAAGTCTAGGAATCACCTGCGTTTCATTAAAATATCTTGGATCAGCATTTAAAACACCATCAACATCTTTCCAAATTACTACCTTCTTCGCGTTTAAAACACTTGCTAAAATAGCTGCTGAAAAATCTGACCCCTCTCTTCCTAAAGTTGTAGTGAAATTTTCTGATGTACAACCAATAAAACCTTGAGTTACTGATGGGAAAGAAGAAATATTATCATTAGCACACTTTTCAGTTAACTTCCAATCAATATTTGCATTTTGATGAGAATTGTCAGTTTTTAAAACATCTCTAATATCTAAAAAACTATTTGAAAATCTACACTCTTTTAAATATGCGGACATAATATTAGATGAGAGCAATTCTCCTACAGAAACAATTTGATCGTAATCATATGAAAACTCTAAATTTGGCTCTTCTTCTAACGCCCAATCAATTTCAATAAATAAATTATTAACCGTATTGTAAACTTGATGATTTTTATGGAAAAGATCTTTTAAAATATCAAAATGAAGTTTTTTAATTTCATTTATTTTTGATGATACTTTAGAGCTTTTTTCAGTGTAAAGTTCAACAAGTTCCTCTAACAGGTTAGTTACATTAGCAATAGCGGAAAAAACAATAACAATATTTTCATTATCATATGTTTTTAAAATTTTTACGACAGACTTAATTGAATCAGTATTTTTAATGGAAGCTCCACCAAATTTTAATATTTCAATCATATTTATTCATTTTACTAGAATGCAAACTTACTAATAGTTTTAGCAAATAATTAATGAAAATATTAGATATTTGCAATATATGAAAATTGCTTTTCTAACATCAGGAGGAATAGCTCCTTGCTTATCCGCTTCAATTGGAAGACTAACTGAAAACTATTTCAACAAGTATCCAAAAGCAGAAATTATTGGATATTTAAATGGTTACAAAGGATTGTTACTTGGAAATAGTATCCCTTTCAATAGAACACTAACATCAAAAATTTCTTCTTTTTATCAATTTGGCGGAAGCCCATTAGGTAATAGTAGAGTGAAATTAACTAATATTGATGATTGCCTAAAAAATAATTACATTAAAAATGGGCAAACACCTCTAGAAGTAGCTGCCAATCAGCTTGTAAAAGATAAAATCACTATTTTACATACAATTGGAGGTGATGACACTAACACTACAGCCGCTGACCTCTCGAATTATTTACTTAAAAATAATTATAAACTTACAGTAGTTGGTCTTCCTAAGACTGTTGACAATGATGTATACCCCATTAAACAAACTTTAGGTGCTTGGACAGCTGCAGAACAAGGAGCAATTTTTTTTGAAAATGTAGTTAATGAAAACACTACAAGTGATAAGCAACTTATAATTCATGAGGTTATGGGAAGAAATTGTGGTTGGTTAACTGCTGCAACTGCAAGAGAGTACCGTAAAAGATTAAATAATTTTCATTTCCTTAACGAGATTGGTCTAGTTAAAGAAAAGTGGGATATTCATGCCATTTTTTTACCAGAAGAAAAAATTAATCTAGATCAGGAATGCCGAAGACTCTCAAAAATCATGACAAAGCATGACTGTGTAAATATTTTTCTAAGTGAAGGCGCTGGCTTAGAAGTTATTATTGATCAAATGGAGAGGGAAAAAGAAACTATTCCAAGAGATGCTTTTGGACATGTTAGATTAGATGAAATAAATCCTGGTATTTGGTTCGCAAAAGAACTTAAAAAAAGATTAGGAGCAAAAAAAGTGTTAGTTCAAAAAAGCGGATATTTCAGCAGATCCTCTAAAGCTAATGAAAAAGATCTAGAACTTATTTTTGCATGCGCTGACAAAGCTGTTGAGGCTGCTAATAGCGGATTGAATGGAGTAATTGGCTGGGATGAAGATAATAAAAATATCCTTTCATGTATCGATTTCTCGAGAATTAAAGGTGGCAAGAAATTTAATGTTAATACAAGCTGGTATGTAGAAATGCTAAATGAAATACATAAAATATAATTTGACTGAAAGATTATTAAATTATTTTAAGGAATCTAAAAGCTTAAATAAACTTCAACAACTTTTAAAGAATGATGTATCTGATATTGTTTATAATGGAAACATAGGCTCATCTTTAGCCATAGACATATCTCATTTTCTAAAAAATTCAAACAAAACAAATCTCTTTATTTTTAAAGATAAAGAGGAGGCCTCATATTTTATAAATGATTTAGAAACATTGAGCAAAGATGAAATATTTTTTTTTCCATCATCATATAGAAGACCTTACCAAATTGAAGAAACTGACAATGCTAATGTTCTACTTCGAGCTGAGGTACTAAACAAATTAAATACAAAAAACCAACCAACAATAATAACTTATTCAGAAGCGTTAACTGAAAAAGTTATAAGCACTAAAGAATTAAAAAAACAAACATTTTCATTAAAAGTAGGACAAAAAGTTGAACTAGATAATTTAGAAAATAAATTAAATGAGTTAAATTTTGATTTTCAAAATTTTGTTACTGACCCAGGACAATATTCTATTAGAGGTGGGATTTTTGATGTTTTTTCTTTTGGTAGTGAGTCTCCTGTAAGAATTGAATTTAACAGTAATGAAATAGAATCACTTCGTTCTTTTGATATTAATACTCAACTATCTATCAAAATTGAAAAGAAAATAAAAATTACCCCAAATACACAAGACAAGTATCTACAAACTGAAAAAGTATGTTTTTTAGATTATATAGATCCTAATTCTAATATTTGGATTAAAGATCTGGACTTCACTTTAGGAGTTTTAAATGAAAATTTTGAAAAGTCTAAAACAATCTATGATAGTATTAAAAAAGAATCAAATACTCATAAAATAGAGCCTAAATATTTATTTACAAATGGAAAATCTCTAATCTCATCCATTAAACTACAGACTATAATTCATAATAATGATAAAAATTATCTTAAAGAAAATATCATTATTAAAAATTGCGAACCTCTGATTCATTTCAATAAAAAAATTGAAATGCTAATAATAGACATTAAAAAAAATATTTCTAATGGAATCAAGAATATTATTTTATGCTCTTCAATAGAGCAAGAAGAAAGGTTGCAAAATATTTTTTCAGAAAAAGATAAAGATATCCAAATAGAATATCATCAAATAGTACTGCATGAAGGTTTTATTGATAATGACAATAAAATTGCGATTTATACTGACCATCAAATTTTTGACAGGCATCACAGATTTAAATCAAAAACTAAATTTAATGATAAACAAGCAATAACAATAAACGAATTAACTAATCTCCAAGTTGGAGATTATATTACTCATATTGACCATGGAATAGGACAATTTAGTGGCTTACACAAAATCTCTAACAACAACCAAACTCAAGAAGTTATTAAGCTAAGTTATAAAGATGGGGATATATTATACATAAGTATTCATGCGCTTCATAAAATAGCCAAATTCTCTGGCAAAGAAGGTAGTTCTCCAAAAATGCACCAGCTAGGGTCTCCGACATGGCAAAAAACAAAACAAAAAACAAAAAGTAGAGTTAAACAAATTGCGTTTAACTTAATTCAATTATACGCAAAGAGAAAGTCTATTAAAGGGTTTTCTTTTTCTCCAGACTCATACCTACAACATGAGCTAGAAGCATCTTTTATGTTTGAAGACACACCTGATCAAACCAAGGCAACTATAGCTATTAAAGAGGATATGGAAAAAACTATGCCAATGGATAGATTAGTATGTGGCGATGTTGGCTTTGGCAAAACAGAAATTGCTGTTAGAGCAGCGTTTAAAGCTGTAGCAGATAATAAGCAAGTTGCTATTTTAGTACCAACAACAATTCTAGCACTTCAACATTTCAAAACATTTAAAAAAAGATTAGGCAAGCTTCCTTGTAATATTGATTATCTAAATAGATTTAGAACTAAGGCAGATCAAAAAGAAATAATTCAAAGGTTAGAGGACGGAAATATTGATATTATTATTGGTACTCACCGAATTGTTGGAAAAGACATTAACTTTAATGACCTAGGGCTATTAATAGTCGATGAAGAACAAAAGTTTGGTGTGAATATAAAAGACAAGCTCAAATCATTTAAATCTAATATTGATACATTAACCTTAACAGCTACTCCAATTCCAAGAACATTACAATTCTCACTTTTAGGAGCAAGAGATTTATCAATAATTAATACTCCTCCTCCAAACAGACAAAGTATAGATACAAGTATTATACGTTTTAATGAAAATAAGATAAGAGATGCAATTAAATATGAAATTGACAGAAATGGTCAGGTATTTTTTGTTCATAATAGAATAGAAAATATAAATGAAATAGCTGGATTCATACAACGAATCTGCCCAGATGCTAAAATAAAAATTGGTCATGGTCAAATGCAAGGAAGTCAAATTGAAAACCTGATGATTGATTTTATAGAAGGACAATTTGATGTCTTAGTTTCAACAACAATAATTGAAAATGGTGTAGATATCCCAAATGCAAATACAATTATTATAAATAATGCACAAAACTTTGGTTTAAGTGACCTTCATCAAATGAGAGGTAGAGTTGGGAGAAGTAATAAAAAAGCATTTTGTTTCTTAATTAGTCCACCAACAAATCATCTATCAGAAGATTCTAGAAAAAGATTAAATGCTTTAGAACAATTTTCAAATATCGGAAGCGGTTTTAAAATTGCAATGAGAGATTTAGATATTAGAGGAGCGGGAGATTTACTTGGAGCAGACCAAAGCGGCTTTATAAATGAGATTGGTTTTGAGATGTATCAAAGAATTTTAAATGAAGCTATTGAAGAGTTGAAAAATGAAAAATTTAAAGATGTCTTTGATGAAAGCGAAGAAGAGTTTAAAATAATAGATTGTCAAATAGATACAGATCTTGAAATACAAATACCTAACACTTATGTAAGTAGTATTGAAGAGAGAATATCTCTTTACAAGAAATTAAATGAAATTAAAAATGATGAAGAATTAAAGATATTCAAATCAAACTTAAATGATAGATTTGGAAAACTTCCAGAAAATATTTTTAATATCTTCAAATTATTAAGATTAAAATGGAAAGCTAAAGAATTAGGCATTGAAAAAGTTGTTCTAAAAAACAACAACTTAAGTGCTTATTTGCCATCAAATAAAAACACAAAGTATTATGATTCTAATACTTTTATCAAAATAATTGATTTTGTTAAAATTCATTTTAACACTTTCAAGCTTAAGCAAGTGAAAGAAAAATTATTATTAAAATCAAACAACATTTATAATCTAAATGATTTATTAGAAATTTTTGATAATATCATCAAAAAAAATAGCTAAAAAAACTATTTTCAACAAGATTAGTAAGTTATTAACAATAAATTTATTAGTAAGTAAATGACTTGATAATTGTATTTGATTTGGGTAAAATTGCATTAAACTTTTAGCAAAATGACCCACTCAAAACAAATTAAAAATGTGCTAATTTCTGTTTTTGATAAAAATGGATTAGAGGATGTCGTACAAAAACTAAATCAACTAAAAATTAATATTTTTTCTACTGGAGGAACTGAAAAATTTATTAAAGGCTTAAACATTCCTGTAAATAAAGTTGAGGAGGTGACTGGTTTCCCCTCTATTCTTGGTGGTAGAGTAAAAACATTACACCCAAATATATTTGGAGGTATTTTGTCAAGAAGAAACAATGAATCTGACAAAAGAGAAGTAGAAAATTATAAGATTACTGAGTTTGATGCAGTGATAGTTGATTTATACCCATTTGAACAAACTGTTTCTGATGGAGGTACTCACAACGAAATAATTGAAAAAATTGATATTGGAGGAATATCACTAATAAGAGCAGCTGCAAAAAACTATAATGATGTGCTAGTTATTTCCTCCAAAAATCAATACAAAAAAATAACTGATTTATTGGATATAGACTCAGAGATAAATAACACATTAGAATTAAGAAAAGATTTTGCTGCAGAAGCATTTAATATTTCATCACATTACGATACCGCTATTTTCAAACAACTTTCAAAAGAAAAGATAGTCTTCAAAGAAAGTAAAACAAATCACAAAGAGTTAAGATACGGAGAAAACCCACATCAAAAAGGTATTTTCTTTGGAGAAATTGACAAAATGTTTGAACAGAAAAATGGCAAAGAATTATCATATAATAATTTGCTTGATGTTGATGCTGCTGTGAATTTAATTAACGAGTTCGAGGAAACAACGTTTATTGTTTTAAAGCATAATAATGCCTGTGGTGTAGCAAGCAGAGAAAATCTAGTTGATGCATGGAAAGACGCATTAATGGGAGATCCTGTTTCAGCTTTTGGAGGAGTACTTATTACCAATAAAGAAATTGACCTTGAAACTGCAATAGAAATAAATAAATTATTTTATGAAGTTTTGATTGCTCCTAGTTTTTCTAAAGAAAGTCTAGAGTTATTAAAAACAAAGAAAAATAGAGTATTGTTAAAACAAAAAAAGGTAATTTTAGCAAAAACACAGTACAGAACTGCATTAAATGGCGTACTTTATCAAACGAAAGATTTAGTTACAGATACACCTGAAATAATGAAAACTGTTACAAAAATTAAACCCTCTAAAACACAAATTGAAGATTTAATTTTTGCATCAAAAATTTGCAAACACACTAAATCGAATACAATTGTATTTGCTAAAGACAAACAGCTAATCTCAAGTGGAGTTGGTCAAACATCAAGAGTGGATGCATTAAGACAAGCTGTAGAAAAAGCTAAAACATTTAATCTAGACTTAAACAGTTCAGTAATGGCATCAGATGCTTTTTTCCCATTCCCTGACTGTGTAGAATTAGCTGATAAAGCAGGAATTAAAGCAGTAATACAACCTGGAGGATCCATAAAGGATAATCTTTCAATAGATTATTGCAATGAGAAAAAAATGGCAATGGTAATGACAAAAACAAGACACTTTAAACATTAAAAAACATAGATATGGGATTTTTCGACTTCATGCAAGAAGCTATAGCAATTGACCTTGGGACAGCAAACACACTTATAATTCATAATGATAAAGTTGTAGTTGACGAACCATCAATTGTCGCAAAGAATGTTCGTACAGGTGAAATTATTGCAATTGGTAAAAAAGCACAACAAATGCATGGAAAAGCTCATAAGGATATAGAAACTTTGAGACCATTGAAAGATGGTGTAATTGCTGATTTTCAATCCTCTGAGCAAATGATAAGAGGCTTTATTAAAATGATCCCAAGAAAAAGATCTTTATTTGCACCCGCTCTAAAAATGGTAGTTTGCATCCCTTCTGGAGTTACAGAAGTAGAAAAAAGAGCAGTAGTGGATTCTGCGGAACACGCAGGCGCAAAAGATGTTTGGCTAATACACGAGCCAATGGCTGCTGCAATTGGAATTGGAATAGATGTTTTAGAGCCTAAAGGCAATATGGTTATTGATATTGGCGGAGGAACAACAGAAATTGCTGTGATATCTTTAGGAGGAATAGTTTGTGATAAATCAATAAGGGTAGCTGGAGATGAATTTACAGACAATATAACCAACTACATGAAGACGCGACATAATATAGCAGTTGGAGATATAATGGCAGAACAAATTAAAATAAATGTAGGATCTGCCCTAACTGAATTAGATGACCCACCACCCAACTACGCGGTTCATGGTCGAGACTTAATGAGTGGTATTCCTAAAGAAATTATAGTGACATATAAAGAAATTGCAGGTGCTTTAAATAGCTCCATTGAGCAAATTGAATCTGCTGTTATGAGCGCTCTCTTCCAAACACCCCCAGCTTTATCTGCTGATATATATAATGAAGGACTTTACTTAACAGGAGGAGGCTCCATGCTCAGAGGATTAGATAAAAGAATTTCCAAAAAAACAAAATTACCAGTTTATGTTGCCGAAGACCCTCTTCGAGCTGTAGCTAGAGGAACAGGAATAGCACTTAAAAATACTGAAAGCTACACTTTCTTAATAAGATAAAAACTTAAATGCAGAATCTCATACGTTTCATTAGAATGTATCATTTTCTACTACTATTTTTACTCTTTCAAACTATCTCTGCTACTTTAATTATTAATAATAATAGTTACCAAAACTATAAGATACTTAAATTGACTCAAAAGTATACTGGATATATATTCTCCACTTCTCAAAACATAAAAGATTATTTTTATCTAAAGGAAACAAATAAATATTTAGCAGAAGAAAATGCAAAACTTCTATCTTTAATCAACTCTTCACATACAAAAAGATTAAAAGAATCAAAAAAGAGTTTTAGTTATTCTCCCGCTAAAATCATTAACAACACAACAAAAAAAAGAAATAATTACATTACTCTAAATAAAGGAAGAGTACATGGAATTAAAGAAGGAATGGGGGTTATTACATTAAATGGAGTTGTAGGAATTGTACATTCAGTAAGTGAAAAATTTAGTCTTGTAATGTCAATTTTAAATAAAGAATCATCAATTAGCATACGGCTTAACAAACAAAATAATTCAGGCTCATTAAAATGGCAAGGCTTTGATTACACAACAATCAACGCAGAAAACATCCCTAACCATGTTAAGATTAATATACATGACACAATCAGTACAAATGGTTATAGCACCATATTCCCTGAAGGAATAAATATTGGTACTATTAAATCTTTTAATAAGAATTCTGAAAAAGGCCACTATGATATTAAAGTTAAATTATTTGAGGATTTTAATAAATTAACAAATGTTTATATAATGAAAGCAATGGATGCATTTGAGCAGCTAAAAATAGAGAACTTAAAAAATGAATAGTAATTTAATTAAATATATACTACAAATTCCAGTATATGTACTTATTCAAGTATTAGTATTAAATGAAATTCTTTTTCTTTCTTATATAAATCCATTTTTATACATAATTTTAATATTAGTTTTACCATACAATACTCCAAAATGGTTTTTAATATGCTATGCATTTTTACTTGGAATATCAATTGATATTTTTTCAGGATCACTTGGCTTTCATGCTTTTTCTTCAGTACTAATAGCATTTCTTAAAAACACTATTACCAAAATAACTATCCCTCACAATATAGTTGATGAAAATGATGAATTAATAATGCAGAAAATTGGACCTAAATCTTTTTTAACGTTTACATTTTTACTATCATTTATTCATCTCTCTTCATTATTCTTTCTTGAACACTTAATGTTGGATTTTAAAATAATATTGAAAATATTTTTAAGCTCAATTACTACAACAATAATTATTTTAATTACGCAACTATTCTTTTATAAGAAATGAATAAGTATCAAAAAAGAAGCAATATTATCTTAGCAATATTTTTGCTTGTATCATCTATATTTATAATTCAATTATTCAGAATTCAGCTGGTAAATGATAAGTATAAGTTTTCAGCAAAGAATAATGCTTTTAGATATGACATATTAAATCCAGTTAGAGGGTTAATATATGACAGAGATAGTAATTTAATAGTTTCTAATTCTCCCTCATATAATTTATTAGTAATTCCAAGAGAAACAAAAGAAATGGATACATTGAAGTTATGCCAAATGATAGGAATGACTCAAAATAAATTTAGAGAAAAGATTTATGAGGCAAATAATTATTCAAAATATAAAGAAAGTGTTTTTCAAAAACAAATAAGCATAGAAGATGCTAGTGAACTTCAAGAAAAATTATTTCAATTCCCTGGTTTTTTTTTACAAACAATAAATACTAGAAAGTATGCAACAAAAGTAGGGGCACATTTACTTGGTTATTTAGGTGAAGTAAACTCAAAAAAAGTAGCCTTAGATGAGTACTATAACAATGGGGATTTAATTGGGGTTAAAGGAATAGAGGGAGGATATGAAGATAGGCTAAGAGGAGAAAAAGGTATGGGCATTACATTAGTTGATGTTCATAATAGAGGTCAGGGGAAATTTAATGAAGGAAAATTTGATACTTTACCAAAAACAGGTAAAACATTAATTTCTACAATAGACATAAAGCTACAAGAGTATGGGGAACAATTAATGCAAAATAAAATTGGGGCAATTGTAGCTATTGAACCAAGCTCAGGGGAAATATTAACACTTATTTCAGCCCCAACATATAATCCAAATATTTTAAGTGGAAGAAATAGATCAAAAGAATATAAAAATTTAATAGAAAATAAAAATAAGCCCTTATTTAACAGGGCATTAACAGGACAATACCCTCCAGGGTCAACATTTAAATTAATTAATGGATTAATCTCTTTAGAAGAGAAAGTTATTAGCCCAATGACGATATTTTCTTGTGACGATGGATATGAATATGAAAAAGATAAAAAAGTAGGGTGTCATCCCCATAGACAAAACTTATCGTTAAAGAGTGCAATTGCAATTTCATGTAATTCTTATTTCTGTAAAACATTTGCAGAAATATTTAAGAAATATGATAACACTCATCAGGCATATGAAGTATGGAGGAATCATTTACAGAGTTTTGGAATAGGCGATTGGATGAATAATGATTTTTTAACTGGGGCAAAAGGAAAATTACCAAAACAGGACTATTATAATAATACTTACGGGAAGAAATATTGGAATTCTTCTACTATAATCTCTACAGCTATTGGACAAGGAGAATTACTATTAACTCCTATACAAATGGCTAATATAACTTGTATAATTGCCAATAGAGGATATTATTATACACCTCATATAATTAGCGGCATCGAAAATGAGGAAAAAATTGACAGTAGTTTTACGATAAAAAAATATTCAACGATAAGTAAAAAAAACTTTGAAATTGTAATTGAAGGGATGGAACAAGTAATAGCTAGCCCTAAAGGAACTGCAAATAATATATTCAACAAAAATATTACAGTCTGTGGTAAAACTGGAACAGCAGAAAACCCCCACGGTGAGGATCATTCAATATTTATTGCATTTGCTCCAAAAGATAATCCAAAAATAGCAATTGCTGTATACATTGAAAATGGAGGTTGGGGGTCAAAATGGGCTGCTCCAATATCCTCATTAATGATTGAGAGGTATTTAAATAAACCAACTAATCAAAAATTAGAAGATTTTATTTTAAATGGTAATTTAGTTTCTAATAAATGAGAATAGCTAAAAATATATTTGCTAATATTGATTTAGTTACAGTTTCTTTATATGTTCTATTAATAATTTTTGGATGGCTGAATATTTACGCATCTCAATATAATGATGATTTAAATTTTACATTAGATTTCACAACAAGATACGGAAAACAACTATTTTTTATTTTATTTTCTTCGCTTGTTGCTTTTATAATTTTAATAATTGATTGGAAATTCTTTTATTCACTTTCGTATATATTTTATGCAGCAATAATAATTTTACTGATCTCAGTCTTAATAATTGGAAGTGTAACATCAGGAGCAACATCCTGGTTTGAAATAGGAGGTCTTAAATTCCAACCATCAGAGTTTGCTAAATTCACTACGGCACTAGCACTAGCTAAATTTTTTAATATGCAGCACATTAAAAATCTAAATTTAAAAACAAAAATTTTATCTTATTTAATTATCGCTATACCTTTCCTACTCATAATTCTTCAGAACGATACAGGAACTGCACTAGTATACTGCTCTTTTATACTTGTTTTATATAGAGAAGGGTTATCAACAAATATTCTTATATTTTTATTAATAATAGCAATATTATTTACACTAACTCTACTGATAGATAAAATTATTTTAGGCTCAATATTTACAGTAATCACATTAGTTTTTTCATTTATTTTTAGGAAAAATAAAAAAGATTTATTCACTATTTTAATTGGCTGGTGTATTTCACTATTATTTATTTTAAGTGTAAATTATATATTTAACGAAGTTTTATCTCCTCACCAAAGTAAAAGAATAAATGTTTTATTAGGTAAAGAGTTTGACCCATATGGTGCTGGATATAACCTTATACAATCAAAAATTGCGATTGGTTCGGGAGGATTTGCTGGCAAGGGATACTTAAAGGGAACACAAACAAGATTTGATTTTGTTCCTGAACAAAGTACTGACTTTATTTTTTGTACAATAGGTGAAGAATGGGGATTTGTTGGAAGTGCTGGATTCGTCTTCCTATTTATGGGTATGATTTTACGTTTAGTTTTTTTAGCAGAAAGACAAAGATCAAACTATAGCAGAATATACGGATACAGTGTGGCTTGTATCTTATTTGCTCATTTTGTGATTAATATTGGAATGACGATCGGTTTATTGCCTGTTATAGGAATACCGCTGCCATTTATCAGCTATGGAGGGTCTTCTTTATTAGGATTTACAATATTGCTATTTATTTTCCTAAACCTAGATTCTTATAGGTTACAAATACTAAGATAGCTAATAAACAGAGCTTCTATTATCAATAATATTAGCATTTTCCTTAATAGTATTGTAAGCAGCATTAGATGAATTATTTTTAATATTATCTAATAATTGTTTCTGTTCTTTAGAAAAATCTCCCTGATCTCTTAAATCATCTTTTGCAGTTACATTAACAATAAGAACGGAATTTCTAGCTTTAAATGGAGAGGAGATTTGATTTGCCTCTAAACCAAATACAGTACCAACTATGTCTGCTGAATAACCAAACTCTTGAACTGTTAAATTTGACATTTTAGAAGATGTAGATGAAACCATATCAATATTAAAATCTAATGACATATCTTCAATACTTGTAAATTGACTTAATCTTTCTATTATCATATTTGCTTTTTTATCTTGTCTAATTTTAGATTTAAGTTGATTTTCTAAATCATCAATTGACTGATACCCTTCTTCATATATATTTGTAAGATTAGCAACAACATATGAATTTTCAAATTCAAAAACTTGACTTAATTCATTCTCTTTAGCGTTATTCACCCATTTAACCATTTCTCTAGAATTAGGAATACCCGAAATATTTGGCTTGTCTTTTGAAATTTTAGAATCACTTCTTTTAACAAGATTAGCTTTATTTATTGCGGTATCGAAAGAAATACCTTCATTTAAAATTTCATTAACTAGCTGGGCAGCTTGAGTATAAAATAAATTATATGTTTCTGTACTTGGCTCAACATTTCTATCAATAAAAGCAACTTTAAATTTCTTTAAAGATTTACTTTTTGACATAACTTGAATTAAATGGACCCCAAATTGAGAAGCTACTAATGTAATTTCTCCTTTAGAAGCAGTAAAACAAACTTCATTAAATTCATCAACCATTACTCCTTCTTTAAACCATCCGAGCTCACCACCTTTTATAGCACTTGCTTGATCATCAGAATTAAGTTCTGCTAACTTACCAAAATCAGCACCATTTTCAATTAATGCTTTTATACTCTCTAATCTTAAATTAACCGAATCAAGACTCATTTCACTAGTTGGTGTAATTAAGATATGTCTAGCCTCAACAGAGTCAGGTCTTCGCATTACATCCACTAATTTAGCAATTCTGTAAACAGCTCGATCAGGCTTGTAGGGGCCTATTACCGTTCCAACTTCTTTATCGAGCAAAGATGAAAAAGCAGAATCAGTTTCAACTTCAGATTTTTTACTATAATTAAATTTAGCTCTTAAATTATCTGTATTTCTTCTAATGATTAAACTATAATCATCATAAGTAGCAAAATCACTTTTTAAATTCTCTATTGACTCTCTAGTATTAATATCATCTTGTAATGATGCGACAATATTAAATGAGACAAAATCAACATCCTTACTTGCTACTTGCTCATAGTCTTTTTTATTATCATTATAATACTTCTTGATTTCTTTATCAGTTACAGAGATTAAACTATCATTAATAGTATTAAAGGGAATTGAAAGATAATTGTATGTAGCATTTTGTGTTCCTTCATTAAAAGAATTTTGCGCCTCAAGTGAATTGACGTAAGACCCTTTTTCAACTAACTTATTATACTTATTATTTAAAATTGTATTCATAAGATATTGTTGAAATTCAATCCATCTATTTAAAGCCTCTCCTGATGGATCTTGCTCAATCTGCTGTAAGTACCCTAAAACTTTAGTTCTATCAAAAGTACCAGTATTTAGGTCTTGGAATGATTGTATTTTACTTATCTCAGGGTGAACATTAACACCAGATATTCTTTCCATCCATTCCTCATCTGAAACTCCCAAGCCAAGAACATCATACTCGTTATTCATAACTAGTTCTCTTGTTAACTGGTCCCACGCCTGACTTCTAACTTGACCTAATATTGTTTGTGACATGACCTGATTAGGATTTTGAGATTGCCAATTTGTTTTACCAACTTCAACAGTTTCTTCAAATTTTTGAATTAAAATATTTTCACCTAATAATTCACCAACATATAAAGAGCCAGAAGGTCCTGATCTTTTAGATTGCATGAAATCACCAAGTATAAAAGCTAGCATGGCAAAGCCAATAACAGTTAAAAGTAATCCAGATCTATTTCTTATTTTCCCAAGTGTTCCCATTAAGCAGTATTTTTATTAAAAGATTGCGAATATACAATTGTTATTTTACAAATGAAAACTACTAAGTACTTGATAGATAATTATCAATAATTAATCTTTAAAGTGACTGATAATATACTTCTATCATCAACACTATTAATTTTTAAATCATAATCATCTAATTCAATAACATCTCCTTCACTGGGAATATCTTCTAAAAGACTTAGTACTAGTCCTGCAATAGTTTCGTATTCATCTGAAATTGGTAGGCTAACTAAACATTCTTTATTTACAAGCTCAACTTCTAATCTGGCTGGAATAAAAAACTCTTTTTCACTTATCCTTTCTATTTCATCCGAGACTTTATCGTGTTCATCATTAATTTCACCTACAATTTCTTCAGTCACATCTTCAATGGTAAGCATGCCAGATGTGCCTCCAAACTCATCAACCACTAGAGCAACTCCTTTATCATTTTCGATGAAATCATTTAACAATTGCATAGCTAGCATACTCTCAGGAACAAATGGAATAGGGAGCAATAAAGACTTGATATTTCTAGGGTTCTTAAAAAGATCAGATGAATGAACGTAACCAATAACATTATCTATATTATTTTTAAAGATTATTATCTTAGAAAGTTTTGTTTCAATAAATTTATTTTTCAATTCATCTACAGAAGAGCTAATATCATGAGCTATTATTTCAGTTCGGGGAATCATGCACTCCCTCAGCTTTTTACTTGATAAATCTAGAGTATTCTGCATCATCTCTACCTCTACACTATCTTCACCTAAATCATTCGTCTTAATATTATTGAGGTATTCATCAAGGTCTAGTCTTCCAAAATATTTTCTATTGTCTAGCAGCTTATGTCTTAAAAATAATTCTATAAATATCTTTGATAGGTGAAAGAAAAACCAACCAAAAGGTCTAAATAAAATAAAAAAGAAAAAAATTGGTATTGCAAAAATTTTCAAAATATTATTAGGATATATTTTACAAATCGCTTTGGGAAGAAACTCAGCAGTAACTAAAATAATTAAAGTAGAGATTAATGTCTGAGCAAGTAAAATAGAGTAGGAACTAAATAAAAATATTGACAAAAATGGAGTCAAAAACTTAGTCATTAAGATTCCATAGATAACCAAGGCTATATTATTACCAACTAACATTGTAGTAATAAAATCAGAGTCATTTTTAGAAAAATAAGAAATAATATTAGCTGGAAACTTACCTGAATTTTTATCAAGCTCAAGCTTTATTTTATTAGATGATATAAAAGCAATTTCTACTCCTGAAAAAAAAGCTGATAAAGAAAGGGTTATTAAAGCAAATATAAGATACATGTTAATAATAATAATAATTTTAAATTAATGTTCAATAGAAATAACACCATTAACCTTAAATAAACTATATTCTATAAAGTTTGGATCAGAAATAAATCCTTCGGCATTTATAACTTCTCTTTCAGTTGTAATCACAACTTTAGCTTCAGTGTATATTTTTTCTTTTTTCTCATCCCATATAAGATGGTCGGTTTCTAATTTATTACCTTCTCTAGAAATTAAAACAACATTTTCACGGGCCTCCATTAACTTTGAGGTCTCATCAATTACAGCTTTATTCGCTTTTAAATTTGAGATTGTATCTGATAATTTATCAAAAAAAATAACTTCAATATTATTAGAAAAAACTAACCTAGGATTATCCTTTACAAATCTTTCAATTTTTTCAGCTTTAATTTTAAGTTTAATATTACCAAACTCAGTATGAATAAGCTCAGCATCTTCAATAATTTCTATAGGATGATTCTCTTGATAAAAACTTTTTACTTGAGAAGCATCATTTTTACATGAATAGTTGAAAAAAAGAAAAGAAAAAAATAAAATTAACTTAATCGCTGGCACGAGCCTTTGTAGTTTTTTTAATCCAACAATCTATATAATAATCACTCTCCTTATTAATATTATTAAAGAAACATTGTTCTGTGGTAGGGAAATATTTTGAATATGTATTAATATTCCTTCTAGCTCTTTCGGAAACATCTGAATCTGATATTGCTTTCCTGAATGAATCTACAGCTATCCAATAAACTGTTTTTTGCTCGAAATCATTACCACAAGTATTAGCTCCAGCGACATAAATATTTCCAAGAGAAATATAAGCTTCACCCCAGCCAGGACGAAGCTCCAAAGAGCTGTATACAGATTTTCTTGCTGAAACATAAGATCCATTATTTCTGTAGGCATCTGCTAGTAACAAAAAATATTTTGACTTTATCATAGCATCAGCTTCTAATTCAACAGCCTCTTTGCAATAGCTAATAGCATTTTTTAAATCCTTTCTTGAAATACACATCTTCCCCATTTTACTAGCAGATAGAGCAGATGGTTCTAAATCATATAATTTAGAAGATACCAGAAAAAACAAATTATCACTTGTACAATCTTTAGATTCTAAAACTTTAATTATTTTTTTTAATAAATCAATATTATCTTTATTAGCATTAAACTTCAAAGAGTAAATCGAGATTAAATCTTCACAATTAGCATAAGGGGTAAAAAGAGATTCAATATTTGATTCAGTTTTTAAATAATATTTAGATTTACTAGGATTTTTTGCAAGATTAAAGTCTACAACAGTTGAAATTTCAGCATATAGCTCAACAACTTCTGACTTTGTGAGTAAATTGTTTTTTTCCATATATGTAGCTGCTTTCATATATGAAGATAAGGCGCCTGCTTCAGAATTATTTCCTTGTAAATCAAATGATTTTTTTAAAATCTCAAAAGCTTCAGAGAACCTTTTCTTATTATAATTTATAAGATCAGAACCCTTTCTACCTAACACAAAACCTTCTTTACCAAAGTATTGTATCCTCTGATCATATATCTGCATTAAAGTATCTACATATAAGTCTCTATTTTCAGAGTCTTTTTTCATAGCTGCTTTAATAATACTAGGCCCATTCTTATAAATATTCCCACTTGATTTGGGGCAATTCCTATACACCCATCGCCAAGGATTTAAAGCATCATCATAATTTTTTTGCTTATAATACTCTCTAAATAGTGAAAGGTTTGTTATGCATGAAATACTATCATTTCCCCATTTATTCTGTGAAAAAACATCATTTGAAATTACAATAATGCTTAGAATTAAAAATATCTTTTTCATTTATTAATCATATTTTCGTTCAACAAACCATATGCCATCAAAAGACACATTTAGTGATAACTTAACATATTGTTCCTCAATTAAATTACTTGAAAGCGTGCCTCTTTGTCCAAATGTAATAGATAAATCATATGTAGTATTATTCTTTTTTACTGGAATACCTATTCCAAAACTAATACTCTTATCTTCAATATTTATATTATTAATATTTAAGGGAGTTTCATTAAAGGATATACCCAATCTATATTTACACCTTTTAAAAAAGCTAGATATTGAATTATATTCAGGAGTATATTCTAAGCCAGAAGAAATTCTAGAACTATTCTGCAAAGAATCACTTTCTCCAAACAATGAATATTCACTCCAATCTTGAATTAAATAATCGACAACAAATAACCATTTATCATCCTTATTATAAGTAAACCCTAATTGAGTATACTTTGGAAGAAGGGCAAATCCCTTTTCAATAGAATTAACGCTAGTATCTTTTACAAGTTCATTAACTCCAGAATATTCAAAAGTTTCAGTAAGAATACTTCTTTTCGCATTAATTTCTGCAGAATTACTGGTAGTGAACCCAAAAGTTAATTTATCATCTTCAATTTTACCAGTATATAAAGCTCCTAAATCATAATAAATTCCTTTTAAATTTGTCTGAGAATTTGATCTACTGTTAAAAATTGTTTCATCATTAAATTCTAGCATTTTCCTTCTATTTAAACTACCAAAAAGATAAGATGCATTTATACCAAAAGAAAGATTTGAAGCTAATTTAAATCCTGCTCCAAGATAAACCTTACTAATCCCTCCATCACCTGAATAAAGCAAGCTTGCATTATTTGAAACATTAAAATCAGTCAAACTATATCCAATACTACTATAAGGAATCATCCCCATACTAGCAAAAACTTTATCATTAATACGACATCCCAAAAGAACATGACTAAAAGATGTATAATTATCTACATGACTTTGACTCTCATTATTTATACTAACTCCTGTAAAGTACGCACCAGTAGAGAAAATAAATGAATTAGGCTTAAAGGCCGTATAGGTAGCTGGGTTACTTATGTTAATATGCTTAGATGAATATATAGCGCTAGAACCGCCACCTAAAGCATTAAAGTATGATGAGTAAGAAGTATTAATATCACCCAAACCAAATCTTGAGTATGGGGAGTGACTCGACACCTGAGCCTGAGTTGAAAAAGTTAAAACAACAAGAAACATCAAAAAAGATGTAAGTATTTTTTTATTCATTAAAATCTAAAATTTCATTTAAGCCTCTTAGCACTAAAAAAGGGTCTGCAAATATGCTAATTTTTAATGCCTTTTCAAAGAAAAAACAATCCCCTCCAGTAAAAATAACGACAAAATCATTATTTTGTTTTGTATACTCAGATAATAAAGTGTTTACCTCATCAACGATCCCATTCTGAACTCCAGAAATTATGGAGCTATTTGTATCATTGCCAATAAATTTTGCTTTATCTTCAATTTGAACTAATGGAAGTTTATCTGTAAATTTATTTAAAGCAGTAAATCTCATATTAATTCCTGGAGAAATTCTTCCTCCATGATAAATTTTATGCTCATCAACAAAATCCATAGTCAGACAGGTTCCTGCATCAAATACCCAAATATTTTTTTTTGGAAATCTCATTGTCGCTCCAACTACACCAGCAATTCTATCAGAGCCTAAGGTTTGCATTGATAGATAATTAGAGCTTATAGGAATAGGGGTGTCTTTATTTAATATAATTGCCCCAATATCAGATAATAATTCTATCTCGTATTTTGACAAATCTCTAACTGACGAGACTATAGAAGACACATAAGATTCATTACTACAAAAATTATTGATTTCTTCTTTACTAATTTTTTCTATAGCTTCTTGACGAATAAGTTCTTTGTCTAGAAACAGGGCAAGTTTCACTTTTGTGTTACCTATATCAATAATTAATTTCAAATGAATCTTTTTTCAAATCTACAAAAATCAACTTGTATGATATGAATTTGAATTTTATTTCTTCATTTTAAAAAAACGTTTAAATTTGCAAACCTTAATAGTTGGTACCTTAGCTCAGTTGGTAGAGCAATGGACTGAAAATCCATGTGTCCCTGGTTCGATTCCTGGAGGTACCACATAAGCAAGAAAAGCAGCTAATTACTTAGCTGCTTTTCTTTTTTATATAAGCCAAATTTATTCTATTATAAATTTTCTGGAAAAAATTGTTTTACTATTTTTTATTCTTAAAATATAAATTCCTGAATCAAGATGTTCTAAATCTAATCGCTTACTATCAAGTAAAATATCATTTTCCACATAGACAACTTGGCCAAGAGTATTAACTAACTCAATATTTAGCATATCAGTATTAGAAGAGATTATATTTATTTCTCCTGAAGAAGGGTTTGGATAGATATCAAAATTAAATTTTTTATCCTGATTTACAACTGAACTTAAGCCTCCAAAATTCATTCGTATTAACAAAGCTTTAGAGACCGTATACCAAGTTCCTGAACCACAATTATCCTGAAGATATCTTGATGTATTTGGATTAGTTGTGCTACTTATTAATGAAGTATCTGTGGGATGTTGACTCCCTCTAACCGAAGCCATATATGATGTGCCAGCAAAAAGCGGATAAGGGGTTAAAAGGGGAAGTGTTACCCAAGAGCCTATATCTGAAGCTGTTAGAGTATAGCTGTCAGATTCCTCTAACCATACCTGACCATTAGTTTCATATAATTCTACATTTAATTCTGCTCCAACTACAGATTTATCATTTACATGAAATGATATAGATGTTAAAGTAGTGTTAGTGTAAATATCAAATGCATTTGCTAGAACTTGACCACCGCAATATCTTCCAAGATAAAAACCTCCACCAGCATTAGCTCCATCGCTATTCCAATCATAATCTACACCATAAACAGTATCTGTAACAACCGTACCTTTAGTTAGAGTATCTGTAGAAGGAAATGAGTCAGATGTTGCCCAAACTTGCACGTTATGATAACCATAGTTAGTAGGTGAAAAATCTACTTTTGCAGCCAAGGTATCAATACTATTAACATTAGAAACTAAAGGATTAGAAAATGCTGTAAAAGCAGAAGACCCTCCTTCATCTATATTAATATTCAAACGAGTTGTTGTTTGAGAAGATGCTCCATTATTTCTAACAATTGCCTCCACTCTGTAAGGGCTTGCGCTAACTTGAGACATAGGGTTAAATGTATAATCAATTCCAATATCTCCTGTTGATTGATAACCTATCCACCAACCACCATATGTCATATCAGAAATCTCAAGTCTATTGGGATCAGTTTCTACAATTTTTATATCATCAAGCATCCAGTAATAACATCTAGCTACCCAACCAAACTTAATATAAACTGTAGACTGATTTCCTGCAACTGATGAAATATTCATACTTGTTATCTCAGGGTTTGAGGATTGAGTATTATTTGCAATATTATTATTTACAAGATAGCTAGTCCAATTTATTGAGTCAGAACTTATATATACTGTTGGAGGAGTAAAACTTCCAGTACCTAAATTATTATATCTAAATAAATGCTCAAACTCTAAACTAACAGCGGGATATAAAGACAAATCAATTGCATCAGTAGTAAAAAAAGATTCTATATATTCATAAGTGCTACCAGATGGTTGCCCATAAGCATAGTGATTAGCTGAATCGATATCAGAGATTAAAAAACCATTTGTGGCAGATGATGAAGTTAAATCATTTGAACCCGACACTCCTTGATTACCATTATAATACCCCCATGTTCCATCCAATGTCCATTGCCAGTTACATGTTGATAATCCAGAGGTCATGTTAGATGTATACCTTGACCAACCAGATGGAAATCCTGAAGAAAAATCTTCTTCCCATATAGGAGATATAGCTGAAGAACTTGCGTTATTATTAACACTAATACTTTGATTAAGACCTACACAATCACTATTAGGTTCTGATATTTTCTGGCAAAACACACTAGTTGAGAGTAAACAAAAGGTAAAAAATATAATTTTTTTCATGGTAATTTTTTATTTGATTTAACAACAAATATAAAAAAAGCCCTATCACAAGATAGGGCTCTTTTTAAATATCTGTATAAAAACTTATTCAATCACAATATTTGTTACTGATGATGAATCTTCATATTTAACTTTTACTAAGTATACTCCTTTATCAAATTTTGACATATCAATAGAAGCAGAGTTTAAGTTAGTGTAAATTGAACTGTAAACTGTTTGTCCAAGAATATTATCAATGATGATTTCACAAGTTTCATTACGATCAGTTGTAATAGTAAATATTCCATTAGTTGGATTTGGATAAATATTAATATCAGTCTTCTCTTTATTTTCATTAAATAAGCTGATATCTCCAAAGTTCATTCTAATTCCCATTGCAGTTGTAGCAGTATACCAGAAACCAAAACCTTGTGTCCCTATATCACATCCATTATCCTGAATGTAACTAACGTTAGTAGCTAAAGGTAATGATGTTATCATCATAGTATCTGTAGGGTGCTGAGAACCTTTAACGGCTGCCATATACGAAGTACCTGCGAATAAAGGATAAGGGTTCAATAATGGAACAGTTACCCAAGAACCTAAATCACTATTTTGTAGATAATAAGGATCTGATTCAGCTAAATAAATCTGACCATCTGTCTCATATAATTGAACTGCAACCTCTGCCCCTGCAATAGATTCATCATCGACAAAGAATGAGATTGATGTTACTTGAGTATTTTCATAAATATCAAATGCATTAGCAACTACTTGACCTCCACATGATCTTCCAACTAACCATCTACTTCCAGGCATATTTGCACCATCTGAATTCCAATCATAATCAATTCCATATACTGAATCCGTTATAATTGTTGATCTCACTAATGTGTCTGTAGTTGGAAATGAATCTGAGGTTGCCCAAAAACTAATATTGTATACTCCCATATTAGAAGGTGTAAAATTAGATGAAATAGCTAAAGTATCTGTAGCTGAAAAAGGCAGTGTAATACTATTAGAGCTACCAGAAAAAACAATATTTGCATTTTCATCTTCAATAGAAACGTGTAATTCTGTATTGGTCTGATCAGAAGCCCCAATATTTCTTAAAACAGACTCACATCGGTAAGGATTATTAGCTGCTTGAGCCATTGGGTTAAAGGTATAGTCTAAACCATAATCACCAGTTGTCTGGTAACCTAACCACCATCCTCCAAATACATCATCTTGTCTAACAAGAAGATGATCAGGAGTTTCTATAAGTTGAATATCATCTATCATCCAAAAATAGTATCCATAAAAAGAAGTATTATATACAATTGTACCATCATAAATAAATTGAAGATGTACAGCAGGATTACCAGCTACAGTGCTAGGCATATTTAACATAACTTGATAATCTGAAGCTGTAGATTCATTAACTAAAATATCAGGATGAATTTCTATTGTATCTGTCCACGTAACTCCACCATCAATACTAAATGCAATTCTAGCAATTCCGGTATACTCTCTATAAAAACTATTAAAAACAACAGAAACTGCAGGATACAAAGAACAATCAATAGCATCAGTAGTTAATAGACCTACATGACCTGATCCATTAGGAGGATTACAGGGATATTGCCCTGTTCCAAAAGCTCCAGCATTACCAAGATTATCATAGTAATCTGAATCAAATATCATAAATCCATTTTGTGCAGTTGGAGAAACGATTGGACCATTTGTTCCTGCGTAAGCTCCTTGAGAGCCAACAGACGTATTTGGAGAAGTAGATGAACCTCTATAAACCCAAGGGACAGTAGAATTTGTCCATGTTGAAGGAATACCATTACTGAAATCTTCTGACCAAAATGGTGCTACAGACTTAGACATATTTACATCTGATTGGTGTATTTTAAAACTTTTTGCAGATAAATCATTATGAGGACTAATCTGAGCAAAAGTTACTTGAGCAATAAAACAAGCCAAAGTAAGTAAGTAAATTTTTTTCATGTTATAGTGTTATTAAATTAGTGTTCTACAAATATAAACAAAGAATTATTAAATATAATCTTTAAGAAATATTTAAAAAAAACAATAATGTTTTACAATAAATATTTAGAAAATGATGATTTTTTTCTCGACGCTTCCATCATCATATATGTAAAAAAGCACTTTATTTTTAGAGATTGGAGATTTACGACCCATTAAATCAATAGTCTGGATAAGCTTCTTATCAATATTTACAATATCGTTTATTGAAGAGATCATTGAACAGGAATCTTGATATGGATTTAATTCTAAATTAAGGCCAGGGGTCATATCTTTATTGTTAAAACCTAAAAAATTAACTGGGTATTTGGTGCTACGAAAAGTTGCATTCCCCCATCCATTTTGAGTAACTGGAATAGTGTCTTCTTGCGATAATATGTAAGTATTTAGCATAGGGTTCACATAATTCCAAACCTCCTCTTTATTTTGATTTATTTCAAAAAATGTTCCATGAGCACCATCACATATTAAAGTATTTCCATTTGGTAATCTTTGAGCACCAGAAATATATGAGGCATAAAAATCCGTATTTGGAGTTGAGGTAAAAGACCAATCCACAGAATCTGGACCAAACATCATATTAGTATTTAGCAGATAGTCACCATTTACATCTAAAGAAGGGTTAACAATATCAACCGAACTATACCCCCTTCCCTTTCCATTATTGAATATTAAAAATTTACCTTGATCAATTAAGCCATCTTTTATCCATTGAACATCATGCTGACCAAAAAGCATTCTATTATTTACAAAGTTTGAATCATATCCTGCAGGATTCCCCCATCTATAAAGTAAATCACCTCCTTTACCACTAGTCCCTCCAGTACTTCCTGATGCTTCAAGAGTTGAAGTGCTGTGATCTATCACATAGAACTCAGATAAAGTTCTAGAGCTGATAACAATTTGATCTAACTGCTCATTGTAATCAATTGAATTACAATGTAGCCAGTCATTTTTACC
>CAJXYM010000003.1 GCA_913063045.1 uncultured Flavobacteriales bacterium | reverse complement strand
CGCTACAACCTAATACCCTTGCTACATTCCTGTCCTGGGGGAGTTCATAGGGAGCTGGTCGTACAAGACTTACCCTTCGTCGACAAAATTAATATAATCTATCTTACGGCAAAACTTTTCTTAACATCTATTTTCTATATTTGTAGAAATTAATAAATAATATTACATGGATACTAGAAAGTTTGCAATGAATTATGGTGCATATTTAGGTTTAGCTCTTGTTGTTGTGTCATTTCTAGTCTATTTATTCGGGTTAGAGGAACAAAAATCTATCCTGCCTTCATTGCTTAATAATTTTTTAATGATTGGAGCAATTGTTTATTCAATTACTTCTTATAGAGATAAATTTAATAAGGGTTTTATTTCTTACTCAAATAGTCTTAAGTTAGGTACCTCAGTAGTTTTTTTTGCATCTGTAGTTTTAGCTTTTTATACTTTTATTTTTGTGACTTTTATTAATCCCGACTATTTATTAAATATCATTAATATAGCTGAACAAGAAATTTTAAATTCTAATCCAGAAATTTCTGATGAAGAATTAGATATGGCTTTGACTATGACACAAAAAATGTTACAGCCACAGTGGATGTCTACATTGTCTGTTCTTGGAGGTACATTTATGGGTTTTTTTTACTCCCTTATAGTTTCTTTCTTTGTTAAGAGAGAAAATGAAAATTTAATTATTTAATTATGGATATTACTGTTGTTGTTCCATTATTCAATGAAGAAGATTCACTGCCAGAATTATGTGCTTGGATTGATAAAGTTATGCAAAAGCATAAGTTCATTTATGAAGTTTTATTAATTGATGATGGAAGTAAAGATAATTCGTGGAAGGTTATTGAAGAAATATCGGGAAATAATTCTTCTATTAAGGGAGTTAAATTCAGAAGAAATTATGGTAAATCTGCTGCTCTAAATATTGGTTTTAAAAAAGCACTTGGTGACGTTGTTATCACAATGGATGCTGATTTGCAAGATAGTCCTGAGGAAATTCCTGAATTGTATACTAAAATAGCTAAAGAAAATTTTGATTTAGTCTCTGGGTGGAAACAAAAAAGATTCGATCCAATTACTAAAACTATTCCTACAAAATTATTCAATTGGGCTGCTAGAAAAGCTTCTGGGATTTATTTACATGACTTTAATTGTGGTTTAAAATCTTACAAAAACACCGTAGTCAAAAGTGTTGAGGTGCATGGAGAAATGCATAGATATATTCCTGTGCTAGCAAAGTGGGCAGGTTTTGCAAATATAACTGAACAAATTGTTGAGCATCAAAGCAGAAAGTACGGCGAAACAAAATTTGGCTTAGAAAGGTTTGTTAATGGTTTTTTAGATTTATTGACCGTAACATTTGTTACTAGATTTGGTAAAAAGCCTATGCATCTTTTTGGAGTTATAGGTACAATCATGTTCTTAATTGGGTTTATAATCTTTGGAGGAATTGTAGGTTCTAAATTTTATGCTCTAATTAATAATATACCAGCTAAGAATATTGCTCAAATGTCTTCTTTTTATATTGCGTTGACTTCTATGGTTATTGGCGTTCAATTATTTTTAGCAGGATTTATTTCTGAGCTAATTTCTAGAAATTCTAATGATAGGAATAATTATCATATAGAAAAAGAAGTTTAAGCTAGTGTCTAAAAAAAAGATCATTATTGTAGGTCCAGCTCACCCATACAGGGGAGGTATTGCAAATTTTAATGATTGTTTAGCAAAGGCTTTTTATGAAAAAGGAGACGACGTTACTATTTATTCGTTTAAACTTCAGTACCCATCAATTTTTTTCCCTGGTAAAACTCAGTATGAAAATTCAGATCCTCCTAAAAATATAAAAATAAAAAGCGTAATTAATTCTATTAATCCCTTTAACTGGATTGACGTTTCTAGAAAGATTTTAAATGAAAAACCTGACTACTTAATTGTTAGGTATTGGCTGCCTTTTATGGCTCCATGTCTTGGAACTATTTGTTTTTTACTCAAAAATAAAATTAAAATTATTGCCGTTACCGATAATATTATTCCTCATGAGAAACGATTTGGTGATTTTATCTTGACAAAGTATTTTGTTAAGAGTTGTCATGCTTTTATCACGCTATCAAGATCAGTTTTAGATGACCTTTCTAAATTTACGAATACTAATAAAAAAGAGTTTATTCCTCATCCTATTTATGATACTTTTGGTGAAAAGGTTAGTAAAGAGTCTGCTCTTAAAGCTATTAATCTAAATAAAAAAGATAAGCATCTTCTTTTTTTCGGTTTTGTAAGAAAATATAAGGGCCTAGATCTTATGTTAAAAGCTATAGCTGATAAAAGAATTAAAAGTCTTGGAATAAAGTTAATTGTTGCTGGTGAATTTTATGATGATATTTCTTTCTATCAAGAAATGATTGTAAAATTAAAAATTGAAGATAACGTTATATTAAGAAGTGACTTTATAGATTCTTCAGATGTTAAAAATTACTTTTGTGCTAGCGATATGATTACTCAAACATATAAAACTGCCACTCAGAGTGGAGTTACCCAAATTGCATATCATTTTGAACGTCCTATTTTAGTTACCAATGTAGGTGGGTTAGCGGAAATTGTTCCTCATAATAAAGTTGGATATGTTACATCTAAAGAATCTGGTGATATTGCTGATAGTATTTTAGATTTTTATTCTAATAGCCGTGAAGATGAATTTGTTAAAAATTCAGCAATTGAAAAAAAAAGATTTTCTTGGGAAAGTCTAACGCTTGGAATTGAAAAATTAATACTCTCGTAAATAAAATTTACGCATATCTTTTCTTATTATATTTGTAAAAAATATCACCATGAAATATTTATTTTTTATACTGTTTTTTTTGCCTCAAATAATAGTTTCTCAGACAATCAATCAAATTGATGAAAAAGGACAAAAGCAAGGAGTTTGGAAAAAAACATTCGAAAATGGTAATCTAAGGTATCAAGGTTTTTTTCTTGATAACCTTCCTTCAGGAATATTTTATTATTATTATAAATCTGGTGAAATTCAAATTGAAAAAGAATTCTTCCATAAAGGAAAGGCTGCTGCTGCTCATATGTTTTATAAAGACGGTTCCCTACAAGCTTCAGGATTATATGTTGATCAATTAAAAGACAGTACATGGAATTATTATAATTCTGATAGTATTTTAATACTCTCTGAAATATATTTTCAGGGTATACTTAATGGCACAACTAAGACTTTTTATGATGATGGAAATATTTATGAAATTAAGAATTATAAACTAGACACGTTAAATGGTAAATGGGAGCAGTTTTTTATTAATGGTAATTCAAAGATGAAATCTAGTTTTACAAATGGAGAAAGGCAAGGGGAATCTGTTTTTTATTATTTAAATGGCACAATTTACTCTTCAGGAAATTATCTTGATGATAACAAAGAAGGATCATGGGAGTTTTATAATCAAGATGGGATTTTAGATACTTTAATAAATTATACAAATGAGTAAAGGAAAAGTTTTAATGGCTATGAGTGGTGGAATAGATAGTACAATGGCTTCTCTTATTCTTCATGAACAAGGTTATGATGTAATTGGTATAACAATGAAGACATGGGATTATGCTTCATCAGGTGGAAATAAAAAAGAGACTGGATGTTGTAGTTTAGATTCTATAAATGATGCTAGACAATTAGCAGTTGACTGTGGATTTCCTCATACAATATTAGATATTAGAGCAGAATTTGGAGATTATATTATTGATAATTTTGTAGATGAATATATTGCCGGAAGAACACCTAATCCATGTGTATTGTGTAATACTCACATAAAGTGGGAAGCTCTTTTAAAGCGTGCAGACATGTTAGGCTGTGAATATATTGCTACTGGGCATTATGCTCAAGTTAGAGAATTAGACAACAGATTTGTAGTCTCTAAAGGAATTGATCAAAGTAAAGATCAGTCTTATGTTCTTTGGGGAGTTACTCAAGAGTGTTTGAAAAGAACAATTTTCCCTATGGGGAATCTTCACAAAAAAGATATAAAACAGATGGCTATTGATAGAGGGTATAAAGCTTTAGCTGAGAAAAGTGAGAGTTATGAAATCTGTTTTATTCCTGATAACGATTATCGTGGTTTTTTAAAGAGAAGGGTAGAAGGTTTAGAAGAAAAAGTTAAAGGTGGCAAGTTTATGTCATTAGCTGGAGAAGAATTAGGAGAACATGATGGCTACCCATTTTATACAATTGGTCAAAGAAAGCTTGGAATATCTTTAGGAGATGAACCTACTTACGTAGTTTCGATAAATGAAGTTGACAATATTGTTGTAGTTGGAACCAAAGAGGATCTTAAAAAACAAGAGATGTATGTGCGGAATATTAATTATGTTAAATTCCCTAAATTAGAAGATGGTATCGAGTTAAAGGTTAAGGTTAGGTATAAGCATAAAGGAGAAATGGCGACAATAACAAATGAGGGTGATACTATAAAGGTTTTGTTTCATAGCAAGGTGGAGGGTATTGCTCCGGGACAGTCTGCTGCTTTTTATGATGGTGATGATCTTGTTGCCGGTGGATTTATTATGAAAAAATAAATTGGAAGCAATTAAAATTCCATATAAAGAAACTGAAAATTTTTCAAAAATAGTTCTAGATTATATAAGTGAAAAAAAAGAATTAAAAAAATTTATTAATGATTTCCCTGACATAGATTCTTTAGGAAAACAGATTAAGCTTAAATCATCTCAGAAATTAGATAGAGTATCTCTTGTAAGTGCACTAGAAAAACAATATGAAAATATAGATGTTTCTAAACAAACCTTACAAAATATTCAGTTATTAAATAATAAGCAGACATTTACCATAACCACAGGACATCAACTATGTTTATTCACTGGTCCTTTATATTTTATATATAAAATTGCTTCTGCTATTAATCTTGTCCAATCTTTAAATAAGAAATATCCTAAAAATAATTTTGTACCAGTTTTTTGGCTTGCAAGCGAAGATCACGATTTTGAAGAAGTAAATTCTATAAATTTATATCGAGAGAAAATACTCTGGGAGACTAAGCAATCTGGACCTGTTGGAAGAATGAAGCCTCATGGTATTAAGCTTCTAATTGATGAAATCAGGCATGTATTAGGAGAAGGAGAGTTGGTAGATAGAGTTATCAATTTATTTAAAAACGCATACAATAAGAAAAATTTATCGCTTGCTACTAGATTTTTAGTTGATGAACTTTTTAGTGACTTTGGTGTAGTTGTCTTAGACGCTGATATACCAATACTTAAGAAACAACTAATTCCTATTATTAAAAAAGATGTTATAGAAAATAAGTTTTATAATTTAATAAAAGATACAGCAGACCAACTATCTCAAGATTATCACATACAGGCAAAAGTTAGAAAGATTAATTTTTTCAGAATTAAAGAAAATAGTCGAGAAAGAATTGATGTTGCGAGCTCTGAAGAAGATATTTTTAATAATTATGCTGAGTATAGTCCTAATGTCTTAATCCGACCACTCTATCAAGAGTTAATTCTGCCAAATCTTGCTTATATTGGAGGAGGTGCTGAAATTGCTTACTGGATGTTACTTAGAACATCATTTGTCGATAGTAAGATTCCGATGCCATTAATTATTTTACGTAATTCTGCTTTGATTTTATCTAAACCGCAAGCACACAAATTAAATAAATTAGAGATCAAGGATCAGCAATTATTTAAAAATATTGATAGATTGAAAAAAGATTATGTAATGAGAAATAATCTTACTATTTCATTCGAAAAAGAACTTGTTAATCTTAATAAAATATATGATGCAATTTTTCTTAAAACAAAAGATATATCTATGCATTCATCCATTGAAAGTATGAAGACTAAAAATATTCAGATGTTTGAAAAGTCTGAAAATAAATTAATAAAGTTTACTAAGGATAGAGATCTGATTGAAATTAATCAGATAGAAAAAATCATGAAAATATTATTCCCTATTAGTAGTCTGCAAGAACGTCATGATAATTTCACCTCATATTATTGTAGATATGGTGAAAACTTTATAAAAATATTAGTTCAAAATTTAAATCCTCTAGATACAAATTTTGTAATTTTAAAATTAGAAAAATAAATATGCATCACGAAAAAATACTCATTTTAGATTTTGGCTCACAATACACACAATTAATTGCACGAAGAGTTAGAGAATTAAATATATATTCTGAAATTCATCCTTACAATAAAATCCCTTCTTTAGATGATAATTGGAAAGCAGTTATTCTGTCTGGTTCTCCTTTTTCTGTTAGAGAAGAAAATTGTCCTGTTCCCGAGTTAACTAATATTAAAGGAAAACTTCCAATCTTAGCAATATGCTATGGAGCTCAATTTCTAGCAAATAAATATGGTGGAGAGGTTTTGCCATCTAAGATTCGTGAATATGGAAGAGCTAATTTGTCATACATAAATAGTAGTTCTTTGCTTTTTGAAAATATTAATCTTAATTCACAGGTTTGGATGAGTCATGGTGATACAATTACAAAATTACCCTCAGAATATGAATTAATTGCATCTACAAAGGAAGTAACTAATGCGGCTTATTCATTTGAAGATGAGAAAATTTATGGTCTTCAATTTCATCCAGAAGTATATCATTCTAAAGATGGTGGTTTGTTGATAAATAATTTTTTAATTAATATATGTAATTGTACTCAAGACTGGACCCCTGAATCTTTTGTAGATAATACAATTAATGAATTAAAAATAAAATTATGTAATGATAAGGTAGTTTTAGGATTGTCTGGAGGAGTTGACTCTACAATTGCTGCTGTTTTATTAGATAAAGCAATAGGTAAGAATCTCTACTGTATTTTTGTAGACAACGGACTGCTAAGAAAAAATGAATTTAATGATGTTTTAGATCAGTATAAGGGAATGGGGCTAAATGTTAAAGGTGTTGATGCTAAAGAAGATTTTTATAGTGTTTTAGAAGGGGTGTCCGATCCAGAAAAAAAACGTAAAGCAATTGGCGCAAAATTTATTGATGTCTTTGATTATGAAGCTAACTTGATTGAAAATGTGAAGTGGTTAGCTCAAGGAACTATATATCCAGATGTAATTGAATCGGTTTCTGTTTCTGGAGGACCATCTGCAACTATAAAGTCTCATCATAATGTTGGGGGTCTTCCTGATTTCATGAAACTTAAAATTGTTGAACCTTTAAAAACTTTGTTTAAAGATGAAGTGAGAAGAATTGGGAAATCAATGGATGTAGATAGCCAATTATTAGCAAGACATCCATTTCCAGGCCCTGGACTTGCTATCCGAATATTAGGAAATATTACATCAGAAAAAGTTCGAATCCTTCAAGAAGTTGATGATATCTTTATTTCTGAACTTAAGTCACATAATTTATATGACGATGTTTGGCAAGCAGGAGCTATTTTTTTACCAGTTCAATCAGTTGGTGTAATGGGGGATGAAAGAACATATGAAAATGTTGTTGCATTAAGAGCAGTTGAATCTACTGATGGAATGACAGCTGACTGGGTGCATCTTCCATATGATTTTCTAGCTCTGGTTTCTAATGAAATAATCAATAAAGTACATGGGGTTAATAGGGTTGTATATGATATTAGTTCTAAGCCACCAGCAACAATTGAATGGGAATAATTCGAATTATATTAATATCTATATTTTTAATTTTAAGTAATGCTTTACTTGCTTTTAATGATACTATTACTGTTGATAATAGTAAATACATAAAATATGAGGTAAAAGTTGGAGATTCTATGAATTCAATTGCTAATTTTTTTGGTATTAGTATCGATAAAATTATTAAGAGTAATGAAACAGGTTTTGAACTATATTTAAATCAAGTTTTATTTATACCTATAAAAAGTTCTTCTAACATATCTGCACAAGACAATATTTTTAAATCTAATAAAGAATTTGATATTGCCCTTCTTCTGCCATTTTATAAAAATCTAAATGATACAATGGTTGCTAGCTTTGAAGATAAAAAAGAAGCGGATAAAATTATTTTGAATAAATCTCAAATGGCTTTGCAGTTTATGCAGGGAGTACTTTTATCATTGGACTCTTTAAACAAGCTTGGGGTAAAAATTAATTTAATTGTTCATGACACTAGAAATGATTCTTTACAGATTGAAGAAATAGTTAAATCAAAATCACTAGATACAGTAGATATAATTATTGGACCTATATATTCCAAAAATTTGCAAATTATTAGTAATTATTACGGAAAAGATAATGATAAAATAATTATTTCTCCTTTATCACGATCTATTGATTTTCTTAAAAATAATAAATCTACGATACAAATAAATACACCATTTAAAACTCAGAGTAAGATTATTACAGATCATATTATTAAAAATTCAAAAGAAAAAAATATAATTATATGCTATAATGAAAATGAAAAAGGGTACGCCTCACATATAGAAAATAATTTACTTAAAGGGGTAGAAGAAGTAGAGATGATGTCAATGATTTATACTCATGTTGATAGTGTAAGACATCAATTCTTAGATACTCAAATTGTGATTTTGCCTTCTTTCAACAGAGCTTTTGTAAGTAAAATGCTTTCTACCCTTGGAGGGATTGATTCAAATTTTGTTGTATACGGCTTGTCTAATATTAAGTCTTATGATCATTTAGATTATGACAACCTGATGCACTTAGATGTTCATTTTCCTGACCCTTATTTTTTTGATTTAAACACTAAAAGAGATAGTGTTTTTATGTACAGTTTTGAGAAAAAATTTACCACGAGTCCATCTAAATTTTCCTTAGTAGGATATAATATTATGCTTAATTTTTGTGGAGAGGTTAATCTATATAATTTAGAGAGATTTAGAATTGGTAGTGGGAAAATTAATAAATTTTCCCCTTTAGTACACTATAGGAATTACGAGTTGATTAGAGCTATTAAGTAGTTTATGGCTTAATGTAGAATTCTTGAGCATTTTTTGAAATTAATATGCCAAGCCCATTAGTTACATTTGTATAAACAGGAACTACTTCACCACCAAATATATCTAACCCGCCATTGTCTCTTTGCGCAGATAATGAATTATAATATTTATAGGATTCATCACTAAATGTTGAAAATATAAATTTTATAGTATCACAATCACTATATTTAAAATCTTCAGTATAAACATCTATTGATATATTTTTTTGTTGGCCATTAAAAATAGCATCATTAAAAATTGCTCTTCTACCTTGATACCTATATCCTTCCTCCAAATCAAAACTATTGGTAGATGTAAAAGAAGGGTCATTAGAATTCATTTCTATTCTTCCGCCCCACTCATATAATTCAAAATTCCCATACTCATCCTCAAATAATTTGCTGCAGCTTGCTTTTAATTCAAGAGCATAATAATTTTCAATATTAGCATTATCATCAAAACTAAATTGGAAATTTAATTTATCATTATACGAAGTAGAGTCAATATCAAAATTATAAATTAAAATATCATCTGGAATATAAGTTGTAGCAACTATATCATTAAAATTTGGGTGTTTGACTTCTATTTTATAGGTATTATCTTTGATAGGAGTGTAATTAGAAACATAGTAATTCATATCAACTGTTGCGTTGTTCCAGGTTCCATCATTAATATACAATTCATAGGTATTGTCTGTATCTAAAGTAAGCGTTTCTATTTCAATATTATTTTCAAATAATATAACATTAGCATCATTTACCATAGATGGAGTGCTATTATCGAAAGCTCCTACTGAGCTTGAAATTAATACTTGTATATTAGTGTCCGTATCTAGCCTGCCATTTAATACTAAAACTGGTTCATGGGCAGGGATTTCAATATCAATTACAGTTTCCATATCGCATGATAGAAAACACATAATTGTTATTAATAAGAGCAAATTTAAATTTTTCATAATTAAAATTGTATTCTGTAAGAAATTGAAGGGATTATTGGAAACAATGATACCTGTTTTGCAACTCTATTTCCTTGTTCATAGGTTAAATAAGCAAAAAATGGATTTTTTCTACTGTAAGCATTGTATGCTCCAAAAGATAGTATTCTGGTTGATTTTTCCTTTTTAATAGTTTTATTAAAACCAAGATCTAAGCGATGGTATGCATCAAGTCTAGTCGAGTTTCTTGAACCATATGATTCAACAATATCTACAGAATTATTATTGTTATTTGGTGATCCTAAGTATATTGCTTGAGGAAATGTAATAGCATTTCCAGTTCCATAAATCCATGTAAGTCCAGCATCCCATTTTTCATTAAATCTATGAGATAGAACTAGCGAAAAATCATGTCTTCTATCAAATTTATATGGGTACCATTCTCCAAAATTAATATTATCAAACTTTCTATTGGTCCAAGAAAGAGTATAGCCAATCCACCCTGTAGTTCTACCTTTTTTCTTTTGAAGGAATAATTCTGCACCATAAGACTCTCCTTCACCTCCAGTTTCTACGGAATTTTCCCAAGATTCAGTACTAGATAAGTTAGAATACCCAGCTTTATATGTAATCAAGTTACCCATAGTTTTATAATATCCTTCTAAGCTAAGTTCATATTCACCATCGGCAATTTCAGTAGAAATATTACTAGCAAATTGTTTTGAGGTTTGAGAAGGGACATTGTCAGTGGCGGGCACCCATATGTCACTAGGGAATCCAATAGAAGAATTAGAGAGTAAATGAATATTTTGTGTCATTTCAGCATAAGACCCTTTTATTGACCATTTGTCATTAAGTAGGTATCTTACTGATGCTCTTGGTTGAAATGATATTGCATTTTTAAATAAAGAACTTGATCTATTAGTATTATAATATCCTAAATGTATTCCAAGATTTGCTTTTAATCTATTATTTATTTTAAAATTATCTTCAACATAAAAATAAAGCTCATCTGCATTAGTATTTCCGGAAAAATTTAGTGTAGTATCTAATGTGAAATTCTGTAAGGGATCAGGAGATATTTCATTAATTGATAAGTTTGATTCACCAGGGAAAAAATTATGGTTTGTATAAGACGTTCCAAATTTTATTTCATGATTAGGATTTGGTATAAAATCAAAATCAATTCTAGCTCCTAAATCTTCTATGCCAGAAAGATATCCAAAATTAATATCATAAATTTCAGTACCATCATTAGAATTAAATGTTGAGTTTACACCAAAGTCAGTATTAAAGGAATAGCGACTATAAGTTAATGTAGTATTACTAAAAAGTTTATCAGAAAATAAGTGATTCCATCTAATAGTTGAGGTGATATTGCCATATCCTAATCCAAAATTTAAGGAGCTTTGTTCATCGTCAAAATTTTCTACAAAATTTACACCAAGTTTATCTTTTCCTGTGTAAGCACTTAAATATAATCTATTTTTTTTTGAAATTTTATGATTTATTTTAGCGTTTAAATCATAGAAATATAAAGTTAGGTCAGTAGTTTGTGGAAGAAAAGGCGCAATAATAAGATCAATATAAGTCCTTCTAGCAGAAATGATAAATGATGTTTTATCTTTAGTTATTGGGCCTTCTAACGTAAATTTAGAAGATATTAGCCCAAGAGTAACATCCCCTTTAAATTCTTTTTGATTCCCTTCTTTCATGTCAATTTGCAGTACAGAAGAAAGGCGTCCTCCAAAGCGTGCTGGAAAACCCCCTTTAGTTAGCCTAACTGATTTAATCGCATCTGCATTAAAAACAGAAAATAATCCGCCAAGATGTGAGGCGTTATATACTGGAACACCGTCTAAAAGTATTAAGTTCTGATCAGGGCCACCACCTCTTACATAAAACCCTGAAGTTCCTTCACTTGATTGCACTCCTGGAAGTAATTGAATTGCTTTTATAATATCAACTTCACCCAAAAGTGCTGGTATTGTTCTAATCTGTTCAAGAGGAACTTCAATGACTGAAGATTGAGTTTTTTGAATAATATTTGCTTTTCCCGTTACTTGGATCTCTCCAATAGAAAATGAATTAACTTCAAATTCGACATTTTTTTCTTGATCCTGTGACAGATTTAAATTAAAACTTTGGTTTTTATATCCAATGAAAGAAAAGCTAATATTATAATTTCCTTTTGGAAGAGTCAGGCTATAAAAGCCATAAGTGTTCGACGTTACTCCTTGTTGAAGTTCTGTACAATAAATATTAACTCCAATTATATTTTCTCCATTATTTTTATCAGAGACATAACCACTTAGTGTGAATTTTTCTTGACTTACTAAGAGATTACTTTTAAAGCTAAATATTACAAGTATTATTAATACTTTAATTTTCATTTTCATTTTAAATTTTGATTACAACGTGTATAATTATACTTTATTTTATCTTAAATCTATTATTTGAACATCCGTATAATCCTCAGCTATAAACTTATAAGTATTATCACCAGTATTCTCAACATTAGTTTTGAAATTTGTAATCAAGTAAGTAAAGGATCCACCATTTTTGTCATAAAGAATAATATTATCTAACTGATTTTTATCAGCATCTATTTGTAATTGTATTTTTTTAAAAGCATTGCTTTCTATAGAAAAAAGATCTATTATATGCATATTTTTTCCATTCAAAGATTTTAATTCTATATAGCTGTTCTTATATCCTTTTTCATAGATTGTAAAAAGCTTACTAGGGCTCATCATATCATCTTCAACATCGTATTCCATTATTTGTACCTCGTTAGATTCTTTTAGATATATCCATTGGGTACTTCCATCACTTATAATAATTTGTTGATTAATCTCTAATTTAAAACTATTCTCTTGAATACTTATACTGCCGTCTTGTTCCTCTAGAATATCTTGACTTGTATTTTCAAATGTAAATTTAAAGTCAGCTTTAATGTTTTGATAAGATTTAGTTTTTTCACTTAATTCTTGTAGAATTTGTGTTGAAATACTATCATTTGTATTTATTATTAAAGTATCTTGAGAGAAGCACGCAACAGATGTTAAAAATAATAATGTGAGAAAATATTTTTTCATTTTTTGTTATAGGTTTTTTAATAATTCATCAAGCGCCAGCATATCCCTTACTAATACTTGTCTTGCTTTACTGCCTTCAAATGGACCAACAATTCCTGCTGCTTCTAATTGGTCAATTATTCTACCTGCTCTATTATATCCAAGTCTTAATTTTCTTTGAATTAATGATGTTGAGCCTGATTGACTTTGTACAACAGTTCTAGCAGCCTCATCAAACATTGCGTCTTTATCATTTAAATCTGCCTTTGTAGCTACTGTTTCTGCTTCTCCTTCATATTCTGGAAGGATATGAGCTTGAGGGTAAGCTCTTTGAGAGCCTATATATTCGCATATTTTTTCAACTTCAGGGGTATCAATAAATGCACATTGTAGCCTAATTAGTTCACTACCTGTGGATATTAACATATCTCCCATACCAATTAATTGTTCAGCACCTTTAGAATCCATTATTGTTCTTGAATCTGTAGTAGAAGTTACTCTAAATGCCACTCTAGCAGGAAAGTTAGCTTTAATTAAACCTGTTATGACATTTACAGATGGACGTTGTGTTGCTATTATTAGGTGAATTCCTATTGCTCGTGCTAGCTGTGCTAGTCTGGCTATAGGAGTTTCAATTTCTTTACCTGCTGTCATTATAAGATCAGCAAACTCGTCAATAACTAAGACAATATATGGAAGGAACCTATGTCCTTCATTGGGATTTAATTTTCTAGAAATAAATTTTTTGTTGTATTCAATGATATTTCTGCAATTAGCATTTTTACATAGTTCATACCTATCATCCATTTCTATACATAATGAATTTACAGTATTTACGACTTTTTTGGTATCTGTAATAATAGCATCTTCTTCATCAGGAAGTTTGGCTAAAAAATGTCTTTCTATTTTGTTAAAAAGAGTTAATTCAACTTTTTTAGGATCAATAAGAACAAACTTCACCTGAGATGGATGTTTTTTATATAATAATGATGCTAATACTGCATTAAGACCAACAGATTTTCCTTGTCCTGTAGCTCCAGCCATTAATAAATGTGGCATTTTCGCTAAATCTACCACATAGGTTTCATTTGAAATAGTTTTCCCAAAAGCTATTGGTAAAGCCATTGTGCTATTTAAGAATTTCTCCGAGGATAAAACCTCTTGCATAGAAACAATATTTTTAGTTTTATTTGGAACCTCAATTCCAATAGTTCCTTTTCCTGGAATTGGAGCTATAATTCTTATGCCTTCAGCAGCTAAGCTAAGCGCAATATCATCTTCTAGATTTTTAATTTTAGAAATACGAACGCCAGCTTCAGGAACAATTTCATATAAAGTAATTGTTGGACCAACTGTAGCGCTTATAGATGTAATGCCAATTTTATAATGTCCTAGTGTTTCAACTATTTTGTTTTTTTTCTCTTCTAAATCATTTTTATCAATTTTTATTTCATTGCCCCCATAAGTATTTAAAAGGTCAATAGTTGGCATTTTATAAGAAGAAAGCTCTAGAGTAGGGTCATAATCTCCTAGCTCTTTTAATTTTTTATCAATTTCTGATTCTGATAATTTTTCCTCAGAATTTATTTCATTAATTTCTATATTTAAATCTTTGGGTGCTATTTCTTTATTATTTGTATTAACTGTTTCATTATTGTCATCTGCAATTGGCTTTGAAGGTATGCTCTCTTCAAGTTTTATTTCTTCTAATATTGGACTAATTTTTTCTTCGTTTTTCTTAATCTCTTCAGATTGTATTTCCGAAGGATTAATATTTTTTTTCTTAAAAATTAATATTTTATTAAAATTAATCTGACTTAAAAATGAAAATATTTTATAAATAGAATTTCTATGGTTAAGCATTATATAAATAATTAATAATGCTAATAAAAGAAGAGTAGTGCCAATATCACCTACAATATTTGATAATAAATCCTTTGAGTGAATCCCAAGTCCACCAGATAATATTTTTGATTCAAAAAAGTGATAAATAAATATTGGAAAATAGATTAAGCAGATTAAACAGTGAAAAAGATGATTTGAAAGAGAAAACTTTTTAAAACCAAAAACTTTTAAACTTGATAGTAATATAAATGTAAAAATCAAGTAAGCAGATACACCAAATAACTTGTAAATTAAAAGATGAGATAGATAAGCGCCTAGGCCGCCTAGAGCGTTTTGTATTTCTTCATGGGTAAGGATTTCGTAAAGATCAAGATTCATCACTATACTATTATCATATTTCCACTCTATGAAATATGATGAAAAGGCAATAATTAAATAGCATGCTAGTAAAAATAAAAAAGAACCAAATACTAATTGATTATTTTTATTTCTAAAAGGGCTTGCTAATTTAGATATAAGCTTTTTTGCAGTAGAATTTACTTTTAATTTTTTCTTCATCTTTACTTTTTCAAAAATACAAATAGATATATTTCTTATTAATAATATAAACTATTATTTTACCATTAAATTGTTAATAATTTTGAAGCTTTAAATTAAAGCTTTGTTAATTTTGCAGAACAGATATGTTAGAATTAAAAGTAAATAATGAAACTAGTCAGTTAAAGACAGTTGTGCTAGGAATAGCAGATAGTTTTGGCGGAATTCCAGAGCTAGTGAATTGTTATGATCCTAAGTCAAAAGAACATGTATTAAATGGCACATTTCCAGAAGAACCAAATATTAAAATTGAGATAAATGAGTTTCTTAATGTTTTAAATAAATATGATGTAAAGGTTTTTAGACCTGAAAACATTAATAATTTAAATCAGATTTTCACAAGAGATATAGCATTTGTTATTGATGATAAATTAATTCTGTCTAACATTTTAAGTGATAGAAAAGAAGAATTAAAAGCTATAGATCATTTGTTATCTTTTATTGCTCCTGAAAAAATTATTAGCCTTTCGGATAGTGCTAGAATAGAAGGTGGTGATGTTATTTTATATAATGACTATGTGTTTATTGGCTACTCGGAAGAATCTGATTTTAATGATTTTACGGTGGCAAGGACTAATAAAGAGGGCGTTATTCAAATTCAAAAAAAATTCCCTAACAAAAAAGTAAAGTCTTTTGAACTTGTCAAATCTGATACTGTAGCAAAAAATAATTCTTTACATTTAGATTGTTGTTTTCAGCCAATTGGAAAAAATAAAGCTATTATTTATGAAGGTGGATTTAAAAATATAGCTGATATTCAATATCTAAATAAATTATTTGGTGCTAATAATTTAATTAAGATAAATCAAGATGAGATGTATGAAATGAATTCTAATATTTTTTCTATCTCTGAAAATGTTATAGTTTCAGAAAAGAATTTTATTCGTTTAAATCAAGCCTTAATAAATCATGGATTCCTTGTAGAGGAAATTGCTTTTTCTGAAATTTCTAAAATGGAAGGTCTGCTAAGATGCTCAACAATGCCATTAATAAGAATATGAAACAAATAACAAATAATATTATGATGATTGAGCCTGTTTTATTTAACTTTAATGCTCAAACTGCTTTAGATAATCATTATCAATCTGATATTAGTATTCTTAGTGAAAAGCAAATTCAAAATAAGGCATTAATAGAATTTAATAATTTTGTATCTGCATTAAAAGCAAAATTTATAAATACTATTGTTGTAAAGGATTCTATAAATCCTCACACTCCTGATTCAATCTTTCCTAATAATTGGGTTTCATTTCATGCAAATGGCAGTATTTGTTTATATCCTATGCTAGCAAAAAACAGAAGGCTAGAGAGAAGAGAAGATATAATAAGCTTAATAAAAAACAGTTTTTCTGTCTCTGAAATAGTTAATTATTCTCACTATGAGAACACTAATTTATTTTTAGAGGGAACTGGAAGTATGATTTTAGATAGAGAAAATAAGATCTGTTATGCAGCTCAATCAAAAAGAACTGATCCGAATATCCTTAAAGAATTTTGTGAAAAATTAAAGTATAAATCTGTGGTTTTTAACGCATACCAAGATGTTGGTGCAAAAAGATTACCTATTTACCATACTAATGTAATGATGAGTATTGCTGATGAGTATGTTATTATTTGTTTAGAATCAATTGATGATTCTGTTGAAAGAAGTCTAGTTATTAATTCTATTAAATCTTCTAACAAAAAAATTATTGAAATTTCTGAATCTCAGGTTAATTCTTTTGCTGGAAATATGTTGCAAGTTATGGGGGATAAACCTTATTTAGTAATGTCAAATTCTGCATATTTATGTCTAAGTTCTGATCAGATTGCCCTTATTGAAAGTTTCAATGAAATAATACATGTCGACCTGTCTACTATTGAATCTTATGGTGGAGGAAGCGCAAGATGTATGATGGCAGAAATATTTTTACCTTTGAAAAAATGATTGAACAAATACTATCCCAATACATTATAGATGCTGTATCTGAGCTTTATAAAATAAACGAAGTTAAATTACAATTTCAAAAGACTCGAAAAGATTTCGAGGGAGATATTACATTAGTAGTTTTTCCATTAACGGTATATTCTAAGAAAAGTCCTGAAGTTACTGCTAGTGAGATAGGGGATTATTTAACAATCAATACAAAGGAGATTAATAATTTTAATGTTGTTAAGGGTTTTTTAAATTTATCTGTTAATGATAGTTGTTGGGTTTCATTATTAACTACAGCTATTAAGAATAATAAATTTGGTTTTTCTGATGTTAAGCCTGATGCTGAAAAATATTTAGTTGAATATTGTTCTCCTAATACTAACAAGCCTCTTCATCTTGGTCACATTAGAAATAATCTTTTAGGATATTCTGTTGCAGAAATATTAAAGGCTTCTGGTAAAAATGTTATAAAAGTTCAGATAATAAATGATAGAGGTATACATATATGTAAGTCTATGGTTGCATGGTTAGAGTTTGCTAATAATGAAACTCCTGAATCAACAGGAATTAAAGGCGATCATTTAGTTGGTAAATACTATGTTGAATTTGATAAAAAATATAAAGATGAAGTCAAAGGTTTGATTTCTAAAGGTTATAGTCAAAATCAAGCTGAAAAAGAAGCTCCAATTTTTCTTAAGGCCCAAGAAATGTTAATTAAATGGGAAGATAAGGATGAAAATGTGATTGCTCTTTGGCAGAAAATGAACTCTTGGGTTTATAAGGGTTTTGAACAAACGCATAAAAGACTCGGTGTTGACTTTGATAAAAATTATTATGAAAGTGACACCTATCTTCTTGGAAAAGATATTGTTAATGAAGGACTTTTAAATAAAGTTTTTTTTAAGAAGCCAGATGGGTCAGTGTGGATTGATCTCTCAAGCGATGGATTAGATGAAAAAATAATTTTAAGATCTGATGGTACTTCAGTTTATATGACGCAGGATATTGGTACTGCAATTAAAAGACATCAAGATTTTAATTTTTCTCACATGACTTATACAGTTGGAAATGAGCAGGATTACCATTTTAAAGTTCTTTTTAAAATACTAGAAAAGTTAGGATATTCTTGGTCAAGAGATTGTTATCACCTTTCCTATGGTATGGTTGATTTACCAACAGGTAAAATGAAGTCTAGAGAGGGTACAGTTGTGGATGCAGACGTTTTGATGGAGGAAATGGTTGTAAACGCAAAAAATATTGCAGAAAGTTTAGGTAAAAATCAAGATTTAAATTCCGATGAAGCCAATATCTTATATGAAAATGTTGGTATAGGAGCATTAAAATATTTTATGTTAAAAGTTGACCCTAAAAAGAGAATGTTGTTTGATCCAAAAGAAAGTATAGATTTTAATGGTAATACAGGTCCCTTTATTCAATATACTCATGCACGAATTAAGTCAATTCTTAGAAAGAATAAATTAGAACTAAAAATAGATAAAGACCTTAAGTTATCCTTAAAAGAAAAAGAACTTATTAAGTTAATATTAGACTTTCCAAAATTAGTCCAAGAATCAGCTAGTTCTTTTAGTCCAGCTATAATAGCTAATTATGTTTTTGAGTTAGTTAAAGAATTTAATAGTTATTATCAATCGACAACTATTTTAAAAGCGGATAAAGATGAAGTTATCTCATTTAGAGTAAGTCTTGCTAAAAAGACTGCATATATTATAGAAAAAGGAATGTCTCTGCTAGGAGTGAGTGTGCCTGAAAGAATGTAATTTGTATTTTAAATTGTTTAGTTTGGAAAAAATTATACATTTGCTCTTACCATGACAAAAGAAAGAATTCATCAAATCATATTTGAGGCTGATACTCCTAAGGGAAAGCTATTTGATGTACTATTATTATTTGCGATAGTTATTTCTGTTTCTCTTGTAATGCTTGAAAGTGTTAAATCTATTCAAGAGCAGTATAGAGAATTATTAGTTGCTTTAGAATGGGGCTTTACTATTCTTTTTACTATTGAGTATTTTTTAAGGATTTATTCTATTAAAAAGCCGTTTAAATATGTGTTCTCTGCAATGGGGTTGATTGATTTATTAGCAGTGATCCCTACATATCTTATTTTTATTTTCCCACAAATTCATTTTTTAACGGTAGTTAGAGCTATACGTTTAATTAGAATATTTAAGATATTTAAGTTGTCAAGATATACAAGAGGAGCTTACACCATGCAGATTGCTCTTAGATCTTCAAGACCTAAGATTATTGTTTTTTTATTATCTGTTATTTTACTTGTTACAATTCTTGGTACTATAATGTATATTGTTGAGGGTTTAAACGGAGGTAATCCTGGTTTTCAGGACATTCCTAACTCTGTCTATTGGTCAGTTGTAACTTTAACAACTGTTGGGTATGGAACTGTTGTGCCAGTTACTGTTGTAGGGAAAATCATTGCTTCTATAATTATGATTTTAGGTTATGGGATAATTGCTGTTCCAACTGGAATTGTAACTGCTGGAATAATTAAGGCAAAAAAAGAGATAAATACTCAATCTTGTATTAGTTGTTCAAAAGAAGGTCATGATATTGATGCTACTTATTGTAAGTTTTGTGGTTCAAAAATTCATAATTAGTTTATGATCTGCCGATAAATCTTAAAATACTCTAAATACTGCTAGTGAAAAATTTCATTGTTTATAAATCATCTGCAGGATCTGGAAAAACGTATACACTTGCTTTAAATTTTATTTGCATATCTATTACAGGAGCTTCAAAATACAATATAGATTATTATAAAAAGATCTTAGCTATCACTTTTACAAATAAGGCTTCTGCAGAAATGAAGGAGAGAGTTTTATTATATTTTAGTAAATTAAGTAATGGTGAAGACATAGATAATATCCTTTCTTTTGTTTTAGAAGAAACTAAACTGTCTAAAGATGAGGTGTTCAGACTTTCATCATCTATCTTTACTCATATCTTACATCATTATTCAGATCTTAATATCTCTACAATAGATAAGTTCACATATACAATTGTGAAAACATTTGCATCAGATCTAGGCCTCTCTAATACTTTTAATCTTGAACTTGATAATAGCAAAATTATTAATCCCTCTGTTGCATTATTATTAAATAAAATATCCGAAGAAGATACTGATTTAGTTAATGTTCTTCTCGAGTTTTCATTGCAAAAAATATCTGATGGAAGTAGCAATAATATCGAAAATGATCTTAAAGATTTTGCCAAACATTTATTTAAAGAAGACTCTTCTGGATTGGATCTAAGTTTAGATTTAAAAGAATTTATTCAAATTAAGGATGAGTTAATTCTTAAGAAAAATCAATTATTACAAAACATAAACGAGATTAGAATACAATCTGTAGCAATTTTTGATAATTTTAATTTAACAAAAGAACATTTTCTTAGAGGTACATATTATAATCTAATTATAAAAAAATTAAATTCTTCAAATTATAAAGACTGGATTCCCTCAGATTCTCTAATTGAGAATATGAAAAATGATAAATGGTATAAAGAGACATTAGATAATGAGTTAAAGCTAGATGTAGAAAAATGTAAGCCTCAATTAATAAAAACCATTGATACTTTATTAGATACTTTGAAAAAGTATATTTCTGTTTATGTAACACTAAAGAAAATATATCCTAATATTATTATTAATGAATTAGTTAAGGAAATTCATTCTTTTAAGAAAGAAAATAATTTAGAACATATTTCAGAGTTTAATACTAGAATAAATAAATTAATACTAAAACAATCATCTTTATTTATTTTTGAGAGAATTGGCGAAAGATTTAATCACTTTCTCATTGATGAATTTCAGGATACATCAATTTTACAGTGGCAAAATCTATTACCTTTAATAACTGATTCCCTTGATTTTGGTAAAAATATAATTGTTGGTGATGGTAAACAATCTATATACCGATGGAGGGGTGGTGAGGTTCAGCAATTTCTAAATCTACCAAAGATATATAATGCGCAAAAACTTGAATACTCTGCAGATTGGCAGAATAAACTCACTGACCATTATATCGAAAAAGAATTAATATTCAACTTTAGGAGTAAAAAAGAAATCATAAATTTTAATAATTTATTTTTTGCAAAAATTAAAAAAGCTCTAAACTTTGAATTACAAGAGTTATATAGTAGTCCTCCACAAGATGCTAAATTTTCTAGCGATGGAGGCTATATAGAAATTGATTTATTTGAATCAGAAGAGTGGCGAGAAGAAATTCTTAAAAAGATTAGTTCAGAAATACTTAAATTAGTTAACAAAAATAATTATTCTTTTAAGGATTGTGCAATTTTATGTAATAGCAATGCTGATGTTTCAAAAATAGCCACCTATTTAAATGAAATTTCTATACCAGTTGTTTCTAGCGAGGGTTTATTAGTTTCAAATTCAAAAAAAGTTAATTTTATTATTGCATTCTTAAGTTTTTTAAAAAACCCTAATAATTTAACTTCTCAAGCTCATATAATTACATATCTTAAAAGTGTTAATTTATTGCAAGAAAATCTCCATCAACTATTTATGCAAATAAAAGAACAAGGCGGCTTATTTTCTGTTTTAAAAAAATATAATTTTTCAATAGATGTTTATTATTTCCAGAGTCTGTCAATATATGAGTTAGTATTAGAAGTGATAACTCAATTTAATTTAGGTGCAGATGTATACCTAGATTCATTTGTTGATAATGTACATAATTATTCATTAAAAAATTTAAATAGTTTATCAGACTTTTTAATTTGGTGGGAGGATCATAAAGATAAAAAATATGTAACTATAGACGCTACAACTGATGCTGTTACGATTCTTACTATACATAAATCTAAAGGGTTGTCTTTTAATAATGTTTTTATTCCTTTTGATTGGAGAGGAGGTAATAAAAAAGAGATTTGGGTAAATAATCCCGGAGAATTACCTGAAAAATTAACTAAATGTTTAATTACAGAGAATAAGAGTTTAGTCAAATCTTCTTTTAGAGATCAATTAGATAATGAAAAGGAACTTACGCTTTTAGATAATATTAATCAATTATATGTTGCAATGACTAGAGCAAAGAATAGGCTTTATATTTATTCCAAATCATTGCCTAAGAAGCCATCAGATTCTGTTTCTCTGAATACACTTCTTTCTTTTTTTACAACTAGCTTCCCAGTAATAATAGGTGATTCTAATGAAAGCTTTATTCATGAAAAAACTATAAATAACAATAATTTTATTTTTAAAAATATTGTAAGTCAACCTTGGAGAGAAATTATTTCACTTAAAAACTCCTCGCTTGATATATGGGATCTTGAAAATAATGATAGTAAAAAAGACTGGGGTAGTTTGTTACATTTAATTTTATCTAGAATTCATTTCATTGAAGATAAAGACAAAGTGTTGGAGCAAGCTTTAAGAGGAGGCTTGTGTTCCGCTAAACAGTTTAAGAGACTTTCTGAAGAATTAGATGAAATCTTTAATGACCCTTCAGTGCAAAGGTTTTTTACTAATGAGTGGGAGGTTATTACGGAAAAAGAAATTTTAGATCAATCAGGTGAAACTTATATTCCTGATAGACTTCTTTTTAACAATGATAATGTAGTTGTAATTGATTATAAAACTGGTGAGTACAATAATCTTTACAATAAGCAAATTTTAAATTATGCCTCTATTCTAAATCAAATGGGTTATAAAAAAATAGAATGTTATTTAATTTATACTATGAAGAAAAATAAAGTGCAGAAAATATGAAGCCATTTTTAGAAAAAATAGCTGAGCGACTATTGTTAAAATTTCCTACAAATATGCGAAATGTAGCTGTTGTTTTACCTACAAAAAGATCTGTTGTTTTTTTAAAGAAATATTTATCTTTAAATATTAATAAACCTATTTTTCTTCCTCGCTTTTATACTATTGAAGAGTTTATAGAAGAAATATCTACTCTAAATATTTTAGATAACATTAGTTTACAGTTTTATTTGTATCAAGCTTACTTAAACACATCACCATTAAATAAAGATTCTTTCGATGATTTTCTTAAATGGAGTAACATGCTTTTACATGATTATAACGATATAGATTCTAGCATGGTTAGTCCAGAAACTTTATTTAATAACTTAAAAGATGTTAAAGAATTAGAGAATTGGCAAATCAATGAATGGAGTTTTTCTAATAGTGATCTTTCTGATAATCAAAAAAGTTTTATAAATTTTTTTGAGTCTCTTTTGCCTATATATAATGAATTTAAAAGAATATTATCTCATAATAATTGTGCCTACCAAGGATTAGCAAATAGAGTAGCAGCAGAAAATATTAAGACAAAAAATATTATTTGGGACAAAGTTTGGTTTGTAGGATTAAATGCGTTGACACACGCCGAGCATGTAATTATAGATAATTTAAAACAAAAAGATATTGCACGAGTATTTTGGGATGCCGATAAATATTATTTTAATGAAAGTAATCATGAGGCTGGTTTATTTCTTAAAAAACAACAATTGAAATGGAATGAAGTTGATTTTGTAGGGGTAGGAGATTACTTATCTAAGCCTAAAGAAAAAATTCAAGTAATCTCATGTCCTAATTCTAATAGTCAAGTGCAGGTAATGAAACAAGTTTTAAGCAGTCAATCTAATAAATTAGATAATGGAAAGACCGCTATAATTTTGGCTGATGAATCTTTGTTGTATCCAGCATTAAATAATATGCCAGATGAAGTTGATAAGTTAAATGTAACAATGGGGAGTCCTTTTGAAGATACTCCCTTTTATTCATTTATTGATTCTATTATTAATATGCATTTGTCCTCAGAAAAATATAATAGCAAGGGTTTTTATTTTGAAGATCTATTTAAATTATTAGATCACTCTTATCTAGCTAAAATTTTATCAGCAAAAAATATTTTTAGACTTAAGAATAAAATTATTAATGAGAATATTTCTTTTGTTCCTCTTGATATTATTTTGCGGATTTTAGATGATGAAGTAGTTTTGATATTTAAGAAGTGGTTAAGTGTAAAGGATTTTATAAATGGTCTTGATACTATAGTAGATTTGATGAGAAATAATTTAATCGGGAAAAAAGCAACACTTGACTCAGAAATTTTAAATACCTTTTATAAAATTATTAGAAGATTTGAAGTTCTGACGAATACATTTTCATTTAAAATTGAATTAAAAGCTACTTATTTGATTTTTAAACAATTAATCTCCAAAGAAATTATTCCTTTTAAAGGAGAGCCCCTCGAAGGGGTGCAATTAATGGGGATTTTAGAAAGTAGAACCCTTGATTTTGATAATTTAATTATTTTAGGAGTAAATGAAGGCTTTTTACCCAAAGGAAAAAGTGTTAATTCTTTTATTCCTTTTGATCTAAGAAAGTACTTTAAAATACCAACATATAATGATAGAGATGCTGTTTTTGCATATCATTTTTATAGGCTACTTCAAAGATCACAACACATTACTTTAACATATAATACTCAAACTGATGATTTTGGAAGTGGCGAGAAGAGTCGTTTTATTACACAACTTTTAAATGAATATAAGAGTAATCCTATCTCTGAATTTACTTATCAAAATAATCAGCTAGACATTTTAAAAGAAAACATTCTTACTATAAGAAACGAAAATATGAATAGTGAGATTCATAAATGGGCTTTAAGTGGTATCTCTCCTTCTGCAATTAGTAAGTATATAAATTGTAATCTAGATTTCTATTTTCATTACTTGGTGAAAATCAGAGAAGATAATGAAGTTGATGAATTTGCTGATAATAGTTTAATGGGTAATGCTATTCATGATTCTTTGAAAAACCATTATCCTAAAGGAGTTCTTGACAGTAGAACACTTAATAGTGCGCATGCTGATATTATGTCTTCAATCCAAAGTCATTACAAAGAAAAATTACCGCCTGAGACCTATAACAAAGGAAAGAATTTATTGTCTTTGTCAATAGCGGAAAAACTTACTAATGATTTTCTAAAATTTGAAACTGGCTTTATAAATAAAAATTCCAAGTTAACTATTCTTTTAAAAGAAGAAGTGTTAAATCATCAAATCAATATTGATGGATTTATGTGTAATTTAACTGGACAAGTTGATAGAGTTGATTTTGTTAATGATTCGTTAAGAATTATTGATTATAAAACTGGCAAAGCAGTAACTAAAAAAGATTTAGTTTTTAACGGCTGGGAAGACCTTATTTTAAATCCTGACAAGAAATTTCTATTTCAAATTTTAATGTATACGTATCTTTTTTTGAAAAAAAACCCAGAGTATATTAATAAAAATATTGATGCTGGTATTTTTTCTTTTAGAAATTTAGATGAAGGATTAATTTTAGTAAACACCCAGGATCAATTTAACTTTAATTATGATTTTTTAGATTTATTCGAGAAACATTTAAAAACACTTCTAAGAAAAATATTTAATGATGATTTTATTGCTAATGGCAATTCAGAAAAAAATTGTAAATATTGTAATCATAACCACATAAACTAATACTTTAAAGATAGTTATCATCTTTAATTAAGATATTGGTTTTTAAGTTTTATTTACTACAAATAATTGGTTTATATTTGTAGAAAACACAAAATATGAGATTTTACTTATATATATTATTAACTTTTTCACTATTGTCTTCTAATTTGATAGCTGACGAAATAGTTGTGAATGAAAAAAACAATTCTTTTAATGTTATTAATATATCTGATGATAGTTTTATCTTTAGAAATGCTCTTAACAGAATTAATACTCAGATAGTAAAAACTGAAAATGCAAGTTTTGTTAAATTAATAATTCCTTCTTACACTTCGTCCTCTGCTTTTGGATCACCTGAGCTATTGTCAATTAATAAGTTAATTAATGTTCCAGCTAATTGCGAGCCAACTATTGAAATAATATCCTCTAAAGAACGTATTATATCACTAAATGATTATAATATATCTTTTCCTGTTTTCCCTAACCAACCATCAATCTCTAAAGGTCAAGACATAGATAAAGTGAAGTTTTATCTAAATGATGAAGCATATAATCTTAACGACTTTAATAAAAGTAATGTTGTAGAAATAATAAAAACTGGAGTCCAAAGAGGGGTAGAGCTTTCTAGATTATCTTTATCTCCAATAAGCTATAATCCTAATAAAAATGAACTTAAAATTATATTTGATATTACTGTTAAAGTTTCTTATACAAAAAATAATTCTTCAGTAAAATCTAAATATTATTCGCCTGATTTTAAACACCTATATAATAAGTGTATTAATTTTATACCACCATCAGTAAAAGACATTATTACCACTTATCCTGTTAAATATGTAATTATTTCAGATCCAATCTATCAAGCTTCATTACAACCATTTATTGATTGGAAAACTCGTAAGGGTTTCCAAGTTATAGAAGCTTACACTAACGATCCTTTGATTGGTAGCACTACCACATCTATTAAGTCATATATTAAAAGTTTATATGATAATGCGACTATTAATGATCCTGCACCGACATATCTTTTAATAGTTGGTGATGATGATCAGGTTCCAAGTTTTCAAGCTTCTGGTCATGTCTCTGATATGTATTATTGTGAATTTGATGGAAACGGAGATTTTTATCCTGAAATGTATTATGGTCGTTTTTCAGCATCTTCTGTTAGTGATGTTGATGCGCAAGTTATAAAGACATTAACTCATGAAATGTATTCTTTTAACAATCCTTCATTCTTAGAAGAAGTGTTATTAGTTGCTGGTGTGGATGCAAGCTTTGCTCCAACATATGGTAATGGTCAAATCAATTATGCTACAGATAATTATTTTAATATTGCACATAATTTAACTATTCATAATTATTTATATGGCTCTGGAACTACTATAACTTCTGATATGCCACAAGCCTCAGGAGCTATAATATCTAATGTTAGTGAAGGTGTCGGTTTTGCTAATTACACAGCGCATTGTGGTTCTTCTGGATGGTCAGATCCTTCATTTAATACTGGAGATGTTGCTGGCCTTCAGAATATAGATGAATATGGTTTAATGATCGGTAATTGCTGTCAATCTGCAAAATTTGATGATCCTGTTTGTTTTGGGGAAGCTCTTCTTAGAGCTAATGATAAAGGAGCCCTTGGTTATATAGGAGGTTCTAATAATACTTATTGGGATGAAGATTATTGGTGGTCAGTGGGTACTACATCTAACATAATTGCAAATCCAACTTACTCTGGAACAGGCCTTGGAGTTTATGATTGTTTAATGCACGAAAATGGAGAAGAAAAATCTGATTGGTTTATTACTCAAGGTCAAATTATACACTCAGGAAATTTAGCAGTTAGTGAAGCTGGAGGAGCGGAACAATATTATTGGGAGATTTATCATTTGATGGGAGATCCCTCATTAATGCCATATATTGGGATTCCAACATTGTTAAATGTTACTCATAATTCAATAATTCCTGTGGGGAGTTCTTCATTCACTATAAATGCTGAGGAAGATGCTTATGTTGCTTTGTCTATGAACGGAATTCTATTAGATGCTAGGTTATGTGACTCTACTGGCACAGTAAGCCTTAATTTTAATGCTATTGCTAATATTGGTTCTGTTGATGTTGTTGTTACAAAACAATTTAAGCAACCATATATTTCATCAATTTCCGCAATATCTCCAAACGGTCCTTATGTAATTTCTTCCAACAGTTTAATAAATGATATTAGTGGAAATAATAATTCCATTGTAGATTATAATGAGTTTATATTTTTAGACCTTGATTTATTTAACTTAGGTAATGCAAATGCACAAAATTTAAGTTTAGTGCTCTCAACTAATGATCAATATCTTTCTATAATTGATTCTGTTGATAACGTTAGTGTAATTAACTCTAATCAAACTATTACTTCAAATAACGCATTTAGTTTTCAAGTAGCTGCTTATGTACCAGACCAGCACATTTCTGTTTGCTTATTGACAATTTCTGATAACCTTGGAAATGTATGGACCTCTAATATTAATATAATTCTTAATGCTCCAGTTTTTAATCACTTAAATTATATAATAGATGATTTTTCTTTAGGAAATAGTAATGGTAAACTAGATGCCGGGGAAACACTTGATATTTTAGTAGACGTTAGTAATGTAGGTCACGCAGATGCTTTCAATATTAACTGTTTGCTTAGCTCATTAAGTACATATGTCACAGTAAATTCAAGTACTATTTCTTTCTCTAGTTTAAATATAAATCAAGTTCATAGTGTAGCATTTAATATTACTATAAATCAAAATACTCCGGTGGGAACTAATGTTATTTTTCCTATTGATATTACTGATCAGGTTTATAGCTACCAGGCAAATTTTTCAGAAAATATAGGAACTATTGATGAAGATTATGAAACAGGAGATTTTTCTCAATTCTCTTGGGTTCAGGGTGTTTTTCCGTGGGTGGTTGATAATCTAGAGATATATGAGGGAATACATAGTTCGCGATCTGCAATTGCATTACCTGATAATGAAGAATCAGAACTCTCTATCACTTTAGATGTAGTTGCTGACGGAGATATTTCATTTTATAAATTTGTTTCCTCAGAAAATAATTATGATTTTTTAAAATTTAAAATTAATGGTCAAAAATTAGATGAATGGTCTGGTGTAGATCTTGCTTGGAGTTTTGTATCATTTCCTGTTATTTCAGGAGTTAATACATTTAAATGGGAATATGAAAAAGATGCTTCGCAATCTGATGGGCAAGATTGTGCTTGGATTGATTATATTGTATTCCCGCCAGTATATATTGCTCCAAGTTTTAATAATGAAATTAACACAAGTATTAAAATTTATCCTAATCCAAGTAAAGGAATTTTTAATATTTACTTCGATAATTTAATTGAACATAATGTTCAAATACTAGATTTAAATGGTAAAGTATTAAGTTCTAAAAAAACTAATCATTTGATGCTAGACTATGATCTAACTCAAATGAGTTCAGGTTCTTATTTGATAAAAATAATGCCGGAAAATATAATCTATCAAATCTTAAAGCAATAGTGCCTAAGTTTATTGGGATAGATTTTGGTTTAAAACGTATAGGAGTTGCAATTACTGATGAGCTTAATATTATAGCATCTCCTTATGATACTGTAGAAACTAATAATATTTATATTTTTTTAAAAGAGCTGTTAGGAAATGAAAATATTAAAAAATTAATTATTGGTAATCCTATTAATCTAGATAATTCTTTAAACCCAATATCTAAAGAAATATCTGATTTTACAAAGAGTTTTTCAAGTCTTTATTCAGATGTAGAGATTATTCATATTGATGAGCGCTTCACTTCAAAAATGGCTAAGAGGGCAATTTTAGCATCAGGGGTTAATAAAAAGAGGCGACAAGATAAAAAGCTAGTTGATAAGATTAGTGCAACAATTATTTTACAAACTTATTTAAACCAATTATAGTAACTTCTCTTTTAGATAGCTGCCTGTTGCAGACGATTGACATTTAATAATATCTTCTGGAGTGCCTTCAAATACTAATTTACCTCCTTCATTACCACCTCCTGGTCCTAAATCAATAATCCAATCTGCACACTTAATTACATCTAGATTATGTTCAATGCAAATTATTGAATGACCATTTCCTAGCAGTGAATAGAATGACTTTAATAATTTATTAATATCATGAAAATGTAATCCTGTTGTAGGTTCATCAAAAATGAACAGAACCTTGTTTTGTGTATTTCCCTTAGAAAGAAAGGATGCGATTTTTGTTCTTTGAGCCTCTCCACCACTTAATGTATTAGATGATTGCCCTAGCTTTACATATCCTAAACCTACATCATCCAAAGGTTGAATTTTTTTTACAATATTTTGACAACTATTATTTAAAAAGAAATCAATAGCTTCCTTAACTGAAAGGTTTAGTATTTCAGATATATTTTTTTTACAAAAATTTATTTCAAGAACTTCTTTTTTAAATCTTTTGCCACGGCACTGTTCACACTCTAAATGAACATCGGCCATAAACTGCATTTCTACAGTAGTTTCTCCTTCCCCTTTACATGTCTCACATCTTCCTCCATCTACATTAAAAGAAAAGGTTCCAGGTGTGTATTTTCTTCTTTTAGATAATGGCTGATTAGCAAATAAACTTCTAATTTCATCATATGCCTTTATATAAGTTATTGGGTTTGATCTTGAGGATTTACCAATTGGATTTTGATTTATAAATTCTAATTTTTTAATATTATTTGTACTTACTTTCAATGATTTGTAACGTATTTCATCTTTTTCATAAACACCTAATAGATTATTAATAGCAGGTTTAACAACATTTGTAATTAATGATGACTTACCAGAGCCACTAACTCCAGTAATAGCGGTAAAACAGTTTAAAGGGATTTTTAAATTAAGGTTATTAATATTATTAATATTAACGCCTTTTAATTGAATATAATCAGTAGACTTCTTTCGTAATTTAGGAATATTAATTTTTAATTCTTTTGATAGGTATTGTGTAGTAAGGCTTTGAGATTTAGTGTAGATCTTATTTAGTTTTCCTTCATAAATAACTTCTCCTCCATTTATTCCAGCATTTGGCCCAATATCTATTATGTGGTCTGATGCCTGCATTATTTCCTCATCATGCTCTACAATTATTACTGTATTTCCTATATCTCTTAAGCTTTTAAGAATTTTAATTAATTTATTAGTGTCTTTTGGGTGAAGCCCTATGCTTGGCTCATCTAATATATACATTGCCCCAACTAATGAGCTTCCAAGAGATGTGGCAAGATTAATTCTTTGTGACTCTCCTCCTGATAATGTTTTAGATTTTCTTGATAAAGTTAAATATTGTAATCCTACATTATTTAAATATTCTAGTCTATTAATAACTTCGTCTAATATTCGGTTAGCAACAACTTTATCTTCTTTACTTAAATTTAATTTTTTAAAAAAACTTAGACAGTCTTTAATACTAAGGTCGCTTACATCTGAAATATTCTTATTTCCAATTTTCACATATGAGGACTCTATTCTTAGTCTTGATCCATAGCATAAATCACAAATTGCTTTACCTCGATATCTTGCAATCATTACTCTTGCTTGTATCTTATATTTATTTGATTCAAGCATATTAAAGAATTGGTTTATTCCTTTACACTTTTCTTTACCGTTCCAAAGTAGATCTTTTTCTTGTTTATTTAAATCTTTATATGAACGATGGATTGGAAAATTGAATTTCACTGATTTTTGTATAAACCTTTCTTTCCATCTTGATAATTTTTGGCCAGTCCACGGTGCCACTACACCATCAAAAACGGAAAGTTCATCATCTTTAATTACTTTTTTCTCTTCAATTCCTAAAATACTTCCATAGCCTTCACATTTTGGGCAAGCGCCATATGGGTTATTAAATGAGAAAAGTTGTGTTGATGGATTCAGGAATTTAATTCCATCTAATTCAAAAATTTTTGAAAAGTGTTTTTTATTATTATCATTATTAATAATACATATACCATCACCTATTTCAAAAGCCGTCTCTACAGATTCAGAGACCCTACTTTGTTCAATACTTGGGTCTTTAATATATCTATCAATAACAATCTCTAAATTATCTGAGCTTTTTAACTTGATTTTATCAATGACATCTCTTATTTTATGTATTTCATTATTAATAAATACTCTAGAGAATCCTATTTTTTGAAATCTTAATAATTCATTTTGATCTTTTGAGTTATTAATTTCTGTAGTAATATATATTGTAGATGCGTCTTTGCACTTATTAATATAATCGATGACATCAGAAACATTATTTTTTTTTACTAGATTATTTGATATTGGTGAAAAAGTTTTACCTACTCTAGAGAAAAGCAATTTAAGATAATCATAGATTTCAGTTGTTGTTCCAACGGTTGATCTTGGGTTTTTTGTAATTGTCTTTTGTTCAATTGCTATTGCTGGACAAATACCTATAATTTCATCAACATCGGGTTTCTGTAGTTTTCCTAAAAACTGTCTTGCATATGAGGATAAACTTTCTATGTATCTTCTTTGTCCTTCAGCAAATAATGTGTCAAATGCTAATGTAGACTTACCTGAGCCACTTACCCCCGAAATTACAGTTATTTTATCTTTAGGAATATCTAAAGAAATGTTTTTAAGGTTATGCTGTCTTGCTCCTTTAATTGTAATATAACTTGCTTGTTGTGTCTTTTTTTTCATTCTATTTTCAGATCAATTTTGCAAAAGTACTTAATATCATTTGTATAATTTTAAATATATATCTATATTTGTACTGTTAAATATTTAACGAATCCTAAAAATCAACTTATAGCTTAAAATTCTACTTAAATTTTTATTAACTAAAATCAAGTAGCATGCTATTAAGTAATCTTTCAGACAAAGAATTAGTAAAAAATTATATTAGTGGAGAGAACTCCGCTTTTGAAGTGTTATTATCTAGACATCGAAATCGAGTTTTTGCCTTTATTATGTCCAAAATTAAAAGTAGAGACCTTTCAGAGGATATCTTCCAAGATACATTTATTAAAGTTGTTAATTCATTACAAAAAGGAAAATATAATGAAGAAGGAAAATTTCTTCCCTGGGTGATGAGAATTGCTCATAACCTTATAATTGATCATTTTAGAAAGGAAAAAAAAATGCGTATGCTAAGACCAAATTCAGAATTTGATATTTTTGATGTTATCAAAGATAACGCATTAAATATTGATCAAAAAATGATTAAACAACAAATTTATAGTGATCTTAATGATTTAATAGAGCTGTTGCCTTGTGAGCAGAAAAAAGTTCTTAGAATGAGATATTATGAGGATTTAAGTTTTAAAAAAATTGCAGATTTAGTTGATATTAGTATTAATACAGCGCTAGGAAGAATGCGTTATGCTCTTATTAATCTAAGATCATTAAGTAATAAGCATAATATTGATTTAAAAATAAATTTATAATTTATGTAATAATTTTTAATGTTTAGTCGTTATAGTAACATCTAACAATTAAAAATAAATACATGGGTAAAAACTCTACTAAAGAAAACAATAAAAATAAAAGTCTTAAAATAAATAATAAAAAAATTACAAGTCCATCTCAAAAAACAATTGACTTTATTATTTCATACTCTAAAGTTACTAGATCAGTTTTAAAGAATAAGGATTTAATTTGTCTTAATTAAGCTCTTATTTATTTCTGATTTTTATATAGTTTATACATTTATTCTATCTAATAATTATCTAGCTTTTTGTTAATAATTATAATCCATTTTTTTTGATGATTGCTTTATAATTTTGCTACTTTGTATAAAATATATATTATGAGTGAAAAAGAAAAAAATGCAAAATTAAAAGCGCTAGAACTTACTTTAGGCAAGCTTGAAAAATCTTATGGAAAAGGAGTTGTTATGAGACTTGGAGATAGGGTAGTTGAAGATATTGCAGTAATTCCTTCAGGATCCTTAGGGTTAGATATTGCTTTAGGCATAGGTGGTTATCCTAGAGGAAGAGTAATTGAAATTTATGGCCCAGAATCTTCAGGTAAAACTACTTTAACAATTCATGCTATAGCTGAGGTGCAAAAGCAAGGAGGTATTGCTGCTTTTATTGATGCTGAACATGCATTTGATCCAGGATATGCAGCTGCCTTGGGTGTTGATATTGATAATCTATTAATCTCACAGCCTGATAACGGAGAACAGGCTTTAGAAATTGCAGATCATCTAATTAGTTCTGGAGCAGTAGATTTGGTTGTAGTTGATTCAGTTGCAGCATTAACTCCAAAATCTGAAATTGAAGGAGAAATGGGTGATTCAAAAATGGGATTACATGCTAGGTTAATGTCTCAAGCATTAAGGAAATTAACAGCTACTATTAGTAAAACTGGATGTACTTGTATTTTTATTAATCAAATTAGAATGAAAATTGGAGTAATGTTTGGAAACCCTGAAACAACTACTGGTGGAAATGCTCTGAAATTTTACTCCTCAATTAGACTAGATATTAGAAGAATTGGAGCTATAAAAAACGGTGAAGATATAGTTGGAAATAGAACAAGAGTAAAAGTTGTTAAAAATAAAGTAGCGCCTCCTTTTAGAAAAGTAGAGTTTGATATAATGTTTGGTTTAGGGATTTCACGCTCAGGTGAATTGCTTGATAAAGCTGTTGACTTAGAGATAGTTAATAAGAGTGGTTCATGGTTTAGCTATAATGACACAAAATTGGGTCAGGGAAGAGATGCTGTAAAGCAAATGATTAGTGATAATCCTGAGTTAAGTGAAGAAATTGAAAATAAAATAAAAGAAGCCTCTTAATTTTAATTTATGAGGCTTTTCTTTTTTCTGTTTTCTTTTTTATTTATTGCATGTGATTTTAATGACAATAAATTTGTTGAGGAAAAATCTGAAATTTTACAATTATCAGATAAGATTAAAAATAATCCTACTAACACTGATTTCCTTTTAGATAGAGTAGTATTCAATATAAATAAGAAAAACTATGAATCTGCTTTATTTGATATTAATCAATGTATTAAAATTGATACTTTAAACTCTTATTTTTATTTTTTAGCAGCACAATCATATTTTGAGATTTCTAAGATTGATAATTTAAAATCTGATTATCCTAAAAAAGCACTTAGATTTATTGAAAAATCGATAAATATTGAAGATGATAATTATAAATATTATGCTTTATATGGTGAAATTCAACTAGCTTTTGGAAGATATGAGCAATCCATAGATTTATTCAATAGTTCTTTAGAGATTGAATATAATCAGACAGATGTCCATCATTTAATGGGCTATGCTTTTAAAAATCTTGATAAGACTGATATAGCTATAAATTGTTTTAGAAATTCAATAAATATCGACCCTTTAAATGTAAATTCATATTTAGAGCTTGGGATTATTTACCAGTCTAATAACGATACGATTGCTATTGATTATTATAACACTATTCTTCAAATAGATTCTTCTGATATTATAGCTCTTTACAATATGGCATTGTTTTACCAAGAAAATATGCTTTATAATAAATCCTTAGAAACTTATAGCAGACTCCTTCAATTTGATTCTTTTAATGTAAACACACATTACAATATAGGTTTTATACATATGGAATTAAAACTTTTTGATTTAGCTGTAAATAATTTTGCTGATGCAATTTATTCTAATTCGATGTTTTTTGAAGCTTATTATGCTCGCGGAATATGTTTTGAGACTCTAGGGAATATAGCGCAAGCAGAAGTGGATTATAGAAGATCTATTGAGATTAATCCAAATTATCAATATGCTATTGATGCACTTAATAGATTAAATAAAAATAACTTAAAATATAAATAATATGAACACAGTACAAGAGATAATTAATATTGATATTAAGAAAGCAATGCTGGCAAAAGATGTTGATAAATTAGCTGCGTTGAGAGCTGTAAAGTCTGCTATTATTATTGAAGCTACAAAGGATGGAAGTTCTGAAGTCTCAGATGAAGTTTCTTTACAAATTATTAAAAGATTAGTAAAACAAAGAAAAGATTCGGCTGAAATTTATTTAAAAGAAAACAGACAAGATTTAGCTGATGACGAACTTATACAACTTAAACATTTAGAGAATTATTTGCCTGAGCAAATGTCTTCCTCTGAAGTAAGCAAAGTTGTTAAAGAAGTTATTGAAGAGTTAAAAGCAACTACTATGGCTGATATGGGTAAGGTAATGGGTAAGGTAATGTCTGTTTTAGATGGAAAAGCAGATGGAAAATTAATATCTTCTACAGTACGAGGTTTTCTTAACTAAGAATTTACCAGCTAATTTCCCAGTCTTTAAAATCTGCTGCGAGACAATCAATTTTATAATCTTTTCTGCCTCCTACTATCTCTTGTATTTTATTTTTAGCTGTATTCCTAATGCCATTTAGTCCATGAGTTAATTCAAGATCATTACCATCTTTAATGCCATTTCTGTAATTTGATTCATTATGCCATATATGAAGGTTCATTTGTGATAGAACTACAACAGCTCGAACTGTATCTGCATTTAGTTTAACATTATTTTCTTCTAAGTGTAGCTGAATGTCGTATATAATATCACTTATTTCTTCAGCATACTCTTTCTTATGATCTTTAATAAAAACCTCTTTAAGTTGAGCAATAGAAAGTCTATCTATTAGTTCAGAAAGAGTAGGTAAATACTTTCGGGCAGTCATAACCTTTATTTTAAGCTATCTACTACAGATTTAAAAGCTTCTGGGTGATTCATAGCTAGATCAGCAAGTACTTTTCTATTTAGCTCAATACCGTTTGAATGTACTTTTCCCATAAATTTAGAATATGACATTCCATATAATCTAGATCCTGCATTTATTCTTTGTATCCAAAGAGCTCTAAAAGTACGTTTCTTGTTTTTTCTGTCTCTATATGCATATTGCATACCTTTTTCAACAGCATTTTTTGCTACTGTATGGACATTTTTTCTTCTTCCAAAGTAACCTTTGGCTGATTTTAATATTTTTTTTCTTCTTGCTTTAGCTGCAACGGAATTTACTGATCTTGGCATTTTTTTATATTTTTTAGTACTTAGTGGTTTTTATTTAAACGCTTAATTAACTAATTACTTGGTTAATAAACCTAATTATTTATATACAAAGTTGAGCTTTAACATTTGGAACATCAGCTTTGTTTACTAGTCCAGTTTTTGTTAAATTTCTTTTTTGTTTAGTTCCTTTTTTTGTAAGGATGTGAGATTTAAAAGCATGTTTTCTTTTAATCTTTCCAGAACCAGTAAGTTTAAATCTTTTCTTAGCTCCAGCTTTTGTTTTCATTTTTGGCATAATTTCTACTTTTATTTTTTCTTTTTTGGTGCAATAATCATTATCATTTTTTTTCCTTCTAGCTTAGGCATGTTTTCAACAATTCCAATATCTTCAAGAGCTTGAGCTAACTTCAAAAGTAATATTTCACCTTTATCTTTAAATATAATTGTTCTACCTCTAAAAAAAACAAATGCTTTAACCTTTGCTCCTTCTTCTAAAAATTTTTGAGCATGTTTTAATTTAAAATCAAAATCATGTTCTCCAGTATTTGGTCCAAATCGCAATTCTTTTATTACTACTTTTTGAGCTTTAGATTTTATTGCTTTTTGTTTTTTCTTTTGATCATAAATGAATTTTTTATAATCAATTACTTTACAAACAGGTGGTTCAGCATTAGGTGATATTTCTACTAAATCTAAACTGAGGTTTTTGGCAATTTTTATAGCTTCGTCAAGAGAAACAATTTTTGGTTCTACTTCTTCACCTACCATTCTTACAAATGCTGCTGTTATCTCTCTATTAGTTTTGTGAAGTTTCTCTTTAAAAACTCTTCCTCTAAATCTTTTTTTAAGTGCGATTTTTCTTTTTTTTAATTATTAAATGTTATTAAATTATCTATTTCTTTTCTTACTAATTTTATAAATTCTTCTGCTAACAAACTTCCTAAATCCTCACCTCCGTGTCTACGAACAGAAATTTTATTTTCTTTTTCTTCTCTTTCTCCAACAATTATTATGAAAGGTATTTTTGAAACTTCAGCATCTCTTATCTTTCTACCAGTAGTTTCTGCTCTTTCGTCAATCGGGCCGCAAATATCGTAATTTTTTAATAATTGAGATAGTTTTTTAGCATAATCATGATATTTTTCACTTATAGGTAATATAATGTATTGTTCCGGAGCCAGCCATAGAGGGAAATTACCACCGCAGTGTTCTATTAAAACAGCAACAAATCTTTCCATAGATCCAAATGGTGCTCTATGAATCATTACAGGTCTATGTTTCTTGTTATCCTTGCCTGTATATTCTAATTCAAATCTTTCTGGCAGTGTATAATCTACCTGAATGGTTCCTAGCTGCCATTCTCTACCTAATGCATCTTTCACCATAAAGTCCAGTTTTGGGCCATAAAAAGCTGCCTCACCATATTCAATTACTGCTTCTAGACCTTTTTCATTTACTGCTTCAATTATTGCTGTTTCAGCTTTTTCCCAATTTTCATTTGTGCCTATATACTTATCTTTATTTTCTTTGTCTCGAAGTGATATTTGTACTTTAAAGTTTTCAAAACTTAGTGCTTTAAATACATATAGAACTAAGTTAATTACACTTATAAATTCTTCTTTTACTTGATCAGGTCTAACAAATAAATGAGCATCATCTTGAGTAAACCCTCTTACCCTTGTTAATCCATGAAGTTCGCCGGATTGTTCATATCTGTAAACTGTTCCAAATTCTGCAAATCGAACAGGAAGATCTTTATATGAATATTTTTTGCTTTTGTATATCTCACAGTGATGTGGACAGTTCATAGGCTTTAGAAAAAATTCTTCTCCATCTTGTGGTGTTTTTATTGGTTGAAATGAATCTTCTCCATATTTTTCATAATGTCCAGAACAAACATATAAATCTTTATTTCCAATATGTGGTGTTATTACTGGTAAATAGCCCGCTCTCGTCTGAGCTTTTTTTAGAAAATTTTCTAATTTCTCTCTTAATTGAGCTCCTTTTGGTAACCAAAGAGGTAAACCTTGTCCTACTTTTTTTGAAAAAGTAAACAATTCCATTTCTTTTCCAATTTTTCTATGATCTCTTTTTTTAGCTTCTTCTAATAGAAATAAATGTTCTGTAAGTTCTTTTTGTTTTTGAAAACTTACCCCGTATATTCTTGTTAATTGATTTCTTTTTTCATCACCTCTCCAATAAGCTCCTGCAATATTAAGTAGTTTTATTGCTTTAATTTTTGAAGTGTTAGGTATGTGTGGCCCTTTACAAAGGTCTGTAAACCCTCCTTGAGTATAAAATGTAATATCACCATCATTTAATCCTTCTAATAGCTCTAGTTTATATTGGTCTTTTTTAGTTTTGAAATAATTGATAGCATCTTCTTTACTGATTTCTTCTCTTACAAATATATTTTTTTCTCTTACTAATTCAAGCATTTTTTTCTCAATGATTGGGAAATCATCAGAAGATATCTTTCTATTATCTCCTAAGTCTATATCATAATAAAATCCATTATCAATGGATGGGCCAATACCTAATTTAACGCCAGGATAAAGGTGTTCTAATGCTTCAGCTAAGATATGAGCTGTAGAGTGCCATAATGTACTTTTACCTTCTTTATCGTTAAACGTATGAAGTTTTAGAGAAGAATCATTATTTATTGGTCTATTAATATCCCAGACTTCATTATTTACACTAGCACTTAGTATATTTCTTGCTAACCCTTCACTTATAGAAGTTGCTATTTCTAATGCTGTTGTCCCTTTTTTTATATTTTTGATACTACCATCTGGTAGCGTGATTTTAATCATTTTATATCATGTAAAATTAGAAAAGCAAATATAGTAATTAAGTTAGTATTTCTCAATATTGAAATTAGAGCTTATTTTGACTTAAATAGATATTAGTTTGAGGGCCATAATTACACATTAAATCAATTATAGAAAGGTTTTTAGTAAAACCATTTCTTTGTTTAAAAACTTGATGGTATTTTTTTTGTTTTTTTATTGAGAAATTTTCTTCTCTAAGATCTGATATATTATCAGAGTTTTGATAAACTTCTGTAAGATATCCAGTATTGATAATTTCAAGTTCTTTACAAATGAAATGATGAATTTTCAAATTAAAGTCAAGTAGAAATTTTTCTTTTTTATCATAAAACCTGATTAAATCATCCATGTAAAACTCAAAAAATGGGGAAGAATAATATGATGATTTAATTGAATTCCAGTGACTTTTTTGCCATGGCTGGTTATAACATATCTTAAGATCTTTGATAAGAGTTTTTGAACTTGATTTTCTTTGTTTAGGTATTGTTAAGAAAAGCGGACCATTTGCTGATGATATTAAACACCTATTTCTGAGTGTTTGTTTAATAAAGTATTCATGTTGTTCAATATGAAACTCGGGATTGTCTTTAATTAAAGCATAATAACCTATAGGTGCAAAATATGATGTAGGTAAAATTAATTTTTTACTTAACACTAGTAAAAAGACGTTTCCATCTAATTTTATTTAAACCTTTAGCATTTGTATCCCAACTCATCCAAACAAATAAAGCTTTTCCAACAATATGGTTCTCAGGAACAAAACCCCAAAACCTTGAATCAGCAGAGTTATGTCTATTATCACCCATCATCCAATAATAATCCATTTGAAAAGTATAGTGTGTACTAAAAATATTATTTATAAAAATAGAATCATTTTTAATTTCTAATGTATTTGATTCATACCTTTCTATTATATCTTTATAAATAGGTAAATTATCAATATTAAGAGTAACTCTCTCGCCATTTTTTGGCACTAAAATTGGGCCGTAATTGTCAATATTCCAAGTGCATTCTTTGTTATTTGGGAAAATATAGTCTAGGTGTTTACGAGACTTATCAATTTCTTGATTAATTGATAATACATTATTAAATTTATTTAATTCTACTTTTGTATTATCCGTAAGTTTTAATAGATATTCGCTTGGGTTATTTCCTCGACTTCCTTCAGTAATATCAAATTTTTCATATAAGATCTTTGGGTTTAGACCATTGAGTTTTGTCTTAACTTTATATATAAATTGTTTTTTCATTCCATCAGGCTCATTATGTATTTCATTATTTACAAATAGTGCCCCATTTATTATTTGAATTGTATCATTGGGAACTCCAACACATCTTTTAACGTAGTTTTCTTTTTTATCTATTGGTCTGTCTAGTTTCTCAGCTGGCCAGTTAAATACCACACAATCATTTCTTTTAATTTTTCCAAAACCTTTCATTCTGTGATAAGGAAGTTTTATCGCTTCAGAATATGATTTTGTTTTATTTGTAAAAGGAAGTGTATGATGAACAAGTGGTACTGCTAGTGGTGTCATGGGGACTCTAGGGCCGTAGCTTGTTTTGCTTACAAATAGAAAATCTCCAATAAGCATTGATTTTTCCATTGAAGATGTTGGTATAGTATATGCTTCAATAAAAAATGTTCTCAAAAGTGTAGCTGCCACTACTGCAAAAGTTATAGCTTCTATCCAGTTCCGAATTTCGCTTTTTTGTTTTTTTTTCTTCTTTTTTTTCTTCCAAAATTGCCATGAAATTGTTTCGAAAAAAAGAATATCAGATACTAGAACAGGAGCAAAGTATAACCATTCTCCATCAATTAGATAGACAAAAATTGTCCAAAGTAATGTGAAAATGAGAAACATAATTACTTTAAAAAAATCACCTAATAGTTCTTTTATTTTATTCATTTTTTTCTTTTTTTTTGTTAAAACCAATGCTTTGCATAGGATATGTTAGTAGCAAATAGTTTTTTCTTAATTAGTGCTTGAAGTAAGGAATTTATTACAAGATTTTAAATATTTTTTTCAGAAAAATATAATTTACTAGAGGAAATAAAAACGCTTTATCAATTTTAGTCAAAAGTATAAAATATTTAAATAATATCTTCAAAACTAAAAACACCTTCTTTATTGATAATCCATTCTGCAGCAATAATAGCACCTGTTGCAAAACCTTCTCTAGATTTTGCTGTATGAATAATCTCAATTTCATCAATATCTGAAGTGTACTTGATTGAATGTGTCCCAATAATATTTTTAGTGCGGTTTGATTTAATTTCTATTTTTTTTTGTAAAATTTCCTCGATATTTTCTCTTAAAGTAATTGCAGTCCCACTTGGCGAATCTAATTTTTCAAGATGATGAGACTCAGATATAATATTGTCATAATTATAGTTCTTTATAAGATTAGCTAAATTTTTATTTAGTTTAAATAATATATTCATTCCTAAACTAAAATTGGAGGCATATAAAAAAGCACCATTTGATTTAATACATGCTTTTTTGACTTGCTCATACTTTTTAAGCCAATTTGTTGTGCCTGAAATAATTGGAGTATCATTATTTATAGCATGCATTATATTTTCAAAAGCAGTATCTGGAGTGCTAAAATCTATTGCAACATCTATATTTTGTAAATCAATATTAGTTGCACTATTTGAACTATTAGATACTGCATTTATATGATGTCCTCTCTCTTTAGCTATTTTTGAGATTAGCTTACCCATTTTCCCATTTCCAAAGATTGCTATTTTCATATTTAAAATTTTAAACTTAATTTAATTGTTTCGTAATTATAATCATTAATGATAAGAGGATTAATATGTAGAGAAATATCTTCATTAATTTCAAAATCAAATAGGTGCGCATTTACTGAAGCATCAACAATATTTAAAATATATGTGAGTGAGAAGAGCATTACTGATAATTCTCTATTTCTTCTGTAGTTGTCTTTGATAGTATTTAATTGACTGGTTGAGTAATTAGAGTTGTCTGTAGATCCATTAATTCTATTAATATATAGCTCCTTGTATGTTTTATATTTTTTATTATTTTCTTTAATATTATACGCTGATATTATAAGACCTGAATAGATTATGGGTATTTTCCAATATTTTTTTGTGTAAAATTGACCAGCACCAGGAAAAACAGATAAAATAGCAGCTTTTCTTGGAGATTTGTATTTTTTTTGACTAAAGCAGGGTATTGCTGAAAATAAAATTAGATTTATTAGTAATATTTTAATTAAAAATAATTTCAATTTTATTTATTAATTTTATTAAATATCTCCTCCAGTTCATTATCATTTTTAAAAGGAATAACTAATTTACCATGTCCTTTTTTGTTTCTATTAAAGATAATTTCTTGATTAAGGTTTTTAGAAAGATCATGTAAGATTTTTTGGTAAGAAAAAGGAATTGGTTCTTTAATTTTTATAGGAGATTTTTTGCTTATTCTTTGATAATTTGTGTCAGAAAAGTCTTTAACAATTTGTTCTACCTCTCTTACAGAATATCCATTAGCAACAATATCATGAAAAATATTTATCTTTTTTTGATCGTCATTTAAAGAAACTAGTGCTCTTGCGTGGCCAATACTTATTTGTTCTTTTTGTAATCCATCTTGTATTTCAGCAGGTAACTTTAGTAATCTCAAAAAATTTGTAACTGTTGATCGATTTTTACCTAACCTTTCACCACAAGCTTCTTGTGTAAGGTTACATTCATCAATTAATCTTTTAAAAGATAATGCAACTTCAATAGGATTTAAATTTTGACGTTGGATGTTTTCCACTAATGCCATTTCTAGCATTTGTTGATCATTAGCTATTCTTATATACGCGGGTATTTTCTTAAGTTTTAGTAGCTTTGATGCCCTAAATCTTCTTTCTCCAGAAATAAGCTGAAATTTATCATAACCAAGTTTACGAACTGTAATTGGTTGAATGATTCCTAGATTTCTAATAGATTCTGATAATTGGTATAAGTTTTCTTTATTGAATTCTTTTCTTGGTTGAAAAGGATTTATTTGTATGTTTTCAATTAATATTTCTGAAGTATTTGACACTGATTTATTACTAGCACTATTTTCACTGTTAGTTATATCTGCTTGAGGATTTCTTAAAATTGCTGATAATCCTCTTCCTAATGCATTTCTTTTTTTATTCATTTTCCTGATTACTTTCTAAATTAATTTTTTCATTTTTTGTAATAATTTCATTAGCAAGGTTTAAATAATTTATTGCACCCTTACTTGCGGCATCATGAATTATGATAGTTTCTCCATAGGAAGGAGACTCTCCTAATCTTACATTTCTGTGAATTATAGTTTTGAATACCATATCTTGAAAATGTGTTTTTACTTCTTCTACAACTTGATTAGATAATCTTAAACGAGTATCGTACATAGTTAAAAGTAATCCTTCTATAACTAGATTATTATTTAATCTTTGTTGAATTATTTTAATTGTGTTAAGAAGTTTGCCTAAGCCTTCTAGTGCAAAGTATTCACATTGAATAGGAACAATTACAGAGTCTGCAGCTGCTAGAGCATTCAATGTTAAAATGCCTAACGATGGAGCGCAATCAATAATTATATAGTCATAATTATCTTTAATTGTATCTAGAGATTTTCTTAAACAAAATTCTCTTTCTTTTGCATCTACTAATTCAATTTCAGCAGCAACTAAATCAATATTAGCAGGTATTAAGTCAAGGTTAGGGCTAGAAGTGTGTAATACGGCTTCAGAAGCTTGATTTTTACCAATAAGACATTCATATGTTCCTATTTTTATTTGCTCATAATCAAAGCCAACTCCTGAGGTTGAGTTTGCCTGAGGATCGGAATCAATTAGAAGTACTTTTTTCTCTAAAACACCCAGACATGCAGAAAGATTAATTGCTGTAGTTGTTTTTCCAACTCCACCTTTTTGATTTGCTATTGCGATGATTTTCGTCATATTTTCATATCAATTCATTTAAAAAATAAAAATACAATGCTATTGAATATTGATAATGAAGTTATTACTCTAAATTATTAACAATAAAAATAAGTTGTTAAGAAATTCTAATATTTATTATATATCATCAAGATTGACTTCAGTCAAATCAGATGGTAAATTTTCTTTATTTTCATTTTCTGATTTTTTCTTTTTATAATCTGAAATAACTTCTTCACCCTTTTCTTTTATAATAAATTTGCTTACTTGAGATAAGGAGTCCTGAAAATCAGAGAAATCTTCTTTATAAAGATAAATTTTATGTTTTTTATAAAATGGCGTGCCATCCTCATGAAAATCTCTTTTACTTTCTGTAATAGTTAAGTAATAATCTTTTGCTCTTGTTGAGCGGACATCAAAAAAATAAGTTCTTCTCCCTGCTCTTACAGCTTTGGAAAATATCTCTTCAATATCTCTTTTTTCACTCATAATTATTTAAGCTAAATTTAAGTTAAAATTAACTTTAAACAAATATAGCAAAAATATTTAAAGCTATTTTTCTGTTTGACTCTTAAAAATGTCTTGGTAAAAACCTGATTTTAATGATAGCTCTTCATGCGTTCCTATATCAATAAGAACACCTTTGTCAATAACAATAATTTTATCTGCATTTTGTAAAGTTGCAATTCTGTGGCTTATTATTATTGTTGTTTTATTTTGAGTTTCAATTTTTAGATTATTTAAAATTTCTTTTTCTTTATTAGCATCAACAGCTGATAAACAATCATCAAAGATATATATATCTGGATCTTTATAAAACGCACGAGCAATAGCAAGTCTTTGTCTTTGCCCTCCTGAAAGCTGAACGCCTCTTTCTCCAACAATTGTATTAAAACCATCAGGGAATTTATTTATTTCATCAATGATATCTGCCTTAGTAGCTGCAATTTTAATTTTCTTCTCATCTATAACATCAGATGAAAATGCAATATTTTCTTTAATTGTGCCTGAAAATAAATAACCATCTTGTGGAATGTACCCAATTGAAGATCTTAAATTATTTAAATTTAAATCTTTAATAGAAATATTATTATAATAAATATTTCCTTCTGTAGATTCTAGAATTCTACAAATAAGATTTGCAATTGTTGATTTTCCAGACCCTGTTTTACCAAATACCCCTAATGTTTCACCTTCTTTAATGTTAAAGCTTAATTTGTTTAGCGCAGATATTTCTGTGTCTTTATATATTAATTGTACATTATCAAATTTAATATCTCCTTTTATAGGAGTATTTCTCTCATTGTAATTAACAATACGTGGAGTTATCTTAAGAAATTCATTAATTCTTTCTTGTGATGCTGCTGCTCTTTGAATAAGTGAAGTTACCCAGCCGATAGAGGCGACAGGCCAAGCTAGCATATTTACATAAATTATAAATTCTGCAATATTTCCAGCGCTAATATTTCCTTTAAAAACTTCAAGACCTCCAACATAAATTGTTAAAACGGTACTTAATCCAATAAGTGTAATGATAAGAGGAATGAAAACTGCTTCTATTTTTACAAGTTCAATTTGTTTTTTTGTGTATTCTTTACAACTATTATAAAAGACATTCAAAGAATTATTTTCATTTGTAAACGATTTTATTATTTGAATTCCAGAAAACGTTTCTTGAGAAATTGATGTTATTTCAGAAAGTTGTGCTTGAACCTGTTCACTTTTCTTATTTATTTTACTACTTACATAATAGATTGATATGGCTAAAATTGGTAAAGGAAATAAAACACAAATGGTTAAATTCAAACTTACACTGAGCATTTTTGCAATAACAAGAGAAAATAGAACTGTTATGTTTATTGCATACATTATTGTTGGTCCAAGGTACATTCTAACTCTAGAAACATCTTCAGTTATTCTATTCATTAAGTCACCAATTTTATTTTCATTATAAAATGAAATACTAAGTTCTTGATATTTGTTGAAAATTTCATTTTTAATGTCAAATTCAATTTTCCTAGACATGACAATTATTGTTTGTCTCATAAAATATAGAAAAATCCCTTTTAAAATGGCAAAGGCAACAATCAGTAAGCCATATTTTAGCAGCTCGTTTGATAGGCCTTCCTTATCTTCATTATTGATGCTTTCTAATACAAAGTCTAGTGCATTTCTGACAAATTCTGCAGGATATATTGCAAAGATATTAGCAATAACTATGAAAATAATTCCCAGTGAAAAAAGCTGTTTATATTTCCAAAAGAATTTATTTAAGTATTTTAAATGATGCATTTAATTGATATGTGTGTTTTTTTGAAAGCACAAAAATAATAAGTAATTTCGCGCACGATTGTAAAACTGTGAAATTTAATTAAGAATATTTTCATTGTCACTAGTTAAAAACTAAAATTAAGCTAATATTATGGGAGATTTTGACACACAAACACATACAAAAGAAGGCGTATTTGAGTTGATGAAAAATATGGGGCATGAACAATTAGTATTTTGTCAAGATGAAAATACTGGATTAAAAGCTGTTATTGCTATTCATAATACAAATCTAGGTCCTGCACTTGGAGGAACAAGAATGTGGGATTATTCTTCTGAAGAAAATGCTATTAAAGATGTATTGCGACTTTCTAGAGGAATGTCTTTTAAAGCTGCTATCACAGGACTTGAACTTGGAGGAGGGAAAGCTGTTATTATAGGTGATGCAAAAACACAAAAAACTCCGGAACTAATGAAAAGATTTGGGGAATTTGTAGACTCTCTTAATGGGAAATATATTACAGCAGAAGATGTTGGTATGAGTGAAAAAGATATGGAGTATGTTAGAATGACTACCAAGCATGTTACTGGCATCCCTGAGAGCATGGGAGGAAGTGGTGACCCTTCTCCTATAACTGCTTATGGAGTTTATATGGGAATGAAAGCATGTGCAAAATTTAAGTGGGGTAATGATAATTTAACTGGTAAGAATGTTTTAGTTCAGGGTGTCGGTCATGTTGGAGAGTATTTAGTTCAACATTTATCCTCAGAAAACGCAAATATTTTTATTAATGATATTAATGCAGATCAATTAAATATTGTAGCTAAAAAATATAATGCTACTATTATTGAAAGTTCAGAAATATTTGCTCTTAATATGGATATTTATTCTCCTTGTGCTTTAGGAGCTACATTAAACCCAGACTCAATTAAAAAATTAAAATGTGAGATAATTTGTGGAGCAGCAAATAATCAACTTGAAAATGAAAACAGAGATTCTCTATTAATAAAAGAAAAAGGAATAATTTTTGCTCCCGATTTTTTAGTTAATGCTGGTGGTCTTATAAATGTTTATTCAGAAATAAAAAAGTTTAGCAAAGAGCAAGTTTTGTCTCAGACTAAAAAGATTTATGACTCCACGCTTGAGATTTTAAGAAAATCTGAATTAGAAGGTCTAACAAGCTATGAAGCTGCTCTTAAAATAGCTAATGATATATTATTAGAAAAGAAAAATAATTAAATGATAAGTAGAAGACATATAAGAATAAAAGTAATGCAATCGCTTTACTCATTTTTTTCTCTTAAAGATACTAATGTTTCAAACGCTGAAAAAAAATTATTAGATCATATTGAAAATATTAATGTACTTCATAATGTATTAATTTGTTTTTTAATTGAATTATGCAAGTTTGCTGAAAATCATTTTGAAGATGGGAAAAATAAATTTCTTCCTAGCTCGGATGATTTAAATCCAAATACAAAATTTACTGAAAATTTTATTTTTAAGTTGATTCGAAAAGATAAAAAGTTGCTTGATAAATTAAAAAATGTTTCAAGTAACTGGCTTGATAATGATCATGATATTATAAGAAAAGTATTTATCGATCTTATTAAAAGTGATTTATATAATAAATATATCCTAAAAGAGAGTAGCCAAGAAGAAGATATAAGATTTATAAATCAGGCTCTAAATAATTTTATTTTAAATAATGAAGTTCTTCATCATATTTTAGAGGAAAAGAGTATTTATTGGATTGATGATTTGCCATTCGTTGCAACTATTATTATGGGTAATTTTAAATTAAATAAAATTCATAACCTTAAAACTGTTTTTAAAAATTCATCTGATAAAAGTTTTGCTGTTAATTTATTTTCATCTACAGCAGAGCAAAATAAAAATTACGAAAAAATTATAGTAGAGAAGTCTAAGAATTGGGATCTTGAAAGAATTGCTTTAATGGATCAGATCTTAATAAAAATGGCTTTTTCTGAGATTTTAACGATGGAAGAACTTCCTGTAAAAGTATCCTTAAATGAATATATAGAAATATCAAAGTATTACAGTACAGCAAAAAGTAAAATGTTTGTTAATGGTTTATTGGATAATGCCATTAAAGACTTTACAGAAAAAAATATGATCAATAAAAAAGGCAGAGGTCTACAGTAATTTCTTAATTTTGAAAAAAAAATAATGTATAAATATTTAATTTTAATTGTTGTAATGATAGTATCATCTTGTGATGATAGCATTAATAAAGTTGCTAGCAAAGAAAAAAGATTATCAACTAAACTTATTAATAATAATCAATCAATTAAACAGAAAAAAATAAGTAACAAACAACCAGTTTTTGAAATTAATAAAGATCTGCATGATTTTGGTGATATTATTGAAGGTGAGAAAGTTACTCATAAATTCATAATTACTAATTCAGGAATGGCTGATTTAATAATTAGTTCTGCTAAAGGAAGTTGTGGATGTACTGTTCCTCAGTGGCCTAAAGATCCTATTCGTCCTGGTAAGAAAGCTGAAATTAAAGTTACATTTAATAGTAAAGGTCGCTTAGGCTCACAAACAAAAAAAGTATCTGTTATCTCTAATGCAATCCCAAATGCAAAGATTTTAACTATTAGAGGTAATGTTATTGCTAAATAAAAAATAAAAAAATGATTTTACTTCAAGCCCAATCCTCAGGAACTGCATCTTTGATAATGTTTGCTTTAATTTTTTTGGTTATGTATTTCTTTATGATTCGTCCTCAAATCAGGAAGCAGAAAAAAGAAAGTCAATATAGGTCTCAATTAAAAAACAATGATAAAATAGTCACTCTGGGAGGTATTCACGGAAAAATTATTGAAGTTGGTAAATTAACTTTTGTAATTGAAGTTCATTCAGGAGGTAAATTAAAAATAGAAAAAACAGCAGTATCTCTACAAGGAACTACTGATCTCCCAGAAAAAAAATAACATCATATTTTTACAGCTCATTCTAAATTAATAAGTAGATTGAGTATATTGTTTATGGAATAGATATTTTACAGCTGATTGGGAAATGATCTGATAACTTTATATTATGCTTTTGATAATCATAAGATTCTATTTCTTTAGAAGTAAAAATATAGTCTATCCTTAGCATGGGAATTTCTGTGTGGGAACCACCTAATCCTTTTGCCGATTTATTAAAAGAATCTTTCATGTCTTTTGAAATTTTATTATAAGCGTATGAAATTGGTGTATCATTTAAATCACCACATAAAATCACTTTATAAGGAGAAGATTCGATATGTTTTTTTATAATTTTCACCTCATTACTCCTGTTTTGAAATGAAGATTTAATACTATCAATCCAATTAGATTGAAGATGCATATTATAAACCCTGATTGTATCCTTATCAATTTTTAAATCTTTATATACACAGATATTATCTTTTATAACCCCATAGTTTACTTCTTCATAAACTGAAAATATTTGTAATTTTATTTTATCTTTTATTTTAGTGTTAAAAAAATGTTCAAGGATTTTAGTGTTCTCAGATTTTTCAAATTCTTGAACACAAAAAATTTGGGCATCATAGGATTTAATAAATTTAATTATTTTATTATCTATATCCTGTTTTTTAATATTTTCATTTTTATTAAATAACCTTACATTATATGACAAAATCTTTATTGAGTTTACACTTTGATTAATTTCAATTTCATTAATTCCAATAAAACTTTCAACGTGAGATACCCCTAAAAAGATAATTATAAAGTTTGCCCAAAAATATTTCTTCCAACTAAAAAACCAGAATATTAAAAATAAAAGATTGATAAATAAAAGTATAGGATAAGCTAAACCAATAAATGATATAGGCCAAAAATTAATAGGATCAATTAATGGAGTTAAATATGTTAACAATAATGCAAAAAGAATTAGAGAATTTATAATATAGAGAAATTTATTAAAGTGTTTCACGTTAATTTTTTTGTTCACTTGCTTTGAATAATAATTCTTTGTCACTTTTACTTAAACTGTTATATCCAGATTTAGAAATTTTTTCTAGTACAATATCTATATTTTTTTGATTCTTTTTTTTCTTTTTTGTTTTCTTATTGAAAAATGAATTGCTAAATAGTTGATAAAAGTTTTTTGAAATATCAAACCCTTTATTTAATTGTTTAATATATAGGAATCCAAATATAGCACCTCCAATATGAGCTATATGCCCTCCTGCATTTCCTTTAGGTATGCTTAATATATCTAATATTAAAAAAGCAAATGCTAAATATTTGATTTTTACTGATCCTAAGAAAGGTAATGTTATTTTGAAATTTGGAATATGTGTTGAAATTGCAAACATAATTGCAAGCACAGATGCAGAGGCGCCTAGTGCCTTTGCATTTAAATTATATTCTTTTAGGGCTGGAAGATAATTAAATGCCAGTATAAATAATAATCCTCCAGCAATACCTCCTAGTATATATGTGCTGATAAATTGCTTCTCGTTAAAATATTCTAAAAATAATTTTCCTCCAAAATGCAGCCATAATAAATTAAAGAAAAGATGAATGAAATTTTCATGCATGAACATATATGTTATTAATGTCCACGGTTGTGTTATAAGTTCTTGTGTGTTTGAAGGTAGAATAAATTTTACAACATATTTACTAGTGTCAATCATAAATAAACCAAAAACAACACTTAGTATATTGAAAATTAAAAATAAGGCTACGTTTAAGTAAATAAATTTATTTAAAATAGTAGTATTATAAAAATTATATTTTATGTCTTTAATTAATGTCATTTAATAAAATGAGTCTGAGTTTGTTTTCCAATATCTAATGAGAATATATCCAAAAAGCATTCCCCCTAAATGAGCAAAATGAGCAACATTATCTGCAGGATTATTGCTCAACCCTGAGTATAATTCAATTGCGCCATAAACCATTACAAAATATTTTGCTTTTATAGGTATTGCAAAATAAATATAAAGTAGCGTATTTGGAAATAACATTCCAAAAGCTAATAAAAGCCCAAATACAGCTCCTGAAGCTCCAACTGTTGGGGTTATAACTAATTGAGTTAGTCTTTTAGATATTCCAATTCCTGTATTGTATCTTCCTTCAACAGCTAAATCTAGTAATTCAGGGAATTGATTACTTAAGCTAATAATTTGATATTGAGTTATCAATAAGTGAATTAATGCCGCCCCTAATCCTGTTATAATATAGAATATTAAAAATCTTTTGGCTCCCCAAACATTTTCAAGTATTTTTCCAAACATCCAAAGTGCAAACATGTTGAAGAATAAATGCGTTAGACTTCCGTGCATAAAAAAGTGAGTTACTATTTGATGAGGTCTAAAATCTGGCGATTGAAATTGATGTAGTCCTAATATTTTAACTAAGTCTATTCCAAGTTTCTGTAAAGAAATTGTAGCAAAAAATAACAAACCATTAATAATTAATAAGTTTTTTACTATTTCAGGTAATTGACTAAAGCTACTTGGACGATACATTAATTAAATTTTTCTTCAATATTAATCATATTAAGATTGATTACTGTTAATTTTCCTGATGGGGATATACTTGGACTTTCACATTTAAATAACTCCAAATTAATTTTTTTCATTTCTTCTAGATTAAGTGTTTGCGTCTCCAATATAGACATGCTTGAAGCGAGTGCGAGTGCAATTTTGTGTTTGTTATCTAACTTAACTTTATTGCTTATTTTATATTGTTCAATTATTGTTTCTATCAAATTCTCTATATTTTTCTCTTGTGAATCTGTTGGAATTGCTTTAATTATTAATTTTTTATGACTAGCGATGTATTCAAATCCTATATCTTTTAATTCTTTTGAAATAAGTTGAATTATTTCTATATCATTATTACTCATTACTATTTCAATCGGAAAAACTAATATCTGTGAAGAATAATTTTTATTTTTTTCTTTAGATTTAAAGTGTTCAAATAAGATCCTTTGATGTGCTCTTTTTTGATGTATTAAGATAATCTCATCGTTACAGAACCTTAAAATGAATTTGTTTTTTATTTGTAAAAATTTATAATCTATATCTAATAGATTGTCATCTAAAAATTTAATATTAGTATTTATTTCTTTTGAAGTAATTTTTTTTGCATCAGAATTAAATGGATTGTATGACGAGTCAATATTTATCTTTGGTTCAATGATTGGAGTATTGCTGTTAGAATTAATATTAAATGAATTCTCTTGTAAAAAATCTATGCTTGGCGAAATATTATATTGTCCTAACGATCTTTTTACTGTAGATCTTAAAATTGAATAAATAGCTTTTTCATCTTGAAATTTAATTTCTGTTTTATTGGGATGGATATTTATATCTAATTTTTTTGGATCAATTATAAGGTTTATGAAAAAAGAAGGGAAATAATCTGTAGCAATTAATCCTTCAAAAGCTTTGAATATTGCGTTTTGAAGATAAAAACTTTTAATGAACCTTCCATTAACAAATAAGTATTGTTCTCCTCTAGTTTTTTTAGCTGAATTTGGTTTTGCAATAAACCCAGAGATATTTACTAATGATGTTTCTTCTAATATTGGAACAAGTTGCTCATTTTTTTTTATTCCAATAAGGTTAACTATTCTTTGTCTAAAATTAGAAGCATTTAAAAATAAAATCTCTTGTTTATTATGAGACAAATGCATCTTTATATTTGGGTTAGCTAAAGCTACTCTTGAAAATTCCTCATAAATATGACGCATTTCTATATTGTCAGATTTTAGAAATTTTCTTCTTGCTGGTACATTAAAAAATAAATTTTTAATTTTTATAGATGTTCCGTTTAATGTTGAACATTCTTTTTGTTCCTTAATAATTCCTCCTTCAACATTTAATCTAAATCCAATATTATTATCTAATTGCTTTGTTTCAATTTCTATATTTGAAATTGCAGCAATTGATGACATAGCTTCTCCTCTGAAGCCCATTGTTAGAATATTAAATAAATCTGCTGCGATTTTTATTTTTGAAGTTGCATGTCTTTGAATACATAAAATAACATCTTGAGAGCTCATCCCGCATCCATTGTCAACAATATTAATTAATGTTTTTCCTGAATCTTGAATATATAACTTGATTTCTGTTGCTCCAGAGTCTAAGGAGTTTTCTAAAAGTTCTTTAACAACAGAAGATGGTCTTTGAATAACTTCTCCTGCGGCAATTTGATTTGCAACATTTTCTGGTAATAATTGTATAATGTTCAATGTGTATTTTTTTTTATTACTTCAAAAGGATGAACGCTAACAAAGATAGGATAATAATTAGAAAAAATATTTTAATATTTCTTCTTTTTAATGTATAAGGATTTGTTATTCTTTCAAATTTTATCTTAGAAGAATGTTGGTGTTTTTTTTTAATTTTTTTATTTATTTTTTCTTTGTAATATCTTGGTAAAAAATTAAAATCTTTAATCTGTTGTGATTTAAAAAATGATGGTATTTGTGGTGCTTTCATATTATTGTAAAATTATAAAATTTATCTTTTTAAAAAGGCGTTAATAAGTAAGGAAGATAATATTATAGTTTATAGAATTTAAGTACTAACAATTTATATTTTTGTTTTAATGAATCTTCTAAAATTTTTTTTAATTCTATCAGTTATTTTCTTTAGTTGTAATTTATTAGCTCAAGATAGTAAACTTCCACCTTTTATTGTAAATGATTCTAAATGGGCAGATGAAATCATGAAGACTTTATCTGCTGAAGAAAGAATTGCTCAATTGTTTATGATTTCTGTTTTGTCTAATAAAGATGATAAGTATAAGGAAAAAATATCCCAAATTATTAAAAAATATAATATTGGAGGTTTAATGTTCTTACAAGGTGGCCCTCAAAGACAAGCTAGATTAACAAATTACTTTCAATCTATCTCAAAGACTCCTTTAATGATTGCAATAGATGCAGAATGGGGAGTAGCAATGCGTTTAGATTCTGCCTTGCGATTTCCATGGCAAATGACATTAGGTGCAATCAAAGACAGTAGTCTTATTTATGAAATGGGTGAGGAGATAGCGCGTCAATGTAAGTTATTAGGCGTTCACATTAATTTTGCTCCAGTTGTAGATGTTAATTCTAATCCTAAGAATCCAATTATTAATAATCGATCTTTTGGTGAGAACCCTGTAAACGTATCTAACTTAAGCTTAGCATATATGAACGGCTTACAAGATAATAATATCTTAGCTTGTGCTAAGCATTTTCCTGGTCATGGAGATACTGATCAAGACTCTCACAAAACTCTTCCAGTAGTTAATCATACCAAAAAAAGATTAACAGATGTTGAACTTGTGCCATTTAAAAAACTTATTAATAATGGTTTAGGAAGTGTTATGACTGCTCATTTATATATTCCATCTCTAGAGCCGGATAAGTCATTACCAGTTTCTCTTTCATCTAAAGTTGTTAATGGTCTTTTGACTGAAGATTTACAATTTAAAGGTTTAAAATTTACAGATGGTTTAAATATGAAGGCGGTAAGTGATTTATATAGTCCAGGAGATTTAGATTTACAAGCCCTTATAGCCGGTAATGATGTTTTATTATGTGCTGAAAATATTCCGCTTGCTATAAATAAAATAAAAGAAGCAATTAAAAAAGGTGTCATTTCTCAAGAGTATATTGACGAGAAATGTAAACGAATATTAGTAGCTAAAAAATGGATGGGGTTAAATAACTATAAGGCAACTCAGCTGTATGATATTAAAGAAAATATTATTAATGCGCATACTGAATCTTTGAATGATAGACTTGTAAAATCATCATTAACTTTACTTCAGAATTATGATAATATTCTTCCTCTTAAGAATTTAGACACTCTTAAAATAGCAAGCTTAACAATCGGAGAGAAGGGGACCTTTTTTCAACAAACATTAAATAAATATTCTCGTGTAGATACTTTTAGTGTTAATATTAATGCTTCCATAAAAGAACAAGCAATTATATTAAATAAATTATCAAAGTATAACTTAGTTATTGTAAGTGTTCATAAATCTAACGCAAATGCTTGGAAAAGTTATAAGATTTCAAAGTCAGTAGATATTTTTATTCAAACTATTGCAATGCAATCTAAAGTTATTTTATCAGTATTTGCTAATCCATATAGTATCAATTCATTACTTTTTACTGATAATTTTGATGCTTTTCTTCTTTCTTATCAAAATAGTAAAGTAGCACAGGATATGTCTGCCCAAGCCATATTTGGTGGTGTTAAAATAGAAGGGAGATTACCTGTAAATACACGACATTTTAAAATTAATCATGGACTTGAAACTGAAAAAATACGCATGTCCTATGTATCTGCTAATGAAATCGGTTTTAGTGATAGATTAGAGGGGGAAATAGATAGTATTATTTATCATGCAATAAATCAAAAAGCATTCCCAGGTTGTCAGATTTTAATCGCAAAAGATGATAAAGTATTTATTAATAAGTCTTATGGATTTCATACTTACAAAAATGTTCAAGAAGTTCTGAACTCTGATGTTTATGATCTAGCTTCCATTACTAAGATTGCTTCTACTATTCCAAGTTTAATGAAACTAGTTGATGAGAATAAATTTAGCTTACAAGCCAATTTAGGTTATTATTTAAATGTTCAAAATTCTAATAAACATAATCTTTTAATAAAAGATATTCTTGCTCATCAAGCTAGTTTACAACCCTGGATTCCGTTTTATAAAAAGACACTATCTAAAGATTCAGCTTTAAATACTTTAAAACTTAGAGATACTCTTTATTCTAAATTTAGGAGCCTAGAATTCCCGATCGAGGTAGCTGATTCTGTTTTTCTTCATTATTCATACCCTGATTCTATTATGCAGCAAATTATTGATTCTGATCTTCTAGAAAAAAGTGAATATATTTATAGTGATTTAGGATTTTATTTAATGAAGCCAATTATTGAAAATATTACAAATACTAGTCTAGAAGAATTTACAAGAAAAAGTTTTTATGATAAATTAGGTATGGAAAACTTAGGGTATTTGCCTAGAAAAAGACTTGCTTTTGATAGAATTATTCCAACAGAAAATGATTTTGTGTTTAGAGGTCAACTTCTTAAAGGTTATGTTCATGATATGGGAGCTGCTATGCTTGGAGGAGTAGCTGGTCATGCGGGCTTATTCTCTAACGCTAATGATCTAGCTAAATTGATGAGTATGTATTTAAATCATGGGGAATATGCTGAAGAGAAATTTTTAAGTAAAAATGTTATTAATAGGTTTACAAGCTGTCAGTTTTGCACATTAGATAATAGGAGAGGAGCTGGTTTTGATAAGCCTGCCTTATCTCATCAAGAAGGTGGGCCAACATGTAAATGTGTTTCTGATTTAAGTTTTGGTCATTCTGGCTTTACTGGAACTTTATCATGGGTAGATCCTGAAACAAAAATAATTTACATCTTTCTTTCTAACAGAATTCATCCAGATGCTTCAAATAAAAAATTACTTGATTTAAATGTAAGAACTAATATTATGGAGTTAATTTTTAAATATAATGATCTAATAAATTCATCTGATTCTTTGAATAATTTAAATTTTAAAACAGATAAGAAAATTGACGAAAAAATAATTAATATAGATACATTTGAAAAAATAAATTTTAATGATTTAACACCAATTTATGAAGAATAACCTGAATATTGGCATAGTATGTTATCCTACATATGGAGGTAGTGGAGTTGTGGCAACTGAGCTTGGTGTAGCTTTTGCTGAAAAAGGTCATAATGTTCATTTTATATCTTATGATCAACCTTTTCGTTTAGATCTTTTTTCAGATAGAATATTTTATCATGAAGTTAGTGTGCCAAATTATCCATTATTTGAATATACCCCATATGAGTTGAATCTTACAAGTAAGTTAATTGATGTAGCAATTCATGAAAAGTTAGATATCTTACATGTTCATTATGCTATCCCTCATGCATCTGCTGCTGTAAGTGCTAAGCAGATATTATCAACTTATGGTATTAATTTGCCTATTATAACAACTTTACATGGCACTGATATAACTCTTCTTGGCAAAGATAAATCTTTTAAACCTGTAATAGAGTTTGCAATTAATAGCTCTGATGCTGTTACTACAGTTTCAAAAAACCTTAGAGAAGTCACTTATGATAACTTTAATATAAATAGAAAGATAGACTATATACCTAATTTTATTGATTTGAGACTCTATGAAAAAATAATTTCAACTATTTCAAGAAAACGATATGCTCCAAATGAGGAGTTTATTGTTACACACATATCCAATTTTAGAGAAGTAAAAAGAATAGAGGATGTTATAAGGATTTTTGCAAGAGTAAATGAAAAAATACCCTCTAAGTTAATAATGGTTGGTGATGGTCCCGACAGAGTAAAAGCTGAATCTTTATGTCGTTCATTAAATATCACTAAAAATGTTTTCTTTCTTGGGAAACTTAAGGTCATTGAAGATGTTTTATCAATCTCTGATGTTTTTGTTCTCCCATCAGAGACTGAAAGTTTTGGTTTAGTTGCTCTTGAAGCTATGGCAAGCAAAGTTGCTGTAATTTCAAGCAATAGCGGAGGGTTGCCAGAAATAAATTTGGATGGAAAAACAGGTTTTCTTTCTAACGTAGGAGATGTAAAAAAGATGAGTGATGATATATTAAAATTATTTTCTGACCCTTTACTTTTAGCCTCTTTTAAGGAAAATGCCTTTAAGGTGTCACAGACATATGATTTGCCAAAGATTCTTCCTCTTTATGAAGATCTTTATTTTAATTTACTAAATAAAAATGATTAAAATTGGAATTACTGGTGGCATTGGAGTTGGGAAAACCTATGTGTCAAATATTCTTAATAAAATGAGTTACCCTTCTTTTAATGCTGATTTAATTGCAAAAAAATGTGTCAAGGAAAATAAATTTTTACAAGAATCATTAATTGAGAACTTTGGAGAAGAAGTTTTTATTGATAATAATATTAATAAAGAATTTCTTAAAAATATAATCTTCAATAATTCTAAAGCCTTAAAAAAAATTAACTCAATTATTCATCCTTATGTGAATGTTGAGTTTGATCTTTGGTGTAAACAACAAAATTCTTCTATTATTTTTAAAGAAGCAGCTATATTATTTGAAACTGGAGCTAACAAGAAATTAGACTTTATTATTTGTGTTTCCTCAAATTTAGATTTAAGAATTAAAAGAATTAAAAAAAGAGATAATAAAAGCACAAAGGATATTATGAAAATTATTGACAATCAAATGGAACAATCTAATAAAGAAGATCTCTCAGATTTTATTATTAATAATAATGAAAATCAATCTCTATTATTACAGATTCAAAATATACTTGAGACTATTAATGAAGATAGCTAAAAAAGATACATTATTAAAGCTAAGATAATTAATAAATCTAGAGATAATAATAGTCCAAATAATATTGGGTTTAAATCATATAATTCTTTTAATTTTCTCCAAAATTTATCCATTTTATAATCTCTATTTTAGCTCTAAAACAGCTATATTTTCTACATGATGGGTTTGTGGGAACATATCTACAGTTTGAATCTTTGAAACGATATAGTTTTCTTTTAAAATTGCTAAATCTCTAGCTTGTGTTGCTGAATTACAGCTTACATAAACAATTCTTTTTGGTAATATGTTTAGTATCTGTTCGATAACTTTTTTATGCATACCGTCTCTTGGTGGATCCGTAATTATAATGTCAGGTTGTGAGTTTTGTTTAATAAATTCATCTGTAAATATTTCTTTCATATCACCAGTATAAAATTTACAGTTTGTTATTTTATTAAATGTTGCATTTTCTCTTGCAGCAATAATTCCTTCTTCAACAGAGTCTATTCCCACAACTAATTTTGCTTTTTTAGCTATAAACTGAGCTATTGTTCCTGTGCCCGTATATAAATCATACACTACATCATTTTCTGAAATATTAGCTAACTCACTTGTTTTTCTATATAATACTTTTGCTTGATCAGAATTTGTTTGAAAGAATGATTTAGGTCCAATTTTAAAAATTAGTCCATCAATTTCTTCACTTATATGATCTTTACCATCAAAACAAATGATTTTTTGATCATATAAAGTATTATTTGCTTTTTGATTTACAGTAAATAAGAGAGAAGTTATTTCCTTAAATGAGTTTTTTAAGAAATCCATTAGCATTTCAATTTGTTTGCTGTCATTTCTATAGAACTGCACTAAGACCATTAATTCATTAGTCGATGATGTTCTAATTATTAAATTTCTTAGAAGTCCATTTTGATTTCTTAAATCAAAAAAATCAAATTTATGTTTATCAGCAAATTCTTTGACAGCATTTCTAATTTTATTTGATGGTTCTTTCTGTAAAAAACATTTCTTTAAATCAATTACTTTATCAAACATTCCAGGAACATGAAAGCCTAAGGCATCTTTGTTTTCTATTATTTTATTTTCTGAAATTTCTTCATTAGTAAGCCATTTTTTATTTGAAAATGTAAATTCCATCTTATTTCTATAAAAGTATTCACTTTTACTTCCAATTATCTTTTCATATTCATTTACTGAAACTCCCCCAATTCTTGTTAGATGATTAAGCACTTCATTTTGCTTAAATTCTAATTGGCTAGAATACTTCATATTTTGCCATTTACATCCACCACAGGATCCAAAATGCTCACAAACAGGCTCAATACGTGATGTTGATTTTTTAATAATTTCATCAATATTAGCTTCCCAATATTTTTTTCTTTTTTTAAATACAGTTATGTTACAAATATCTCCAGGAACTCCACCATTAACAAAAATTATTCTTCCATCATGTTTAGCTACAGATTTTCCTTTATTTGCTGTGTCTATGATTTCAATATTTTCTAAAGAAATATTTTTTCGTCTATTTGGTCTTGGCATATCACAAACTTAGTTATAATTAGATTAAAGCATTATCTTTGACAAATTAAAAATAATCAGATGAGTAATGTTAAGAAGTTTATAGACTTAGAAAGTAGGTATGGAGCACATAATTATCATCCTTTACCAGTAGTATTGTCTAAAGGTGAAGGAGTATTTGTTTGGGATGTAGATAATAAAAAATATTTTGATTTTTTATCTGCTTATTCAGCTGTTAATCAGGGACATTGTCATCCTAAAATCTTAGATGCATTAAATAGTCAATCTTCTAAATTAACACTTACTTCAAGAGCTTTTCATAATGATGTATTAGGTGATTATGAAGAATACATTACTAAACTTTTTGGTTATGACAAGGTATTACCAATGAATACTGGAGTTGAAGGAGGCGAAACGGCTAATAAGCTTGCAAGAAAATGGGGTTATTTACACAAGGGGATTGAAAAAGATAAAGCAAAAATTATTTTTGCTAATGGAAATTTTTGGGGTAGAACACTAGCTGCTATTTCTAGCTCTGATGACCCTCTTTCTTATGAAGGGTTTGGCCCTTATATGCCTGGTTATCATTTAATCCCATATAATGATTTAGGAGCACTAGAAAAGGAGTTCCAAGATGAGAATGTTGCTGCATTTATGGTTGAGCCTATTCAAGGTGAAGCAGGTGTGGTTGTTCCTGATCCAGGTTATTTATCTGGTGTACGTACTTTATGTACTAAATATAATGTTTTATTTATTGCTGACGAGGTTCAAACAGGTATTGCTAGAACCGGTAAGATGCTTGCAACTGATTATGAAGATGCAAGACCAGATATCTTGATTTTAGGCAAAGCACTTTCTGGAGGAGTTTTGCCAATATCTGCTGTTTTAGCTGATGATGAAGTGATGCTTACAATTCAGCCTGGTGAGCATGGTTCCACTTTTGGCGGTAATCCACTTGCTTGTAAAGTTGCTCAAGCTGCCCTTGAAGTTGTTGTAGATGAGAATTTATCTGAGAATGCATTTGTTTTAGGTAATTTATTTAGAGATGAACTTAACGATAGACTTTCTTCGTGTAAATTAGTTACTTTAATTAGAGGTAAGGGACTGCTCAATGCTATTGTAATTAATGATTCTGAAGATAGTTCTACTGCATGGGATATATGCATGCTCCTTAGAGATAATGGTCTGTTAGCTAAGCCTACTCATGGAAATATTATAAGATTTGCTCCTCCATTAGTTATAAATAAAACACAACTTTTAGATGCAGTTGAAATTATCACTAAAACTATTTTAGATTTTAGTTTAAAGAAATTTAACTAAATTTGTTTTTGTAATGTTTAAAATTTTTCAAAATATCTTAGTTTGTATGCTTGCTTTCTTTGTACTATTAATTAGTATAGGATTTAATATCTCTAAGCTTAATTGTCATCAAGAAACTTCTTTATATCTTGGTAACGTTAATGATCAATGTCATGTTGAGGATAATTCCTTTAATAATAGCAGTGTTAATACTGTTTCCTGCTGTATATTAGAGCTTGAAAAGTCCTGTTGTACTTCATTTAGTGACATGTGTGAAAAAGAATTATCTAATTTAAAATTTTCTTTTCAAACTTTATTATTAGAAAAAGTTGATTTTAAACTCAACGTAAATTTTGTAAATTTCTTTTCTTTTCTTCCCAAAAAAGAAATAATCTTATCATCTTTTAGACTAGTATATGATATTCCTATTAGTCTTATTTATAAACCTACTCTATCTAAAATCCAATCATTTATTATCTAGTAATTTTAGTTTAACTCCGTAAGTAATTAAGTATTTGTTAAATTAAAAAAAACTAAAATTAAATGAAAAATTTATTTATAATAATCCTTTGTGTATGTTCTATTGCTAATGCATTTTCTCAAAATGTTAATGGTAAAGTATTTGAATTATTAAAAGATGGTTCTTATGAACCAGTATTTGGAGCTAATGTTTATTGGCAAGATACACAAGTTGGTACTGTAACTGATGATTTTGGAAATTATCAGCTTCCAGAGGCAATATCATTTCCAGCTACTCTAAAAGTAAGTTATGTTGGCTATGAATTAATTAGCCAGGAATTTGTAGATGATCTTTTTATATTTTATTTATCTTCTTCATTAGAGTTAGGAGAGGTTAATATAAAAGGTAAACAGACTGCATCACGTTATTCAACAATTAATTCTCTCAATATTCAAACACTATCAACCAAAGAATTAGAAAAAGCTGCTTGTTGTAATTTGTCTGAAAGTTTTGAAACTAATGCAAGTGTTGATGTTGCATTTAATGACGGTGTTTCCGGTGCGAAAAAGATTAAAATGTTAGGTTTAGATGGTATTTATACTCAGGTAACTCATGAAAACATGCCATTAATTAGAGGTCTCTCTAATTCATATGGTCTTAGTCATGTTCCGGGGTCTTGGATAGAAAGTATTCAAATTATTAAAGGAAGTGGGTCAGTAGTTAATGGTTTTGAATCATTTACCGGACAAATTAATCTTCAATATTTTAATCCTGAAAATGCAGATAAATTATTCTTAAATTTTTATGTAAACGGTGAAGGAAAGATAGAAAATAACCTTATTCTTTCTAAGAGAAATGGAGATTGGCAAAGTAACTTATTTACTCATGTATCTTACCATGGTATTGACCACGATAGGAATAATGATAATTTTTTAGATATGCCAAAAACTTCTCATTTTAACTTTCTGAATAGATGGAAATATGTTGGTAATTCAAAACTTGGTATGCAGTTTTTTATAAGAGGTTTTGTAGAAGACAGAGTTGGAGGTACAATATCTGAGATCAATAATCCATTTCTTGTTGATATAGAAAATAAACTTATTGAAATTTCTTCAAAAACAGGATTTATTATGCCTGAGCAAATTGGTAAAAGTCTAGGGCTTCAAACTTCTTTTAGAACACATAGTCAAGATGCAAAATTTGGATCTAAAGATTTCAAAGGTTTACAGGAGAGTGTATTTTTAAATTTAATTAGACAGACTTTTATTTTAGATTGCAAGCATAAATTAAAATATGGTATTAGCTATTATGCTGATAGAATGAGTGATAATTTAAACTCTAGTCAAAATTTAAGTCTTTATAGTTCGCTCATGCAAAGTCGTGTTGATCTTATGACAGGACTATTTTCTGAGTATAATTATCTTTGGGGAGAATCTCTTAGCTTAACTGCAGGAATCAGAAGTGATTATTATAATAAAACTGAAAAAGTATATATTCTTCCTAGAATTAATTTAAAATATAATCCATCAGAAAATACTGCCTTAAGACTTAGTGCAGGAAGATCATTAAGAATTGCTAACCCAATCACTGACAATATCTCATTATTAGCATCAAATAGAGATATTATTTTTGAGGATGCTTTATGTCCTGAAATAGCGTGGAATTATGGATTTAATATCACAACTAATTTTAAGATTTTGGAAAGAGAGGCTGGCTTTAATTTTGATTTTTATAGAACAGATTTTGAAAATCAAGTAGTTGTTAATATTGAGGATCAAAATATACTTTCTTTTAGTAACTTAAATCAGGATTTATCTTTTGCTAATTCTCTTCAGATTGATTTTAGTTATGAGTTAATTGATAGATTTGATCTTAAGCTTGCTTATAAAATTAATGATGTTAAATCAACATATTCTGATGTTTTAATGCAAGTCCCTCTACTTCCTAGAGAAAGAGCTCTGCTTAATTTTTCTTATTCTGATTTTGATGAAAATTGGATCTTTGATTTTACATGTAATTATATTGGTAAAAGTAGAATACCTAATCACAGCATGATTAATAAAGAGTTTTCCAACCCATTTAATTTATTTAACACACAAATAACAAGAAAATGGAAAGAATTTGAGGTTTACACAGGGGCAGAAAACTTATTCTCAACAGTTCAAGAAAATCCTATTATATATAATTATGATCCTTCAAGTGAAAATTTTGATGCCTCTTTAATTTGGGCTCCTGTAATGGGTAGAGTCCTTTATTTAGGATTAAGATATAGAATTAAATAAATTACTTCTTTAGTAAAGAGTTTAAAATAGATATTGCTGACTCAGATATAATCGTTCCTGGGCCAAACACATCATGTACTCCTTTACTATAAAGATATTTGTAGTCTCTTTGAGGTATTACTCCCCCTGCAATAATTAATATATTAGAATCTTTATATTTTGCTATTTCTTTGATAACTTGAGGTATTAATGTTTTATGCCCTCCAGCTAATGAAGAAATCCCTAATATATGTACATCATTTTCAATTGCTTGCTTGGCAACTTCTTCGGGAGTCTGAAATAAAGGGCCTATGTCAACATCAAAACCTAAATCAGCAAATGATGTTGCAATAACTTTAGCACCTCTATCATGGCCATCCTGACCCATTTTAGCAATCATTATCCTTGGTCTTCTTCCAAAAATATCCGCAAATTTATTAGATTTTTCTAGAGCTTGAGTAAACACTTTATTATTATTAATTTCCATTTTATAAACTCCAGATATAACTTGGTTTTTTGCTTTGTATCTTCCAAAAACTTTTTCGCAAGCTTGAGAAATTTCTCCTAATGATGCTCTTTCTTGCGCTGCTATAATTGCAAGTTCTAATAAGTTTCCTTTATTGTTCTTACAGCATTTTGTTATTTCTTCTAATGCTAAATTAACATTTTTATTATTTCTGGTTTTTTTTATATCATTAAGCCTTCTTATCTGTGATTCTCTTACTTTTGAATTATCAACTTCTAGTATTTCAATTTCTTGATCTTCTTTTTCTAATTTATTAAGATTAACTCCAATAATCTTATCTTGTTTGCTATCTATTCTTGCTTGTTTTTTTGCTGCTGCCTGCTCAATTTTCATCTTAGGTAATCCAGTCTCAATTGCTTTAGACATACCTCCAATTGCCTCAATTTCTTCAATTAACATCCATGCTTTCTCTGCTATTTCTTCTGTTAGTTTTTCTACATAGTATGATCCTCCCCAAGGGTCAACGGTATCACATATCCCTATATCATTTTGTAGATATATCTGAGTATCTCTAGCTATTTTGGCAGAGAAATCAGTTGGTAGTGCTATTGCTTCGTCTAGAGCATTTGTATGAAGACTTTGTGTTCCTCCCATGATTGCAGACATTGCTTCAACGCAAGTTCTTGTGATGTTATTAAAAGGATCTTGTTCGGTTAGACTCCATCCACTTGTTTGGCAATGAGTTCTTAGAGCCATTGATTTAGGGTTTTGTGGATTAAATTTTTTAATAATTTTTGCCCATAATATTCGCGCTGCTCTCATTTTTGCAATTTCCATAAAGTGATTCATGCCTATACCCCAGAAAAATGATAATCTAGGTGCAAAATCATCAATTTTCATGCCTGCATTAATACCTGTTCTTACATATTCTAAGCCATTAGCAAGTGTATATGCAAGTTCTATATCTGCAGTAGCACCAGCTTCTTGCATATGATATCCTGAAATTGAAATACTATTAAATTTTGGCATGCTTTTTGAAGTGTATTTGAAAATATCACCAATAATTTTAATTGATTCTTTTGGAGGATATATATAGGTGTTTCTTACCATAAATTCCTTAAGAATGTCATTTTGTATAGTTCCTTTAAGGTCTTTTAAATCTACCATTTGTTCTTTAGCAGCAACAATATAAAATGCAAGTATTGGTAGTACTGCCCCATTCATAGTCATGGAAACAGAGATTTTATCTAATGGAATTTCATTAAATAATATTTTCATATCTTCAACAGTATCAATCGCTACACCAGCCATTCCAACATCACCTTCAACTCTTGCATGGTCAGAATCATAGCCTCTATGTGTCGCTAAATCAAACGCAACTGAAAGTCCTTTTTGACCTGAAGCGAGATTTTTTTTGTAAAAATTATTGGAATCTTCTGCAGTAGAAAAACCTGCGTATTGTCTGATTGTCCAAGGTTTGTTAACATACATTGTACTATAAGGGCCTCTTAAAAATGGTGGTTTACCAGCAATAAAGCCTATATGATTAACTTTATTAACATCATCTTTTTGATATTCAGATTTTATGTTTATTTCTTCTGCTGATAGCCAAAATCTAATGTTCTCTTTATTTTTAAATATTTTATTATTATCATTTAGATAATCTTTCACAAACTCGTTAGTTAAATACTCTACATAATACGATCCTTTTGCTGGATCAATGACTTTATCTAGATAGCTTTCTTTTTTTAATATTTCAAACTGATTTCTTGCAATTCTCTCCGAGAAATTATCAGTTTTATTGTATTGAATATTATGGGGATAAATTAAGATAGCATCTGAGCCTCCAAATAAAGCAGAAATATACTCAGTAGTTGATTTAGAGATATTATTATAATGTTCTTTTTTTAATTTATTTTTTAAAGATGTTGATGAGTATATATATGGATTTTTCCCTGTTTTTTCTTTCCATATTATTCTGAAGGCGCGTAATTTAGCTATTTCAAAGAAAAAGTTGCTTGAGGTTGGGAAACTAAATTGAATATCTTCTTTAATTTTTATTCCATTATTTACTGCAAAATCTATTTGTTTTCTTAAGCTTAATTCAGGAACTACAATGGTGTTTTTAATTCCATTAATATTAATTTTTTCAATTCCATGAATAGCGCCGTAGATTTTATTTTTTATTGAAAATTCAGCTAACTCTTTAAGGAAATCATTATCATAATTAATAAAATTAATTTTTATATGCTCAGTTAAGATTCCTTTAAGCAGGTCCTCTAAATTAGAGGGGTTGGAAAAACATAAACCTGTTATTCCATTATGAAGAGCTTCTAGTGCTTTTGTATTTGCTTCAGAAGTTTTTTTAGCATTAATAAACTGAAAGTTTTCACAGTAATCAGGGAATTTAATTGAATTTTTTTGCTCATTTAAATGGTAGAAAGGTTTTATTTTAATACCCTCAATCTCCTTAGAAAGCGAATTAAAAGATTTGTCCTTTAGCTCTTTTTCAATATTATTTATCCAATCTGATGATTTAGATTTATTAAAATCTTTAAAAAGATTATTCATTTTCTTTTTTTCTTAATATATAAATATCCTCATTCTCTTTTTTCATTAAAAACTTTTCCCTTGCAAACTTTTCTCTTTTATTACTGTCATTTATAATATCACTTAATTCTATACTGTCATTATATATTTCATTTATATAAAACTGCTTTTTTTCTTCTAAAGATTTTATATTCTGCTTAAATTTATATTGTTTAATTAGATTGTTGTTATCAACAAAAGCAATCCATATTAAGAACAGAATTATTATAATTAAATATTTGTTTTGTAAAAATTTTGGAATCTTATTTTTTAAATTTTCAATCATATTAACAAATATAATAATTAGTTAGAATGTTATATTTATCCTAAAAGGAAAATTGTTGGTTGTTTGTCGTAGTTTATTCTTAAGCTTTTCCATTCTTCAATAGATTTTGTGATGATGTTTTCATTTTGTGCTGTAATGTTTGCTGCTATGCAAAGCTTAGTTTTAGAGTTGCAGGTTTTTAGGATTGCTTCTATTAATTTATTATTTCTATAAGGGGTCTCCATAAATATTTGAGTTTGTCTACTGTTTAAAGCTAATTTTTCAAGTTGTTTGATTTTATGGTTTCTTTCTTTAGAGTTTATAGGAAGATAGCCATTAAATGCAAAATTTTGTCCGTTAAGCCCTGACGCTACTAGCGCTAGTATTATTGATGATGGGCCTGAGAGTGGAACTACCTTAATGTTAAATTTATGTGCAAATTCCACAATATCTGATCCGGGATCTGCAATTGCAGGAAGTCCTGCTTCAGAAATAATACCAGCATCTAGACCTTTTAGTAAATATGGTAATAGTTCATTATCTAGATCAATATGGTCATTTTTTCCGTAGGAATGAAATATTATATTATCTATATTTTTTGTTGGAATTACTTTCTTAATGAATCTCCTTGATGTCCTAATATTCTCAGCAATAAAGAAATTTATTTCTTCTAAATGTTTTTTTACGCTTGAAGGAAGTGTTTCTTCTTTTGTGTTGTCGCTAATTGTTGTTGGGATTAAGTATAGCTTACCTATTTTCATATTTTTTAATAATTTGATTGCATGATTTTTCTAGTAAATCAAAGATATCTTCAAATCCTTTTTTGCCACCATAATATGGATCAGGAATAGATTGATATTTTCCTGGACTTATTTCATTTAATATTAAATCGACTTTATCTATCTCGTTCTGATTTTTTGCAAGAGAAATGATTTTAGAATAATTATCTGTATCCATAGCATATATTTTGTCAAATAAAGTAAAGTCTTTTGAGGTAAACTGTCGAGCTACTTGTTTGCTGATATCAAAATTATACTTTTTTGCAATATCGATTGATCTTTGATCTGGAGATTTCCCTATATGGTAATTTGCAGTACCTGCTGAATCTACTGTTATTTTTTTAGATTTAAAGTGAAGTAATCCATGTGCCAGCGGAGATCGACATATATTACCAAGACAAACCATTAAGATTTTCATTTAAGAGATAGTCAATCTTTTTTCAATGTCAGAAATATATCCTTTGAATCTTTTATCCGTGTCAGCTAGATTATTTACTGTCTTACAGGCATGAAGAACTGTTGCATGATCTTTGTTTCCACAATGTTTACCAATCATTGCAAGAGAGTTTTTTGTCATTTGCTTTGAGAAGAACATTGCAAGTTGTCTACATTGAACAATTTCCCTTTTTCTTGTTTTTGATTTCATTACTTCAATAGGGATATCAAAATAATCACATACTACTTTTTGGATATAATCAATAGAAACTTCACGAACTGTATTCTTAACAAATTTGTCAAGCATGCTTTTTGCAAGTTCTATTGTTATTTCTTTTCTATTTAAAGAAGATTGAGCTAATAATGAGATTAAAGCTCCTTCAAGTTCTCTAACATTTGTTGTGATGGAGTATGCAATATACTCAACAACAGAATATGGTATTTCAATACCATCATTTTTTATTTTCTTCTTAAGAATGGCTAGTCTTGTTTCAAGTTCTGGAGATTGTAGGTCGGCAGAAAGTCCCCACTTAAATCTAGAAAGTAATCTTTGTTCCATTCCAATAATATCTACAGGCGCTTTGTCAGATGTAAGTATAACTTGTTTTTTATTTTGATGAAGATGATTGAAAATATGAAAGAACACATCTTGAGTCTTTTCTTTTCCTGATAAAAACTGAACATCATCAATTATTAGCACATCAATGGATTGATAGAAGTGAACAAAGTCATTTTTCTTATTATCCATTATAGAATCGACAAATTGTGTTTGAAATTTATCTGCCGATACATATAGAACTGTCTTTTCTGGATGTAAATTTTTAACTTCAATTCCAATAGCATTGGCAAGATGTGTTTTTCCTAAACCACCACTACCATAAATATATAATGGATTGAAGGACGTGCCTCCTGGATTTTGAGAAACAGCAAATCCTGCAGACCTAGCTAATCTGTTGCACTCTCCTTCAATAAAGGAGTCAAATGTATATGATTGATTAAGTTGTGGATTAATGTTTATTTTTTGTAAACCAGGAATTATAAATGGATTTCTAATTGATGTTTTGTTAATATTAATTGGCATATTAACAGGGGAGTTACTTACTGTCTTTTGATCATTACTCGGTATTTTAGAAACATATGGTTTTGAGCCTGAAGAGTTTTCTAGAACTATATGGTATTCTAATTTAGCTTCTTTTCCAAGTTCTCTTTTAATTGTTTTCTTTAGTAGAGTGATGTAATTGTTTTCAAGCCACTCATAAAAAAACTGACTAGGAACTTGAATAGTAAGAATGTTAGTGACAAGACTTATAGGTTTTATTGGCTTAAACCATGTTTTAAAGTTCTGGTGCGTTACGTTGTCTTTAATAATTGTAAGACAGCTTTCCCAAATTTCTTGATAACTTTTTTGTGTCATGGTTGCTTCTGAACTTTCTGGATTTATAAAAAATATACTTTGTTTAAACTTATCATCTTTTTTAAAAAAGGTGCATGTTAATTGCAGTTACTTTAATGTAGACCTTAAATTTAATAAACACAAATATGAAGAACTATTAGTTAATAAAAAAGAAAAATAGGACTTGACTTTGTATTATTTTTTACAGTGTGTTTCTGCCTGATATAGAGCCTGACAGTTTTGCTTATAAATATCCATGAAAAAAACAATTTTTATTTGTTTTTCACAAAAATCGAACTTTTTTTCAAGTTTATTTTGTAATTATTTTGTTGAAAAACAAAATCAATCTTGCCAATATTTATACCTCCCCATCCAACTTGATTTATTATGACATTTTTATCGTCAAGATTTTTACTAATCACAGGCTTTTTTAAAAAAGTATGCGTATGTCCTCCAATTATAAGGTCGATGTTTTTTGTTTCCTTTGCTAATCTTAAATCTGATATTTTCTGACTTTTATATTTAAAACCTAAATGAGAAAGACATATTACTAAATCACACTTATGTTTATCTTTTAAAAGTTTTGCGTATTTATTGCTTATTTTAATTGGATCTAAATATTTTGTATTACCAAATAATTTTTTTGGTACTAATCCATCTAATTCTATTCCTATTCCAAATACACCTACTTTAATTCCATTTTTATCAAAAATTTTATATGGTGAGAATGTGTTTTCTAGTATTGTATTTTCAAAATTATAATTTGCAATTAAAAAAGGGAAATTAGCATGTTTTAGTTGTTTCTTTAAACCAACTAATCCATTATCTAAATCATGATTTCCAATTGTAGCTGCATCATAATTCATTTGACTCATCAATTTTATTTCAAGTTCTCCTTTATACATATTAAAGTAAGGTGTGCCTTGAAAAATATCTCCAGCATCTAATAATAAAACATTTTTATTTTCTTCTCTAATGTTTTTAATTAAAGCTGATCTTTGAGCCATGCCTCCTAAACCTTTATTTCTTCCACTTTGAAAAGGATGTATATGACTATGCATATCATTAGTATGTAAAATAGTTAGTCTTTGTAATCTATTATCAGCTAGTAAAGAGTTTCCTAATAAGCTTATTCCTAAAGTGCTAAGCCCAGTTTTTTTTATAAATTCTCTTCTACTACTCATTAAGTGATATTCTTTTATCTAAATTGATATTAATTGTATCTTTTGATGCACAATATGTAATAATTGCATCTCTTAATTTAATTCCAAGTTGATTTTGCTTTTTATTTTTAAAAAAACTCATTTTATCACCTCCATTAGCTAGATAATCTGTTGTTAAAACTCGTATATATTTTTCTTTTAATAAATCTTTATTATTAATAGAATATAAAATTGTATCATTCTTTTGATTAATTTCCATTCCTGAAAACGGCTCTCCTCCTCTTTTTGTTAAGTATTCTAACATTTGATAAAACTCTAATTTATTAAGTTCAAGAATGACAAGTTCATTCTCAAAAGGCATGACTTTAAATATATCTCTTTTTGTAATATTTCCAGCAGAAATAGTACTTCTCAAGCCCCCATAGTTCATTACACATACATCTGCTTGTTTATTTGATGTTTCTAATGATAAATCACAAATAAAGTTCCCTAATGTGCTTTCGGGCTTTCCTTTTAATAAATCATTTTTTGTATAACATAAATTTTGGTCCATTTGTTTGTCAATTTCTGTCTGATATGGAATTATCATTTTATATATTAAACTGTCAATATCATTTTTAACTTCAATAGATTCTGACTCAAATGATTGTATAGATATTAATTTAGTACAGCTACTAAAAAAAATCAAGCACACTATCATGATATTAATATTGCATCTCATTATGTTTACAATGTTAATAAAATAAATTTCTCGAATTTGTTTTTATCTCTTAATTTTAATAAAATTGTGAAATGTATACAAATGAAACAAAGATAAGGGTAAGATACGCAGAGACAGATAAGATGAGTTTTGTTTATTATGGTGTCTACGCACAGTATTATGAAGTTGGTAGAGTAGAGTTGCTAAGGTCTTTAGGGATAAGTTATAAAAGTTTAGAAGAAAATGGCTTTGAGTTACCTGTTGTAGATTTTCATATTAGATATAAAAAACCTGCTTTTTATGATGATGAACTTACTATTAAAACAACTATACTGGAACTTCCTTCTACAAAAATTACTTTTTATTATGAATGTTTTAATTCAATTGGTGTCCTTTTAAATACAGGATCAGTTATTTTAGTTTTTGTCAATTCTAAAACTAAGAAACCTTGTTCTCCACCAAAAGCTTTGTTAGAAAAGTTAAATTCTCAGAATTAAATTTTTTCGAGAACGATATCTATTAAACCATCTATTGTTTCAAAAGGCTTTTTACTATACTTTTGATTTACACGATCTCCAATAATAGCACATATTGTTAATGTGTTATGCCCAAGACTTTGTCCTAAAAAATATAAAGCAGATGTTTCCATCTCAAAGTTTGTAATTGGTTTATTTTTAAATTTAAATTGCTGAATAGATTCCTGAAATTTTTGAATTGAAGATTCTAGTCTTAATTCTCTAGACTGTGGTCCATAGAAGCCTATAGCTGTTGCTGTTATTCCACTATCAATATCACTAAATTTCTCTTTAAGACATTTAGAAACTGCAATTATATAGGGTTCTGCATGTTTTGAACTCCAGCCAGAATGTTTGATAAATTCTTTTGATGCCTCTTTAATAAGAATTTTATTGTTTTTATAAAAATAGGGTAGGCCATCAAAACCCAGAGCATAATCTGATACAATATAGCTATCTACTTTAATTTCTTTATTTAATGAGCCTGAAGTTCCTAGACGGATTATATTCAATTTCTTTTTATGTGCTCTTTCTGTTCTTGAAGTAAAATCAATATTTACGAGGGCATCTAATTCATTTATTACTATATCAATATTGTCTGTTCCTATTCCTGTTGAAATGACAGTTACGGCCTTATTTTTATAAAAGCCAGTATGTGTTATGAATTCTCTGTGTTGAATTTTATAAGATATAGAATCGAACTTCTTTGATATCTTACTTACTCTTTCTGGGTCACCAACTAAAATAATGTTGTCAGAAATTTCTTCTTCTTTTAGATTAAGATGATAGATTCTTCCATCAGGGGTAATAATTAATTCACTGTCCTTAAAGTTATTCATTTAATATGTATTTTTGCTTAAGTAAAAATAATAATTATATGTCATTAAAGCCAAGTAAAATATTAGTTCCGATAGGATTTTCTGAACAATCAATTTTAGCATTAAAGCAAGCTTTGAAATTTGCTGAAATTAATAATTCAAAAGTTTTCTTATTAACTGTTATTGAAGAAAGAAGTATAATCAATAACTTATTTCTTGATGATAAATCCTCAGAGCTGAAAAAGAAAATTCATACTAAGTTATCCAATATTATTGATAGCTTTAAAAGTCAGTATAATGTTGAAATTGAACCTATTGTATCCCAGGGTAAAATATATGATCAGATTAATGATGTTGCTGAAATGATTTCATGTGATCTAATTATTATGGGAACAAATGGTGCTCCAACGGCAATAGTAAGAAAAGTAATCGGTTCTAATGCGGAAAGAGTGGTAAGGCTAGCTCATTGTCCTGTAATTACTATTAAAGGAGATCATAATATCCAAGAATGTAATAATATAATTTTACCTCTTGATCTTGATAAAGAAACAAAAGAGAAAGTAACTCATGCTCTTGAATATGCTAGATCATGGAAGGCTACAATTAGACTAGTCTCAATTGTTATTAAAGATAATAATTTGATAAGAGAAAAACTATTGAAGAATCTTAATCAAGTTGAAAAATTTATTATTAATGCAGGCGTAAGTTGCTCAGCAGAAATAATTGATGGGGACAATAAACAAAATCTTGGAGATTTTATTTTTAATTATGAAAAAAAATATGATAATGATATTATCATGATAATGACAAAAAAAGAAGAGTTGTCGCTTTCTAATAACATTAGTGTAACTGCAAGATATATTATTAATAACTCACCGATTCCAGTAATGTGTATTAGACCAAAGCCAAGAAAACACTTAACAGGACCTACAACAGCTTTTTAATTAGTTTAGATGAAAGCTGAAATTATTTCAATTGCTGATGAAATTTTAATTGGTCAAATAGTTAATACTAATGCAACCTTTATTTCAAAGTTATTGAATGATTTTGGTATCAGTTGTGAATATATCCATACAATAAAAGATGCAAGATCTGATATAGTTTGTACAATATCCCTTGCACTTAATAGATCTGATTTAGTTATTGTTACAGGAGGTCTAGGACCAACTAATGATGATTTAACTAAATTGGCATTATGTGATTATTTCAATGATTCTTTAATTGAAAATAAAGAGGTTTTATTTGATATAGTTTCTTTTTTTAAAAGTAAGGGTAGGGGAGAGATCTCTCAATTAAATAAAGAACAAGCTTTAGTTCCTTCTAAGGCAAAGATTTTTAGAAATAGTATTGGAACGGCTCCTGGATTATATTTCAATAATCATAATCATCTTATAGCTCTTCCTGGAGTTCCTTATGAAATGAAATATTTATTAAATAATTTTCTTCTATCTTTTAAACAAGAGTTTAAATTGCCCTATATTTTACATAAAACAGTTTTTGTTAGGAATATTCCTGAATCTCAATTAGCTAATATGCTATTTGACTGGGAAAAAAATCTTGATGCAAAGTTAAAATTGGCCTATCTTCCTAAGCCAGGTTTAGTTAGGCTAAGGTTAAGCTGCTCAGGATATGACAAGGATGAGTTAAATTACTTAGTTAGTAAAGAATTAATTAAATTAAAAGAGTTAGTGGTTTTTGAAAATGAAGAAGTGGATTTGTTTAAGAAAATCCATGATTTTTTTAATAATAATAATTATTCTCTTTCCGTAGCTGAAAGCTGTTCCGGTGGTGCTATTTCATCTAAGATTACATCTTTTGCAGGCAGTTCATCATATTTTAAAGGAGCAATTATTGCATACAATAACGAAATTAAAGAGAGTTTCTTAGATATTAATCATAAATTAATAGAAGAATTAACATCAGTTAGCAAGGAAGTTGCACAAAAAATGTCAAAAAATATAGCACAAAAATTTAATTCTGATTTTTCAATTTCTACCACTGGTTACGCTGGGCCCTCAGCAGGTGATGTAAAAAACCCTCTAGGAACAGTATTTATTTCTATTAATACTGCTGAAAATAATATAGTAAGTAAATATTTATTTAGTGGGGATAGAGAGCTAATTATAACTCAAGTTAGAAATAAAGCTTTCGAGATGTTATACGAAGAAATAAAAAAACATAAATAAATTTCTTTTAATTTACTTTAGATTGTATATTTGCGAACCAAAAATTTAAGAAAACATGTCAAAAGTTTGTCAAATAACAGGAAAGAAGGTAATGGTAGGTAATAATGTTTCTCACTCAAAAAGAAGAACAAAAAGAAAATTTTATCCTAATCTTCAAACTAAAAAGTTTTTTATTCCAGAAACAGGTGAATGGGTAATATTAAAAGTATCTACAAATGCACTTAGAACAATAAATAAGAATGGAATTGCTTCAGTGTTATCAAAGGCAATTGAGAATGGAAATGTTTTAGTTTAAATACTTTTAAACTATAATTTATAAAAAAAGTTGCTATATTTGATAGCAACTTTTTTTTTACAAAAATATTTTATGAAAAATCTCTTAATACCTTTTATATTTCTTACTCTGATTTCTATTCTATTTTCGTCATGTGAGAAGGAGCTTTTGGGCTGTACAGACCCAATTTCTATAAATTATAATAACCTTGCTAACACAGATGATGGTTCGTGTATTGCTCCTATTTTAGGATGTACTGATTTTTCTGCTTTTAATTTTAACCCTGAAGCAAACTCTATGGATGCTAATAGCTGTCAATACAGTATTGATTTAGCTCAAGGGATCTGGAATCTTGAGCCTAACTGTGAGGATATTGATATTGCGGGTTTAACTACTATTTCTTTAAATGATCAGCTTCCATCTACTCTTGACATACAAGCAAATGGACAATCATCATTATTTATTGACTTTAATGGTACTCAAATTAATGGATCAATCACATCTGATGGAATCATGACTGTTAATCCTTCAGTAATAACTTTTAACGAACCAACAACAGGACAAGATATAGCTGTAGATGTATCGGGTACTGGTTTTCTAATATCAGCAAATGAGGCTACTTTAGCCTTAAATTTTTCTGGTTCTGTTGATATAGTAATTACCTCTATTGACTTCTCTAGCGATTGTGCTATGATATTAACTAAATAATACATTGATATGAAAATTTATTTATCTTTCTTTTTAAAAACTTTTTTAATTTTTTCTTTTTTAATCTCTTGTGAATCTTCTAGCGGTGGTGATGAATTAGGTCCGGTTGATTTTTTTAATATAGATAACTCTCTTGGGGTTTGGGTGATGAATCCATTGTGTGAAGACTATCAATTTGGTAACGAGATTATTTCTTTAGATGAAGAATTGCCAGATTCAGTTACTGTTATGGCTGATTCCTCTTCATATATTTATATACAGGCAGGAGAAAACAATATTGTTGCTTCAATTAATAATGCTGGTATTTTTAATATTGAACCTCAGCCTTTTCAAGCTCAAATTAATTTAAATAATTTACCTCTTGACATTACTGTTGATATTCAGGGTAATGGTTTTTTGAGCGATTCAATTGGAAATATGGATGTAATATTCTCTTTTGAATTAATTCCTGGTACTCTTGACTCAATTAATTGTTCAATAGATCTTTCTAGATAATAAAAAATTCCTATTAATGAAAAGATTAATCTGCTGCATTTTCTTATGTAGTTTGAGTACTATTCTTTTATCTCAGACTTATTCTCGAGGAGATAGTTTAAGAGGGAATCTTTCATCATTAAGGTCTGCTTATGACGTATTTTTTTATGATTTAGACGTGGTAGTTGATTGTCGGGAAAATATTTTGGATGAATCTTCAAATGAAATATATTTATTAGCAAAAACAAACTTTCAATCCTTACAAATTGATTTATCAAGTAGTTTGCAAATTATTTCAATCGAATTTGAAGATGAGCAACTACAATTTTACAGAGAATTTAATGCAGTTTTTATTTCTTTATCTAGAGAAATAATTAAAGGAGAGAAAATTATTGTAAAATTTAATTATTATGGAAAGCCTCAAGTTGCTAAAAATCCTCCCTGGGATGGGGGTTTTTCTTGGCAGATAGATGATAATAGTAACCCTTTAATTGGAGTTTCTTGTCAAGGTTTAGGAGCAAGTTCATGGTGGCCTTGTAAAGATCATCAGTCTGATGAGCCTGATAGTATGAGAATTACCATTACTTCAAATTTAAAATGGCCAATAATATCTAATGGTAATTTAATTTCAGATTCTATATTTACAATTGATAATGTATTAAGTAGGAAGTCCTCTTGGTTTGTTTCTTATCCTATTAATTCATATAATGTAACTCTTTATATTGGAGATTATATTCATTTTAGTGATGTTTTGCTAAGAGAAAATGATACGTTGAGCTTAGATTATTATGTGCTCTCTTACAATAAGGAAAAAGCCCAAAATCATTTTAAACAAGTAAAGCCTATGCTTGAATGTTTTGAAAAATATTTTGGTCCTTATCCTTTTTTAAATGATGGTTATGCTCTTATTGAATCTTCATACTTAGGAATGGAGCATCAAAGTGCTATTGCGTATGGAAATAATTATCTACCAGGATATAATGGCAATACAAACTATACTGCTGATTTAGATTTTGATTTTATAATTGTTCATGAAACTGGACATGAATGGTGGGGGAATAGTATTACTTCCAATGATATTGCAGATATGTGGGTTCATGAAGGTTTTTGTACTTACTCAGAAGTTCTTTATGTAGAATGCATGTATGGTTATCAGAAAATGTTAGAATATGTAAATAATCAGAAAAATAGAGTTATAAATGATAAAGCTGTAATTTGTGATTTCCATGTTAATTGTAAAGGAAGTAGTGATATGTATAGTAAAGGTTCGTTAATGCTTAATACTCTTAGAAATGTAATTAATAACGATTCTTTGTGGTTTGCTGGAATTAAAGGATTAGCAATACAAAAAAAACATAGTACCTTAGATGGTGTAGAGGTGATAAATTATTTTAATAGATTTTTTAATCTTGATCTAAGTAAAATTTTTGAGCAATATTTATCTCATAAAGATATCCCTGAATTTGAATATAAATTTCAAAAAAAAGGTAGAAGTTATTCTTTGATTTACAGATGGAATGCGATAAATGATTTTGACATGCCTTTAATCTTTAATATTGGAATAAATGAAAAGAGAATCTTCCCCTCATCAGATTGGCAAGAGTTATCATTAGGTAGTATTGATAAAAAAGATTTTGTCATCAGAGACGACTTGTTATTTATTAATATAAAAAAGACATGACTCTTGTATTACATTTGTAAAAATTAATTAAATTTGCAGTCCAATAAATTTTGAAAAAATGGCAAAAAAAGGAAATAGAATACAGGTTATTCTTGAGTGTACAGAGCATAAGGCAAGCGGTAAGCCTGGAACTTCTCGTTATATCTCAACTAAAAATAAAAAGAATACTCCAGATAGACTAGAGTTAAATAAGTTTAATCCTATTCTAAAGAAAATGACTTTACACAAAGAAATTAAATAAAAAGAAATGGCAAAAAAAACAGTAGCATCATTACAAAAAAAAGGAGCTAAAGCTTTCACGAAGGCAGTAAAAATGGTTAAAAATACAAATGGTTCATATTCTTTTAAATCGGAGATAGTTCCAAAAGAAAAAGTAAATGAATTTTTATCTAAAAAGTAATTAAATATTTTTTAGTTTAATATTCAGCTTCTTTCTATTTTTGAAAGAAGCTTTTTTTTTAAATATATTATAGTAAATGGCATTATTTGATAAGTTAAAAAATATTTTTACTGGAGAAAATAAATCAGTTAAGGCTGTTGAGGATAATAAACATCAACTTGAATCAAGCTTAGCAAAAACTAAGAAAAGTTTTTTTGAGAAACTTTCAAAAAAAGTTATTGGTAAATCTAAGATTGATGAAAATGATTTAGACGATATTGAGGAGGTTTTAATAACTTCTGATATAGGTGTTGAAACAACTTTAAAGATTATTCATAATCTTGAAATCCGAGTAAAAAAAGATAATTATATAAATGCAGAAGATTTAAATACTATCTTAAAGGATGAAATATCTAATTTGTTTAATAATGAGGATAGTAAAGACTTTATTGTTCCAGAAACTAATGATCCTTATGTAATAATGGTTGTTGGTGTTAACGGAGTAGGTAAAACAACTACAATTGGGAAGTTAGCTCATAAATTTAAGCTAGCTGGTCTGAAAGTTGTCCTGGGTGCAGCGGATACATTTAGAGCTGCTGCAGTTGATCAAATATCAATTTGGGCGGAAAGAGTTGGTGTTGATATTGTTAAGCAGGATATGGGATCTGATCCAGCTTCAGTTGCATTTGATACTTTACAATCTGCAAAAGCTAAAAAGGCTGATGTAGTTATTATTGATACAGCAGGTAGGTTGCATAATAAAATTAATTTAATGAATGAATTAACTAAAATTAGAAATGTTATGCATAAGATTATTCCAAATGCTCCTCATGATGTTATGCTTGTTTTAGATGCATCAACAGGGCAAAATGCTATTGAACAAGCAAAACAGTTTACAGCAGCTACTAAAGTTAATTCTTTAGCTCTTACTAAGCTTGACGGAACAGCTAAGGGAGGAGTAGTAATTGGTATATCGGATCAATTTAATATACCTGTTCGTTACATAGGAGTTGGTGAAGGAATCAATGATTTACAACTATTTAACAGTAAAGAGTTTGTTAATTCAATTTTTAATAATTAAATTTTTTAAACAATGTTCGAAAATTTATCAAATAAATTAGATCAAGCTTTTAAGGTACTTAAGGGACAGGGGAGTATTTCTGAAATAAATGTAGCTCAAACAATGAAAGAAATTAGAAAAGCTCTAATTTCTGCTGATGTTGATTTTAAAACTGCTAAAGAGTTTACTTCCAATGTTCAAACTAAAGCTTTAGGTCAACAAGTACTTACTTCTTTGAAACCTGGAGATTTATTAACTAAAATTATGAAGGATGAACTTGCTACTTTAATGGGTAGTGAGAAATCGGATCTGAATCTTATTTCTAAGCCTACTATTATTTTAGTAGCTGGATTACAAGGGTCTGGTAAAACTACTTTTTGTGGTAAGTTAGCATTACATCTTAAAAATAAGCATAATAAGAAACCACTTTTAGTAGCATGTGATGTTTACAGACCAGCTGCAATTAATCAACTTACAGTCCTTTCTGAAGAAGTAGGGGTTGATGTTTTTAAAGAAATAGATAATAAAAACCCGGTTGATATTGCTAATAATTCCATTTCATACGCCAGAAAAAATGCTAAAGATGTTGTTATCATTGATACCGCGGGTAGGTTAGCGATTGATGAGCATATGATGAATGAAATTGGAACTATTAAGGATCAAGTTAAGCCACATGAAACTCTATTTGTTGTTGATTCAATGACAGGGCAAGATGCAGTAAATACGGCAAAATCGTTTAATGATACGTTAGATTATAGCGGAGTTGTTTTAACTAAACTAGATGGAGATACCAGAGGCGGAGCTGCTCTTACAATTAGATCAGTCGTTGATAAGCCCATTAAGTTTATTGGTACTTCTGAAAAAATGGATGGCTTAGATGTTTTTTATCCTGATAGAATGGCAAGTAGAATTCTTGGAATGGGTGATGTAATTTCTTTAGTAGAAAGAGCCCAACAACAATTTAATGAAGAAGACGCCAGAAAGATTCAAAAAAAGATAGCTAAGAATACATTTGGTTTTGATGACTTTTTAAGTCAAATACAACAAATTAAAAAGATGGGAAATATTAAAGATTTAGCTTCTATGATTCCTGGAGTTAGTAAATCTATAAAAGATACTGATATTGATAATGATTCTTTCAAAGGGATTGAATCAATAATTTATTCAATGACTGCTGAAGAAAGAAGTAATCCTACTTTATTAAATGGAAGTAGAAAAAAAAGAATTGCTCAGGGAAGTGGAACTAATGTTCAAGAGATAAATCAGCTTATTAAACAATTTAATCAAATGAGTAAAATGATGAAGATGATGCAAGGAGGAGGTAAGGCAAAAATGATGCAAATGATGCAGGGAAATAATATGCCAAAATTATAATATGAAAATATTAGATGGAAAAAAAATATCAGCTCTTATAAAAGAAGAAATCTCTCTTGAGGTAAAAAAAATTATAAGCAATAATGGAAAGCGCCCTCATCTGTCTGCAATTTTAGTTGGAGAGAACGGTGCTAGTCAAACCTATGTTAATGCAAAAGTTAAAGCTTGTGAAAAAGTAGGTTTTGAGTCTACTTTAATAAGATTAGATAATAATATCACTCAAGAACAACTTTTAGAAGAGATTAATAAAATTAATATAAACAAAAATATAGATGGATTAATTGTCCAGTTACCTTTACCTGAATCTTTTGATGAAGATCTAATTACAAAATCAATTCTTCCTCATAAAGATGTAGATGGCTTTCATCCACTTAATATCGGGAATATGGTTCTTAATTTACCAACTTTTGTTTCAGCTACTCCTGCAGGTATTATAGAGCTTCTTTCTAGGTATAATATCAATACTAGTGGCAAGCATTGTGTTGTGTTAGGAAGGAGTAATATTGTAGGAACTCCAATGAGTATTTTGATGTCAAGAAAAAACAACCCAGGTAACGCTACAGTTACTCTTGCTCATAGTAGAACTACTAACTTAAAAGAAATTTGTCTTTCAGCTGATATTTTAATAGTTGCTTTAGGTAAAGCTAATTTTATTACTAAAGATATGATTAAGCCTGGAGCTTGCATAATAGATGTAGGTATTACTAGAGTGAAATCTGACTTTACAAAATCAGGTTGGAAGTTAGTAGGAGATGTAAATTTCAAAGATGTTTCAGAAAAGTGCGGATATATAACACCTGTCCCTGGTGGTGTAGGACCTATGACCATCGCTATGCTACTAAAGAATACCTTATTAGCATCAAAATCCACTTTTTAGTCTTTATTTAAATAATTTAATTATATTTGCAAAGTTTTTGTGGGGTTGTTCCCACGCATTATTAATTAAATTAAATAAACAATTATGGAAGGAACAGTAAAATGGTTTAACTCTAGCAAAGGTTATGGTTTTATCGAAGGTTCAGATGGAACTGATTACTTTGCACATTTTCAAGAAATTCAATCTGATGGATACAAAACTCTTAAGGAGGGTTCATCAGTAACTTTTGAAGCAGCTGAAGGTGAAAAAGGACCAGTAGCCAAATCTATTGTCGGCGCTTAATTAGCATTGTATCAATAAGTAAAAAAGCAGTCTTTATAGACTGCTTTTTTTTTACTTAATTTTCGCCTCTAGTTTAAATAATTTATCTCGCATCTTTGTTGCTTCAATAAAGTTTAATTTTTTCACCATTTTATTTATCTGATTTTTAGTCTTTTTAATTAGATCTTTAATTTCTTTTTCATTTAGATCATCTGGAATTATTTCATTTGAGACAACTTCAATTTTTTTAATTTTATGAGGATTTAATTCTTCCATTAAAGCATTATTTTTTTTACTTACAATTTGCTTTGGAGTTATATTAAACTTCTTATTATAAGCTTCTTGTATTGATCTCTTTCTATTTGTTGCATTAATGGTCTTTTGCATTGACTTTGTTATTCTATCAGCATACATTATTACCAGACCATTTAAATTTCTTGCTGCTCTTCCAGATGTTTGAATTAGCGCTCTTTCAGATCTCAGAAAACCTTCTTTATCCGCATCCATTATAGCTACAAGGCTAACTTGAGGTAAATCCAGACCCTCTCTCAATAGGTTAACACCAATAAGTACATCTATTTCCCCTAATTTAAGTGCTTGTAGTATTTGAACTCTCTCTATAGTGTCTACATCAGAATGGATATAGCTACAGTTAATATTAAATCTTCCTAAATATTTACTAAACTCTTCTGCCATCTTTTTTGTTAGCGTTGTAACAAGTATTCTTTCATCTTTAATTATTCTAATTCTAATTTCTTCTAGTAGATTATCAATTTGATTTTTTATTGGCCTAATTAGTATAGTTGGCTCTAATAATCCTGTTGGTCTTATTATTTGTTCTACAATGATTCCTTCTGACTGTTCTAATTCATAATCAGCTGGAGTTGCACTTACATAAATTGTTTGATAATTTATTGCTTCAAATTCTTCAAACTTTAAAGGTCGATTATCCATTGCTGCAGGTAATCTGAATCCATACTCCACTAAATTAATTTTTCTGGATCTATCTCCTCCAAACATTGCTCTTACCTGTGGAAGTGTTACGTGACTTTCATCAATTACTGTTAAGAATTTTTCCGGGAAATAGTCAAGTAAACAAAATGGTCTTGTACCTTCTTTTCTTCTATCAAAATATCTTGAATAATTTTCAATTCCTGAACAATATCCTAATTCCTTTATCATCTCAATATCAAAATTTGTTCTTTCCTCAATTCTTTTAGCCTCAAGGTTTAATTCATTATTTTTAAAAAACTCAATTTGATTTACTAAATCATCTTGTATTTCTTCAATAGATTCATTAATTTTTTCTTTAGATGCAATAAATATACTTGCTGGAAATAATCTTATTTCTGATAAACTATCTACAATATTACCATTTTCATGATTTAAGCTTTCTATCTCTTCTATTTCATTACCAAAAAAATGCACTCTGTATATAATATCATTATAGCCAGGAAATATATCAACTGTATCACCATTGACCCTAAAATTTCCTCTTTTAAATTCAGAAGTTGTTCTTGAGTATAGTGCTTGAACTAATTGAAGAAGAAATTCATTTCTATTAATTGTACTTCCAACTGCTAATTCAATAATTCCTTCATGAAAATCATCTGGATTACCTATTCCATATATACATGAAACTGAAGCTACCACTATAACATCTTTTCTTCCTGAAAGTAAAGCTGATGTAGTACTTAGTCTATATTTTTCAATTTCCTCATTTATTGATAAATCCTTTTCAATATATGTTCCTGAGCTTGGGATATATGCTTCGGGTTGATAATAATCATAATATGAAACAAAATATTCTACAAGGTTCTGAGGGAAAAACTGCTTAAACTCACTAAATAGTTGAGCAGCTAGAGTTTTATTATGACAAAGTACAAGAGTTGGTCTGTTAATCTTTTTAATAACATTTGCTATTGTAAAGGTTTTTCCTGAGCCAGTAACCCCTAGTAAAGTTTGAAATTTTTCATTATCAACTAGACCCTTATATAAACTATCTATTGCTTTTGGTTGATCTCCAGTTGGTTTAAAATCAGAGATTAATTGAAAATCCATAATCTAAATACTATTAATAATTTTTAGATTATTAATAAGTAATTCTACTTCCTGTTCAATTTGATAAATACTTAATTCAATTTGTTTTAGTAATGGGTTTTCTTTTTTAGTAATAACTATAAATGATTTATTATTTTCATATTGCATAATAGTTTTCTTTTTATCATCTATTTCTATTCTTATTTTTTCTTTTTCTAATTGTAAAGCTTTTGGGTTTTTAATAATGTCATTAATCTTCCTTTTATATTGTATGATCTTTAGTTCATTTGGCTCTAATTCTAATTTATTGAAGAGTTTATTTATAATAATATTAAAATCCTTATTAATATAGTTTTTTTCATTTGCTATTGCTCCAATTTTTCTCCACTTAATTTCAATATTATTAAGAGTTTCTTTATCATTTTTAACTTTTAATAAATCTTGAAGGTTAGTTACTATTTCTAATTTTTGTTTGTAATTTCCTTCTTTATCTTGCTCAATTTTTTTATAAAACAACTTTTTAGCTTTAAAGAAATAATCACAATGTTTTTTAAACTCTTTCCAAGTTTTGTTTGCTGTATCACTATTGCTGAAACCACTTTCTTCCCAGGATTTTTGTAGTCTAATTATTTTTATCGTACTTTCTTTCCAATTTGTACTCTTACTTAATACTTGTGTTTGTTGGCAGATGTCTAATTTTTTCTGTATTATCTTTTTGCTTTCTGTTTTTTTATTTTTATAAAAATCATTTTTTGATTTATTAAAATGATTGGATGATTCTCTAAGTTTTTCAAAGCATTTTTTATTTTCAGAACCAATTACTTTTCCTAATTTATACCATTTTTCTTTAAGTGAAGTGAACTTTATTATAGCATTTTGACAATTTGTATGATTTTTAACCTCATCAAATAATGTATCAATTTCTAAACATATTGTATTTTTTTTATCAATTTTTATTTTTTCTTTATTTTTTATTTCTAAGAAAAAATCATTTCTTTTTTTATTAATATCTCTGCTGATATTTTGAAATCGCACCCATATTTCATCTCTATTTTCTCTAAATACAGGGCCTGTTTCTTTCCATTTTTCATGTAGCTCTTGAAGCCCTTCATGCATTTTTTTAATAGACTTTAACTCTAATAATTTCTCGGCTGTTTTATAAATATTATTTTTTACTTCTAGATTTTTTTTGAAATCTAGATCTCTAAAGTCTTTATTTAATTTAATGCAATCATAAAAGTTTTCAATATGATAATTATATAATTGCCACATATTATTTTTTTCTCTAATACTAACATTACCTATTTTTTTCCATCTTATTTGTAAATCTTTAAACTTATCAAATGTTTCTTTTTTTAGATTTACCTCTTTAGTTAAATCTTTTATTTCAGAAATTATATTTTTTTTGGAGTTTAGATTCTCTATTTCTTTATTTTCTAACTTTCCTCTTTCTGTTTTCTTGTTTTTTTTATAATTATTAAAGTGTTTTTTAAATTCTTTTTCCTCTGCACTGATTTCATTTTTTTTATCATCTTTTTCAGAATTTATTGGATATTTTTCTTTAATTTTTATGTAAAATAATGCTTTTATTTCTTCAGATTTTTTTGAAAATTTTAATGCATTTTCTTCTTTCGATATTTGTTCTATAATTTTTAATAGCTCATCTATATTTGAATCAACATCAACTGCAATTTCTTGTTTAACTAACAATTCAGTTTCAACTATATCTTTTTTAACATCTAAATTATCTTCAATTTCTTCTTCCACTATTTTAATTTAAGTTCTTTTTATTTTTACAATATTAATGAATATTTAACTATTCCAGATTAGCCATGACTCATCAGCTTGAATTTTTAACATTTCTAATCCGTTTTTTATTTCTGAACCATTAATTTCTCCTCTTTTTAAAAATTCAGATTTTATAGGGTTATAAACTAAATCATATAAGAGATGTTGATCTGTCAATAAATTATAATTGATATTTGGATAATCTTTTATATTTGGAAATGTACCTAATGGTGTTGTGTTAATTATAACTTTTGCTTCTTTTATAGTTTCGTCATTTAAATTTTCATAATTTATTTTTCCTTTTCTACTTACAGTCTTAAATTCTATATTTTTTTTATTCAATATATATTTTACCGCCTTACTTGCTCCTCCATTGCCTAATATTAATGCTTTTTTTCTATTTTTTAATATTGGAGAAATACTTTTTTCAAATCCTAGTATATCTGTATTATAGCCAATCAATTTATCATTTTCAATTTTTATTGTGTTGATTGCTTTAATTTCATTTCCTTCTTTAGTTATTTTATCTAAATAAGGTATTATCTGCTCTTTAAATGGAATTGTAATATTTAAGCCTGAAATTTCATGTTCTATAATGATTCGTTTGATGTTACTTAAATTGTTTATTTCAAAGTTTTTATAGCTATAATCATTAAGTTTTAAATTTTTAAATTTTTTCGTAAAATATTCTTTTGAAAAAGAATGATTTAATTTTTCTCCAATAAGACCAAAATTTCTCACTTAATTTGATTTTTCTCCATCAGATAAACAATCGTAAAACCTATTATTATTAAAAGAACTGAAATGAGATTATGCGAATTTATTTCAGTTGGAAATAAGTAATTATAAGAAATTATTTTTTCTTTTCCATTATAAATTATTTTTTCTCCAACTTCTTTCCACGGCCATATTAAAGGTAATGATCCGATTATAAATCCTGTTAACGATGCAAGTGTTAGGTTATAATGTTCTTTTAAAAGCCAATGTAAGAAATGTGAAAAAACAATTAAGCCTACAATTGATCCTAACATAAAAACCGTAAGTAGAGGTATGTTTAATTCTGAAACAGCTGTAACCATTAATAATTCATAATTCCCCATTAGAATTAAAATATATGACCCTGACAATCCTGGCAGTATCATGCCTGATATTCCAATTATTCCACATAAGAAAACATATAAAAGATTGTCGTTCTCCCCGCTAGGTGATATGTATGTAAGACCAAATGCTATTGCTATTCCTAAAATTATTGATATTATATTTTGATAATTCCATACTGATATCCTTCTTCCTATAAAAATAATTGAAGCTATAATTAGTCCAAAGAAAAAGGACCAAATTTCAAGAGGGTAGTATTTGAATAGATATTTAAAAAGATTTGCAATACTAAAAAGGCTAATTAAGCTTCCTGAGAATACATAAAATAGAAATTGTAAATTAATATAATTTGCAAATTCTTTAAGCTTAAATTTTAGTAGTAAACTAAATGCTTTTTTGTCTAGTGATTTTAATGAGTTTACTAGCTTCTCATATATTCCTGTAATAAGTGCTATTGTTCCTCCAGAAACTCCAGGAATAACGTTAGCAATGCCCATTGCCATTCCTTTAATAAAAATAATAAGATTATTTTTCATTTTTATAAATAATTCTCAAAAGTATCTCCTCTTAGCCCAAGACGCAGAGCCTCTAATGGGATGACTTCCTTTGGAGCTATATTACCTAGATTTACATTAGCACCGAATTTATTTATAAACCAAACTTGTTGTTGTTTCTGAGGTGCTTCCCAAATAATATCTTTAACCGGGATTTCTTGAACAATATCAAAAATTAAATCTAATTTAATGGCACCATCTTCGTTAAATACCCCAACATTTCCGCCTTCTCTTCCTTCAGCAATAACTTTCCAACTTCCTGCATCTAGTTCTTTCTTCATCCATTTAATCCAGTCATTCTTTTTAATTTTGACTTCTGCATTTTTACTACCAACCTCACTAACAACTGTATAGTTTTTGCTGAGTTTTTGAATATATTCACATTTGAGGTCGTGCTGAATTTCCATTGATCCATTTGAAACTTCCACCATATTAATATCTAGTTTATCTAAAAGCCTGCAATAGTCATCAAATTGGTTTCTAGCAATAAAAGCTTCAAATAAAGTACCGCCAGTGTAAACTAATAGATTTTCACTTTTATATAATTGAATTTTTTCTTCTATATTTTTAGTTAATATACTTGTTCCAAAACCTAGTTTTAGAATATCTGTTAAAGAACTATTTACGGAAAGGAAATTTTCAGCCTCTCGAATACTTAGGCCTTTATCCATTACCATTGTTAACCCTTTATCTCTAGGTTTTTCAGTTCTTTTTGGAAGATTTTTTAATATATCAATCATAAATTATGTATATGTAACAAAGATAAAAATACTGGTCAAACAAATTGTTAAATTATGTAATTTTGTAAGTAAAATTATATCTATGACATTAATAAAATCAATTTCTGGTATTCGTGGAACAATAGGTGGAGATGTTGGAGACTCTTTAACCCCTATTGATATTGTTAGATTTACTTCAGCATATGCTAGATTTATTTCTGAACAGAATTTAGATTCTAAATTAATTGTCTTAGGAAGAGATGCGCGTATTTCTGGGCTAATGTTAAATAATATAGTCTCTGGAACACTTATTGGCTGTGGATTTAATGTATTAGATATTGGTCTTTCTACTACTCCAACAGTTGAAGTTACCGTTGAAAGTCAAAACGCTGCTGGTGGAATTATTTTGACTGCCAGTCATAATCCAAAGCAATGGAATGCGTTAAAGCTTTTAAATTCTAAGGGTGAATTTATATCTGCTCTTGACGGTGAGAAAATTTTAAATTTTGCTGAGAATGATGACTTTATCTTTACAGAGGTTGATAAATTAGGTTCTTATAAATTAGATTTATCTTTTAATGATTTACATATAAAAAAAGTTCTTGAATTAGATCTAGTAGATGTTGAATTAATTAAATCAAAAAAATACAAAGTTGTTTTAGATGCTGTTAATTCTACTGGTGGAATTGTTATTCCCAAACTTTTAGAGAAACTCGGTGTTGAATGTGTTAAGTTATTTTGTGAGCCTAATGGACATTTTCCTCATAATCCAGAACCATTACCTGAGAATTTAAAAGATATTTCTGATTTAGTTGTTAAAGAGAAAGCAGATTTTGGGATTGTTGTTGATCCTGATGTTGATAGATTAGCCTTTGTTTGTGAAGATGGATCCATGTTTGGAGAAGAGTATACATTAGTTGCAGTTGCAGATTATGTTTTATCAATAAACAAGGGGAATACGGTTTCTAACCTTTCTTCTACTAGAGCTTTATCTGATATTACAAACAAGTATGGAGGGATTTATTTTGCATCTGCAGTTGGTGAGGTTAATGTTGTTGAGAAAATGAAAGAGACTAAAGCCGTTATTGGAGGTGAAGGTAATGGAGGGATTATTTACCCTGAACTACACTATGGAAGAGATGCATTAGTTGGAATAGCATTATTTCTAACTTCTCTAGCACTTAAAAACTCTAAAGTTAGTAAAGTGAGATCTTCTTTTACAAATTATTTCATTTCTAAAAATAAAATTCAACTAAAACCCTCTCATGACGTCTCAATGATTTTATCTAAAATTCAAGAAAAATATATTAATAATAAAATTAATACAATTGATGGTGTGAAAATTGATTTTGATGAAGGATGGGTTCACTTAAGAAAATCTAATACTGAGCCTATTATCAGAATCTACACTGAAAGTTTAAGTAAGGAAAAAGCTGATTCTTTAGCTATAACTTTTATTGAAGAAATTAATAACTTAATATAATGAAAGTTTATTTTGATAATGCTGCAACTACTCAACTAGACTCTAGTGTCATTAAGGTTATGACTGATGTCTTAACTAATAATTATGCAAACCCATCATCTACTCATGAGGGAGGAAGACAATCTAAAACTATAATTGAAAATGCTAGGAAAAAAATCTCATCATTTTTAAATACATCTCCTGGTAATATATTTTTCACCTCTGGGGGTACTGAAGCAGATAATATGGCGATTAAATGTGGAATATTAGATAATAAAATTAAACATGCTGTTACTTCTAAACTATCTCATCATGCGGTTCTTTACCCTCTTGAAGATCTTGAAAAAAAAGGTCTTATAACTCTTTCTTATGTTGATTTTGATTCCAATGGTTATATTGACACAAAACATTTAGAGAAATTATTATCTAATAATAGTAGAACATTTGTTTCAATAATGCATGCTAATAATGAAATTGCAACAATTCAACCTATTAATAAGATTGGTGATATCTGTAAAAATTATAATGCTATTTTTCACTCTGATACAGTTCAAACCATAGGTCATTATGATTTTGATATGCAAGATTTAAATATTGATTTTTTAGTTGCTTCTGCTCATAAATTTCATGGACCAAAGGGAATAGGTTTTATTTATATTAGTGAAAATATAACTATTAATCCATTTATTTTAGGAGGATCTCAAGAAAGAAATATGCGAGCTGGAACTGAGAATATTCACTCTATTGCTGGACTTGTAAAAGCTTTAGAGCTATCTTATGAATTTATGGACCGAGATATTATATATATCAAAAGTTTAAAGAATCATATGATTAATCAGCTAAAAGAAAAAATACCTGGAATTTCCTTTATTGGAGATTCTAATAATATTGAAAAAAGTTTATTTAAAATTTTAAGTGTTAGTTTTCCTCAAAATGCAATATCCGAGATGTTACTTTTTCAATTAGATATTATGGGAATTTCTTGCTCAGGAGGTAGTGCTTGTTCTTCTGGAAGTGAGCAAGGTTCACACGTAATATCATCTTTATTGCCAGATAATATAAACACTGTTGTAAGATTTTCTTTTAGTAAGTTTAATACAATAGAAGAGGTCAACTATACTATCAAGAAGTTAGTCGAGATTTTTAGTTAATTTTTTAATTTTAATTCCAAAATATCCATAAATAATTGTCATTATTGGACTTATCAAATTAAAAAAGCAAAATGGTAGATATGATAAAGTAGCTATTCCCATTACTGCTGATTGTGCAGCTCCGCATGTGTTCCAAGGGATAAGTACAGATGTTACTGTTCCACTATCTTCAATAGTTCTACTTAAATTTTCAGCAGCTAACCCCTTATCTTTATAGCTTTTTGAGAACATTCTTCCTGGAACAACTATACTTAGATATTGATCAGATGTAGTTAAATTAAAAAATATACATGTTGTAGATGTAGTAGCAATTAGAGAACCGGTGCTTTTTGCATATTTTATTAATGGTATACTAATTCTACTTAATAATCCTCCTGCTTCCATAGCGCCTCCAAATGACATGGCGCAAACAACTAACCAAATTGTATTTAACATTCCATGCATCCCTTTAGAAGAAAGAAGATCATTAATTAATGTATTACTGCTTTCAATATTAATACTTGTTCCCATTGCATTAATTGCAGCCATATAATACGCTTTAAATGAAATTTCTTTCATCTGAGAAACTTCTAAAATTATATTTGGCTGAAATATCATAGCAAAAATTACACCTAAAAGTGTTCCTGCAACTAACGCAGGAATTGCAGGTGTTTTTTTAATTATTAGAAAAATAACTGCTATTGGAACTAGAAATAAGTAAATATTGATATTAAATGTTTTATCAATTGATTCAAGTAAAAGATTTATGTTTTCTGTGCTAGCATAATCAAATTTAAATCCTATAAAAAGAAAAATAACTAGTGTAATGATAAATGATGGGATTGTAGTAAACATCATATATTTAATATGTGAAAAAAGTTCAGTTTCAGCTACTGCTGCTGCAAGATTAGTAGTGTCGGATAATGGAGACATTTTATCTCCAAAATAAGCCCCTGAAATTATTGAACCAGCAATCACCCCCTCAGAAAACCCCATTGATTTACCTATGCCAATTAATGCAATGCCAACTGTTGCTATAGTTGACCAAGAACTTCCTGATGCAATTGAAACAATTGCACAGATAATACAAGATGCAAAAAGAAATATTTTAGGATCTAGAATTTGAAGCCCATAATAAATCATAGCAGGAACAATACCACTTATAAGCCAGGAGCCAGATAAAGCACCAATTATCAATAGAATAATTATTGCTGAAGATGTTGAGCTTATACTTTTGCTAATATGAGAGATAATGTCTTTCCATCTTACGCCATAGAATATACTTATTACAGAAGCTACTGCGGCAGCTAATAGTAAAGCTAATTGATTAGGGCCAGCTAATGGATCATCAGCATATAATGTCACATTCACAGCAAGAAGGATAATTAGAATAATTAATGGAGTTAGTGCTGTTAAAAGAGGGATGTTTTTATGTGGTGAAATAGTCTTAGATAATTTTAAAGATTATTTTTTTTCTTGATTATCTTCTTCATAATAACCATATCCTCCTCCGTAACCATATCCATATCCATAACCGTATCCATAACCATATCCATAGTTGCCAGTTTTATGTTGAAAGTCATTAATAATAATTTGAAGATTTTCTACATGTTTATTGTTATGAAGATTATTAACAACTGATAGGGCTTGATGTTTTGTGTAATTATGTCTTACAACATATAAATTTATATCTGCATTTTTCATTAATATAACCCCATCTGTAACTAGTCCAATAGGAGGTGTGTCAATGATAACATAGTCGTATGTCTTATGAAGTTGTTTAATCAATTCTTTCATTTTAGTACTATCTAAAAGTTCCGCTGGGTTAGGAGGGGTAGGACCAGATAAAATAATATCTAAATGCTCTATTTCAGTACTGTTAATTACCTCTTTTAAATTAGCTTTATTAATTAAATAATTACTTAGTCCAAGCTTATTTTTAGTAACAAATTCTAAATCTAATTTTGGTTTTCTTAAATCAGCTCCTATTAAAATTGTTTTTTTACCTGAGAGAGCAAATATAGATGCAATATTCATTGAGCAAAATGTTTTTCCTTCTCCTCCAATAGATGATGTTATCGTTATGATTTTTCGCTCTTTGTCAACAGCTAGATATTGAATATTTGTTCTTAGTGATCTGAAAGATTCTGAAATAACTGATTTTGAGCTATTAGCGACAATTAAACCAGAGTCTTTATCATTGTGACCAATAAGCCCAAGTATTGGGATATTAGTATGTAATTGTAGATCTCTTTTACTTTTAATTGTAGTGCTGAAAAATTCTCTTAATGATATAAATATTATTGGAAGAAATAATCCAAGTAGAATAGATAAAAAATAGGTTACAGTTTTCTTGGGAGATACTGGTACATCACTGTCAAGTCTTGCATAATCTATTACCTTGTGATCAGATTCAGTTCCAGCCTTTGCTAAAGAAGCTTCGTATTTTTTTCCTTTTAGATATATAAGAGTTTGCTCATTATGTAAAAACTTTCTTTTTAGAATGATATATTCTTTTTCAAACTCAGGTAACTCATTAATTTTATTATTAAATGATGCCTGTCTTTTTAATAAATCATTTTCATAAATCTTTGAAGATGATATTAGGTTTTGAATATTCTCTATTAAGCTTCGTTTTACATTTAAAATCTGAGAGACAACTGATATGAAATTTGGACTCTTAACAGTATTTGTTAATTCCAAATCACCCTTCCTTGAATATAATTGTAATAATTGATTGATTAATGTATTCAACTCAGGATTTAGTATTCCCATTGATGATGGAGAGACAATATTATTAACATCATTGTTTGTCTTTAAATAATCTAATAATGATTCGTAATATTTAATTTTAGTTCCTTGCTCTGCTAGAGTATTATCGATCTTTTGTTTTTGAAAAAAAGCACCATACTCCTCCTCAATATTATCTAAATTAGGATGTTCTAACTTGAATTTTTCAAGTTTATTCTCAATTAAGTTAAGAGAGTCTTGAATTATATTAAGCTGTTCATTAATAAAATTAATTGTATTAACAGCCATGATGTTTTTATCCTTTAAGCCACTTTGAATATAGATCTCTGTTAATTTATTTAGAAATTTAATATTTTTTCCAGGAGTCTCTCCAGTAATTTTTAACTTTAAAACAGAAGTCTCTTTATTAATTGGATTGATAGAAACCTCCTCTATATATTTGCTAACTAGCTTAGACCTTTGATGAAGTTTAAAAGTAAAATCCTTTTCATTTGAAATGATTTTTTCAAGGTTAAAGGTCTTTGTTTTATTTATTTTAAATGAAAAATATTCTGATTTTATCTGAGAGTTAAACTTAAAAACTTGATCTATTTCAAAATCTATTTCATTGTTTTTATTAAGTCTGTCATTTTTTATATCGTAGATAAAATGATTATCAAATGATGTTGATAGATTAAAAGTTTTATTATCAATAATCCTTACTTTAAATTCAATGCCGGTTATTTGACTATTACTTGAATCTACATTTACATTAAATGGTTTATTATTAAAAACTTCATTGCTTTGAAGGAATCCATGTTGATAATAGGATACTCCAAGGTTAAGACTTTCAACTGCTTGATTTGTTAGACTAAATGATTTAAGTAGTACAATCTCATTATTAATATTAGTCTTACCACTAAAAAGCTCCATTCCTTCAAGTAGATTCTCTGCACCCAGCTGAGTGTTATTATCATCTCTTATTAGTAATGTACTTGAAACACTATAAGTAGGTTTAGTATATCTATTATACATAAACCCAATTAAAACAAAAGCAATTATAGAGATTAGAAAATAATGCCAGTATTGATAATATCTAAAAAGAAGTTGTTTAGTGTCAATTGTTTCTTCTTTAAATTCTTGATCACTCATAATTAATCTTTATTGAAATTAAGAATTGCGTTAAAAAGTACTGCAATTGTTGTTAAACTTGAAAGTAGTAGCTGCGATTGAGATTTTTTTAATCCCTTAAATTTTAAAGGTTGTACATAAACTAAATCTTTATTATTGAGATAATAATAATCTGAAGTAAGAATTTTACTGTCAGTTAAATCTAGGAAACTAACCTCTTTTTTATTATTCTTCGTTCTTACTATTTTAATTTTTTGCAGATTTCCATAATCATTTATATCTGCAGCCATCGCTAGGGCATCAAATATGGTTAAGTTTTCTTTATAAACAGGGTATATTCCAGGTTGATTAACTTCTCCTAAAACAGTAACCTCAAAATTTGCTAATTTAACTACAACAAATGGGTCAATTAAGAATTCTTCAGCCTCTAGCATTATCGTTTGTTTAGCTTGTTCAAGTGTTTGATTCAATAAAAGAACTTTTCCAACATTAGGTAAATCTATTGTGCCTTCTTGACTAACAGTAAACCCGTTAAGGTAAAGGTTGGCAGCTGTGGTAGTAGTATTTGAAGTATTTGTGTTAGTTTCTAAATTAAACATCTTATTAGACTCATCATTTCTACTAATAACTTTTACCATTAGAATATCTCCAATTTCAATATGATGTTTTGGTGGGATAGGAGAGATATTCCATGAAGAACTTGTTTTATTATTTATGTAAGTAATCTTACTAACTGGAGTGCATGAGTAAAACATGCTTGTCAGTAGACAAATAAAAATAATAAGTTTAAAGTTGATTTTGAACATTCTTAAAAATTTTGATTACAAAGATAATAAAAAGAAGGTCTAAATAAATTTATTAAGTTCATTATAGAGTTTTGATGAAGGTAATCCTACAACATTAGTATATGATCCTTTTATTTCCTCAACACCAATTAAACCAATCCATTCTTGAATTCCATAAGAGCCTGCTTTATCTAATGGCTGATATTTATTAATATAAAATTCAATTTCTTGATTTGATAGTTTTTTAAATTTCACTTCTGTTTCACAAGTAAACGTTATTTTTTTATTTGTACTTGAAATACAAACCCCTGTTATGACTGAATGACTATTACTAGATATTTTTTTTAACATAATACCTGCTTCAATAATATTATTAGGCTTATTTAAAATTTGATTGTCAATTAAAACTGTAGTATCTGCAGTAATAAGGATTTCATTAGTTTTTAAATTGGGACGTAAGTAATCACATTTTTGTATTGCAAGAAACTCTGCGTAATTATAAGCAGAAATATCTTTTGGAACTTTTTCGTCAATATTAGCAGCGTTAATTGAAAAGCTTATACCCATGGAAGTCAAAATCTCTTTTCTTCTTGGAGAGTTAGAACCTAAAATAATTTTGTAGTTTTTTAAATCTAGCATGCTATTGAAAATAAATTAAAGTGAAAATTGATATTGAAGTTATTCCTAAAATCATTATTATTTTAGATAATCTGCTAAGAAATATAAAATCATTTTTGCTTGTTGCATTTATACAATGATATAAAAATATAAATAATACTATTTGTAATAAAAAAACATAGAAAAATGAAATAACATCTGTTCCCCAGATAGATATCTGATTTACTTTTTCTCCAAAATTACTAAGATCAAAAGAGGTTTTAAAAATACTGTATTGAAAATATTGCCAGAAACTAATTAATATTATCGTTAAAATACTTAATGCTTTTATAATGATATTTGTTTTGACTACACCAATTTTTAAAGGGATTGTATTAGCATTAATAGATTTATCTCCTTCTATATCTATTATGTCTTTTATAATTTCTCTTTTAATATTAACAAGAAAGGCAAATAATGAATATGCCATAATTATTTTAATAATTATTAATGAAGAAGCATTTATATATATCACTGGTAAAATGTCAAATAGTATTAAGTTTATAATGCTTAAAGCAATTAAGGCGCTAACTAAAAGATTACCTATTAGAAAAGATTTTTTAAGTGATTTTGCATACCACCATAATAACACTGCTGTTAAAATAAAAATTAAGAGTAAAATTGGATAACCAATTTTAAAAGCTAAATAAGATGCAATTAAAAGAGCAAGAAAATTAAGATAAAAAAACCATTTTTTAGCAACCTTAACATTTCCTCCTTTAGAATTAAGAATATTGTGTTTATTATTGATTTCATCTGTTTTCATATCATTAATATCATTAATAATATTGCCACTAGCTGTGATTAAAATCGTTGCAAAAACAAAAAGAAAAAAGTTGAAATTATTTAAAGCAGGAGCTTGTAGAAATTGGTTTATTAATGAATATTTTATTAGATAGAGAGTAAAACATATGATTAATAGATTTTTTGGTCTAATAATTAATAATTTATTTACCATTGATTTTTATTATATTATCGCTAAGTAATCTATATATATCCTTATGATGCAGGTTTTTAATTTCTTTAATATGTTCATTAATTAGTTTAACATCATTTCTTTTTGCTGGCCCTGTTTGTAATTTTTGAGGGTCTCCTAATAGAGATTTTTTATTGTTTTGCTCAATTAAAGGAAGTAGTAATGAATAATCTAAATCTTCATTGTCCATTATTTCTTTTGATATAGATAGCATATGGTGACTGAAATTACATGCAAAAACTGCAGCAATGTGAATTTGTCTTCTTTTTTTAGAAGTGATATTGATTACCTTATTGGAAAACGAGCTAGCAAGTTCTAAAACTACTTTTTTAAATTTAACAGTATTAGCTTCTATTAAAATTGGTATTTCTGTAAAATTTATTTTAACTTCTTTGTTAAATGTTTGTAAAGGGTATAAAACCCCAAAGTCTTGTGCAGAGTTTTTTAAAACATTAATGTTTTCACTTCCTGAAGTATGAATAAGGTTTTGGAATAATTTTTCTTCTAAGAAACTTGCTATAAAATCATCTTTAATACACAAAAGCGTTATGTCGCCTTTCTGAAGCTTATTAATATCATTTGTAAAATCTGCATTAATTTTTTTAGCAAGTATTTCAGCATTTTCTTTTGTCCTACTAAATACTTGTTGAACAGAATATTTATTCTTGTCTAAATTTAGAGCTAAATTTGTAGCTACACTTCCAGAGCCAATTAAAATTATTTTCTTCATTTTATTAAAATGATTGTAACACAAATTTACTAAACAAATTGTAATTTTGTGTTTTAATAAAATTAATGATAAAACGTATTATTCAATCTTTGTTATCTGTAAAATTAGCTGCTTTTTTAATATTAGTTTTTGCAGCTGTTATTGGATATGCCACATTTATTGAAAATGATTTTGGCAGAGATACTGCTAAGGCATTAATATTTACGAAATGGTGGTTCGAATTAATTTTGTTTTTATTAACAATTAATTTAATTTATAATCTTAAGAGATATAATCTTTTTAGAAAAGAAAAAATAGCTGTTTTAACATTCCACCTTGCATTCATTGTTATATTAATAGGATCTGGAATCACTAGATATTTTGGTTTCGAAGGGATGATGCATATTAGAGAAAATGACCAGTCTAACTTAGTTATTTCTGATGATGTATTTCTTCAAATAAAAGTTGATAATAGAAGTTTGCAGTATGAAAGAGAAAAAAAATTATTTCTTTCAGGTATTACTAATAATAATTTTTCAATTCCTGTAAGTTTTTTAGATCATGATATTTCTATTAATTATAAAGATTTTTTGCCTAATGTAAAAGACACTTTTCTAGCTACTAAAGATGGTGTGATGACACTTCATTTAGTTGTCCCTGGAGATAATGGAATGCAGTCTGAATATTTAAAAAAAGATGAACAAAGAAAGATAGATAAGTACCTTTTTACTTTTGATAATCCTATTGTTGGCGCCGTAAATTTTTTCTATGAAGATAGTCTCTTGTATTGCGAAGCTCCGTTTTCTATTCAATCTATGAAAATGAGTGATCGTTCAACTGGAGAATATATTTCTGATACTAGATTTCAGCTAAATACTAAAACACTTTATTCTTTAGAAAATTTAAACCTTGTTTTAAAAGAAATTATAGACAGTGGCAACGAAGATTTATACAGCTCTTCAAATATTATGAAAGATGGTGGTGATAATGCATTAATTTTAGATGTTGTTTGTAATGGGGAATCAAAAGAGGTTACTTTAATAGGGGGGAAAGGGTTTATTCCTAATAGTGAATCTTTTTATCTTGGTGGTCTGTATTTTGACCTTTCATATGGCTCCAAAGCATATCAGACTCCTTTTGTTATTAAATTAAGAGAATTTCAGCTTGAGCGTTATCCTGGCTCACAAAGTCCTGCCTCTTTTGCTGCAGAAGTTACAGTGCTTGATAAAGATTTTAGTAAGGACTATAGAATTTATATGAATAACGTTCTGGATTATAAAGGATATAGATTTTTTCAATCTTCCTATGATAAAGATGAAATGGGTACAATCCTATCTGTAAATCATGATAGGTGGGGGACTTATGTAAGTTATCTCGGCTATTTTTTATTAGCTCTTGGAATGATGATGGTGTTTTTTAGTCAGAAAACACGCTTTACTTTTCTAAGTAATCGGTTAAATAAGTTGAAAAAGAAATCTCTTATAAGTATTCTGTTTTTATTAAGTTTTAATCTTTTAAGTGCCCAAGAGACTAATCTTGATAGCACTTTAGATGCAAATAAAATTGCATATAATCATATTAAAGTATTTGAAACATTACTAGTACAGGACAATGGAGGGAGAATTAAACCCGTTAATACTGTTTTTGCAGAGTATCTCAGAAAGATATCTAGAAAAAATACTATCGTTAATCAAAATTCTTCTCAGGTAATATTAGGAATGATGAATGACCCCAGATTATGGAGCCAGGTCCCAATGATTAAAATAAGTCATGAAAAATTAAAAAAATTATTAGATTTTAAAGAAAATAGAGTCCCTTTTAAATTATTTTTTGATGAAGAGGGGAATTATGTTTTAAAAGATGAAGTTGAGATTGCTTATGCAAAGAAGCCAATTGACAGGGGCAAGTATGAAAAAGATATAATTGCAGTGGATGAACGAGTAAATATTTGTTTTACTATTTATAACGGTGGTATTTTAAGATTCTTTCCTCTTCCTAATGATTCAAATAAAACTTGGTATTCAGCAACTAATAATCAATATTTTTCTTCTAATGATTCATTATTTGTTTCTAATATTATGAAGATGTATTTCACTTCAATAAATACTGCAATAAATAATTCTGATTGGGGAACTTGTGATAGTGTTGTCTCATATATTTCTAAATTTCAATATAGATATGGTGTTGATGTTATGCCTGATGCATATAAGATTGATTTAGAGGTGCTTTACAATAAAGTAAATATTTTTTCTAATTTGTTCATGTATTATTTTATGATAGGAATAGTCTTTTTATTTCTACTCTTATATCAAATATTTAATAACAACAAAATTATTGAAAAAATTATTCTAGTTGTTAAATGGTTAATTATCTCGGGATTTATTGCTCAAACAGCAGGTTTAATTTCAAGATGGATAATTTCTGGACATGCACCCTGGAGTAATGGATATGAATCTATGATATACATAGCGTGGGCGACAATGTTGTCAGGTATAATGTTTAGCAGAAGGTCCTATATGACTCTTGCAGCTACATCAATTGTTGCTTCATTACTGCTTATGGTTGCTCACTTAAACTGGCTTGATCCTGAAATTACAAATCTTGTTCCTGTACTAAATTCATATTGGTTAATGATTCATGTAGCTATTATTACAGCGAGTTATGGGTTTTTATCTTTAGGAGCTATATTAGGATTATTCTCTCTTTGGTTAATTATTTTTACTACAAAAAATAATAAGTCTCGCATACATGATGTATTAAGTGAATTAACTTTAATAAACGAACGGTCTATAACCATAGGCTTATTTATGCTTACAATAGGAACCTTTTTAGGTGGTGTTTGGGCAAATGAATCTTGGGGAAGATATTGGGGATGGGATCCAAAAGAAACATGGGCATTAGTCAGTGTTTTAGTTTATGTATTTATATTACATATGCGCTTAATTCCTGCATTAGCTGGCTTTTATATTTTTAATCTAGCCTCTTTAATTGGAATTTGGTCTATTATTATGACGTATTTTGGTGTAAATTATTATTTATCAGGGCTACATTCATATGCTGCAGGAGACCCTATGCCTATCCCTTCATTTGTTTACTATTTCATAGCTTTAACATTTGTAAGTGCTATTTTAGCTAAAATTAAATTTAACAAATTCTATAAATGAAACTTGATATCTTAGTCTTTGGCGCGCATCCCGATGATGTTGAACTTGGTTGTGGTGGTACTATAATTAAACATATTAAAGCGGGACTGAAGGTTGGTATTATTGATTTAACTAAAGGGGAGCTAGGAACTAGAGGGACCTCTTTAACTCGAACTGAGGAAACATTAAATGCTAGTAAGATTATGGGTGTACATATTCGAGAAAATCTAAATTTTGATGATGGTTTTTTTATTAATGATGCTACTCATAAAAATAAGATGATTCAAAAAATAAGATATTATCAGCCTGATATAGTAATTACTAATGCTCCTTCAGATAGACACCCTGATCATGGAAGAGCATCTTCACTTACTGTTGACTCATGTTTTTTATCAGGGCTTGAAAAAATAGATACTAATCAAGCTGTATGGAGACCCAAAGCAATTTATCATTATATACAATTTAATCCTCTAAAGCCTGATTTTATAGTTGACATTAGTCAAAGTTTTAATGAAAAAATTAATGCCTGCAAGGCATATAAAACTCAGTTTTATGACCCAAGTTCTAAAGAGTCAAGTACTATTATTTCTTCTAAAGACTTTTTGGATAGTATTGAATATAGAGCTAAAGATTTAGGTCGTTTGTCTTCTTGTAAATATGCTGAAGGGTTTCTCACACATCAACTAAGTAAGATTAACTTACTTACAGATATAAAATAAAAAAAAGCTGAACATTTTCTGTTCAGCTTTTTTTCTAGAGTTTCTATTTTTTTATTTTGTAACAATAAGTTTTATTGACTTACCTTTTAATTTATTGATATTAATAAAGTAAACACCATTCTTTAAAGAAGTTACATCTAAATTAATATTATTATTTCCTAGTAAAACATTTACTTTGATTTTATCTATTTCTTTGCCAAAAACATTAAATAATGATATTTCTAGCTCTTGATTTTTATTAGAGTAAAAATTTACATTAGTATTGTTTTTTGCAGGATTAGGGTATAGGCTGAATTTTTCTTCTTTATTTATATCCACTAATGAAGTGGATGTATTACCAAGCTCTGTTGTATCAATTTCTAGATATATAATTTCATTCATGTCAATAATATCTTCATCACCTCTAACAGCTAATCCAGGTTCAAAATCCTTTTGATAGATTAATCTTATTTTGTCATCTACATTTCTATCCATTGTTGCAAAAACACACTCTTGAGCTCCAGACCATGCTGTATGTGGAGTTACGTCAGTTGGAGTACTCCAAGTTGTTCCGCCATCCATACTTTTAATTACGTTAACATGTCTAAAATTTTGTGATCCATTATCAATATTTTCCATTAGTTCAGAATATGATACAAATAAATTTCCATTAGCATCGATTCCTGCATTTGGCATTGATGTAAGAGACATGTAATATGTTGGGAAATCAACAATATTTAATACGTTATCTCCATCAGTATCTTGTGCATTTGTAATCATTTGACAAAGGCTAGAATACCAGAGTGATGAATCAATTATAGGGTTATTTGCAAAGTCATCAGCACCCATATTTTCATTCCAATACATTAACCCATCTGTACTAGGAAAGTAAGAAGTTGATTGGTCAGTTAAATCAGCATCTAATAATCTCATATTTCCAAAAAACACATGAGCTATATTATTATTGTCTAATAAAACAGCTCCAGATCCATCTGTAGAATAAACAGTATCCATTATTCCATCATTATCTAAATCCATTCCAGCATCAACAGAATATTTGTCTACAGGGAAATCTAAAAATGTAGTTGCTGTCCAGGTATTTCCATTATCAGTAGATTTTATAATTGCTGAATCATCTAAATCACCAAAATATGCAACAACTACTGTTTCACCATTACAAGCAATTGCATAACTATCTCCACTAAAAGCTAAATATTTTGTAGAATCTAAAGTTGGAAGCTGGAAATCTTTGGTGTCCCATGTAGCACCACCGTCTTGTGACCTATAATAAACTAAAGCTCCATCTAATCCGTTATATATAGCCCCTCCAAGAGCTGTATTTGCAATTACCCCAACCATATGAATAGTTTGTTGACTCGTCCCTCCAATAACCGCTCTATTCCATATTATATCGGTATATACTCCATTGCTATCTTGAGAGGAAATAGCTTGTTCCTGCCAATTACCAGATCCTATTGATGAGCGATGAGTTAGATTTAAATACCCATTGTCAGTATTATGAGTAATGGCAATTTCTTTATTAGAACCTGTAGCTAAAATTGAAGGCCATCCTCCTCTAGATGATTCTAATCTACCATTTGGGGATGGGTCCCATGAAGAACCATCATAGAAATTATAACCTGTACCTCTGTCAGTATAAGAAGTTGAGAATTGAGCACTCATAGTCCAGACAGCTGAGATTGTTCCATCGTTATGTCTAATTAGTCTATTATCAACTGCAGAATTTGATTGAAGATCATACGTAGTTGTACCTAGCATCACTTCATTACTTGAAACAGTCTTTAATGCAATAGTATTAGGATTTGGGTTAACCATTAGGTGAGACAATGATTCACTCCCACTCATTACTATCTTATCATTTATTAATGCTTGATCATTGCCATTTTTTAATTTATATGGAGATACTTGGGCAATAATCATAGTTGAAAATAATAATGAAACTAGTGTAGTAAAAGTTTTTTTCATAAGTTTTTTTTTAGTTATAAATTCTATTGTAATAATACTAAAAATTTTTTTTAAATTTTAATCTTATAGAGTTTCCTACAACAATAACATCAGAAAAAGCCATAAACAGTGCTGCCCACATAGGATTTAGATATCCTAAACAAGCAATAGGGATCGCTATAATATTATAGGAGAAAGCCCAGAATAAATTTTGTTTTATTGTTCTTAATGTCATCTTACTTATTACTAAGGCCTTATTAAGTTGATTAAGGTTGTTATTATTTAATAAAATAACGTCAGAAGATTGAATAGCTATTTGGCTTGCATTTCCTAAAGAAACTCCAATAAAAGCCTTTGCAAGAGCAGGTGCATCATTTATTCCATCCCCTACCATTGCTGTAGGTCCTGAATTATTAAGTTCTTCAATTTTCTGAAGCTTTTCTTTTGGAAGTTGCTGATAGAAAATCTCTGTAAATTTTAATTCCTTATTAACTAATTCGCAATTTATTTTCTTATCTCCACTTATTAAAAATGTACTGTAGCCTTGTTCTTTAATTTTCTCAATTACTTTTTTAGTATTTTCCTTTAGTTCATCTTCAATTTTTAGACTTGCAATTTTTTTATTGTTTTTTAAAATAGTTATGTTGAAGATATTTTCTTTTAGTTCATCTACTCTTCCAATAAAATAAATATTTCCATTATAATTTCCTGAAATTCCAAATCCATTTTTTTCTTTAATCTCAGTGAAATTAATCTCTTGTGAATAAGATGCTAGCTCATTTACTAAAGACTTGGCAATAGGGTGTGATGAGAATTTTTCAAGATTATATATAATATTCTTAATTTCTGTATCATTTCCATTTTCACTATTAAACGATTTTATTTTAAAATCCCCAGTAGTTAAAGTACCTGTTTTATCAAATGCTATATTTTTAATTTTCGCCATTTTTTCTAGCGTATCACCTCCCTTTATTAGAATTCCTTGTTTCGCAGCTTTTCCAATACCTACCATTATTGCTGTTGGAGTTGCCAGACCCATGGCACAAGGACATGAAATTACTAGCACAGCAATTGCTCTTAGTAATGCTTCATGAATATCAATATTAAATACTAAAAAACATATTGAAAAAGTAAAAAAAGATATACAAAGAACAATTGGGACAAATACTGCACTAACTTGATCTCCAATTTTTTGAATTTTAGGCTGATTAAGCTGAGCGTTTTTTACCAGTTCAATTATATTAGAAATGATAGTTTCTTCTCCTACATTTATAGCTTTAATCATAATGCTACCGCTTGTCAAAATAGTACCTCCAATTACTTCATCTTTTTCATTTTTATTTACAGGAATATTTTCTCCTGTAATCATAGACTCATCAACTAAGCAGGACCCCCAAATTACTTGACCATCAACAGGTATTTGATCTCCTTTATTAATTATTAAGACATCATCTTTTTTAATCTCTTGATAACTTATTTCTTCAATCTTATCTTCAATTAGTTTTTTGGCTTTAGTATACTTAATCTTACTAAGGTCTTTTATTGCAGTTGTTGTTTGTTTAACCGACCTATGTTCAAGTACATTTCCAAAAAGCACTAATGTTATTATTGTTGCAGTAGTTTCGAAAAATAGATAGTTACTTGCTTGGTCGTTATTTTGAAATAACCACCAGCCATATAAACTATATATAAATGCTGATGAACTTCCTACAAAAATAAGGACATCCATATTTGGGACTTTACTTTTTAAAGAATAAAAGGCACTTTTACCAAAATAAATAATTCCAATAAAATATACAGGTATACAAAGTAGTAATTGTACTAAAGGTTTATGTAGAATACTATTTTCACTAACAAACATATGACAAAATAAAGGCAGAGTAAATATTAGTGATATGACAAAGTATATTTCGCTTTTAGAGAAGTTTTTTTTCTTTTCTGAGGGTTTTAGACTGACTTTGTATCCAAGACTTTTTATTGTCTTTACTATGTCTTTTAGATTATAATTTTTGTCTGTATAGCATATAACTTCTGCCATAGCAAAATTTACATTTACAGGATCGGATAGTTTGTTTTCAAGATGTTTTTTTATCCCCGCTGCACAATTATTACAGCTCATCCCTTCAACATTTAATGTAATTCGATTTTCTACATTATTTTTCATTGAACAAATATAATTAGTTATTTCTATTTAAAGATTAAAAATATATATTTGCAACCCTAAAATGGTGATTGTAGCTCAGTTGGTTAGAGCACTGGTTTGTGGTGCCGGGGGTCGTGGGTTCGAATCCCATCAGTCACCCAAAAAAAAAGAGAGTTAATATTAACTCTCTTTTTTATTTTTATAAAAATCGTTTTAAATTTCTCATTAGTAATGGTTTAGATTGAAAACCAGGAAATTGTGCCTTTTTATCTAATTTACTATTAAGAATTACAATATTTGGCCAGTAATAATTTCCTTTTGTAGGACTTACTAGCTCAAAAAAGAGATTGTGTCTCCACGGGGCATCCTCATCAAATGGGTGGTCATTAACAAATTCCTTTCCATTGAAAATAATTGGTTTTTTTCCTTTTCCATCTATCATGACTGGAAGAAAGTTTTTATTAATTGTTTTAATTACTTGAGGATCACTTAAGACCTCCTTTTTCATTCTTTCGCAATAGTCACATCCTTGTCTATAGAAAAAAATCAAAACCTCTCTGTCATATTTACTTGCCCATTTTTCAGCAGATTCTAAAGGTATCCAATCAATTGCTAATTTTTGTTGGCCCTGGCAAAAGACGATACTTGGCAAAAAGATTAGAATAAATAAAATTAATTTTTTCATTATGACAATTCTTTATAAAGTAATATTATTTTTTTATTAAGATTTTTTTTGCACCATTAATCCAAGGTGTAGGTCCTCCTTTAACATATCCTTGAGATCCAAGTTTATTAAAGTTTACTTTACCATCTGTTATTTCTGGAATAACAAACCATCCTGTTGGATATCCTCTTACTCCAAACATTTGGCCTAATTCTCTGTTTTGTTTTTGCATATCTTCAGATAATTTGCTTTTTCTTGGAAAATCTAGTTCTACTAATGTTAGACTTTCTTTAGCCCATTTTACAAATTCAGGCTTAAAGAAAACTTCTTTTTGTAATCTTATACACCATCCACACCAATCACTACCTGTAAAAAAGAAAAATAAAGGCTTTTCAGTATCCATAGAAATTTGTATTGCTTTATTTACATCTGTGTGCCAAGTAAGTTCATTTTCTTGTCCAAAACTATTTATTGAGAGAGTCAGACAAATTAAGATTAATATTTTTTTCATTTTTTTTTTTTTTTTAATTTTTTAATTTTTTATTAGTGTACGCCATGCATCCATTTTTTAATTAAAGGAGATAAAATAAATGATAAGAAAGCCATACAAATAGCAATAATACCAACTTGAGTAAAGACCGTGGTATAATTAACTAAACTTTGAACTCC
>CAJXYM010000002.1 GCA_913063045.1 uncultured Flavobacteriales bacterium | reverse complement strand
AAAAGTCAGAACATCTTTCTAAAATTATTATTCATCCGAAAAATTCAAATATAATTTGGGTAGCATCTCAAGGACCACTATGGAGTAAAGGTGGAGAAAGGGGTATTTATAAATCAATAAATGGAGGTAAAACTTGGAAGCAAACTCTAGGAGATGAACAATGGGTTGGAGCTACTGATTTATTAATTGATCCAAGAAATCCTAATTTATTATATGCTGCTACTTGGCAACGACATAGAACAGTTGCAGGATATATGGGAGGAGGTCCAGGTTCTGCTATATATAAATCAAATGATAGTGGTGAAAATTGGGAGAAATTAAGTTATGGATTACCAAACAGTAATTTGGGTAAAATTGGTTTAGCAATTTCACCACAATACCCAGATGTAATTTATGCGGCAATTGAATTAGACAGAAGAAAAGGAGCTGTTTATAAAAGTAAAAACCAAGGAGCAAATTGGCAAAAAATGAGTGATGCAGTTGCAGGTGGGACAGGCCCTCATTATTATCAAGAACTTTTTGCTTCACCTCATAATTTTGACGAACTTTATCTTGCTGATAATTACATGCAAGTATCAAAAAATGGTGGCAAAACATTTAAAAGAATGAATGAAAAGCAGAAGCATGTTGATAATCATGCTGTTGCATTTAAAAAGAATGATCCTAATTATATTCTTGTTGGTTGTGATGGCGGATTATATGAGAGTTTTGACAAAACAAAAAGCTGGAAATTCATTGATAACCTACCAATCACTCAGTTTTATAAAATTGCTGTAGATGATGCTAAACCTTTTTACAATATTTATGGAGGAACTCAAGACAATAATACTCAAGGGGCTCCATCACGAACTGAAAATATTCACGGTATTAGAAATTCGGATTGGTTTGTAGTACTTGGTGGAGATGGACATCAGCCAGCTACAGAACCAGGTAATCAAAATATTGTTTACGCACAATGGCAACAAGGAAATTTAAATCGTCATGATAGATTAACAGGAGAAAATATTAATATTAAACCACAACCAGAACTAGGTGAAAAGAATGAACGATTTAACTGGGATGCCCCTATATTGGTTAGTCCTCATAGTCCAAAAAGATTATATTTTGCCTCACAAAGAGTTTGGAAATCTGAAGATAGAGGCGACTCATGGGAAGCTATTTCAGGAGATTTAACTAAAAATATTGAACGAGTTTCTACCCCATTTTTTGGCAAACAACAAAAATGGAATAATGCATGGGATGTAAGAGCAATGTCAAATTATAGTACAATAACTTCTTTATCAGAATCTCCAATTCAAGAAGGTTTAATCTATGCTGGAACAGATGATGGAATTATTCAGGTAACTGAAGACAATGGTTTAACTTGGAACAAAATTAATTTTAGTAAAATTAATGGTTTACCTAATTCAGCATTTGTTAACGATATAAAAGCCGATCTATATAATAAAAACGTTGTTTATGCCGTGTTTGACAATCATAAATATGGCGATTACAAGGCATATCTTTATAAAAGCTCTGATAGAGGAAAAACATGGAAAAGTATTTCTAATAATTTACCAAAAAATACAATTTTGTGGCGTTTAGTACAAGATCACCAAAACAGCAAATTAATGTTTTTAGGAACTGAGTTTGGAGTTTACTTTACAAATAATGCAGCTAAAAACTGGACAAAATTAAAAGGAGGAATGCCAAATATTTCTGTTAGAGATTTGGCTATACAAAAAAGTGAAAATGACCTTGTTTTAGGCACGTTTGGAAGAGGAATATATATTTTAGATGATTACTCCTCATTAAGAGACTTCGCTAAAACAAATAATGAAGCTCAGTTATTTAATCCAAGAGAAGGATATTGGTATATTCAGAAAAGAATACTTGGAGGTAGTAAGAAAGCCTCTCAAGGAGATAATTTTTATGTTGCAGAAAACCCTCCATATGGAGTAGAATTCACATATTACCTTAACAAAAAATACCTTTCTAAAGAAGCCAAACGTATAAAAAATGAACAAAAAATAGAAAAAGGAAATGGTAATATCTCAGTACCAAACTGGAAAATACTTGAAGAAGAAAAAGTAGAAATAGGACCAATTGTTTGGTTATTTATTTATTCAGATAAGAATAAAATTATAAAAAAAATAAAAGCACAAAATAGTAAAGGTTATAATAGAATTAGCTGGGATTTAAGTTCTGAATCTATTAGTACAATATCAAATGACAACATAAATAAGGAAAAGTCTGGTCCGATTGTAAAACCAGATAATTATTCAGCACAACTTTTTAAACAAATTGAAGGGAAATTTATATCAATATCAGAAAAAGTTAATGTAAAAGTGAAAATACTAAATAAGAATTCATTAAAAAATATTAACTCTAATGTTGTTGTTGAATTTTGGGAAGATGTCTATAAATTAAGTTCAAAAACTAATGACTTGTCAAATAATATTGAAGACATTAAAAACAAAATCAATTTGATGATAAAAGCATATGAAAGAGGGAAGTTCATAGATGAACTCTTGCAATCTAACTTACTTATTTTGAGAACTCAATGCTTAGATTTAGAGCAGGAAATTAGTGGTAGTAAAAGTCGTTCAGAAATTGGTGAGAAAAATGAGTATCCTTCAATTTGGACATACTTATGGGCTGCCAGTGGATCTTCAAATTCAACTTATGGGCCAACTAAATCTCATAGAAAGAGTCTAATAATTGCTAATACAATTTTTAAAGAATTAAAAGAAAAATTAAATAAAATAGAAAAAGAAGCAGATCCTTTAGAAATAAAACTAGAGAAGATTAAAGCACCCTTAATTAAAAACTAAAAAATAAAACTATATTTTATTTATTAGCGTGTGAACCATCACAATTACCATCAGAATCCTTTGTCTTACCACATTGGCATTTATTCTTTTTACTTGATATAAAATTTTTGATCACGTTTTTATTATTTATAAAAGTTGATTCAGTTTGAATTTTCATAGTATTTATTTTTAATCAAAACTAAACAACATAAAGTTTAAAAAAAAACATAACTATATGATTTTAAGTAATTTATATTTAGAATAAATAAGAATAAATAAATTTATTTTAAAATTATCTATTTATTGATAGTAAAAATATGAATCATTAAAAAAAATAAAATTTATTTAATCTAGATAAACAAAAACAAAAACAAAAATTAATTAATTTTGATAAAAAAATTGATGTCACAAACAACTATTATTTCATTTTTCAAATATTCAGGATTAAAAAACAAGTGGAATGCGTTTGGAAGAATGGGCAGACCACCAATTTTAAAAAATAAAATTAAAGGTCTTACATTTTTCAAAGCTTTAGGTACTGGAAGTGGTAATGGGTTTTCTATTATGCCAGACTTTTCTACATATGGATTTATTTTAGTATTTAATAATGAAGATTTGGCTAAAGATTTCTTAAAAAATGATGTTATTAAAGATTATACCGCTACTGCAAGTTCATTCAGTCATATTCTTATGCATAATATAAAAAGTCATGGAAAATGGAGTAATCAAAATCCATTTAAATCTAGTGTAGAGTTTGATAAAGAAATACCATTAGCAGTTATTACTAGAGCAACAATTAAACCAAAATTAGCTTATCAGTTCTGGAAAAATGTTCCATCAGTATCCAAATCGATGGATAACTATGAGGAATTAACTTTTTCAAAAGGAATTGGTGAATTTCCATTGCTGATGCAAGCAACTTTTTCTGTTTGGTCTTCTGGAAAAGCCATGATGGATTACGCATATAATAATCCTAAACATGCAGAAATGATAAAAAAAACAAGAGAATTAGACTGGTACTCAGAAGAGTTATTTGCACGCTTCCAACCTTTTTATCAAGAAGGAGATTTAATACCAAGAATGATTAAATAGTTATTTATGAAATTATTTACATCTCATCATAGTCAACAAGTAGTTTTTCTGATGTTGGATGAGCTCTACAAGTTAAAATAAAACCATCTTCGACATCTTCATCTGTTAAAGAATAATTAATATCCATAGTAGCTGAGCCTTCCATAACTTTAGCTTTACAGACAGAGCATACACCTCCTTTACAGGAATAAGGCACATCAGCTCCTGCCTCTAAAGCAGATTCTAAAATTGAGGCACCATCAGATGATAATTCGAAATCAAAATCATCACCATCAATACAAACTGTTACACTAGACATTAAATTAATATTTTCGGATTTATTCTTGATATCTTTTTCTTTTAAAGAGGAAGAAAATAATTCAAATTTTATTTTATTTTTTGAAATATTTGTATCTTCTAAAAAATCTTTGACATTTTCAATCATGCTGCCAGGTCCACATATCAAATATGAATGAGCCTCATTTAGATTTAAATTATCATGAAATAATCTTGTTAATGATTCCACTTCTAATCTTCCATTTATTGCCCCATTAACAATTTCTCTAGAGTAAGCATAATATATAAATAATCTTTTTTGATATAATTTCTTTAATTTATTTAAATCTTCAGAGTACATTACAGATGATGTAGTTTTATTACCGTAAATAAGTGAAAAGGAACTATTAGGTTCATTTTCTAGTACGTTTTTTATCATTGAAAGTATAGGAGTTATTCCACTTCCAGAGCAAATACCAACATAATGATTATTGTTTTCAGAATTAACCTCTAGTAAAAAATTACCATTAGGAGACATAATTTGTAATGCGTCTAAAACTTTTAATTCTTTAGTTAAAAATGTAGACATCAACCCACCCTCAACAAGCTTAACTCCAATTTCAACACCTTCATTAGGTGACGAAGAAATTGAATATGCTCTTCTTACATCAACATCATTAATTTTATGATCAATTGTAATATACTGACCAGACTGAAAACTAAAAGCAGAAGCATCTAATGATGAAACATCAAATTTAATAGAAACAGAATCCTTAGTAAGTTTTCTGACATTTATAACTGGAAGAGAATAGAAATTATTCATTCTTTTTTTTTTACAAAAATATAATTTTGAATTTTATTAAATATTTTTAATTGAAATAAAATTGAATTGATAAGTAATATTTTTTCAATAACTTTGAAAAAAACTTTAAAAACCTAAATCTATGAGCGAAGTACTCTTTCAAGAAAAAATAGATAAAGAACAAAAAATAGAGCCCAAAGATTGGATGCCAGAAGGATATAGAAAGCATCTGATAAGACAAATATCACAACATGCTCATTCTGAAATAATTGGTATGCAGCCTGAAGGAAATTGGATTTCTAGAGCACCTTCTTTAAGGGCTAAAATGATACTTTTAGCAAAAGTACAAGATGAAGCAGGACACGGCTTATATCTATATAGTGCATGCGAAACTCTAGGAATTTCTCGAGAAGAATTAAATCAACAATTACATATTGGAAAAGCTAAGTATTCCAGTATTTTCAATTACCCAACTCTTACATGGGCAGATATGGGAGCTATTGGATGGCTTGTAGATGGTGCTGCAATAGTTAATCAAGTATCTCTTCAAAAGACATCATATGGTCCATATTCACGAGGAATGGTCAAAATTTGCAAAGAAGAGAGTTTTCATCAGCGACAAGGTTATGAAATTATTGCAGAAATGGCTAAAGGTACTAAGGAACAAAAAGAAATGGCTCAAGATGCTCTAAATAGGTTCTGGTGGCCATCTATTATGATGTTTGGACCCCATGATTCAGATTCTCCTAGAACAGGAAATGCGATGAAATGGAAAATTAAGCGTAAAACAAACGATGAACTTAGACAAGACTTTATAAATAAAACAGTTGGTCAGGCAGAGTTAATTGGCTTAACAATTCCAGACCCAGATCTCAAATGGAATGAAGAAAAGAGTTCATATGATTTTGGAGAAATAAATTGGGAAGAATTTTGGAGTGTTGTTGAAGGTAATGGGCCTTGCAATGAACAAAGACTAAACCATCATATTAAAGCACACAAGGATGGTGCATGGGTTAGAGAAGCAGCAAAAGCTTATTCAAAAAAACAAAAAAACTAATCATAATTAAATGACAGAAAACAAAGCAACAGTTTGGGAAGTGTTCATTCAAAGTAAAAATGGTTTAGCGCATAAACATTTTGGAAATGTGCATGCTGAAGACAAAGAAATGGCGTTACAAAATGCAAGAGATCTTTATACAAGAAGAAATGAAGGATCATGTATTTGGGTTGTTAAATCTGAAAATATTGTGTCTTCTGTTCCTGAAGATGAAACATCTTTTTTTGATCCCTCGAATGATAAAGTTTACAGACACCCTACTTTTTATAAAATGCCTGATGGGGCTAAACATATATAATGAAAGATATATTACAATATACATTAAGAATTGCTGACACATCACTAATTCTTGCCCAAAGATTATCAGAATGGTGTTCCAAAGGACCAACTCTTGAAGAAGACATTGCTTTATCAAACATTTCATTAGATTTATTTGGTCAAGCTAATGGATTATTAGAGTATGCCGCAAAAATAGATCAATCTAAATCAGCAGATGATTTTGCGTTTAAGAGAGATGAAAGGAATTTTTATAATCTTCAAATTTGCGAACAGGAAAATGGTCACTTTGGAGACACTATGGTAAGACAATTCTTATGCGACACTTATTTTATGCTATTTTATCAACAACTATCTTCTAGCAAAGATGAAAACCTAGCAGCAATAGCTAATAAATCTATCAAAGAAGTTGCCTATCACTTAAGACATTCTAAGAATTGGTTAATTAGACTTGGAGATGGAACGAAAGAGAGTAACTTAAAAGTACAAAAATCATTAGACAAGGTATGGAAATTTACTGGTGAATTTTTTGAAATGGATGAATTAGACCATTTAATGTTAGATGAAAAAATTGGAGTAAATAATACTTTACTAAAAAAAGAATGGGATAACATAGTGAATCAAGTTTTATCAGATGCTAAAATTTCTAGACCTAAAGATTCTTATATGATGACAGGAAGCAAAAGAGGTTTACATACTGAACTTTTAGGCAAGATGCTTGCTGAAATGCAGTATTTACCAAGAGCATATCCTAATGCAAAGTGGTAGTATTAAAACCATATGGGAGTTATTAAATAATGTCCCTGATCCAGAAATACCCGTAATTTCTGTTGTTGAACTTGGTGTTATTAGAGATGTACGGTTAATTAATAATGAATTTATTATCTCTGTAACCCCAACATATTCTGGCTGTCCAGCTGTTAAAACTTTTCAAGATGATATACATACTGAACTAATAACTAATAAGATAACAAACTTTAAAATAGAAGTTGTTTACAAGCCAGCATGGACTACCGATTGGATGAATGCTTCAACAAAAGCTAAACTAAAAAAATATGGAATATCTCCACCTGAAAAAATTGCTCAATGTCCTCAATGTAATTCTAAAAGCATTGAACTAATTAGTGAATTTGGCGCTACCGCTTGCAAAGCCTTGTACAAATGTTCAGACTGTTTAGAACCTTTTGAACATTTCAAATGCATATAAGGTTTTAACTTGTATATACGCTTGTCTCATACTCATTTATTATCTTTACATCATAAATTTTAATTATCTATGATAACATTTGAAATACTAAATCAGGTTGCTTTTATAACTCTTAATAGGCCAGAAAAATATCATTCATTTGTAAGAGAGATGGCTTTAGAACTTCAGCAAAGATTAAATGAATGTCAAGAAGACTCTAATATTAGAGCTGTTATTCTAACTGCTTCTGGAAAAGCTTTTTGTGCTGGTCAAGATTTAAAAGAAGCTGCAGACCCTAATGGACCAGGACTACAAAAGATTATCAATGAGCATTATAATCCAATAATTAAGCAAATAAGATCATTAAAAAAACCTATTATATGTGCTGTTAATGGAGTAGCTGCTGGAGCTGGCGCATCTATAGCATTAAGTTGTGATATAGTTATAGCAACAGAAGAAGCCTCATTTGTTCAAGCATTTAGCAAAATTGGTTTAGTTCCTGATAGTGGAAGTACTTTTTTCTTACCAAAACTAATAGGGTTTAATAAGGCCTCAGCACTGATGATGACCGGTGAAGCAATTTCAGCTTTAGAAGCAGAAAGAATTGGTATGATATATAAAGTCTTTAGCAAAGAAAATTTTGAAGAAGAAAAATTAAAATTAGCTAATAAACTAGCTAAAATGCCAACAAAAGCTCTAGCACTAACAAAAAAACTATTAAATTTATCATTAGAAAACAATTTAGATCAACAGCTTGAAGAAGAAGAAAACCAACAAGTAATTGCAGGAAATACTAATGACTATAAAGAAGGTATAACGTCATTTTTAGAAAAAAGAAAACCTAACTTTAAAGGAAACTAAACATGAGGGTAAGTGTAATTGGAGCAGGAACTATGGGCATTGGAATTGCTCATTTCTTTGCTGAAAAAAAACAAGATGTTATAGTTTATGACTCCTCAAAATTAGCATTAAAAAATGGTGAAGAAAAACTATGCAATTTATTAGAGAAGCTAGTGAGTAAAGGAAAGTATAGTAATGAAGTTTATAATAGTATTATTAATAAAATACATTTTACAGAAGATTTAAATAAAATTAAATCATCTGATTTAGTTATTGAAGCAATTATTGAGGATTTAAATATTAAAAAAGATGTATTTAATAAAATTGAAAAAATAGTAAATGAAGAATGTATTATTGCTTCAAACACATCTTCTTTGTCTATAGCTTTATTAGCAAGTTCTTGTAAAAATAGTGAAAGGTTTATAGGAATGCACTTTTTTAACCCAGCTAATTTAATGCCTTTAGTTGAAGTAATACCTGCTATTCAAACTTCCAAAAACATAAAAGAAAAAGCAAAAAATCTCTTGACAGATCTAGGAAAAACTGTAGTAATTGCAAAAGACACCCCAGGTTTTATAGTTAACAGAGTAGCTAGACCATTTTATGGAGAATCGCTAAGGATTTATGAAGAATCTGTTGCAAATTTTGAGACTATTGATTGGGCATTAAAAGAAATAGGAGGATTTAAAATGGGTCCTTTTGAGTTAATGGATTATATAGGAAATGATATCAACTATACAGTTACTGAAACAGTCTTTAAAGAATTCTATTATGATCCCAGATATAAACCATCTTTTACTCAAAAAAGATTGATGGAAGCTGGCTATTTAGGCAGAAAGTCTGGAAAAGGGTTCTATGATTATAAAAACCCAGCAATTAAAAATATAAATCAAGATAGAGATCTTGCAAAAAATATTGTTTTAAGAGTATTAGCCATGTTGGTAAATGAAGCTGCGGATGCTTTATTTTTTAATATTGCATCCAAAAAAGATATTGATTTAGCTATGATTAAAGGGGTAAATTATCCAAAAGGTTTATTAAAATGGGCAGATGAGATAGGCATTAACAATATTCTTAAAATATTAGAAGAATTAAATAAAAAATATTGTGAAGATAGATACAGACCCTCTCCTATTTTAAAAGAAATGTCTAAGGAAAATAAAAAATTCTTTTAATGTTAAATGCGAAAGAAATAGTTGATAAAATGTTAAAAAATGATTCTTTTAGCTCTTGGCTAGAAATTAATATTATTGATTTGCATGAGGGATATTGTAAAATAAGCTTAAAAGTTAATGAAAGTATGTTAAATGGTTTTTCTATTGCTCATGGAGGTATTTCGTATTCTTTAGCAGATAGTGCATTAGCTTTTGCTGCTAATTCTTATGGAAAAAAAGCAGTATCAATAGAAACTTCAATATCTCACATTAAAAAAGTTAATAATCATGATACTTTAATAGCAGAAACTAATGAGTTGAACAAAACAAATAAGACTGGATTATATTCTATAACAATTACTAATCAAGAAAATTTAGCAGTAGCTTATTTTAAAGGAACAGTTTACTTTTCAGAAAAAAATTGGAATTAAAAAAAATGAATACATATATAATTGACGCTGTAAGAACTCCTATCGGAAACTTTGGAGGAACATTAAAAGATGTTAGAACGGATGATTTATCTGCTTTAACAATTAGAGAATTGATCAAAAGAAACTCTTTAGAGCCAAAATTAATTGATGATGTAATTATTGGATGTGCTAATCAAGCAGGAGAAGATAATAGAAATATTGCAAGAATGTCCTTATTATTAGCTGGCTTACCATTTTCTGTTCCTGGAGAAACTGTAAATAGACTATGTGCATCTGGAATGTCAGCTGTAATACAAGCCCATAGAGCTATCCAGTCAGGAGATGGAGATCTGTTTATTTCTGGAGGTGTAGAGAATATGACTAGAGGGCCTTGGGTCATGTCAAAAGCTTCAACAGCTTTTGGCAGAGATTCTCAAATGTTTGACTCTTCATTTGGCTGGCGTTTTACAAACCCAAAAATGAAAGAATTATATGGCACTGATAGTATGGGTAAAACTGCAGAAAATCTTGTAGAAAAATATAATATTTCAAGAGAGGATCAAGATAAATTTGCATATAACTCTCATATGAAGGCTTATCAAGCACAGTGCGATGGTAAATTTAAAGAAGAAATTATTTCAGTCATTATTCCTCAAAGAAAAAAAGAGGACATAATTTTTTCTAATGATGAATTTATTAAACCCAATACAACATTAGAGTTACTAGCAAAATTAAGACCAGCATTTAAAGAAAAAGGTTCTGTTACTGCAGGCAATTCTTCAGGATTAAATGATGGTGCTGCTGCTATGCTTATTGCCTCTGAAAATGCTTTAGCTAAACACAAATTAACTCCTCTAGCTAGGATAGTTTCCTCAGCAGTTATAGGCGTTGAACCTAAGATTATGGGTATAGGTCCTGTAAAAGCTTCTCTAAAAGCTTTAGAAAAAGCTAAATTAACATTAAAAGAAATTGATGTAATAGAAATTAATGAAGCATTTTCTGCTCAAGCTCTAGCTTGTATTAGAGAACTTGGTTTAAAGGATGATGATAGAAGAATAAACTCAAATGGTGGAGCGATAGCACTAGGCCATCCTTTAGGAGTTAGTGGAACTAGAATAATTCATGCAGCTGCCTTAGAGTTAAAAAGAAGTGAAAAAAAATATGCTTTAATAGCAATGTGTATAGGTGTTGGGCAAGGATATGCTACGATAATTGAAAACACGCAGATATGATTTATGAATTTAATGGACTAAAGCCTGTAATTGATAGTTCTTCTTTCATTCATAAAGAAGCCACAATTATAGGAAATGTTATTATTGGAAAAAATGTTTATGTTGGTCCAGGTGCATCTATTCGAGGAGATTGGGGCCAAGTAAATATTAGTGATGGTTGTAATATTCAGGATAATTGTATTATTCATATTTTTCCTGGAAAAAATGTCTTTCTAAAAGAAAATGCTCATATAGGTCATGGGGCTATTGTTCATGGAGCAACTATAGGGAAAAATAGTTTAATAGGAATGAATGCAGTGATTATGGATGATTGTGTAATAGGAAATGAATGTATTATTGGAGCCCTTTCATTCCTTAAAGCAGAAAGTATTATTGAAGATCGAAAAATAGTAATGGGTAATCCTGCTAAAATTAATGGAGAAGTATCTGATAAGATGATTCGTTGGAAATCAAAAGGAACTGAGCTATATCATAAACTTCCTCAAGAATGCAAAACAATTATGAAAGAATGCAAACCTCTTTTAAAAATAGAAAAAGATAGAAAAAAACAAGATATAACTTTTGAAACATGGAAAAAAACAAGTAGATGATAAATGAAAATTATGCATTAGGAAACTGGATAAAGGGTGATGGTGATGGAACAGCGTTATATAATGCTGTAAATGGGGAACAAATCACTTCTGCGTCAAGCAAAGGGCTAGATTTTTCAAGTATGATGAATTATGCTAGAGAGATCGGAGGACCAGCGTTAAGAAAAATGACTTTTCAGGAAAGAGGATTAATGTTAAAAAAACTTGCTCTTCATCTACACTCAATAAAAAATAAGTTTTATTCTACAAGTTCATTTACAGGAGCAACTAAGCTTGATTCATGGATAGATATTGAAGGTGGAATTGGAAATATATTTACTAATGCATCATTAAGAAAAGAATTTCCAGACCTACCCTATTATATAGATGGACAGGCTGCAAAATTATCACCAAATGGCACATTTATAGGACATCATATTATGGTCCCAAAAGAAGGAGTTAGTATACATATAAATGCATATAACTTTCCTATTTGGGGTATGCTAGAAAAAATATCTGTTAACCTAATGGCAGGTGTTCCTGCAATAGTAAAACCAGCAACTATAACATGCTATTTAACAGAATTAATGGTAAGAGAAATTGTTGCTTCTAAAATTATCCCTGAAGGTTCTCTTCAGCTGATATGTGGTTCTGCGCATGGAATTATTGATCATGCATTATCAGAAGATGTAATAACATTTACAGGAAGTGCATCTACAGGTAAAAAATTAAAAGCAAATAAAAATATTATTGAAAACTCTATTCCATTTAACATGGAAGCAGATTCATTAAACTGCTCAATTTTAGGTAAAGATTCTATACCAGGTTCTATAAATTTTGATATTTTTATTAAAGAAGTTCAAAGAGAAATGACAGTTAAAGCTGGACAAAAATGTACTGCAATTCGAAGAATAATAGTACCTCAAGAATTTATAGAAGATGTATATATTGCTTTAGGTAAAAGATTAGATAAAACAACAATAGGAGATCCACAAAGTGAGGGTGTAAGAATGGGTCCATTAGCAGGTTTAGATCAAAGAAAAGATGTCTTAAATAATATTAGCAAATTAGAAGAAACACAAAGTATTGTTTACGGAAATAAGAATGATTTTAAAGTTATAGGTGCCGATAAAGAAAAAGGAGCATTTATTTCTCCTATTTTATTTTTAAACGAAAGTCCTTTGACAAAATTAGATTGTCATGAAATAGAAATATTTGGTCCTGTAGCAACGATAATGCCCTACTCTGATATTAATGAAGCAGTAAAAATTGCTAGAATGGGTAAAGGCTCATTAGTATGCTCAATTGTAACAGAAGACATGAAAATTGCTGAAGAATTTGTTTTAGGATCAGCCTCAATGCATGGAAGAATATTAATTTTAAATGAATCTTGTGCAAAAGAAAGTACTGGCCATGGCTCTCCAATGCCACTGCTTAAACATGGTGGGCCTGGAAGAGCTGGAGGAGGAGAAGAGATGGGAGGCAAAAGAGGGATTCTTCATTATTTACAAAGAACTGCAATTCAAGGTCATCCAAGTACAATTTCTGCAATTACTAAACAATATCAATATGGAGCATCTCAGTCAACAAATGGGAAACACGTATTTAAAAAACATTTTGAAGAAATAGTAATTGGAGATACTGTAATCACTGAAAAACATTTAGTAACATTAAATGATATTGAAAATTTTGCTGAGCTCAGTGGAGATAGATTTTATGCACACATGGACGAAAACTCATTAGAAGGAACTATATTTACCGAGAGAGTTGCTCACGGATATTTTATTATGTCTAAAGCTGCTGGATTATTTGTTGAACCCTCAAAAGGTCCTGTATTATTAAATTATGGGATTGATGAATGTAGATTTATTAAGCCTGTTTACCCAGGTACAACAATTGGAGTTAGATTCACAGCAAAAGAAAAAATTGTTCAAGAGAAAAGAGAAGATGATGATATTTCAAAAGGAATTGTAAAATTTCTTGTAGATGTTTATGATGATGAAGGAGATACAGTTATGTTAGCTACAATTTTAACTATGGTTAAAAAATTAAATTAAAAACATGAAAAAATTACTACTTATACTTAGTTTATCTTTACCTATATTAACGATGGCTCAAGGCCCAACAGCGTTCTTTATATTTAGTGATGTCTGTCTAGGTCAACAACTGCCTGTAAATGATTTTTCAACTCCAGACCCAAATACTAATTCCCCAATTGTAAGTTGGAGTTGGGAAGTTAATGGATCCATTTTTTCTACTCAATCTAGTGACTCATATTTATTTAATAACTGTAGCTTATACGATATTACATTAACTGTTACTGATGCAGATGGTTTTTCTGATGATATAACATTACAAGCAGAAGTATTTTGTCTTCCAACAGCTGATTTTGTTTCTGATATTGTATGCTCGGGAACACCAACAAATTTTGCTGATGCTTCTACACCAGCACCATCAATAGTTTATTGGTTCTATCAGTTTGATGGAGTGGGTGTTTCAGTAAATCCTGTAACTTCATATACATTCTTAGCTGCTGGAACATACATGGTTGGATTTAATATAAAGGATGATAAAAACTGTGCCGATTCAATTGTTAAAGCAGTAGTCGTAGATTCTTGTGTTAGTAATATATCTAATTATAGTATTAACAATAAAAAAATAGAAAGAGTATTAGATATTACTGGTAAAAAGACCAATAATCATAAAAATAATATTAATATAATTTTCTATGATGACGGAACTATTGAAAAGAAAATAACAATTGAATAAATGGAAGGATCAGTAACACTTGAAATAAAAAATAATATTGGAGAAATAGAGTTTTATCATCCTCAAAGTAACTCTCTGCCTTCTAAAATTTTAAATAAACTAGCATTAACCATAAAAGAATGTGGTACTAATGATCTTATAAAGATAATTATTATAAAAAGTAAAGGAGAAAGAGCTTTTTGTGCAGGCGCTTCATTTGAGGAACTTACTAATATCAGCAATAAAATAGAGGGGAAAAAATTTTTCATGGGCTTTGCTAATGTAATTAATGCTGCAAGAAAATGTCCTAAATTAATTATTGGAAGAGTACAAGGAAAAGCAGTTGGTGGAGGCGTTGGAATGGCCTGTGCAGTTGATTATTGCTATGCTACAAAATATGCGTCAATTAAGTTAAGTGAATTGGCGGTAGGAATAGGTCCATTTGTAGTAGGTCCTGCTGTAGAAAGAAAATCAGGTCTTTCTGCTTATTCACAACTTTCAGTAAATGCAACAAAATGGTTTGATGCAAATTGGGCTAGAGAAAAAGGTATTTATGCTGAAGTCTTTGAAAGTACTGAAGAAATGGATATTTCTATAAATAATTTAGCTACTAAACTTATAAAATCTAACCCAGCTGCAATGAAAAAACTTAAAGAAGTTTTCTGGGAGAAACATATACACTGGGATAGTTTATTAGAAGAAAGGGCTGAATATAGCGGAGAACTTGTCTTATCTAACTTCACTAAAGAAGCAATTGCAAAATTCAAGAACAAGTAAGTGAAAAAAGGTATTTCACCAGCCATACTTAAAAAAGCATATACATTAATATGTACTGCTAGATCTTTAAGTGATATTTATGAAAAAAATAAAGAAATAACCTCAAAGTATGTACATGCTACTTCTAAAGGTCATGAAGTTATTCAACTTGCATTATCACTTCAATTAAAAAATCAAGATTGGGTTTCTCCATATTATAGAGACGATTCTATTCTTTTAGGTCTAGGAATTACCCCGTATGAGCTTATGCTTCAGCTGATGTGTAAAAAAGAAGACCCATTTTCAGGGGGAAGAACTTATTATTGTCATCCATCCCTAAACAGGGATGATATGCCTAAAATTATCCATCAATCTTCTGCAACAGGTATGCAAGCAATACCTACTACCGGAATAGCATTAGGCTTACAATACAAAAAGAATAATAATCTAGGAGCAAATAATACACCAATAGTAGTATGTTCATTTGGAGATGCTTCTATCACAGAAGGAGAAGTATCAGAAGCATTTCAAATGGCATCTCTAAAAAAATTACCTATACTATATTTAGTTCAAGATAATGAATGGGATATCTCTGCTCATTCCTCTGAAACAAGAGCTGTAAATGCTGCACAATATGCTTCAGGATTTGGAATTAAGAGTTATTCTATAGATGGAACAGATTTTAATGAATCATTTCAAACGATTGAAAAAGCAATAAATGAAATAAGAGAAAAAAGCATTCCAATATTAGTTCATGCTAAGGTCCCTTTATTAAATCATCATACCTCAGGTGTTAGAATGGAATGGTACAGAGATGATTTAAAAGAAGCTATGTTAAATGATCCGTTTCCAAAGATTAAAAAATTATTATTAGAAAATAATTTTAATTTAAAAGAATTAAAAAGCATTGAGGAAACAGTTAATAAACAGGTAAAGACAGATTTTGAAAAAGCATTAAATGCTTCAGATCCAAAACCAGAAGATTTATTTAAATATGATTTTGCTCCAACTCCAATAGTTAAAGAGAAAGGTAATAGAGAGTCAAAAAATAAAGAAAAAATATTTATGGTTGATGCAGCAATATTTGCTATAAAAGAATTAATGGAAGATCATCCTGAATGTTTATTATATGGACAAGATGTAGGTGAACGACTAGGGGGAGTATTTAGAGAAGCAGCAACATTGGGGAAAACTTTTGGGAAAGAAAGAGTTTTTAATACTCCTATTCAAGAAGCATTTATAATTGGAAGTACAGTAGGAATGTCTGCAGTAGGACTAAAGCCTATAGTAGAAATTCAATTTGCAGACTATATATGGCCAGGATTAAATCAACTATTTACTGAGGTAAGTAGATCCTATTATTTATCGAATGGTAAATGGCCTATTAGTAACATCATAAGAGTCCCATGTGGAGCATACGGAAGTGGAGGACCATATCATTCCTCTTCAATTGAATCAATACTTACTAATATTAAAGGAATAAAAATTGCCTACCCTTCTAATGCAGCAGATCTTAAGGGGATTATGAAATCTGCTTACTATGATCCAAATCCTGTGGTAATATTAGAGCATAAAGGTTTGTATTGGGGTAAAATGACGGGTACTGAAGATACCAAAACAATAGAGCCTGATAAGGATTACATCTTACCATTTGGTAAAGGAAATATTATTACTCAAGCCTCACAAGAGAAAATTGATAATGGTGAGAGTATATGTATAATAACATATGGAATGGGTGTCTATTGGTCAAAGAGTGCCGCTAAAAAATTTGATAATCAAATAGAAATAATTGATCTAAGAACCCTATTCCCTATAGATAATGAATTAATATATGAAAGAGTTAAAATTCATGGAAAATGTATCGTTATAAGTGAAGAGCCATCAAATAATTCATTCGCTCAAGCTTTAGCTTCCCAAGTTTCACAAGAATGTTTTAATTATTTAGATAATGCGATACAAGTTATTGGTTCAGAGAACCTTCCAGCAATTCCACTAAACTCAATATTAGAAGATAATATGTTACCAAACGCTAATAAAATTGCAAGTAAAATTAAATATTTACTTGAAAATTAATTCTTACGAAATAGAAAAATAATTTTCTTTTTATCTTCAATTCTCAATTTATTTTAAAATTTAAAATTAGTTTTAATTATTGCTAATTATTATTATTTATTAGAGCTAAAACATCTAATTTTGCACTTAAATTTATTAGCTTAATGAAAAATAAAATATTAACTTTCTTAATAATACAGTGTTTGTGTATTCCTTTATTAGCTCAAACAACATTTACCATAAGCGGTTACGTTCAAGATGATGATTCTGGTGAAAATTTAATAGGTGTTTCAGTTTATGATAAAGAAACACTTAAAGGTACAGTAACAAACCAATATGGATTTTACTCTTTAACACTTTCTCAAGGGGTCTATGAAATCACATATTCTTTTATTGGCTTAGAAGCAATAACAAAATCGGTTAATCTTAGCAAAGACACAAGATTAAACATCTCTCTAAAAAGTAAATCAATTTTTACACAAGAAATACAAGTTACTGGAGAAAAATTAGATAAAAATGTGACTAGTTCAAATATGAGTCAGGTTAAATTAGAAGTAAATAATATTAAACAACTTCCTGTAATTCTTGGAGAAGTAGACGTTTTAAAATCAGCACAACTATTGCCAGGAATAACATCAAATGGTGAAGGTAGTTCAGGTTTATATGTAAGAGGAGGAGGGCCTGATCAAAACTTAATATTATTAGATGAAGCTGTAGTTTATAATGCATCTCATCTATTTGGTTTTTTCTCAGTATTTAATGCAGATGCAATAAAAGATATAAATATTATAAAAGGTGGAATGCCTGCTGAATACGGAGGGAGATTATCTTCAGTATTAGATATTAGTATGAAAGATGGTAATAATAAGAAGTTCGAAGCTGATGGCGGTATAGGTTTGTTATCTTCAAGATTAACTTTACAAGGTCCAATTCAGAAAAATAAAAGCTCATTTATTGTGTCAGCAAGAAGAACATACATTGATGTTCTTTCAAAACCATTTCTTAACAGGGTTAATGCTGAAACTGGCGAGCAAAATCCTTTTGCTGGGTCAGGTTATTATTTTTATGATTTAACAACAAAAATAAACTATAGAATCTCTGATAAAGACAGACTATATCTTAGTGGATACTTTGGAAGAGATGTTTTTAATTTTGCTAATACAGATAATGGTTTTGCAATTGAAATTCCATGGGGAAATGCAACAGGCTCATTAAGATGGAATCACTTGTTTAATGATAAACTATTCATGAATACTTCTCTTATTTTTAGTGATTATAGATTTGAATTTAATATTGCTCAAAGTGACTTTGAATTTAAAATATTCTCTGGAATAAATGATTGGAATACTAAGGTAGATTTTCTTTACCAACCAAATCAAAGACATACAATTAAGTTTGGAGCAAACTATACATATCATGAATTTACACCAGGAAATGCAACAGGAAAAGCTGGAGAAGTAGTTTTTGAACCAGAAGAAATTTACAGACAATATTCTAATGAAGGAGCTCTTTATTTTTCTGATGATTTTGAACTAAGTGATGTTTTAAAAATTAATGCTGGTCTAAGATATTCTTCATTTCAGCATAGTGGATATATCAGTTTTCGTGACTACATAAAGAATGATATTTCTGGAAGTGATGATAACTACAGACACATAGAGCCAAGATTATCTCTGAGATATAAGTTAAATACAACCAGTTCATTAAAAACAGCATATACAGAAAATTACCAGTATGTTCATTTAGCATCTACTTCAGCAGTTAGTCTTCCAACAGATTTATGGGTTCCTAGCTCATCAGCAATAAAGCCTAAGTTTGCTAAACAATATGCATTTGGGTACTTTAAAAACCTAAAAGACAATATGTTTGAAACATCTTTAGAAGCTTACTATAAAGAAATGACTAACCTTATTGAGTACAAAGAAGGAGTCTTACCTGAAGATAACACGAACACTAACAGCGATAATGCTTTTACATTTGGAGATGGAGATTCCTATGGATTAGAGGTACTTCTTAAAAAAAGTAAAGGAAAAACAACTGGATGGATAGGTTATACTCTTTCAAAAACAACAAGATATTTTGATGAGGTAAATAATGGCATATCATTTCCTGCAAAATATGATAGAAGACATGACGTATCTATAACAGCAACTCATAAGTTATCAAAATCCTGGGTTTTAAGCGGTGTTTTTGTTTATGCCTCTGGAAACTCTATAACATTACCATCAGAAAGGTATGTTGTTGGAGGAGATATTTACACTCAATTTACTTCTAGAAATGGTTACAGAATGGACCCTTACCATAGAATGGATATAGGTGCTACATATACCCCAAGTAAAAAGAATAAAAAATTTAAATCCACTTGGAACTTCTCAATTTATAATGTTTACTCTAGAAAAAACCCATATTTTATTTATTTCGCTATTGAAGGAGTAGATGAAAATGGAGAAAATCAAAATATTCAAAATGGAAATGTTGAACCAAAAGCATACCAGGTGTCAATATTTCCAATACTACCATCTATAACTTGGAATTTTAACTTTTAATAATGAAAAAATACCTACTAATTTGTTTAATTTTTATATCGTGTCAAGATGAAATTATCATTGAATTTCCAATTGAATCTCAAAAGATTGTAGTAGAAGGAGGAATTGAACCTAATATGCCTCCATATGTAATTCTTTCTAAAAATCAAGGATACTTTGATGAAATCAATCAAAATACTTTTAATGATTTGTTTATTCGAGGTGCTGAAGTGATTGTGTGGAAATTAAATGAAGATGGAACTGCAGACTCTATTTTTTTAGAACAACTGCCTCCTCCTTTAGATTCAATTCCAATATATACAGACATTAACTATATTTCAGGCTTAAGTAATTTTCCTTATGCTAATTTAGGTACTTATAACCCTATTACAGTAGAAGGTGAAATAAGTAATAATTTTAGTAAAGCTAATGAAACATACAATTTAATAGTAAGATGGAATAATAAGGAAGTTACAAGCCAAACTACGATCCCTAACCCCACCCCTTTAGATTGTTTATGGGTTGAAAAAGATGAATTTTCTAATAAAGATCATGAATTTAGAATAAATGCTATTTATGATGATCCCGTAGAAATTCAAAATAATATCTTAATAAAGTATAGAAAAACAATTCACTGGGACGTAGATACTACAAATGGGACATTAAAAGATCATAAAGATGATCTAATGCAAATAATTGATGCTGGAGCAGATATCTTAATTAATGGACAAAAGTTTGAAACTTATTTTCCACAAAAAGGCGAAGGGAATTTCCCAACACTGCCATATAATGCTAGTAGATATGAAGAATATGAAATATCTGGAAATGTAGATAGTGTCTATGTGCCTAATGATGTTGTTGTAATTAAATTTTGTCAAATTGATGAGCCTGCACTAAAATTCTGGCGAAGTATTGTTAGACAATTTGGATCAAACGGAAATCCATTTCAAGAGCCATTGAATATAGTTAGTAATATAAATGGAGGATATGGTGGCTGGACAGGATACAGTCCAGTGTATTATAAAGTGCCAATAATTGATGGTTTCACAACTGATTTACCTTTACCACTAGATTCTATAGAAATAATAGATGTTTTTTAATAATTTAGCTAAAATTTGAAACAAAGAATATGACTGAAGAAATTGAGAATATAGAAACACTTATAATTGGATCAGGACCTGCAGGCTATAGTGCTGCAATATATGCTGCTAGAGCAGATTTAAAGCCAGTAGTTATTCAAGGTCTTCAACCGGGAGGTCAATTAACTACTACAACAGAAGTTGATAATTATCCTGGATATCCTAATGGAGTTGATGGTACAAAAATGATGGAAGATTTCAAAGCTCAAGCTGAAAGATTTGAGACGGATACAAGATGGGGAATGGTAACTAAAGTTGATTTTAGTGAACGTCCATTTAAAATAGAAATTGATGAAAAAACAAATGTAATTGCACAAACTGTTATTATTGCTACCGGTGCCTCTGCTAAATGGTTAGGAATAGACGATGAAAAGCGATTAAATGGGTATGGCGTATCCGCTTGCGCAACATGTGATGGTTTTTTTTATAAAGGTCTTGATGTTGTGGTAGTTGGTGCAGGAGATACTGCAGCAGAAGAAGCTACATATCTAGCAAAACTTTGTAATAAAGTAACAATACTTGTTCGAAAAGATAAAATGAGGGCATCTAAAGCAATGCAAAAAAGAGTGTTTAAAACACCTAATTTAGAAGTTTTATTTAATCATGAAACAAAAAGCATAAATGGAGAACCAGGTGAAATAGGGGTTGAAAGTGTTACAGCTAAAAATAATCTCACTGGAGAGGAAACCATTATACCAGCTAAAGGGTTTTTTGTAGCTATTGGTCATACTCCAAATACAAGTATTTTTAAAGATCAGCTTGATATGGATGAAAATGGCTACTTAATAATAGAGGCTGGTACATCAAAAACAAAAATCCCTGGAGTTTTTGCTGCAGGAGACGTTGCTGACCATGTCTACAGACAAGCTGTAACATCAGCAGGGACAGGCTGTATGGCTGCTTTAGATGCAGAGAGATTTCTAGCTGCTCAAGAATAAATACATCAGATTTTAATCTCATTTAATTTTAAATGAAATTTTTTTAGCTTTTATTAGTTATCTTTATAAAGATATTATTGAATAATGGAAGCATTAGATATACTTAAAAAATACTGGGGACATAATTCCTTTAGATTAAAACAGGAAGAAGTAATTAATTCTGTTATAAATAAGCAGGACACATTAGCTTTATTACCAACTGGAGGAGGGAAGTCTATTTGCTATCAAATACCTGCTATAATGAATGATGGCATCTGTATTGTAGTATCCCCTCTTATATCATTAATGAATGATCAAATTCGTCACCTTCAATCAAAAGGAATTAAATCTACTGCTATTTCATCAAAAATGTATTCGAAGGAAATAGAAACAGTATTAAATAACTGTATTTACGGAAAAATTAAATTTTTATATCTATCTCCTGAAAAACTTAGAAATGAAGATGTAAAAAGAAAATTAGAATTAATGAATATTAATTTAATTGCTGTAGATGAAGCACATTGTATATCACAATGGGGGCATAACTTCAGACCAGCATATAGATTAATAAATGAAATAAGAGAAGTAAAAAAGGGGATACCAATATTAGCACTAACTGCTACGGCAAATAAATTAGTTATTGAAGATATCCAAGAAAATCTTAAATTCAATAAAGAGAATTTAATAAAATCTTCTTTTTTTAGAAAAAATCTATCTTACGTAAGTACAATTGTTAATAATAAGAATGAAACATTATTAAAACTGTTATCCAAAATTAAAAGTTCAGTAATAATCTATGTTGGAACAAGAAGGCAAAGTAATGAGGTCTCGTTATTTTTAAACAACAATAAAATATCAGCAAAGGCTTATCATGCAGGAATAGATAACATCAAAAGAAACAATATTCAAGATTCGTGGGTGAAAAATGAAACTAGGGTAATTGTTGCCACAAATGCATTTGGACTTGGAATAGATAAATCAGATGTTAAGCTAGTTGTTCATATGCAACTACCTATGAATATAGAATCATATTTTCAAGAATCAGGAAGAGCAGGTAGAAATGGAAAAACAGCCTATTCCTTTTTACTAGTTAATAAATCAGATATTAAAAAAAATAAAGAAATCTTATCTTTTAGACATCCAGAAATTAAAGAAATAAGAAATATTTATCAAAAAATTGCTGATGATTTACAAATTGCTGTCAATACATTACCAGAGGAAGAATTCTTATTTGATATCCAAGAGTTCTCTCAGAAGTATCAACTAAACATTTCTAAAACATTTCACATTTTAAAATATTTAGAACAAGAAGATTACTTGAAATTATATGAAAATACATTTGGTTCCTCTAAAATTAAAATTGCAATAAATAATTCTGACCTATATAAATTTCAAATTGCTAATGGATTTTTTGATAATTTTATAAGAGTAATTCTTAGAAAATATCCTGGAATATTTAATAACTTTATTAATATTGATGAGAAGAAACTAAGCTATGAACTTAAAATTAGCACTGAAAAACTAACTCAGATATTAAAACAGCTAGAAAATAAAGGTATTCTTGAATATAAGGAAAAAACTCAAGGAATGCATTTGATATATCTTCAAAATAGGATTGATGCAGAAAGGCTTCAAATTTCAAAAGAAAGACTTCAGGAATCAAAAGATTATAATAATAAACAATTAGATGAAATAATAAATTACGCTTATAATAGAGATCAATGTAGAAGTGTTTTATTATTAAAATACTTTGGAGAGAATAATTCAGAAAGATGTCAGGTGTGTGATTTCTGTATTAATAAGAATAGAAAAGAACTAAAACAAAAAGAATTTCAAGAAATTTCAAGACTAGTACTAAGAATGCTACAAGTAAATGAATATTCAATTGAAAATATATTTTTGGAACTAAAAGATTACAAAAAAGAAAAAATAGAAAATGTATTAAATTATTTATTTGATAAGGATAAAATATCTAAGCATGGGGAAAAATTTCTTGTTAAATCAAATTAAGTTTATTGTAAATTTGTGCAAATTCTAACATATCATGAAAATAGTTTTCTTTGGCACTCCATCATTTGCATCTATAATTTTAGATGAAATAATCAATAATCATAATGTTGTAGGAATTGTAACTTCTACAGACACTAAAAAAGGTAGAGGAAAGAAAATAAAAGAATCTGCTGTAAAAATTCTTGCTAAAGAAAATAATCTACCAATTCTTCAACCATTAAATTTAAAAGACCCAAAATTCGTTGATGATTTAATTCAACTACAGGCAGATCTTTATATTGTAATTGCTTTTAGAATGTTACCAAAAATTGTCTGGGAAATCCCAAAGCTAGGAACAATTAACCTGCATGCATCATTACTTCCAAATTATAGAGGAGCAGCTCCAATCAATTGGGTTATCATAAACGGAGAAACACAAACTGGAGTAACGACATTTTTTATAAATGAAGAAATTGATAAAGGAAATATAATTCTTTCTAAAACAATTGAGATAAATAATAATATTACGGCAGCACAACTTCACAATTCTTTAATTGTTATTGGTAAAAATTTAATGACTAAAACAATTGAGCTCTTTATTAAAAGTGATGGTCATGAAATAAATACTATTAAGCAGCTAAATAATAGCTTAAAATCAGCACCTAAACTTTCAAAAGAATTATCCAAAATCAATTGGTCAGACTCTATCATAAAAATAAATGCTAAAATTCACGGACTTTCTCCCCTACTAAGTAATAATGATTTATTGAAAGATGTTTCTATATGTCCTTCGGCTTGGTTTGAAATTCATGATGAAAAAGAAGTTAAAAGAATTAAAGTCCAAAAATCTGAAATAGTTGAAATTAAAAATAGAAACGCAAAAATTGATACAGACAATAGCACATATCTAAACATAAATTTCAATAACAAAGCACTATCTATTAAGAATCTTCAGATGCAAGGAAAGAACCCGATGAATATAAAACAATTCTTACAAGGAAATAAAATTAAAGATAGTTTTAAACTAATTGATTAGGGAGACTTACGTTCAACTACCCAATTATTTTGCTCTAACTTGTAACATAATCTATCATGAAGTCTTGAAGGTCTACCCTGCCAAAACTCAAAAGTAGAAGGGATAATTATATAACCACCCCAATATTTAGGACGATCCACAGAAGATTCCTTATACTTATCTTTAAGAAGGTTAATTTTTCTATCAAAAGAAAAATCTAGAGGTACATTACTAGACTGGTCGCTTGCTAAAGCACCAAGCTGACTACTCTTAGGTCTTGAGTTAAAATAGTTATCCGACTCTATAGAAGAAATTTTAGATATTTTTCCTTGAACTCTAACTTGTTTTTCAAGAAATGGCCAAAAGAAATTAATACATACATTATCATTCTCAAAAATATCTTTAGATTTATCGCTATTATAATTAGTATAGAAAACTAATCCTTTTTCAGAGATTCCTCTTAGGAGTACAACTCTAGAGCTAGGAATTAAAGATTTGGACACAGTGGATAGTACAAAAGCATTTGCATTATCTGGATCAATTGCTAAAGCATCATTAATCCAGTCATTTAAAAAATCAAATGGAGAATCTATTATGTTATTAAAATCGATTAATGATTTATCATAATCAATTCTAATATTTTTAATATTCTTTTTTGCATTAGACATATACAAATTTTAAATTAGCAAAATTATTAAGCAAATATATTCTTATTTATGCAAAATATTGAAAAAGGAAAGTTGTTAATTGCCGAGCCTAGCTTACTTGAAGATGATTTTTTTAAAAGTGTTATTCTACTAACGCATCATAACTATGAGGAAAGTATAGGACTAGTGTTAAATAAGCCTTCAAATATTTCCTTATTTGAGATAATCAATGATATTCCTGAATCAGACTTTCCTGTCTATATTGGTGGACCTGTAGCAAAAAAATCAATACATTTTATTCATAATATTGGCTCAACAATAATTGGTGCTAAAGAAGTAATGAATGGTTTATTTTTTGGTGGAGATTTTGATATTGTAAAAGATCTTATTAAAAATAGACAGATAACAAAAGATGATATTAGATTTTTTGCTGGCTACTCTGGATGGGAAGATGATCAGCTTAAAAATGAATTAAAAGATCAAAGCTGGATAATTAAAGAAGGGTCTAGTAATATGTGTATGCAATACTCAGATATGAATCTTTGGAGTAAGATAATTAAAAGTTTAGATGAAAAATATGCTATTTGGTCCAATATGCCAGCAAATCCTAATCTAAACTAATTTATTAAGCTCTTCTGTAATATAATGACTCACAAAGCTAGATTTATAGTTTTGTGATTGGATTTTATTAACAAATCTTACTCCATAAATTGCATTAGTAATAAAAACTTCTTTTGCATAATACAAGTCTTGCTCAGAAATTGCTTTTTTAATAACAACAAAATCTTTATCAAGAATTTGTAATACAAGAGCTCTCATAGTTCCATCTAGACAACCTTGATCTAATGAAGGAGTAAGAATATTGTCATCATTAACTAAAAATATATTTGAATTTGATGTTTCAATTGGAAGATTAAGATTATTGTAGATAATTGCATCATCAAGAAGATTATTTTGAGCAAATTTTGAACATAGTATGTATAAAATAGCATTCATAGACTTAATATTTGACAATGAGCAAGCTGCTTTAAACTGAGCTTTATACAAACCTAAGGTCAACCCAACATTATTAAGTTTAAAAATATTTTCGTCTTGTTCTTTTGTTTGAATTATATATGAAGAATTATTTTGTTCTGGCAAATACTTACCTAGTGATTCTCTAAAAAATGAGACCCTAACACTACCACCATTTGAAATTTTATTTTTCTTCAATAACTTCACAATTAAATTATGTAAATCCTCCTTATTTATTAAGTAATTAATCTCTAGAAAGTCTAAAGAGGTTGTTAATCTTTTAAAATGATTAGAGTAATTAAAGAGATGACCTGAAATTACTTTTATAGTTTCAAACACACCATCACCATAGAGAAAAGCTCTATTAGATTGAACTAATTTTAACTCTGATGTAGAGACTATTTTATTATTAAAAATTACAGATTCCATATGTTAAATCGTCAAATATTGTAAATTGCGAACTTATTTAAATAAAGTTAATGTATAGGCTTTTATTACTACTTTTTATTACTAAGATTGGCTTTGCTCAGGTAAATATTCAAGGAGAAATTGTTGATGGACAAACTAATGAAACATTAATAGGTGCAAATATTCTTATTAAAGGTGCGAAAAATGGAACAGCAACAGATTTTAATGGCAAATTTACTTTACAAACCAATCAACAACTACCTATAACTTTAGAAGTATCATATCTAGGTTATAAAGATAAAGAAGTCTTGGTTAAAGAAAATAAAAAATTAAAAATTAAATTATTTACTAATAATGAACGTCTTGGTGAGGTCAAGATTACTGATACTAGAATTACTCAAAAACAAAAGGAATCCGCTCTTACTGTTGAAGCACTTGATATTATCGCTATTAAATCTTCTCCTTCATCTAACTTCTATGATGCTTTAGGCTCTCTGAAAGGTGTGGATATTTCATCGGCAAGTTTAGGTTTTAAAGTCATTAATACTAGAGGATTTAATAGCACATCTCCAGTTAGATCCCTACAAATAATAGATGGTGTGGATAATCAGGCTCCTGGTCTAAATTTTTCTTTAGGTAATTTTCTGGGCGCTTCTGAGCTTGATATCATGAAAGTTGAAATAATTCAAGGCGCAAATTCTGCTTATTATGGTCCCAGTGCATTTAATGGAGTTATCAGCATGAATACAAGATCCCCTTTTATGAATCCGGGGCTATCTGTACAATATAAATTTGGCTCAAGACAATTATTTGAAAATTCTTTTCGTTTTGCTGATGTTATTAAAAATAAAAATGGGGAAGATAAATTTGGATATAAAATCAATTTCTCTTACATGCAAGCATATGACTGGGAAGCGAATAATCTTTCTGCTGTAGATGGCTCAGGAACATTAGCCTCTAATCCTGGAGGATATGATGCTGTTAATATATATGGTGATGAAGACACGGATGGAAATCTAAATGATGTATCACAAGATATTAATCTAAATTATTTTACTTTCCCTGGAGTTGGAAAATTTCATAGAACTGGATATGCAGAAGAAGATATTGTTGACTACAATACTAAAAATCTAAAGTTTGCAACTGCGATGCATTTAAAAATAAAGGATGACTTAGAATTAATTTATGCTATTAATTATGGAACAGGAACAACAGTTTATCAAGGTGATAATAGGTTTAGTTTAAAAGGAATTGAATTTTTACAAAATAGGATTGAACTAAATAAAAAAGACAAGTTTTTTATTAGAGCATATAGATCACAGGAAGATGCCGGCGACTCTTACGATGCTGTTTTTACTGCATTGAAGCTACAAAATTATAATGGAACAAATAATCAAGACTGGTATACATTGTATAAAAATAAGTTTCAAGAGAATTTTAATTGGCAAACTATTGGCTGGGAAATACCAGATTATGATTTTGTAAATCAACAATGGATATTTCAAGGAAATCAAATTTCATTAGAGGATTGGATGAGTTTAAGTGACTCGGTAATAAATCAAAATACGGATATTATAATAGCTACACATAATAATGCTAGAGAAGAAACAGATTTTCTTCAAAATAGACTTGAACCTGGAACGGAAGAATTTGATGAAGCATTTAACGATATAACATCAAAAATATCTTATTTGCAAGGAGGCACAGGTTTTTATGACAAATCATCCTTAAATCACATTCACTCAGAATATCAATTTAAACAAGATTTAATCAAAACTAAAATTGGTGCTAATTTTAGACAATATACTCCAGATTCAAGAGGAAGTTTATTTATGGATACAGTTTCAAAAATTATTAATAATGAATTTGGAGTATATGCTGGCTCTGAGATAAAATTATTTGGTGAATATCTAAAAATAAATGCTACAGTTCGAGCAGATAAAAATCAAAATTTTGATCTTAACTTCTCCCCTGCTGCCTCAATTGTATACAAGCCAACTAAAGAAGATGTTTTAAGACTTTCATTTGGTTCGGCTCTTCGAAATCCAACTTTAAGTGATCAATATCTATTTTATAATGTTGGTAGAGCAATTTTAATAGGTAACCTGCAAGGTCATGGAACAAATTACGGAGAGAACTTAGTTACTGTGGAATCATTAATAGAGTATTACAAACCTTTCCCTTATGCTAAGGATAGTTTAAAATTTTTTAGTGTGGATCCTATCAGGCCTGAAAAAGCACAATCTATTGAGCTTGGATATCGATCAACAATTTCAAATAAAATTTATGTGGATGCTAATATCTATTATTCACGATATACAGATTTTATTGGGTATAAAATTGGCGTTAAATTTGATACCATTGGTAATATAAATACGCAAGCATATGAAATTTCTACTCAATCTATTCAGGCATATAGAATGGCAGCAAATGCAGAAAATACAGTCACAACAAAAGGAGCTTCTATAGGTGTAAATTATTATCCAAATAGCAGTTTAAGTCTTAACGGTAATTATTCATGGAATAAATTAAATGAAAAAGGAACTAATGACCCTATTATACCTGCATATAATACCCCAGAGCATAAATTCAATCTTGGAATCCTAATGAAAGATATACATTTTAGTAATGAAAAATCATTTTTAAGAGACTTTAGCTCAAGTATAACTTATAAGTGGATTGAAGGATATAATTATGAAGGCTCTCCACAATTTACTGGCTTAATACCATCATATGACATTTTAGATTTTCAGATAAGTAAAGAAATTAATGAATTTGATGCAACAGTTAAAATTGGATGCACAAATATTTTAAATAATCTTCACTATGAAGTTTATGGTGGGCCGTATATTGGAAGGATGACATATGTCTCCATATTATTTGATATAAACTGACCTTACCCTTCTATTATTAATTCCATAAATACTATGCCTGCATAGTAATAATAAATACTACTTTTAACAACCTAACTAATTAAAAAATTATGAAAAAAAATATACAAAATATTTTAGTGATTATTCTAATATTTATTGGAATGAATACAAATGCTCAAACAAGATATCTTGATGATATGTTTGATAGTGTTGTTGTCAATTCTGACATTCAATATGGAACAAACATAACTATACTTCCATTACTGCAAGGATTACCTCCAGCTGCTGCAGCTTTATTATGTGATATCTATGAGCCAGCAAATGATAGTATGACTGACAGGCCTGTAATTATTGTTATGGGTACAGGAAGTTTTCTACCTGCTGTTTTAAATGGACAAGCGACAGGCTCAAAATCAGACTTATCTGTAGTTGAAAATTGCACAAGATGGGCTAAAAAAGGTTATGTAGCAGTTGCTATGGACTACAGACAAGGATGGAATCCAACTTCAACAAGTCAGCAAGTAAGAACATCAACTATTATTCAAGCAGCTTATAGAGGAATACAAGATGCTAAAGCAATGGTTAGATACATCAGAAAAACTGTTGCTGAAGATGGTAACAACTATAGAATTGATGATTCAAAAATTGTTTTAGGTGGTCAAGGAACTGGTGGATATCTTTCAATGGGATACATTACTCTAGATACTACTGCTGAATTATACTTACCAAAATTCATGGATCTAACTACGACTCCTCCTACTCCATTTGTTTATCCTCCATTTATGGGAAACATTGATGGAACAGACTCTACTTATCTTCCAGATTTTGCTTCACCAACAGGGACAACAATATTAGCAAATATCCCAAATAATCCATCTTATAGTAACGATGTAAATATGGCATTTAATTTAGGGGGAACGTTAGCTGATCTATCTTGGTTAGACTACACTGGAATCCCATTAGTATCTTTCCATTGTGAGAATGACCCGTTTGCAAGTATTGACTCAGGAGTTATTATTGTTCCTGCAACAGGAGATATAGTTATAACTGATGTAGTTGGTTCGAGAACAGCTGCTCACTACAATACTTTATGGGGAAATAATGCTGGATTTAATCAAGGAGGATTAACTGATACTTTGACTCAAATGTCAAATAGTTACAACAGTGCAAGAGATTCAGTTCATGGATTAGTTTATGATGGACTTTATGTTTTTGAAACTCCAACACCATCAACTACACCAAATGCATTTGGAGAAATGCCTTATGAAGAATCATCTCCATGGGATTGGTGGGATAATGCAACATATGATATGATGTTCCAAGTTTTAAATGGAGCTCCAGCTGGATATGGTGCTGCAAATTCATTGTTAGGTTCACCTAATATGTCAGAAGCAAATGCTAATCTTTACTTAGATACTATTCATGGATACTTAAATCCTAGAATGTACTTAACATTAGGACTAGGAGGTTCAACTACTGGAGTAGCAGAATTAGCTGATAAGACTACAGAGCTATACCCTAACCCTGCAAATGATAATATTAATATTGTAAGTTACACACAAGTAATTAAAGATGTTGAAGTTTATAGTATTTCAGGACAAAAGATAATGAGCAAATCATTTAATGCTAATACAATTAAATTAAACACTAATTCTTTAGCTACAGGAGTTTATATCTTTAATATCAGATCAAATGAAACTACAGTAAAAAGAAAGGTTATTATTGAATAATAAGTCTTTATTAAAAACAAAAATGGGGGAAGCAAATGCTTCCCCCATTTTTTTTATAAAAAAATCCCGCACCAAGTACATATTAAACTCCATATAAAAACGGATAGAGCAGCTAACATATCGCAAACTTCCACTGTCTTAAAAAATTAAGCGAACAAATTCGAGGCCTGTTTTTGACACACTAAGACAAACTCCAATTACTACTAGTGTTGAGTTTAATTGTAACAATTAATGCGGGAAAATTATAAAGAACTTTTTTAAATATCAGACAACAAAGAATCAATTTGATTTAATTTATCAGTAATTCCATCATCATTAATCATTTTGTTATCGTTAAACTTTTCAGCCTTAGAAGCATATTCTATTAAACACATTGCTAAAATATCTTGCTTATCTTTTATGGCATAATTATCTTCATAAAACTTAAGACGACTTTCAATTTTCTTAACTGCATTTCGAATATTTTCCTCAGAACTTCTTTCAATTTTTAAGGGATAAAATCTATTTGCTATATTTATTTTTATTGACAGTTTATCCATAATTTAGTTATTTAATAATGCAATACACTTATCTATTTCTCTGACATAAGAATTAATTTTCATTCTAGTATTCTTAATATCTTCTGAAGAAACATCAACAGACTTGGAGATATTCATTAGTTTAATTTTTTCTTTTAATGAATTAATTTCTATTTCTTTTTTTGAAAGCTCAACTTTTAGTCTATGTTTTTCATTATCAATATTTGAATTTAACAGGCTTAATTCTTTGTAAGAGTTAATTAATTTATTGACCTTTAATTCAATATTAGATAAAGTATTATTAATAGACATAATTACCACAAATTTAATATTTTTGAAATTATAACTAGACTATTTTATCTCTCATTTTTTTTCATAAAATATATTTTGACAAAGCATAAAAAACTAATCAGAAAAACATATTTATTTTTACTTGTTGCCTTACAGATATTCTGTTTACAAGCTCAGGAATATCACCCTCCGCTAGATTCTAGACTACTATTATCAGGAACCTTTGGAGAATTAAGATCAAATCATTTTCATACAGGCATAGATTTAAAAACAAAAGGTGTTGAAGGCTTACCAATATATGCAATTGAAAAAGGATATATTTCAAGAATTAAGGTATCGAGCTTTGGCTATGGAAAAGCATTATACATAAGCCATCCAGATGGAAATACATCCGTCTATGCACATCTAAAAAATTTCTCAGTGAAAATAGATTCACTTGTTCAAAAAGAACACTACAATAGAGAATCTTTTGAGATTAATATATACCCAAAAGAAAATGAGATCATTATTAATAAAGGAGAAGTCATCGCTCTGTCAGGAAATAGTGGCTCAAGTGCTGGCGCTCATTTACATTTTGAAATAAGAGATACTTATAGTGAAAAGCCTTTAAATCCACTAGACTTTAATTTTAAAGTTCTCGATAATTTAGCCCCTGTTATTAAAAAAATAAAAATACTTGATTTAACAAATCCGCTTAAAGAAATTGGCAATATTGTTAAGGTAAATAAAAAGGAAAAAAAATATCATTTAGAGGGACCAATTAAAGTAAGTGAAAAAATTGGTGTTGCAATTAACACCTATGATATATCAAATGACTGTTATAACAAAAATGGTGTAAATTCAATAAAATTATTTCTAGATAGCACATTGATTTATGAGCTTGTAATGGACAAGCTAGACTTTAGTACAAATAAATATATTAATGCACATATAGACTTTAGAGAGAAAAAAGAAAATAAGTCTAAATATCATAAATGCTATAAACTGCCTCATAATAAATTAAATAACTATAAAACACTTGTAAATAATGGTTTTATAAAATTGAAAGACACTAATATTCATAATCTGTTATTAGAAGCAAGTGATTCCTATGGAAATATTTCAAGATTAACATTTGAAATTCAATTAGATACTATTAAGTCAGAAATTATTAAAAATGATATTGATACAATGGAAACTAAATATTTTTCATGGTTAAAAGAAAATTATTTTAAAACAAATAACTTTTCTATTGAAGTACCTCAAAAATCACTTTACCAATCAATTAATTTTGAATTTCAAAGAAAAGATTCTATCAAAGGTTTAATGTCACAAATATACATGTGTCACCATGACTTTATACCAATGCATAAGAAAGCGCTAATTTCAATTAAAGCACAGATTAATGATAAGCTCAGGGATAAAGCTTACATCGCTAAAATTGTAAATAATAAATTTTATTATATCGGAGGTAAATGGAAAAATAGTTATCTAACATCTAAAATTAGTGAATTTGGAAATTATGCTATTGCTATTGACACTATAAAACCTGAGATAAGAGGAGTGAATATTTATCCAGGTAAAATTTTAAAAAAACAGAAAACATTAAAATGTATAATTAGTGATAAAGACAGCGGAATTAAAAAATATAATGCTACACTAAATAATGAGTGGATATTAATGAGTTATGATCATAAAACCAAACTACTCAAATATAATTTTGATGATAAAATTAAAAAGGGTAAAAACATCTTAGAAATAAAAGTTGAAGATCAGAGGAATAATATAAATATATATTATGCTGAATTTAATTACTAAACTTTTCTTGCAAAAAATCCTTTAAAAAATTTGTGAGCTGGTCTCTTACCTCTCTATATTGTAATATAATTTCATCTTCAGTTCCTTTTGCATCAGCAGGATCAAGAAAACTTTTATGTATAAATTGATGGGAGTTAGAAAAAATAGGACATAACACTTTAGCTTTATCACAAACAGTAATAATATAGTCAAATGACATAGATGAATATTCATTAACGTTATTTGAATTATATAAAGAAATATCTATTCCTATTTGACTCATAACCTTAATCGCATACTTATTGACTGGCTCTGGCTTTGTTCCTGCACTAAAAACATCTAAATTTTTGGATATTGAGTTTAGAAAACCATGTGCCATTTGAGAACGGCAGGAATTACCAGTACATATAATTAACAAACTATTCATCTCTAAATGTATATTTATCGTATTGTAATAAAAGTATCATCAAAAAGATAACAATACTATAAAGCCAGATACACCAAGAATAAATCATAAAATCATATAATGGATCAAAAACAAGAAAAAGAAAAAAAATCAAAGAAAAAATATCTAATAACTGATAATAAAAATAGGTAGAGAAATTATGAATTTGCCATAAAACAAATGCACAAGAAAGAATAAAAACAGCCCTCTCTTTTGATAAAATAAATAGGTCATTTTGTGTTACACTAAGAAACATTAATTGAGGAAGAATTAAAAAAACCAAACCAATCAATGTTAAAATAACTGGTATTATTTTGATAGATAAAAAATTATTTTCTCCTGTCATAGAAATAAACTAAAATTAATAACGTATGAATAATTAAATAATTAAATATATTAGGTACATAATAATCTAAAGTAAAAAATATAAACATTGGCTGAATAATCATACTAAAAAAAGTAATTGCAATAAAGGTAGGCAAGAGCTCGAAGTATAAATATTTTGAAACTTTGTAAGAACTAATCATAAAAACACAACTAACAACAAGAAATAACGCTCTTTGAATAATGATAAATTCTATGGAAATTGAATCAGAAAAAAAAAACGAATATAAAGCACTCATTACTAATACAGCAGGAGTTAAAAAAATTGATAAATAGAATCTATTTAAGTATTTTTCTCTCATAAAGATAAAGTAAAATAAAACAAAAATGAATCAAAATTGAGATAGCGATTGTCTCTTTAGGATAGTAATAAAAAATAAAAACACTTAAAATGAGTTGAATCATTTCAAAGAAAATAAAATTAAGGTAAAATCTAGAATATAATTCTATAGAGAATAAATATATCTTTCTAATTAAAACGGCATATATTAAATGAGAAATTCCTAATGATAATAAGGTGAAATATAATGCATCATTTATTTCTTCATCATATATAGAGTAGATAGATTCTTTAGTAAAAGAAATTAAAACTACAGCTGAGAAAAGATAAAAAATAGGTACAGTAACTGCTGATGAATGAGTTCTTTTAAACATTTTATAAAACTACTCCTTTAAATAAAAAATATATAGCAAAAAGCAATAAAGAATATTTTAAAGAGTTTTAGGTATTACTTTAATATTTTATCTTTGTAAGATATGAGGAAAATCATTTTATTCTTTTTCATTTTAATTAATTGCTCCAATATTAATGCCCAATCTATTGAGGGAATTATTAAGGATATTAATAATAAACCATTAAAATTTGTAAATATCTCTATTGCTAATAATAGTAATGGAGTTTCTTCAAATGATGATGGATATTATAAAATTGAGATTAAAGCTAACCGATCTCATGTTATTGCTTTTAGTTTTGTTGGTTTTGAAACAGAAAAAATACGTATTCCTTCATTAAAAGAAGGACAAAATTATTTCTTAGAAATAACTTTAAAGGAATCTAATATCGTGTTAAATGATATTATAGTTAAAGATAAAAAAAGTAGAAAAAATAATTTAAGCAGAATTAAAACAAAACATGTACAAGTGTTACCAGGAAACAATGGAGGCATTGAAGCTATATTAAAAACACTTCCAGGTGTAAGCTCAGCAAATGAATTGAGTTCACAATATTCAGTAAGAGGAGGTAATTTTGATGAAAACCTTGTTTATGTAAATGGAATAGAAGTTTATAGACCATTACTTATTCGTTCTGGACAACAAGAAGGTTTAAGCTTTATTAATTCTGATTTAGTTGGAAGCATTTTATTTTCTGCTGGAGGTTTTGCAGCAAAATATGGAGATAAGATGTCCTCAGTACTAGATATTACATATAAAAAACCAAGGTTTAACCAAGGCTCTATTAGTCTTAGTCTTCTTGGAGGCTCTGCTCATTATGAAGGAGTATCGAAAAATAATCGTCTTAATTATTTATTAGGTTTTAGACATAAAACAAATCAATATTTATTAAATAGTTTAGATACAGACGCTGAATACAAACCGATATTTTCAGATTTTCAAACTCACATAAATTATAAACTTGATACTGATTGGGAATTAAGTTTTTTAGGTAATATTTCTAAAAATGAATATTTAATGAAGCCTAAAAATAGACAAACTGATTTTGGAACGTTTAATGAAGCTTTAAGATTAACAATATTTTTTGAAGGCCAAGAATTAGATAAATATGAGACATACTTCGGAGCATTAAGTACAAAATTTAATCCTAACTCAGCATTTCAATTACAATTTACCTCATCGTTTTTCAAAACATTTGAGCAAGAGAACTTTGATATTCTTGGAGAGTACTGGCTTTATCAATTAGATAATAGTTTAGGTTCTGATAATTTTGGAGATGTTGCCTTTGATAGAGGAGTTGGAAAGTTTATTGATCATGCAAGAAATACTTTGGATGCTACAGTAATTAATTTTTCTCATAATGGTAAATTAATAAGAAACAATACAGAAATTGACTGGGGACTAAGATTTCAAAAAGAAGATATTAATGATAAGCTAAGTGAGTGGAAATTAATAGATTCTACTGGCTTTACTTTACCTCATCCACAAGACTCTATTGGTTTTCCATCAGATAACAATCAGGAGATCTCTTTATACGATGTTATTAAAACAGATATAACATTATCAAATTGGAGAAACTCTGGTTTTTTACAATTCTCTAAAGATTTTAATAACATTACACTTAATGCTGGTACAAGATCTAGCTACTGGACTTTTAATAATGAATTACTTTTATCACCTAGATTTTCATTAGCATATGCTCCAATTTGGGAAAAAGATATTGTTTTTAGGTTAGCATCTGGAATATACTACCAATCACCTTTTTATAGAGAACTTAGATTTCCTAATGGTAATTTAAATAGTAATATTAAGGCTCAAAAATCTATTCATTATGTTTTAGGTTCAGATTATCTTTTTTATAAATGGGGCAGGCCTTTTAAATTTATTACAGAAATATATTATAAAGATCTATCAAACCTCATACCATATAAAATTGATAATGTTAGAATTCAATACTTAGCAGAAAACAATTCTAATGGATATGCAAAAGGAATTGATTTTAAAATAAACGGAGAATTTGTGTCAGGAGTAGAAAGCTGGGCTAGTCTTTCAATTATGAAGACAGAAGAAGATATAATTGATGATTCGTATGTAGATAGTGATGGTGAAGTGATTTTCCCTGAATACATTGCAAGGCCAACAGATCAAAGAGTAAATTTCAGTTTATTTTTTCAAGATTATATTCCTGGGAACGTAAAATACAAGATGCATCTAAATATGATTTATGGTTCTGGATTACCATTTGGACCTCCACAATCAGAAAGATATGAAGATGTCTTAAGAATACCAGACTATAGAAGAGTAGATATTGGTTTTTCGGCAGTCTTAAAAAATGAAAATAAAAAATCGCAAACTAAGTTTTTAAACTTTTTAAAGTCGGCATGGATAAGTGCAGAAGTTTTTAACTTACTAGATATTAACAACACGGTATCATATCTTTGGGTATCTGATGTGTCATCTAGACAGTATGCGGTGCCTAATTACCTAACTAGAAGGCAATTAAACATTAAACTATTACTAAGATTTTAGTTAGTTTAAAGAGTTTGATAATGAATTGTCATAAATATTCTTAAATTCTGCAGTGCTGCCAAAATTTATATCATCTACTATAATATTATGATCAATAACATTACCAATTAAATTATACTCAGTGGAATAACTTTTCATAGCCTCTTGAAAATTACCTTTTTCGGATGATTTCACAGAAACAACTACCCTACTTGGAGCTTCACCAAAAAGAAATGCATCTTTTCTTATAAGATCAGAACAATTAATATTAAAACCTTTGTTATTCACCATCGCACTTTCTAATAATGTAATAAAAAGACCACCATTAGAAACATCATGCGCAGAAATAATCATTTCACTTTTAATTAATGAATATAACTCTTTTTGAAGTAAGAACTCTTTATCAAGATCAAAAATAGGAGTAGATGATTCTTTATTTTTATGGAATGAAGCGAGATATTCAGAAGATGAAATATCATTTAAAGATTCTCCTAATAAATAAATAAGATCTGAGTTTTCCTTAAAGTCCAAAGATGTAATATATTTTTTATCCTCTATTATACCTAACATTCCAATTGTTGGTGTGGGGAATACTGGAACTTCTTTATTATCAATTGTTGATTGGTTATAAAAACTAACATTCCCTCCGGTTACTGGAGTACTAAATTTTCTACATGCTTTAGACATTCCTTTTATCGAACCAACAAATTGCCAATATACTTCAGGGTTATAAGGATTTCCAAAATTTAAACAATTTGTTATAGCAGAAGGAACGCCACCAGAACAAACTATATTTCTTGCTGCTTCTGCAACAGCCATTGCACAACCTTCTTCCGGATCTGCGTTAACCATTCGTGCATTACAATCAACTGTCATTACTAAAGCTTTATCTGTTCCTTTTAAATTAACAATAGCAGCATCAGAAGGATTATTTGTAGAAATATTAGCAGTACCAACCATTGAATCATACTGTTCGTATACCCATCTCTTAGAAGCTACATTATGATGTCCAGTTAAGAATTTAGCTACCTCTATTAAATCATTTGGTATAATAACATCATCAATCTTAAACTTCTTAAAATTTTGATAATATTCTGGCTCACTATATTCTCTTTCATATACTGGAGCTCCACCACCCAAAACTAAATCATCACAAGGAACATCAGCAACTAATACATTATCCATATAATATTTAACTCTTTCACCTGATGTTACCTCCCCTATTTCTTCACAAGAAAGATCCCATTTATCAAAGATCTCATAAACTACATCTTCTTTTCCCTTTTCAACGACAACTAGCATTCTTTCCTGAGATTCTGACAATAAAATTTCCCAATCTTTCATATTATCTTGTCTAGTAGGCACTTTATCTAAATAAATATTCATGCCATGCTTTCCTGCAGCACTCATTTCGTTTGTAGAGCATGTAATACCGGCCGCTCCCATGTCTTGCATCCCAACTACAGCATCAGTTTGAGCAAGCTCTAAGGTAGCCTCTAAAAGTAACTTTTCTTGAAATGGGTCACCAACTTGTACAGCAGGTAAATCTTCAGCAGAATCTTCTGTAATATCCTTAGAAGCAAAGGAAGCCCCATGGATACCATCTTTACCAGTTCTTGAACCTACAATAAAAACGGGGTTACCAACACCAGAAGAAGTTGCAGAGATCATATCCCCTTTTTTCATAATTCCTGCTGAAAAAGCATTTACTAGAGGGTTAGTATTATAACAATCATCAAAAAAAACTTCACCTCCAACAATAGGGATACCAAAAGCATTACCATAATCTCCAATTCCTTTTGAAACTCCTTTAATTAACCATTTAGTTCTATCTAAATCAATATTACCAAATCTGAGTGAATTTAATTGAGCAATAGGTCTTGCTCCCATTGTAAAGATGTCCCTATTTATACCTCCAACTCCCGTAGCCGCACCTTGGTAAGGCTCCAAAGCAGAAGGGTGATTATGGGACTCTATTTTAAAACAACATGCTAAACCATCACCAATATCAACTAAACCAGCATTTTCTTCACCAGCTTCAACCAGCATATTAGGACCTTCTTTAGGTAAAGTTTTAAGCCATTTAATAGAGTTTTTATAAGAACAATGTTCAGACCACATAATAGCAAAAATACTTAACTCACAAAAGTTAGGTACTCGACCCAAAATCTCCTCTATTCTACTAAACTCTTTCGGTAAGAGTCCCATTTCTTGGGCTTGTTCAAGAGTAGAAATATCAGTGTTATTTTCTATAGACATATTATTTAATAATTAAGAGCATCAAAGATACTTTATAGATTATATTTTAAATGATTAAAAACGAAAATTAAAATAGATGTTTTTAACAATTTATTAAAAATTAAAATATTTTTTTATTATAATTTTTTAAATTCTTTCCTTTGAAATTTTCATATTTATTTTGAATAAATAACATGTCTTTATCAAAATTTCCAGTTGGAAAAAAAAGGTTAAAAACACCAACTTCTTTAGTTGAATAATCTAATTTTAATAATACTATAGGAACGTTGGCTTTTAAAGCAATGTGGTAGAAACCTGTTTTCCATTTATCAACTTTTTTCCTTGTTCCTTCTGGTGACATTCCCAGAATAAAATTTTTATTATTGTTAAAATAATTAACCATTTGATCAACAACATTATTTTTTGATTTTCTGTAAACAGGAATACCTCCATTTAACTTTATTAATTCACCAAGAAAAGGTAAAAAAAGCTCACTCTTAATAAAATATTTGGCATCTACATCATTTAGATACCAATAACACCTGCCAATTAAAAAATCCCAGTTAGAAGTATGAGGTGCTGCAATAATAACGCATTTATCAGGAATTTGACAATGATTAACTGCAGACCAACCTAAAATTTTAAAAACTAACGCAGAAAGAAACTTTAACATGATAACTAATTTACTACAAAGAAATAACATTTAACTTTAATTTAATCAAAAATTGTAGATTTGCATATCAAAATTTAAAAATATGAATGCTAAAAAGATTGCTCTAATATTAATTCCATTAAATATCTTACTGGTATATTTTGTTTACAACAGTATAGATAGTGAAGTTGTATTTAACAAAGAAGCAAAATTAAGAATTGCTGAAAATGTTCAAAAATTAAAAGACCTAAGAACTCTTCAAATAGCATTTAAAAAAGAAAAAAGTGAATTTGCTAGCGATTTTAATTCATTAATAGATTTTCTAAATAACGATTCAATTACAATTATTAAGTCTGAAGGAGAAACACCAGATACAATAATTAAAGGAGTTCAACTAACAGACGAGAGAGCCTTGGAATTAGGCTTAATTAAAAGAGATACCTTTTTTATTGCTGCAAATAAATCTATTTTTGATGATAATTATTTAAATAGTAGAAATAATCAATTCCCATTAGATTTAATTAATATTTCAAAAGTTCCATTTACAGAGTTAGATTACAATATTGATGCTGGCGAAATTGAAAAAGGAAAAGTTGCAGTACAAGTATTTGAAATCTCTGCAACTTATGATGATGTTTTGACTGGCTTAGATGCAGAAAACAAAAAATATGTTTTAGATAATTTACTTAAAGTAGGTTCTATGACAGAAGCATCATTAAATGGAAACTGGGGAGAATAATACAATTATTAATTTTCACGATAAATCTTTTATTTCTGATTTATCTGAAGAATATCATTTATCCATTCAAATAAGTAATAGTAGCTTTACTTATTGCATATTAAACATTAAAAACTTTCACTATTGTCTCCTGAAAAGTTTTAAAATAGAAAGTAAATTCAGCGAAATATCAAAGATAATAAGTAAAAACCCTGAACTATCTTTAAAATACTCAACAACATCAATAGGATTAGTTAATTTTCCAAATACATTGGTACCTAAAGAAATTTCAGAAACAATTGATTCTAAAGAAATTTTAGCACTTAATGATAATGTTCTAGATGTCATACTTAAAGATAATATAAAAGCTTGTGAGATAACTAATTTGTATTCAATTAATTCTGATTTAAATGAAACAATTAACAATTATTTTCCAAGTGCAAAAATAAAATCTCAAAGTTCTATTTTAATTGATGCCTTTTTAAAAAATATTAAAAAAGATGTATCTGTTAATATTTATTTGAAAGATGATTTTATGAATATTATTATCATTAATGATCAATCACCTTTATTCCAAAATAAATTTAATTTTTCATCAAAAGAAGATATTCTATATTACATATTATTCACCTATCAACAGTTAGAATTATCTCCTGAGGATGTTCCAATATATTTGTATGGTAGTGTAACAGATTCTTGTTTTAAGATTATTTATGATTATATAAGAAATGTAAAATATGGAAATAAACCAAAAGAATTCACCTATATTAAAGAGATTAATCAATTAGAAAATCAAGAGTACTTTGCTCTATTTAGTCAAGTTCTGTGCGTATAATATCAGGCAAACACAAAGGAAGAAAAATTAATGCTCCTAATAACCTTCCAGTAAGACCAACTACAGATAGAGCAAAAGAAGCTTTATTTAACATTCTAAATAACAGATATAATATTGCAGAGAAAAATATTTTAGATTTATTTTCTGGAACAGGAAATATTAGCTACGAATTTGCTTCACGCGATGCTAAAAGTATTTATGCTGTAGATAAAAATATTGAGTGCACATCATTTATTCAAAAAATTAATAATCAATTAGAATTAAATATTAATACTATTTTTTCTGACGTTTTTTCTTTTATACAAAAAACAGACCTAAAATTTGATATTATATTCGCTGATCCGCCATATAATAGCAGTTTCTATAACGAGCTCAAAGATTTAATTTTAGAAGGAAATATTTTAAATAATGAGGGTTGTTTAATAATAGAGCATGATAATAACACAATATTCAATGATAAAAATTTAGAAACTAGGAAATATGGAAATGTATATTTTAGTATATTTCAAATAAAAAATAATCTTTAAAATATGGCTAATCAAAAACATGCAATTTTTCCAGGCTCCTTCGCTCCTTTTAGCAAAGGTCATCAAGAAATAGTAACCAAAGCGTTACATATATTTGATCATATTTATATTGCTGTCGGTCAAAATTCAGAAAAACAGACTTATTTCTCTCAACAACAAAGAGTAAATTGGATTGAGTCAGTATATAGTGAAAATAAAAAAATAACAGTAATACAATTTGAAGGGCTTACAGTGGATCAGTGTAAAGATTTAAATACAACTCATATTATCAGGGGGATAAGAGATAAAGATGATTTTAAATTTGAACAGAGAATAGCTGATCACAATAAAGATTTAGAGCCTAATATAGAAACAATTTTACTTTTAACCTCTAAAAAATATTCTCATATTTCATCAACGATAATAAGAGATATTATAAAAAATAATGGTGATTTAAAGCCCTTTCTCCCCAAAGAAATAATTACAGCTATTTCTCATATAAATTAAAAAAAACTAATAGTTTTTTTACTGCAAGGGCTCTGTGACTTATTAAAGCCTTTTGTTCTAATGTCATTTGAGCAAAAGTTAAATTAAAATTATCGGGTATAAATATTGGATCATATCCAAAACCTTTAGCACCAATCTTCTTATCAATTATCTTTCCACTACACGATCCTTCAAAAGAATATTCAGAACCATTGATAATTAAAGAAATTACTGTTCTAAATTTAGCACTTCTATCTTCATGACCATCTAATTTATTTATTAGTTTGTTCATATTATTTTCAGCATCACATTCGGGCCCAGCGTACCTGGCAGAATAAACTCCTGGGTCTCCATTCAAAGATATAACTTCTAAACCTGTATCATCAGCGAAACAATTAAAGCCATATTTATCATAAACAAAGCGAGCTTTTTCATTGGCATTTTCTGATAATGTATCATGTGTTTCAGGCAACTCTTCATGGCAGTTAATATCGGACAAACTTAATATTTCAATATTATTACTAACAATACTTCTTATTTCAGTAAGCTTATTTAAATTATTTGTGGCAAATACTATTTTCATTATTTATGATGATAAGGTTCGTTATTTAATATTGTAAAGGCTCTATAGAGTTGTTCAACAAAAAACAATCTAATCATTTGATGAGAAAATGTCATTTTAGACAAAGATAACATCTCGTTTGAACGATTATATATTTCTTCCGAAAAACCAAAAGCCCCACCTATAACAAAATAAATTTTCTTTTTTCCAGAGACTTGATAGTTTCTAATAATATTTGAAAACTCAATTGAAGAATGATTTTTACCTTTTTCATCTAATATTACTAAAAAATCATTTTTATGAATGTTCTTTAAAATAAGAAGACCTTCTCTTTCTAAAAGTTGACTTTTCGAAAGACTTTTACTATTTTTTATTGCGTTTAATTCAATAATTTCAAAATTAGTATAGTGTTTTAATCTCTTTATGTAATCAGCTACTCCATCTTTTATAAAGTGAGAATTTGTCTTTCCTACTGATAGAAGAAAAATCTTCATTATTTTGTATTTTTGAGCAATAATAATAATTTGTTTTTTCATGAGTATACAAGAACTAGAAAGTTTTATTAAAAACTCTTTACAAGAAGATATAAAAGATGGAGACCATACTTCTTTAGCTTGTATTGATAAAAATAGTGTCAGTAAAGCTAAACTTCTCATAAAGGATGATGGTATAATTGCTGGTATAGATTTAGCTGAGAGGATCTTTAAAGTCGTTGATAGTAAAATTAAATTTATACAGCATATCAATGATGGAGCTATTGTCTCAAAAAATAATATTGCATTTCATGTTCACGGTAATGCAATATCTATTCTAAAAGCTGAGAGACTAGTACTTAATTGTATGCAAAGAATGAGTGGGATTGCTACCAAAACATATGAATTATCACAATTAATAAAATCTACTAATACAAAGATTCTAGATACTAGAAAAACAACTCCATTAAATAGACATCTTGAAAAGTGGGCAGTAAAATTAGGAGGAGGATATAATCATAGATTTGGTCTATATGATAAAATTATGATAAAAGATAATCATATTGATTATGCCCAAGGTATTGACAATGCTATAAATAAAACAATTAAATATCTTTCTGAAAATAATAAAAAATTAGATATTATTGTTGAAGCAAGAAATCTAAATGAAGTTAAACAAATATTAAAATATTCTGAAGTAGATAGAATACTTTTAGATAACTTTAGTATAGCTGAAACAGCAAATGCAGTTAATTTAATTAACAATAAATGTCAGACAGAGTCTTCTGGAGATATAAATGCTAATAATATTTTGGATTATGCAAAATGTGGAGTTGACTATATTTCTGTTGGGGCAATTACTCATTCAGCAAAAAACTTTGATTTAAGTCTAAAAGCTGAATGAAAAAACTTGATATCATAAAATTAACTAAATCAATAAAACCAATTGGTCTAGGTGGGCTTAGTATTTATGAGATAGCAAAATTCTTTTACATAGGTCTAGTTGAAGGAGCAATTACAACTAGAGCCTCATCTTTAGCATTTAATTTTTTTTTAGCATTTTTCCCCTCAATTATTGTTCTTTTCACATTAATACCATACATCCCTATAAGTGGGTTCCAAGAAACATTAATGGAAATACTTATAAATATTTTACCTCCATCAACTAGTGAAATTACTTTTACAACTTTAGATGACATAATAAATAATCAAAGAGGAGGATTATTATCTATTGGTTTTATTTTAGCTTTATATTTTTCAACTAATGGGATTAATTCATTAATTGAGGCATTCAATGCCTCTTATCATATTTCAGAGACTCAATCAATACTTAAACAAAGAGCACTATCACTAATGCTAACAATAGCCTTATCGATAATGTTATTTGTAGCAATAAGCTTAATAATATTTGGAAAGATTACTATCAACTATCTAATAGATTACAACTTCATTGAAAGTAATGAAAAGATATTATTTAACTCTGCTAAGTGGCTAATTTTGATTAGCATGTTATTTCTAGTAATATCTACAATATTTAATCTGGGACCTTCACATAAAAAAACATGGAAGACATTTTCTCCAGGAGCAATATTTGCAACTTTATTTATTATTCTGACATCATTAGGTTTTAGTTATTATATCGATAACTTTGCTCAATACAACAAAATTTATGGGTCTATTGGTACACTTATAATCATATTATTATGGATGTATTTTAACGCAATTATCCTATTAACTGGTTTTGAAATAGATGCTAGTATAATAAATGCGAAAAAAAATAAAGAACAACAACAATTATAAAACTATGAATAAATATTTAATCATATTATTATCTTTCTATTCTATTACTCTTTTTTCACAATCAAGTTATGATGCATTGTCAAGGCCTGATACTTACAGAAATTTAGATAACCCAAACTATTGGAAAAATAAAACTCCAAATAAAGATTATTGGCAACAAGATGTTTCCTATAAGATTAATGCCTATGTTGACGAAAAAACTGATATAATAAGTGCTGAAGAAGTACTAACTTATTTCAATAATTCTCCTGACAAATTAGATTATGTATATTTTCACTTATACCAGAATGCTTTTCAGCCTGACTCCTATCTTTCTGAGCTCCAAAAACAAAATGGAAATTCTCCAAAATACGGGAAGTACGAAGCTCAAAAGCTTGGAACAGAAATTGAAAAAATATCGAGTGAAGGTGTAGATCTTAAAACAGAACTAGATAATACTATTTTAAAAGTTTTTTTAACAGAATCATTAATGCCTGGTGAAAGCGTAACTTTTAATATTAATTTCAAAACATATTTCGATATTGGAGGTTTACGTAGACGAATGAAAACTTATAACTCTTGGGGATTTAAACACTATAACGGAGTTCATTGGTATCCAAGAATATCTGTTTATGATGCTAAATTTGGCTGGACAACTGACCAGCATCTAGGAAAAGAGTTTTATGGAGATTTTGGATCATTTGATGTAGAACTAAACTTCTCATCTGACTTTGTTGTTGGAGCTACTGGTTTTCTATTAAACAGAGAAGAAGTTCTTCCAAAAGACTTAAGAGCAAAATTAGACATTAAAAACTTTAAAAATAAAGAATGGGGATCCTTACCCTCTGTTATTACTGAATATAATGAAAACGAGAGAAAAATATGGAAATTTCATGCCGAAAATGTTCATGATTTTGCATTTACTGCTGACCCAACATATAGAATTGGAGAATCCTGGTGGAAAAATAAAGTCTGCTATTCTTTAGCTCAAGAACCACATGCAAGCAAATGGCAAAATGCTGCTGATTTCTCGGCAAAAGTTATTGAAGTTTTTTCTAACGATATTGGTATGTATACTTATCATAAAATGATTGTTGCTGACGCCAGAGATGGAATGGAATATCCAATGATTACCTTAGATGGAGGTTCAGACCCTGGATACAGAGATTTACTTGCACATGAAATTGGTCACAATTGGTTCTTTGGACAAATTGGTAATAATGAAACATATAGAGCTTTACTAGATGAAGGGTTTACTCAATTTTTAACTGCTTGGGCTATGATAAAAATAGATGGAGATTATGTAATAGAAGATATTCCAGAAAATAAGTATAAAAAAAGATTCCACAAGCCTACAAAAGCAATTGATTCAGAAATTTACAACTCATACATGAGAGATGCTACTAAATTTCATGATCCTGTAATTTCAACTCACTCTGATGGCTTCAATGGTGCTTTAAGCCACGGTGGAGGCTATAGACATGTATACTATAAAACTGCTGCTATGCTCTATAACCTTCAATATGTCTTAGGCGATGATCTATTTCTTAATGCTATGAAGTATTATTTTGCTAAATGGAAAATTGCACATCCATATACAGATGACTTTAGAGACGCTATTATTGAGTACACTAAAGTTGATCTGAATTGGTTCTTTGATCAATGGTTAGAATCTAAAAAAAGAATAGATTATTCTGTTAGTACAAAAAATAAAGGAGGAGATAAATTTAACATCAGATTTAAAAGAAAATCAAGAATGCAAATGCCTATTGATTTCACAATTATTTCTAACGATTTAAAAGTATACAACTATCACATTCCTAATACTTGGTTTATAAAAAAAACCGATGCTACAATACTAGCAAAGTGGCATGGTTGGGATTTATTATATCCTGAATACAATGTTGAATTAGAAGTGCCAACAGGTATAAAAGAAGTAATTATTGACCCTAGTAATAGACTAGCTGATGCATATATGCCAGATAATAATTCAAAAAATAATATTTCATATACTTTTGATCATAACCTTTGGCAATCTCCAGATTGGACAAAATATGAGGTAAAATATAGGCCTGACATATGGTGGAATAATTATGATGGAATGAAACTTGGATTTAATATTAAAGGAGGCTACCTAAACCATCATCATCTTTTTGATGCTTCAGCATGGATAAATACTTCGCTGTTACAACAAAATGATATATCAAATAGTGAAAATTATAATACTTATTCTTATAAATTTAATTATAATTCTAATATTGATAATATAAGTTTAAATACCCGAGTAAACTTAAATACAGAATTTTTAGAGGGACTATATGTAAATTCATTATCTCTTAATAAATATAGTCTTAAAAAGAACTACACGCTATCGATTAAACTTTTGAGTTTATATAGAACAAAATCTGAAAACTATTTACTTTACCCAGAATTATGGGATACTCAAAAATTAAATAACCGAATAGATGTAAGCTTAAAAAAAGAGTATAAATATAAAAATGGTAAAGGATCTATTAATTTAAGTCTTCAAAGCTCTGCAATAGGTTCTGATTATGATTATCAAAAATTTATTTTTTCTAATATCAATTCAACAAGGATTAATAAGCTAAAAATTAAGAGTAGATTATTTATGCAAATTGGCTCGGGAGATAATTGGGCGAAGGAAAGTATGCTGCATCTTGCTGGAGCTAATAATGAAGAATTAATGAATAGTAAATATACAAGATCAACTGGATTTATACCACAAGATTATGTAGGTTTTGAAAATAATACAAATCATTTTCATGCTGGAGGCGGATTAAACCTGAGGGGGTATGCAGGATATTTAGTTCCTGATATAGAGAATAGAGAGTTAACTTTTAACTATCAAGGTACCTCTGGTGCTTCAATAAATATAGAAATTGATTATACCAACTACCTTCCTAATTTTCTTAGAAAAACAAATCTAAGTTCATATGTTTTCGCTGATGCAGGTTCAATTACAAATGAAAGTATTAAAAAAAATAATATTAAAGAAGCTTTGATAGATGTAAGAGCTGATGCAGGACTAGGATTTACATATTCATTCAGGAATTTTGGTCCATTAGAAACAATTAGACCGCTTACTATTAGACTAGATTTACCTCTTATATTAAATGTGATTCCTGAACAAGAAGATAGTTATATAAATATGAGATGGCTTATTGGAATTAACAAAACTTTTTAAATTGATGAACAAGAAAAAAATTATCTTTATTTCTGGGCTACACAGAAGCGGTACATCATTATTATATAAGATACTAAAACAAAATAACAATATTTCTGGCTTAAGTAACACAAATGAAATAGAAGATGAAGGACAACATGTACAAAATATATATAAACCAGCATATGAATTTGGAGGTGTAGGAAGATTTGGATTTGATCCTTCAGCAAAACTCGATGAAAATTCTATTTTAGTTACAGAAGAAAATAGAATCAAACTTTTCAAACAATGGTCACGGTATTGGGATAATGAAAAAGAATTTCTTTTAGAGAAATCTCCGCCAAATATTATTAGGACTAAGTTTTTACAAGCAATGTTTCCAAATAGTTATTTTATAAATTTAACAAGACATCCTATAGCCACATCCTTAGCCTCGAAAAAATGGTCAAAAACATCATTAAAAGATTTAATAAAACATTGGCTGTTATGTCATGAAACATTCAATAATGATAGTATCAAGCTTAAAAATGTTCTTAATATTAAATATGAAGAATTAATTGATAACCAAGAACACGTTCTAAATTCTATCTCTAAATTTTTAGATACAAAGATCATGCCTTCTGATATCCCTATTAAGCAAGGTATTAATGATAAGTATTTTAAAATTTGGCAAAAACAAAGTAAGAATATATTTGAAAGACATAAAATCAAAAAGATAATTGATTTGTATAATAGCGAGGTTGAAAAATATGATTACAGTTTAATTAATTTTTAAAATGCAAAAAAAACTTATAATATCTATTGGAACAGGAAGATGTGGAAGTGTATCACTGTCAAAATTTCTTTCTGCACAGCGATCTGTACAAATGTTACATGAGGGAAGACTTGATTCACATAAGTTACGTAAACTAATAAAGTGGAATAACGATGAAGAAGAATTATTAAGCTGGCTTAATTTTCTATTAAAGCAAGAAAACAATAATGAATATATTGGAGATACTGGCATGTATTTTCTCCCTTATATAGACTTAATAATAAAGAAACACCCAAATGTTAGAGTTATTGTTATGGTTAGAGATAAAAAAGAAGTGGTTAAAAGTTATTTAAAAAAGACAGAAGGTAGAAATCATTGGTTTAAGCATGATGGTGAAAAATGGGATTTTGATGATAAATGGGATCCTTGCTATCCCAAATATAATATAGAAAACAAAGAAGAAGCTTTAGAAAAATATTGGGATGAATATCTTCAGGAAACCAATAATTTATCAAAAAAATATCCAGAAAATATTAAAATATGGACTATTCAGGACTTAAACTCAGAAGATGGGAAAAATAACATATTAGACTTTTTAAATTACAAACATCAAAGAAGTATTGACAAAGAATTTAAACATAATACCAAGCTTAAGAGTCAAAAGGAATCAATCATTAATAAAATTAAAAAATGGTTCTAAGTATCATTATATGCACATATAATCGAGTAAAATTTCTTGAATTATGTGTTAACTCAATACTAAATCAGATAAAAGAAAAGAACATTGAACTAATTATTATTGATAATAATAGCAATGACAATACGAAGCAATATATAAAAGATCATAAATCTAATATTATAAAATATTATTTAGAAAAAAAACAAGGACTAAGTTTTGCAAGAAACAAAGGAATTGAAGTAGCTTTAGGGACCTACCTGGCCTTTATAGATGATGATGCTACAATTAGTGATAAATGGTTAGATGCACTTCTAAGTGAGCTTAAAAAAGAAAGAAAAGAACATATATATGGGGGACCTATATATCCTAATTTTGAAGTCAATTGTCCTTCATGGATAGATCCTAAATATTTTATCAGAAGCTTTAAGGATGAAGATGGATATTTAGACACTCTTACAGCTAATGATGGTTTCTCTGGCGGAAATATGTGTATTCCTAAAACAATATTTAATGAGGCAGGAAACTTTAATACAAATTTAGGTATGAAAGGAAAAAAACTGGGTCTTGGCGAAGAATCAGAATTATTTTATAGAATATTAAAACAGCTTGAAAATGTGAAACTTTATAATATTTCTGAAATGAGTATTATTCACTTTGAAGCAAAGTTTAAAATGGAAAAAGAATATGTAAAAGAAAGGATAAGTTTGAGTGCTATCCAATTTAACAGCAGGTTATTAAATGAAAAAAATATTAAATCATATATTTTAGTATTTGGAAAATTAATAAAACAAACTTTTGAAATCCCTATTAATTTAATACTTAGCTATTTCCGAACAGAAAATGAATTTAAATATTTAAAAAACTTGTGGATAGTATCTGCGACAATTAAAACAATTTTCAAATAATTCTTTTAAGTAATTGGATATATAATTGATTAATATCAACCGATAAGTTTAGTTTCAAACATAAAGGCATAAAAATAACTAGTGCAACTATTGATCTAATTATTATATCAATATATACATTAAGTGAAACCGGAATTAAATTCACTAAAAAATAAGTTAACAAAAGACTTAAAAATGTAATTAATGTTTTTTTAGTAAAAGGCTGTATTTGCATTTTAAAATAAATAATCCCTACCCTTATAAAATTAAATAACATTAGTGAAATAGCAGTTGCCATTGCTGCACCATCAATGCCATATAAAGGAATTAATATTAGATTAGAGATTATAGTAATAATTAAAAGAATAATGTTAGTATATAAATCATATCTAAAATAATCAGAGTTAACAATAATGGCACCATTAACTCCACAAGACATATTTATTAATTGAGCAATACCAATGTAAAAAACTACCCATTTCCCATGCGTAAACTTCTCAGGAAGTAAAGAGAAAATATCATCAATATTTAACCAAATAAGAATAAAGAAAAAACCAGAGACAATCAATTGATTTATAGCAGATTTAGAATAAATAGTAGCAATTTCTTTCAAGTTCTTTTCCTCCCAAGCTTTTGATAATAAAGGAACTGAAATTGTAATTACGGATCTACCAGGAACAGCTATGGCATTTCCAATAAAAAATGCGAGAGTATAAAATGCGACATGCTCTAAATTCATCAAATATCCAATCATTAGCATATCAAGTCGAGTAACAAGAATTATCGAAAGTCCTCCAGCAAAAACAAAAAAACCAAATGTGAGAATTTTTTTAAGTTCTAGATTTCTAAAGTCTAAAGAAAAAGACATTCTTTCTCTAGTAAATTGGAAATATAATAATAATAATAATTTAAAAAAATAACCAGTAATATAAAGCAATAAAAATTGATTAAAATCAACAAACTTGAACCCATGAATTACTAAAATAATAAAAGTGTATATTTTTAGAAAAAATTCATTGAAAATAACAGGAGTAACAGCATCAAGATGTGATCTAGAAATAGATGTAAGTATATCGTATGCTGAGATACAAAAAACTAAAATAAAGATATAGATAAAATTCTCCTGAAGTGAAGGGTCAATATTTAATAAATCAAAAATTTGATTTTTAAAAAAATAATAGATTAAAAGAAATAAAAAAATACCTACTGAAGGTAAAAGAAAAGATATTCCAATTAAACTACTCTTATCTTTAAAAATTGGGAAAAATTTAATTAATACTTTAGGAAAGCCAAATGATGAAAAGGTTGATATAACCATTGCATAAGCAACTAAAAGCTGAATCAAGCCCCAATGCTCAGGCTGTTCATTAAATACATTAGGGTAAACTAAAATAGTGTTAATAGCTCCTATAAACATTCCAATGTAAAAAATAATTGAGTTACTAATACTTTGTTTCTTAATAATACCCATTATAAATCATTTAAAAGATTAACAAGATCGGATGTTAAGTGTTTTCTTGAATATTTTTGATCTTCAACTGTCTTTAAATTAATTGTTTTATTGAAAAAACCTAAAATAGAATTTTCTAAAATGTTATTAGAAATATTAAAGTCGTGATATAAGCCATAGCCTTGATCTAATAATACTTTAACATCACTAGATGCTGGACCAAATGCTAATATCGGCTTTCTAGTTGCTAAATACTCAAATAATTTTCCAGGGTAATTACCTTTTCCACTTTCAGAATTAAATAACAATAGTAATAATAAGGAAGATGAAGCATATGCATCTATTACATTTTCATGATCTAAATAACCAAGTAACTTTAATTTATTTTTTAAAAAGGCAAATGAGTTTATTTCATCTATAATTATTTTATCAATATTACCAGAAAGATGAATTTCTAATAAACTATTAAAATCTGAGTTTTCAGAGCATATTTGATTTAAAGTAAACCATAAATTACTAGGATTTCTAAGATGATTTAAAATACCATAATGACCAATAATAAATTTATTATTTTCTTTTGATTTAAAATCATTAAAATCTTCACTATCGTAACCATTAGTAATAAGTTTAACATTTTTAGCCCCTAATTGTAAAAAATCTTTAGCCCAGGATTCGCTGACTGTTAATGTTACATCAGCATTACTTAAAACTTCTAATTCAAGTCTTTCATGTTTACTTCTTGAATTTTTAGATAAATTAAAATCATCTAATAAATCCAGCTTACTCCAGGGATCTCTAAAGTCAGCAATCCATTTAATATTATTGATTTTCTTCTTAATTTCTAATGCAATAAGATGCATGGAATGAGGTGGTCCTGTTGAAACAATATATTCAATATTTTCTTCTTTAATTTTTTTAAGTAGGGATTTAACTGTAGGTTCTATCCAATACTTTTTAGGATCTGGAATAAATAAATTGCCCCTTACCCACTTAAAGATATTATTTTTAAGTGAATCATCATTAGAAATTAAACCAGAGTTTTGTGATTGATCTCGTTTACCAAAGATCTTATCCTTTAAAGAGTATGGTTCCCAAATAGGATATTTAACAACCTGAATATTATTAGAGATATTTTTTTCTAATTTAGAATCAGATAATTCTGAATATGGATTTGAGGGAGTAATAATTATTGGTTGCCAATTAAATAAAGGAAGAAACTTACTAAATTTAAGCCACCTTTGTACTCCAGATCCTGAATTAGGAGGCCAATAATAAGAAATTACTAATATTTTTTTCATTTTAATTTAAGTTCCTTTAAAGAAACAAAAATTAACAATATTATTAAAAGAACTGAAGAAGCCAAAGAAATATTTTCTCCTATTTTAAAAACAGAAGGTTCAAATTTAAATTCAACAATATGAGAACCTTTAGGAATACTTAGGGCTCTTAAAATATAGTTAGCTCGAAAGTGAGGAACTAATACTCCATCGATATATGCATTCCAACCTTTATCATAAAAAATTTCAGAAAAAACTGCGATTTGATTTAAAGATGATGATGTGGAATAAGATAAAAAATTAGGCTTATAACTATTTAATTTAATGATTGAAAGAGAATCTTTAGCATAATCATTTACAAGTGATTGAAATTTAATATCAACTATAGCTTTGTTTTTTGGATTAAAGTTGTTTAAAGCTAAGATTTCATTATCAGCATTATCTACAAACTCAATATTATCTATAAACCAAGCATTTCCAAGAGATTGGCTATTACGGTTTACCTTTCCATTTTGATTAATAAAATATTTAGTGTTTAGCATATTTAACACATTCATATTCCCTTTGCTAATATGAGCATCTATTAATTCTTGATATCTCTTAAGTTTTGCGCCATGATAGCCTCCAATAGATTTATGAAAATACGAAGTACTTGCATCATTAAAAGTACTGACAGATTGATTAAATACTCTAAAATTAGGATCTTTATCTTGTAATATAAAATTATCTGCTTGAGATGGTTTATAAGGAACTTTAACTTTGCTAGATCTTATAAAATTATCGTTATTTAAATATCTTTTATTAACAGTCCACATATCTAATAATAGAAGTACACCAACAATTAGTATAGTCTTTTTAACATCTATTTTTTTCTTAACAAAAAACCATAGTACAGAAAAAACAAATAGTATGAATACAAAAGATCTCCAAGCATCATTACTAAGCATTGTTGCTCTATCACTTTGCAATGCATCAACTGGCCATCCATTACTAGAAAGAATTGCATCATTAACTCCAACAAAATCAAAAAACATTGAAGGAACCAAAGCAAATAACAATAATACCCCTCCGGTAATAAAAAATGATTTCTTTAAATATAAATGTTTCTCTTTTGAGATTTCATTAGAAAACAAAAATTTATTTAATGCCATAAAAGCTAAAAGTGGCAAGGTAAATTCTGCTATTACTAAGATCATTGAAACAGCTCTAAATTTATTATAACCCGGAACAAAATCTAAGAAAAAATCTGTTAAAGGCATAAAGTTCTTGCCCCAGGCTAAAGCTATGGATAAGAAAGTTAGAGAGAGAATCCAGTATTTAAATCTATCTTTCACAATAAACAGAGCAAGAATAAATAAGAAAATAACAATAGATCCAGCATATGTCGGGCCAGAAACAATTGGTTGATCTCCCCAGTAAAGAGGCAAGCTTTTTATGATTTTCTTTGCATTTGGATTTCTTTTAAAAGCATTATAAGTTTCTGATTCAGTACTAAGCTCTCCTTGAGAAGCACCACCATGAAAATTTGGAATCAACAATGTCATTGTTTCTGCAATACCATAACTCCATTGTGTAGCATAATCTTTATCTAAACCTCTTGTTTTATTATTAATATTGCTTGTTAACTCGGATTGCCCTCTAGTACTATCTTTACCATAATCCATAGTTGTTTTGAGACGTGTAAAGCAAGTTCCAGAAGCTAATAAAGCTGCTAATAAAAGAATTGATGATCTTTTAAAGAAAGAGGGTAAATTATTTAATTTATAATCTTTAAAAAATTGATAAAGTCCAATAAAGATTAGAATTAAAATAAGATAATAAGTTATCTGTAGATGATTACTATATAACTCTAAAGCTACAGCAAGAGAGGTTAATACACCACCAAGTAACATTTTACCTCTGTAAGTATAAATAACTGAAGCAACTACCATTGGCAGATATGCAATAGCATGAGCTTTAGTCATGTGACCAGCTTGAATAATTATAAAGAAATAAGATGAAAATGCATAAGCTAAAGCACCAATTGCAGCAATACGATAATCAACTTTTAAAGACAGTAATAATAAATAAAAACCAATTAAATAAAGAAATAATAAATTAGCTGGCCTTGGAAATCCTAGAGTTATAATTTTATCAATATATCTTACTAAATTTGAAGAATATTTAACTGATATTTGATATGCAGGCATACCAGAAAACATAGAATTTGTCCATAAAGCCTCTTCACCAGTACTATTTCTGAAATCACTAATTTCTTTAGACATTCCAATCCAAGTCTTAATATCATGACCATCAATTCTCTTTCCTTCAATTAAAGGAGAGAAATATGTAAAAGAAATCAATGCAAATAGAAAAATAACTACTGCATGAGATTTAATATTAGTAAAATTCATTTTTTTTTTTTTATTCATCAACCTCTTCAAAATCCACATAATCGCCAACATCTTTTGAAGTAGAAGTTGAAGAAGATTTTTTAGTTTCTAGAGTGACTTCACCTTCTTTTTTATTAGGTTTCGTATTTTGATATTGTTGAAATCTCTGAGAAGATTTATTCAAAAATCTTTTTAAAAATATTGGAACAAAGATTCTACCTAAAAACTTTATAAGGTATGAAATTACAAAAAACCAAAATAAAAACTTAAATAATCCAACTAACATTTATTTACTTAAATATAAATTCCTTTCTGAATAGACCTTTAAAAAGTAATCATCTTTTAAATCATCAATAAAATAAATACTCTCTCCTGTTGATTTCATCTCGGGTCCTAACTCTTTATTAACGTTAGGGAATTTATCAAATGAAAAAACAGGAACCTTAATTGCATACCCACCTTTTTTAGGATTAAACTCAAAATCTGTAACTTTATTTTTTCCAAGCATTACTTTAGCTGCATAATTAACATAAGGTTCATCATAAGCTTTAGCGATAAAAGGGACTGTTCTAGAAGCTCTAGGGTTAGCTTCAATTACATATACAACCTCATCTTTTACAGCGAATTGAATATTAATAAGACCAACGGTTTCTAAAGCTACTGCAATTTTATTAGTAATATCTATAATTTGTTGTCTCACATTATCACTTAAATTAAAAGTTGGTAATACTGCATATGAATCTCCTGAATGTATACCACAAGGCTCAATATGTTCCATTATTCCAATGATATGAACATTTTCTCCATCACAAATTGCATCGGCTTCTGCTTCAATTGCATTATCTAAATAATGGTCAAGTAGAACTCTATTTCCAGGAATATCCTTTAATAGTTCAACAATATGATGCTCTAATTCTTGCTCATTAATCACAATTTTCATTCCTTGACCTCCAAGAACATAAGAGGGACGAACTAGTATAGGAAAGTTTAGGTTTTTAGAAATTGTTATCGCTTCTTCAGCAGTCTCTGCTACAGCAAATTCCGGGAAAGGAATATTGTGTTTAACTAATAATTCTGAAAACCTTCCTCTATCCTCAGCTACATCTAAAGCTTTATAGGAGGTTCCCATTATTTTAATATTATATCTTTCTAATTTTTCTGCAAGTTTTAATGCTGTTTGTCCTCCTAATTGCACGATCACACCAACAGGATTTTCATGTAAAATAATATCATAAATATGTTCCCAAAAAACAGGCTCAAAATATAATTTATCTGCAGTATCAAAATCAGTAGAAACTGTTTCAGGGTTACAATTAATCATAATAGTTTCAAAACCACACTCCTTGGCAGCAAGTACACCATGTACACAAGAATAGTCAAATTCTATACCTTGACCAATTCTATTAGGGCCAGAACCTAAAACAATAATTTTTTCTTTTTTACTAGAAATACTTTCATTTTCCGTGGACCTAACACCACCTATTTCCTTGTCCATTTCAAAAGTAGAGTAATAATATGGAGTTACTGCAGTAAACTCAGCAGCACAAGTATCTACTAACTTGTAAACTCTATTAATATTTAATAATTTTCTTTGATTATAAACTTCACTTTCTAAGCAGTTGACCAAATGAGCAATTTGTCTATCTGCATAACCTTTCATTTTAGCTTCAAGCAATAATGAGGATGGTATTTTATTAATAGAATGATTCTTAATTTCCTTTTCAAGTACAACCAGCTCTTGAATTTGACGTAAAAACCAATAATCAATTTTAGTAATATCGTGCACTCGTTTAATTGGAATACCAATTCTTAGTGCATCATATACTCTGAAAATCCTGTCACTGCTAGCATATTTTAATTTATGTAAGATTTCATCTTGATTAGTTAATTCTTTTCCATCAGCTCCTAATCCATTCCTACCAATTTCTAAAGATTGACAGCCTTTTTGTAATGCTTCTTGAAATGAACGTCCTATAGCCATAACCTCACCTACAGATTTCATTTGTAATCCCAGAGTAGTATCAGATCCTTTAAATTTATCAAAATTCCATCTTGGAATCTTAACAACAACATAATCTAATGTTGGCTCAAAGCAGGCTGATGTATTTTTAGTAATTTGATTATTAAGTTCATCAAGTGTATATCCAATAGCTAATTTAGCAGCAATCTTTGCAATAGGATAGCCAGTTGCTTTTGATGCCAGTGCTGAAGATCTAGAGACTCTTGGGTTAATTTCAATTGCAATTATATCTTCATTTTCATCTGGACTAACAGCAAACTGAACATTACAGCCACCGGCAAAATCACCAATAGACCTCATCATTTTTATAGCTAAAGTTCTCATTCTCTGATAAGTAGTGTCAGATAATGTCATTGCTGGAGCAACAGTTATTGAGTCTCCAGTATGAATACCCATAGGGTCAAGATTTTCAATATTGCAAATGATTATAACATTATCATTATCGTCTCGTAATAATTCTAACTCATATTCTTTCCATCCAATAACTGCCTTATCAATTAAAACTTCGTGAATAGGGGAAGCATGAAGGCCTTTAGACAATAAATCTTCAAACTCTTCTTTCGTATGCACAAATGAAGCTCCACTCCCACCTAAAGTAAAAGAAGGCCTAATAACTAAAGGAAATCCTAATTCCTGAGCAATCCCTTTTCCTTGTAAAAATGATGTTGCTATTTTTGCTGGAGCAACAGGAATATTAATCTTTTTCATCAACTTTCTAAACTGCTCTCTATCTTCAGTGATATGAATAGCATCAATATCGACTCCAATTATATCAACATTATATTTTTCCCAAATTCCTTTTTCATCAACATCAATACATAAGTTTAAAGCAGTTTGTCCTCCCATAGTTGGCAAAACAGCATCAATATTTCTTTCTTCCAGAATTTCAATAATTGATTCAGTTGTAAGAGGTTTTAAATAAACATGATCAGCAACTACTTTATCTGTCATGATAGTTGCTGGATTTGAGTTTATGAGAGATACTTCAATCCCTTCTTCTCTTAATGATCTTGATGCTTGAGAACCAGAATAATCAAATTCACAAGCTTGACCAATCACAATAGGCCCGCTTCCTATTATTAACACTGATTTTATAGAATTATTTTTTGGCATTTCTTAAAGTTGGTTTTTGCTAAATTACATTTTTTGCAAGTAGAATTACGAAGAAAAATAAATGTAATTTCATAGTACTTTTTAACATTTTCTTAATAAAAAAACAAAAAAAAAGTGTTGCTAAAGCAACACTAATTTTATTTAATTTCTTTTTCAAAATTATTTGTGACCCATTTCATCAGAAACAGTTAGTCTAGTTCTACCTTTAGCTCTTCTTCTTGAGATAACATTTTGACCATTAGCTGAGGACATACGATCCATAAAACCATGTTTATTTTTTCTCTTTCTGTTAGATGGTTGAAACGTTCTTTTTGGCATAACTTAAATCTTTAATTTTGTTGATTGCAAATTTAATCTGTTTTTCTACATTACAAAATAAAAATACAATTATTTTACATCTTATTAAATAAAATCTAATCAATACTATAATCTGAAAGGCTTAGAGAAAAATCAACTTTTTCAGATTTAAAAAATATTACATTCCAAAAACCATTATAATTAATTTCCATTGGAACATGCTTATCATTAACATAATCCATATTTACAATAACGCTGATATCTAAATCTAAAAGCCAATTTTTATAAATAAACTTATATTCTCTAAACAAAACATTAAGGTTTTCTTTGTCAAAAAAAGAGATAACCTTTCTTACTAGTGCTTTTTCCTTTTTCTTCTTTGACAAATCTTCTTTAACTGTAACAGAAAAAATATAACAAGGATATCCATTATACAAGGTATCACTAATGAGATAATTATAGTATTGCTGCATGTCAATATCAAAAATGGCTAATTTCTTTTTAATACCTCCTTTATTTTGCTCAATATTATCTGTCCCTATAGAAAACCCAATAGTTTTCGCATCTCTCATGTTCTGACTATCGCTTCCTTTATTAATTTCTTTTTTATTAATATTTAATGATACAGGTATTGTATCTGATGGAAAGAAAACCTCATCAAAAGCTTTTGGAGTATAATATTTATATTCTCCATTTCTTTTAAATATTTTTCCAGAACTGTACAAAGTATCATAAATAATATAAGCATTTAAATTATCTGAAAAGTGTGTTCCATGCTTAATTAAAGATCCTATTTTTTTGTTTTGCTTATTATATATATTTAACTCTCCTTTAAAATTATGTTGAAAATACCTCATATGCTTAAATCCTTTATAGAATGTAGTATCTTTTTTAACATAGTTAATAAAATCTTCAACACTAAAACCATTTCTTTCTTCTGAAATTATTACATCGTCTAAAATTACAAGAGGTAATAAAGTATCTTGAGAAAACAATAGAAATGGAAAACTTATAAAAACAAAGATTTTAAGCATAGTGCAAAGATAAAAAAAGCCGACACCTAAGTGTCGGCTTTAAATCAGTAATTATACATAAGCCGGATTCTGTTCTCAAAAATGAGTGCTATCATTTATCTAGTATAAAAGTTACCCTTTATCTCAAGCTGCCTACCCCCCAAGAAAAGACGAGAAGCCCTTTAATCCTGGTATACATGGCATTGCACCGCATAGAGTTTACCTGGTTTCACTACAGCCTAACTGTACATTCTTTCTGTTGCACTAGTCCTCAGTTTACACTGGACGGATGTTATCCGCTATGCTTCTCTTTGGTGTCCGGACTTTCCTCTTCAATTAAGAAGCGATAGCATCAATAATCACTTACTACAAAAATACATATAAGTTACTAGATTTGTACAATAACAGAATCAGCAAGTCTCAAATTAAATTATTTTTGTAAACATGAAATTTAAGCTTAAGAAAAAAGATAAGAACTCAAATGCAAGATTGGGTGAAATTACAACTAGCCATGGAAAAATACAAACACCTATATTCATGCCAGTTGGAACAAATGGAAGCGTTAAAGGGATTCACCAACATGAACTAATTAATGACACCAAAGCAGATATAATTCTATCTAATACTTACCATATGTATTTAAGACCTGGATTAGATATTATTAAAGAAGCTGGAGGAATACATAAATTTATTGGATGGGATCTACCTATTTTAACAGACAGTGGAGGTTACCAAGTATATTCACTCTCTAATAATAGAAAAATATCAGAAAAAGGAGTAGAATTCAGATCTCATATAGATGGCTCAAAACACTTTTTTACTCCAGAATATGCTATAGATATTCAAAGAACAATAGGGGCTGATATAATTATGGCTTTTGATGAATGCACACCATATCCATGCGACTATGAATATGCAAAAAAATCTATGCACATGACCCATAGATGGTTAAAAAGATGTTGTGATAGATTTGATAATACAGAGTCCACCTATAATTACGAACAAACATTTTTCCCAATAGTTCAGGGTAGTACATTTAAGGACTTGAGAGTAGAATCAGCAGAAAAAATAGTTTCATTTAACAGAGAAGGAAATGCTATAGGAGGTCTATCAGTAGGTGAACCTCATGAATTAATGTATGAAATGACCGAAATAGTTTGTAATATCTTTCCAGAAGATAAACCAAGATATTTAATGGGTGTAGGTACGCCAATAAACTTATTAGAAAATATTGCCTTAGGTGTCGATATGTTTGATTGTGTTATGCCAACGAGAAATGCAAGAAATGGAATGCTATTTACATCAGAGGGGACAATAAATATAAAAAACAGAAAATGGGCTAATGATCATAATGTAATTGACTCTAACGGAACCTCATATGTAGACTCGCAATATTCTAGAGCATATTTAAGACATCTATTTTCAAGTAATGAATTACTTGGCAAACAAATTGCTACATTACACAATATAAGATTCTATTTATGGTTAATGGAAGAAAGTAGAAAACATATAAGCTTAGGTAGTTTTACAGAATGGAAAAACAAAATGGTAGTAAAAATGAATAATAGACTTTAAATGAAAAAGATTGATTGGTATATCATCAAGAAATTTTTAAGCACATTTTTTTTTACAATTTCTTTAATTATTCTAATTGTAATAATTTTTGATATATCAGAAAAAATTGATGACTTTTTAGAAAACGACGTAAGTATTAGCAAAATTATCTTTGATTATTATCTTAATTTCATTCCTTATTTTATAAATCTTTTTATTCCATTATTTATTTTTATTTCAGTCATATTTTTTACCTCAAAAATGGCTCAAAATACTGAGATAATAGCTATATTAAATAGTGGAATGAGTTTTAACAGATTGCTACTTCCTTTTTTAATGGCAGCTTCATTTATAACATTAGTATCTTTTGTATTTGGCAATTTTATTGTTCCAGAATCTAATAAAACAAGAATTGATTTTGAAAATAAATATCTTAAAAAAAGAAAAATTGTTAGAATAAAAAATATTCATCTTCAGATAAAGCCTGATCAATATATTTATTTAGAAAGCTATAACAGAACAAGAAACATAGGGTATAAATTTACTCTAGAAAATTTCAATAATGGTAAGCTAATCTCTAAACTAAGCGCTAACTATATAAAGTTCGATACAATTTCAAAGAGCTGGACGTTAAATGACTACACTATAAGAGAATATTATGATTATAAAGAGATTATTAATCAAGGCATAAAATTAGATACTTCAATAAATTTATTTCCCATAGATTTTGCTAAAACAAATAAATTAGTTGAAACTATGGGAATGTTAGAACTCAATAAATATATTAAGCAAGAAGAAATAAAAGGAAAAGAACAAATAGTAAATCATAAGATAGAAAAACATAAAAGGATCGCTTTTCCATTTTCTTCAATTATTTTAACAATTATTGCAGTAGCTATTGGAAGCAAAAAAATAAAGGGAGGCATAGGTCTTAATCTTGGAATTGGAATTATTCTTAGTTTCTCTTACATACTATTTATGCAAGTATCAACAACGTTTGCCATAAACGGAAACCTATCTCCTTTAGTCGCTGTTTGGATACCAAATATTATTTTTATGGCAATTGGTATGTATCAACTAAAAATTGCTCCAAAATAATTTTAATGCTTTAATTTCTTATACTTGATTCTAGTTGGAGTAACATCTCCTAATCTTTTTTTCTTGTTTTCTTCATAATCAGAATATCCTCCTTCAAAGTAGTAAACTGAAGAATCTCCCTCAAAAGCCAAGATATGTGTACATACTCTGTCTAAAAACCATCTGTCATGAGAAATAATAACTGCACAACCTCCAAAGCCTTCTAAACCTTCTTCCAGAGCTCTTAAAGTATTCACATCTAAATCATTTGTAGGCTCATCTAAAAGAAGAACATTAGCCTCTTGTCTTAATGTTAAAGCAAGATGAAGTCTATTTCTCTCTCCTCCAGATAAAACACCAACTTTTTTATTCTGATCAGAACCGTTAAAATTAAATTTGGCAACATAAGCACGAGAGTTCATTAACTTGCCTCCAACTGTTATTTGCTCCTGTCCATCTGTAATTTGTTCCCAAATTGTTTTGTTTAGATCAATAGCAGTATGTTGTTGGTCAACGTAGGCAATCTTTACAGTATCACCAATATTAAAATCTCCAGTATCTGGATTTTCTTGTTCCATTATCATTCTAAAAAGAGTTGTTTTCCCTGCTCCATTAGGCCCAATAATACCAACAATTCCTGCAGGAGGAAGCTTAAACTCTAAATTTTCATATAATAATTTATCACCAAAGCCCTTAGAAACATTAACAGCATCAATAACGTTATTTCCTAATCTTGGTCCTGGGGGAATATATAATTCTATTTTTTCTTCGCCATCTTTTGATTGATCTTGTAACAGCTTTTCATAATTATTTAATCTAGATTTGGATTTAGTCCGTCTTCCTTTTGGAGACATTCTTACCCATTCAAGTTCTCTTTCTAAAGTTTTTCTTCTTTTACTCTCTGTCTTCTCTTCCTTAGCAAGTCTTTTAGACTTTTGATCAAGCCAAGAAGAGTAATTTCCCTGCCAAGGAATACCTTCTCCTCTGTCTAATTCTAAAATCCATCCTGCTACATTATCAAGGAAATATCTATCGTGAGTAATAGCAATCACAGTACCCTTATACTGCGCGAGGTGTTGCTCAAGCCACATTACAGATTCAGCATCTAAATGATTGGTAGGTTCATCTAAAAGTAATATCTCAGGTTCTTTTAATAATATTCTACATAATGCTACTCTTCTTCTTTCTCCTCCCGAAAGAACTGAAACACTTGTATCAGGTTCTGGACACCTTAGTGCATCCATAGCAATATTTAATTTTGTATCTAAATCCCAAGCATCTAAAGCATCAATTTGATCTTGAAGCTCTCCTTGTCTTTTCATTAACGCATCCATTTTGTCCTGATTCTCATAATATTCAGGCAAACCAAATTTATCATTAATCTGATTATACTCATCAAGTACATCTACTGATTCTTGCATTCCTTCTCTAACAATTTCAATTACAGTTTTAGATTCATCTAAAGCAGGTTCTTGTTCTAAGTATTCAACTTTATATCCTTCAGAAAAATGCACTTCACCTTGATAAGATTTATCTAAACCAGCAATAATTTTCAAGAGAGTAGATTTTCCCGAACCATTAAGTCCAATGACTCCAATTTTAGCTCCGTAATAAAAAGATAAGTAAATATCTTTTAAGACCTGTTTATTATTATTATTGAATGATTTAGAGAGACCAACCATTGAAAAAATTACTTTTTTATCTTCTGACATTTATTTTTTGTTTATTTGTTCTACAAAAGTAAGTATAACTTTAAATTAATTTTTCAAAGATGAGTAAAAGTATTGGTTTATCATTATTTTTAATTGCTCTAGGGATAATGTTTCTCTTGGACAATCTAGGCTATGTAAACATTTCGATAAGAGATCTTATTACAACCTATTGGCCTGTAATATTAATTTGGATTGGAGCAGAAAAATTATATAGAGACTTTAGAAAAGATTAAATCTCTGATAAACTAAAAGTTTTATCAAGAATAATTCCTTTTTCAGAGTGTTTAACTGTGCAACACTCATTATAATTATCATGTTGTAAAAAAATGATGTAATTATTATCAGCAGCAACTTTCAAAAATTTAGCTTTTTCATTCAAAGTTTTTAATGGTTGAGTATCATAGCCCATTACATAAGCCAATGGGATATGACCAGTACTAGGCAATAGGTCAGCAGCAAAAACAATAGTCCTATTTTTATATTTAATATGTGGAATCATTTGTGATTCTGTATGTCCGTCAACTAAAAGAACATCAAAGCGATTTAGAAACTTAGTATCTTTTTTTAAAAAATTTAAATGCCCACTCTCTTGAATTGGAATAATATTTTCTTTTAGGAAAGAAGCTTTTTCACGATAATTAGGTTTAATAGCATGAGCCCAGTGATCCTCATTACTCCAATATTTAGCATTCTTAAAAGACATTTCAAAAGATGTTCTATCATTATTCCATTTAACACTACCTCCACAATGATCAAAATGTAAATGAGATAAAAATACATCTGTAATGTCATCTGTTGAGAACCCAAGATTATTCAAAGAAGAGTTAAGAGTAACATCACCATGTAAATAATAATGTTTTAAAAATTTATCATCTTGTTTATCTCCTATTCCATTATCAATTAAAATTAATTTACCCTTATCTTCAATTAACAAAGAACGCATAGCCCAAGGACATAGATTTTTATCATCTGCAGGATTAGTTCTACTCCATAAAACTTTTGGTACAACACCAAACATTGCTCCTCCATCAAGTTTAAAATATCCAGTATCTATTGTGTACAATTTCATGTTAGTAATTTTTAATAGTCCAAAGATAATAAAGTTGATTTATAAGTAAATTTATATTGAATTTTTATCATAAAAATGAGAATACATTTAATAGCTATTGGAGGAAGCGCAATGCATAATCTTGGCTTAGCTCTACACCATAAAGGATACGAAGTTTCTGGATCAGATGATCAAATTTTTGAGCCATCAAAAAGTAGATTAGCAAAGGAGAATCTTTTACCAAAAAAAATTGGGTGGAACCCAAAAATAATAAACCAGGATATTGATGCAATTATTTTAGGAATGCACGCAAAAAAAGATAACCCTGAATTATTAAAAGCAAAAGAATTAAACTTAAACATCTTCTCTTACCCCGAATATATTTATGAGCAAAGTAAAAATAAAAAAAGAGTTGTAATAGGAGGAAGTCATGGAAAAACCTCAATTACTGCCATGGTATTACATGTATTACAAAATTTAAATATTGAATGTGACTATATGGTAGGGGCTCAATTAAAAGGTTTTGATGTAATGGTTAAACTTACTAAGAATGCTCCAATTATCATTTTAGAGGGAGATGAGTATTTATCCTCACCAATAGACAGAAGACCAAAATTTCATTTATATAAACCACATATAGCCGTTTTAAGTGGTATCGCATGGGATCACATTAACGTATTCCCAACTTTTGAAAACTATTTAGACCAATTTAGAATTTTCAAAAATATGGTCAAAGAAACATTAATATATTGTGAAGAGGATATAGAGCTAAAAAAGCTATCAAAAGAAAGTAGTACATGTAAAATGATTAGCTATAAAACTCCAGACAATAAAATAAAAGATGGTATCACATATATTAATAACAAAGCATTACAAATTTTTGGCAATCATAATCTCCAAAATCTAAGAGCAGCAATGCTAGTATGTAAAGAACTTGAGATTAAAGAGGAAGATTTCTTGAATAATATTCAATCATTTAGTGGAGCCTCGAATAGGCTAGAATTAATAAAAAAAACTAATAACTCATCCATTTACAAAGATTTTGCTCATTCACCATCAAAATTAATGGCAACAATCAAGGCTATGAAGTATCAATTTAAAAATAGACAACTTATAGCATGTATGGAATTACATACATTTAGTAGTCTAAACAGTAAATTTCTAGAGCAGTATAATGGCACTATGCAGGAGGCTGATCAAGCAATAGTATATTTTAGTAAAGAAGCTATTGAGCATAAAGGACTAAAACCTATAAATGAAAAAAAAATTAAAGAATCTTTTAACAAGAAAAATCTAAAGGTATTTAGTAGCTCTAAAAAATTAGAGAATCATCTTAAATCAATCAACTTATCAGATAAAAATCTATTAATGATGAGTTCAGGTAATTTTAATAATCTTAATTATGATGAAATACATAAATAATGCTAGTAAATAGAAAATCATTCATTTGTAAATAAAAACCTCAGACTATTAAGGATCTTATTGTGACTCTGAAGGGATTCGAACCCCTAACCTCCTGATTCGTAATCAGGTGCTCTATCCAGTTAAGCTACAAAGCCAATAAAATTAAAATAAATAGTTTAAATAATTTCAACATATAAACCATAAAGAAGTAAGTCTTCCTTCATAGGCTCTAGATCTTCAATCTCACCTTTTAAAATATCACATCTTCCTTTATGATGTGTAAGTAAAGCAGATTGTTCTGCTTGAATTGGTGAATGATCACAAATAGCAACAAGACAATCTATAACATGATCAAAGCTATTAAAATCATCATCAATTAAATATAAAGTTTTAAAAACAACACTTTTTTTGTTGATTTTACCTGCACCACTATCAGATTTATTAGTCATTTTTTTGAGTTTTAAAAAGATTAACTTTAGTTTCTTCACCTATTAATAACCTTTCAATATTTTTTTGGTGAGTTATTATTGTTAATAGTGGCACAAAAATAGAAAAAATAATTAATGATATAGGGCTTGAATCAGACAATAAATAAATTAGAATTGGAAAAGCAAAAGATGCTAAAATAGAAGCAAGAGAAATATATTTAAATATCAAAAAAATAATAGTAAAAATAATTATAGAATATCCAGCAGCAGAGGGATGAATAGCAATGAGCAACCCAAGTAGTGTTGCTATGCCTTTACCTCCTCTAAATCCAGTATATATAGGAAAAAGATGACCTAAAACAGCTGCAATCCCAAAAGTAAGTTGAAGTTCAAAGAAACCCTCGGATGAATAAGGGATTTTATCTAAAAATATTATTAAGTTAACAGCTAAAAAACCTTTCAAAACATCTAAAAATAAAACCGGAATACCTGCATTTTTTCCTAAAACTCTAAATGTATTTGTAGCCCCTGCATTTCCGCTACCATATTCTCGCACATCAACTTTATAAAATATCTTGCCGATAAGCACTGCAGAAGGAAAAGCACCAACAAAATAGGCTGTTAGTATAAATAATATATATTCTAATTCAATCATAAAAGTCGCGCAATATAATGATTAAAATTCCTTCTTGATTCTTTTAACAAACTTCTCAGGGGCATCATCCTGAGCAAGCATATAACGATAAGGTTTTTTGCCTTTAACAGGATCCGCCTTTCTATTTTTATCGTTAACATCACTTATAGCTAAATTAAAATCTGGATTAGTAGAAACTGCTCGCATTAAGCCATTTTTATAAACAAAGTAATATTCATCATAAAATTCAGTTTGAAGATAAATTGTTAAAATATCAGAGTTTCTCCCTTTTTCAATTAAAATGTAACCATCTAAAATACCATGTATTTGATTATCTAAAATATTACCAAGACCAATATCTCCTTTTGAAATATATGCCTTCTTCTTATTATTCCATTCAAATGTAATATCTGTAAATGATAGAGTATATTTCATCTGTTTAGGAAGTTTAGTAAACTCATCATTCATTTCTAAATCAATCATTAGCTCATCCTTTTGCTCTGAACCAACAAGACGAAGTAAGTTATTTTGATATTGATTATCATATTCAAATATATCGTCACCTGGTGCTGAGAAAATATCTTCTGCCATTACTTTCATTGCCTTGTCTGAAAAAAGAAAATCTAACATAAAGAACCCAGAAAAAATTTGATTTTTATTATCATTATCATTTGAAAAAGTACCAATAGATTCAATACCAATTCTACCTAAATCTATATTTAAGTCAACTTTTCCTGCTCCATAAGTTGCACAAGTCTCGTTATTTAAAATAAAATAATTTTCCGTAGAATCATTTAAACCTATTTTAAATTCAGAAGTAGTTAAACTATAACTTATTCTATTTTTTGCCTCCAACAACGCAGCGTCTATTGCTCTATCTTTAGTACTTAAAAAAGTAGAATATAAATTAGTTGAATCTAGTCCCATATAAATTCCCGATGATAATTTCTCTTGATTATCATTATAGATTACAGAATCTAAATCAAATGAAATATTAAAAGGATCTACTTCTGAGCTAAATTTAATCCACTCTTTTGAAAAACTATTGCAATTATGATCAAACCTAAAGAAGCCATCAAAAGATAAATCTTTTCTATCGCCATGTAGATTAAGATTTCCTTTAAAATCAAAAGTATCATCAAGTTTAAAAATAGTAGAATCAGTTAAATTAGCAATAGCATTTGTAATAGTATCTATATCAACCGAAATATCATTAAAAAAAACATTTTGTTTGATTTTTAAAGCGTTTTCATAAACATAATCTCCACTAGCTAAATAATTATTAGCACTTTTAATATCTATGCTAGCATTTGTAAAAACATGATATCTAGTTAAATTATTAGTGATGATTTTTGAATTTAAAAGAGGTAAAATGTTTGCATCTTTTTCAACTATGATATTACCTGAATCAGGAAATATCACTGCATCTGCAACTAAAACTGAATCTACGCCAGAACTATAAATTATATTATCATTTAAATTATAATTGGCAGACTTAGCAATAAAAGTTAGAGAATCTTGATTAGGATGGATTGAGATAAATCTTGATCCATTATTTTTAGTTTCATTTGATTGGCTTAGTTTAAGCTTTTGCTCATCCATTTTCCATTCTAATTTATCAATATAGCAGATAAATTGATTAGCAGGTAAGGTAACATAAGACCCTAATCCATTTGAAAAAAACAAACCTTCTCTAGATGGAAAATCAATATTTGTTCTTAAATTATTTGCTAAAAATGCAAGATCACCATTTTTTTCAAAAACCTGTAGATCTGCAACATCTGCCTTAAACCATGTAGAGTTATACGAAAACAGTTCAGAAGATATTTCTGCTAAATCTAATTTCATAACACCTCCTCCAGTTAATCCTATTGGCTGTAAAAGTATCTCTCCTTCAAAAGTAGCCAGACTATCATAAAAATTAAATTTATTATCTAAAGAAGCAATCCTCATTTTGTTTAAATATGGTTGGTAATGAGCATATGAAGTGGTATTTCTCACTGAAGGAAACTCAATTCCGTCAGAAACTTGATCCAATAAAAAGGTATTTGCTAAAATATTTGAAGAATCTGGAAAAAATATCATCTCCTTAACATATGTTGTTGAGGTTAAATAATCTAATCTACCCGACCCTTTTAGCCCATTATGACTTAAATTAATGGTGTTAAAGTATTTTGCTTTACCATTGTAAATATCAAATCCTTTATCTGGAGTTTCTCTGGTAAATCCTAGAGAGTAATCTTTTTGCATTTTTAAAGTATCCTTGAACACGGGGAATATCCCACCTGACTCAAAGGTACCTGCGAACCATAATCCATTACTTGTATAATTCTCAATACTATCAATTTCAAATGGTAAAATATGAAAAGAAAAATTATCTCTTTTATATACACCGTCATAAACACTTGGCTGATCGTAATAGACGTAAGAATCATTATAACTTTTAAATATTGGAAATTCAGGGAAATTCTCTTTTCTTAAACCAGACTTATTAGAAGGGTGATCTATTACAATTTCACCAGTTACAGCTTCTATAACAGTTTTAACTCGAGTCAATTTCTCATTATTATACATATCTAATTCAATGGGAAGAATAGGAACAGATAATTGAACAGAATCAATCTTTTGTAGATCAACTTTAAAATCTTGGTATTTAAAATTAAAATCTTTACCATATAAATTGATTCTGCCATTACCAGCAAATATTCTTCCACTAAAAATAAAGTCTCTATCCTTTAAAATCTTTATCTCTCCGCCATTAGGGTAAAAAATAACTTTCTGAGAATCACTAACAGCAATACTATTTAAACCTCGAATAATTAAATCTTTTGTCTCAATATCAAGCACAGCATTAACAATTAGATTTGCAGGACTAGATATCTTAGAATTAAATTGAATAACATCATAATCACCCTGTTTAGATTTTGCTAATACATACCTTTTTAAACTTGGTAGGACTGTAATTCTCTCTTCTGAAAAATCATAAAAAAGAAAACCCTTATTTGCTAAATCCATTAAATAATGCTGTATTTGCACTAGTGGAAACCTTACATATTTAGCAAAATCTTCAACAAAAAATTGGGTTTCTTGTTTAGCTTCAATATAATTCATAATAAGAATCAAGGGATGAATTTGATCAATTCCCTGCAATTGATCAAAACGACTTTCAAGATACATATCTACAGACTCAAAATTCACAACTGATTCTGAGGTACCTGGAAGAGATCCAAAAGTCATAATACTTTCATCAATATTCCATTGTAATAATTCAAAATTCATATTAAGCTGGTGGTAAGTATTTAACATCGGAGCACCAACACTTTCTTTACTATTGCTAATTAATTGTAGTTTTCTATTAATATTATCAAATGAAAACTTCAAATTTCCATGATATAAAGAATCATTATCAAAAAATATTTTTATACCAACATTAGGAGATTTAATATTATCACCTCCAAGTATAAATTTATTAGCGTTTGCGACAAAAAGAATTTTACCGTTTTTATTGAAAATTATCTTTGCTTGAGCAAATTTCCCACCATCAGCAATAAAATCTTTACCCTGAAGCTTATACCCTCCTCGATAATCTACATTTGAGTATATATTCTTAATTGTTATCTCCTTGCTGTATGACGTAAATTTTGGATAATTATTAACTTGTTTACCTTTAGATATCTTATCAATAAAGACACCTTTAATAATATTTTTAAACATAATTTTATTATTAAAAGAAACGGAATCCGCTTTTATTGTAGTAGTCCTTGTATCAATTTCGTAATTATTTAACTGAACAAAAATAGAATCAGGGGAAAGCAACTTTTTGGACCAATCCATTTTACCTCCAAAACCAATCCATTTATTTATAATTGGAAAATAACTCCCCTTAGTTTCCAAAACAGTTAACTTATCTCCATTTGACATACATGTCAATTGACAAGAAGAAGAAAAAACAACATATGGGCCTTGATCATTAATTGCAAAAGAATAATTTTCATTAGAAATACTCCAAGTAGTTGTTTTAGTACTTCTAATAATATTATTTTTAGCAAGATCTGATGTAAAATAAAAAAACATAAGTAATTTTTTAGCTGGCAATTTCTTTAAAACTTGAAAATTAATTAACAACCAATTATCAACATAAGAGCTTCCCTTGTTTTGCAATTTCACAGAAGATAAGGATACAAGAAACTCATTAAAATATGGCTTAGCTTTAAGCCTCTTTTTTAACATTAAATTTGCGATATCAATAATATTTTTCTTTTGATCTTCACTAAAGCTATTTGATTTAGAAATCTTTTTGAAAGATTTATATGTGTCTTTTAAATCCGAATTGTCTGATGCATTCATTACAATACTTAACTCATCAACAAATAGATTAAAGTCCTCAGAAAACTTAGTGATTTTGTTCTGAGACTTCACAGAAAAAAAACAAAAAACTGTAAGTAAAAAAAGAAATATTTTTATTTTTCCAAATGAAACATTAACCATTTATTTTTATTTTTTTTATTAATAAGTTGAAACCCTATATTTTTTGCAGTATTTAAAACTAATTTAAGATCTTCTTCTAAAAAGCCACTAATAATTAATTTCCCGCCTTTGATTAATTTTTTAAAATAAAGATGAAGATCTCTAAGAATAATATTTCTATTAATATTTGCAATCACAACATCGAATTTTTTATTACCAATCTTGTCAACATCTCCTAAAACAAATTCTATATTTTCTACATTGTTAAGCATAGAATTTTCTATTGAGTTTTTATATGCCCATTCATCAATATCAATCCCTAAGACAGTATCAGCACCTAATTTTGAGCAAATTATAGCAAGCACTCCAGTGCCAGAACCCATATCTAAAACCTTCATGCATTTAAGGTTAATATTAAATAATTCATTTATAACTAAAAATGTTGTTTCATGATGTCCAGTTCCAAAAGACATTTTTGGTGTGATAATTATTTCATGTTTTATATCACTATTAGAGTTATGAAAATCAGCTCTTATTACACATTGAGAATTTATTTGTACTGGCTCAAAACTTTTCTCCCATTTGGCATTCCAATTTTCCTGTTTAATAACTTTAAAAAAATATTGCAGTTTAACTTGAGAAGAAACTGAAGAAATAATATCAAGACACTGATCTTTATTAAAAGAATCTAGTTGAACATAACATTTTAAAAGGTTTTTATCAAAAGTAAAGGTCTCAAAATTTATTTCATTTAACTGAGCAACTAAAATATCTCCATATGGCTGGATAGGATCTAATTCTATTTCAAGTTCTATATAGTCCATTAAAATGCTTTTATTATTGAAATAAAATCTTTATAGTTTAATGATGCTCCACCTATTAAACCTCCATCAATATCATCTTGAGAAAAGATCTCTTTAGCATTTGCTGGCTTGCAACTGCCTCCGTAAATAATTGATGTTTTATTTGATATAGCATCTCCATACTTATCTTTAATTATTCGTCTTATGTGTGCATGCACTTCCTGAGCCTGATCTGCAGTTGCAGTAACTCCTGTTCCAATAGCCCATATTGGTTCATAAGCAATTATTATATTAGAAAATTTGCTTTTATCTAAACTTAAAACGGTTGATAATAACTGATCAGAGATAACGTCAAAATACAAGCCATTATTTCTATCAGACAAAGTTTCTCCACAACAAAAAATAACATTTAAATGATTATTAATTGCTTGATTAATTTTATGATTTAAAATATCATTTGTCTCATTAAAGTTCTTTCTTCTCTCAGAGTGACCTATAATAACATGAGAAATATCATAAGAACTAATCATTTTAGCAGAAACCTCTCCAGTAAAAGCACCATCAGTATAAGCGCTACAATCTTGTGACGAAACGAAAATATTATTTTTGTTCTTACATAATTCAATAACATTATTTAGAAATAGATATGGGGGAGCAAAAATAATCTGTGGAGAAAAATTATCATCTAAATGATTTAAAATATTGTTTACTAAATCTTCAGAATCATTCTTATTTAGATTCATTTTCCAGTTACCAGCTACAATTTTTTTTCTCATAATTTTATTCAATTTTAATACGTGGATCAACCATCACATATATTAAGTCTACTAATATATTAATAACTACAAATATTAAAGAAATAAATAATACAGACCCCATAACAACTGGTAAATCCATATTATTTAGAGCATCAACAATTTCTTTACCTAAACCATTCCAAGCAAATATATATTCTACAAAAACTGCACCTGCTAATAGAGATGCAAACCAACCAGAAACCGCTGTTATAACAGGATTTAAAGAGTTCCTTAGAGCATGTTTAAATATAACTAAATACTTACTTAATCCTTTTGCATGAGCTGTCCTAATATAGTCCATAGATAAAACATCTAAAAGTGAATTTCTACTAAGTTGGATGATTACAGCTAATGGCCTAATACCTAGAGTAAATGCTGGAAGAATAAGGTTTTTTAAAGCTAAGGAATGAGAAATACCATAATCATCAATTTCAAATAAACTTCCATACATATTAAGTCCCGTATAATTCTGCAATAAATAACCAAACACCCAAGCAACAATTATAGAACTAAAGAAAGAGGGTAATGCCATTCCCATAACTGAAAAGTATAAAATAACTTTATCAAAAATAGAATTCTTATTTAAAGCACTAATCACTCCAAAAAACAGCCCAAAAATTAATGCAAATAAAATAGAGGATACAGCTAAAATAAATGTGTTAGGAAAAGTTGTGGATATTATTTTTGTGACACTTTCTCCATTTTTAGCGAATGAAGTTCGCAGATATGGAACTTTAAGTACAAGAGCTCTTTCTTTTATTTGAAAAATCTTAACAAAATTATATTTTTTTTCATTTAAAAAAGTGAACGCCTGATCATTAACGGTATTATGAATAGAAATTGGAAGAACATCATTTAAATATAAAATATATTGTTCAAGTAATGGTCTATCAAAACCATATTTTTGTTTAATAACTTGCAGTTGTTTAGAGTCTTCCCTCTTATCTAACATCATTCTAGCAGGGTCACCTGGCAATACATTAAATAAAAAAAATACAATAGTTAAAACTCCAAAAATTACAAGAGTAGAATAATAAATTTTTTTTAATAAATAATTAAACAATTACAATAATGGTTTATTTAAAAATATCTTTAAAATCATCTTCAATAAATTGATTTGACCCAGTGCCATCAAAAAACCTCATTTGATTACCATTTTTCAAATAAATAACAACGGGGTTTTCAAATTCAAAACCTAAAATCTCTAAATAACTATTTACTGGATCGTCGGGATTATAAAATTCTATTATTTGATAAGAATAATTATAGCCAGCATATTCTAAGAATTCAGGTATTTTTGCTTCTTCAGTATCAGAAAAAACAATATGAACATTAGGAAAGTCAGTAACTGAGCTAGAAATTTGTGTTAATGATTTAGCAGCATCCATACAATGTTCACAACCAGCATCAAAAAAACATAATATTTTTTCTCCATCATTAATATTAAAATCATCTATAACATAAGATGAAAATGAGGATGTTTGTTTTGCTACACTATTTGATGGAATCGGAAGTAATGCAAACATTAATACTAATATAATAGAATATGAACTTAATAATAAAAGGAAACTACTTGATTTCTTGTCTTCAACATTTTTATAAATATAAAACAACAATAGTATTGTTAATATATTTTTAATTAAAGCCTCAATAGGTGTCATAGGAATCAGTTGACCAAAACATCCACAATTATCAGTGTTACCAATAAAAATATCAATTGATAAATCAACGCTAAAAATTAGAAGAAGTAATATTGTTGATGGAACAACTAACTTTTTTAAATAATTAAATTGAAGAATTGCAAAAGCAATAAAAAATTCAAAACCAATAATTAATCTTGAAATAAAAGGAACTAAGTCATTACTAAAGCCCATAGGAATCAATTGACCTTCTTCAAATACTTTAGTTATCCCATATAACGGAGTAGGATATAATTTTGCGAATGCTGATAATAAAAATAATAATGATATTACAACACGTGCAATAAAAGGTAATTTTTCTTTAAATGAATTCATAATTTATTTACTAAGTTTAATTAATGCAAAAACAGCGTAGTTAAGCATATCTAGATAATTAGCATCAACTCCTTCAGATATTAAAGTATTTCCGTTATTATCTTCGATTTGCTTAACACGAAGTAATTTCTGTAGAATTAAGTCCGTTAATGAACTAACTCTCATATCTCTCCATGCTTCTCCGTAATCATGGTTTTTATCAATCATAAGATTTTTAGAAATAAAAGTTTGTTTACTAAACATTTTCATCACAGATTGAAACTCTAAATCTTCTGATTGTTCAGAAACTCCTAAATCTAACTGAATAAGACCAATTATAGCATAATTAACAATTCCAACAAATTCATTAAAAATACCTTCATCAACCTTCATTACCCCTTTACTTTCAATGTTTCTAATTCTTTGCGCTTTTATAAAGATTTGATCAGTTAGTGAGCTAATTCTAAGAATTCTCCATGCACTTCCATAATCTTTCATTTTGTTTGCAAAAATGTCCTCACATTTCTTTATTATTGAATCATATTCTAATAAGGTATTATTCATTTTATAATTTAAAAAAATTAATAGTTAAAAATAAACTTTTTCAATTGTCAAGAACAACAAAATTTGAATGTAATTTAATTGATTTTTCAACACCAATAGTAATAGGTGTTTTAAATATTACTACCGATTCTTTTTATGATGGAGGAAAATACTTGACATCAAATGAAATAATTAATAGAGTAAAAAAAATTCATAAAGAAGGAGCTAAAATCATAGATATTGGAGCATGCTCATCTAAACCAGGATCAACTCCTATATCAGAAAAAAAGGAAATAGAAATACTTTTAAATGCAATAAAGATTGTAAAAGAGTGTAAAAGAGAACTTATTATATCAATTGATACCTTTAGGTCTAAAGTAGCAGAAATTTGTGTTAAAAATGGAGCTCATATAATAAATGACATATCAGCGGGAGAATTAGATGTTAATATGTTAAAAACTATTATAAGGTTAAATGTTCCTTACATAATGATGCATATGAAAGGGAAACCTATTAATATGCAAGAAAACCCAAAATATTTAAATATCATTAATGATATAAATAGTTATTTTGAAAAAAAAATTAAAATATTAGAAGCTGGTGGTTTTAATAAAATAATACTTGACCCAGGTCTAGGTTTTGGAAAAACATTAGAGCATAATTATCAAATCATTCAAAATATTCAAAATATTCATAGTTTAAAATATCCAATCTTAATAGGAGCATCAAGAAAATCAATGATTTATAATTTATTAAAAACAAATGCTGATCAAGCTTTAAATGGCACTACAGTGATAAATACAATGAGCCTATTAAAAGGAGCAAAATTTTTAAGAGTACATGATGTTAAAGAAGCTATAGAATGTGTGAAAATTATAGAATTTTCAAAAAAGATAATAAAATAAAATCTAGCCTTTTAAATGGTTCCAAGAAAAGATAATAAGAATATATTTTTAACTTATCCTAACCACCAAAATCATCAAAACGAACATTCTCATCAGGGATTCCCCAATCCTCAGCCATTTTAATAACAGCTTGATTCATTAGTGGAGGTCCACAGAAATATAATTCGATATCCTCAGGAGCTTCATGTTTAGTAAGAAACTTATCAATAACAACCTGATGAACAAAACCAACAAAACCATCTCCTTCTGTATCACTAAGATCTTTCTTTTCAACCCAGTTATCTTCTGGTAACGCATCAGAAAGCACTAAATGAAATTTAAAATTAGGAAAATCTCTTTCTAAATCTCTAAAATAGTGGATATAGAACAATTCAGCTTTAGATCTTCCACCATACCAAAAAGTAACTCTCCTACCTGTTTTTAAAGTTTTAAAAAGTTCATATAAATGTGAACGCATTGGAGCCATTCCCGCACCACCACCTATATACAACATTTCTGCCTCAGTATCATTTATAAAAAATTCACCGTAAGGACCTGAAATCGTAACAGGATCTCCAGGCTTTAAACCAAAAATATAAGAAGAAGCAATTCCTGGGTTAATATCTGCCCAAGCATTTTTATCTCTATCCCAAGGAGGAGCTGCAACTCTAACGTTAAGCATAACCTTCTTTCCTTCAGCGGGATAAGAAGCCATAGAATAAGCTCTAACAACTTCCTCATCATTTTTCATAACAAGATTTCTTAAAGCAAAATTTCCTTCTGCCCATACACTTTCAAACTTTTTAGGTTCTCCAGGATGATCTTGTGGATGAGCTGTAACATCCATTTCTGAATATTTAACTTCACATTCAGGAATATTTATTTGAATATATCCTCCAGCTATATAATCCATATCTTCAGGCAATTCAATAATAAATTCTTTAATATATGTAGCTACATTATAATTTGAAACAACCGTAGCTTGCCATTCTTTAACACCAAAGACCTCTTCTGGGATAACAATATCCATATCTTCTTTAACTTTAACTTGACAACCAAGTCTCCAGTTTTCAGCTATTTTTTTTCTTGAAAAATGAGGCTCTTCAGTAGGTAAAATTCCTCCTCCTCCAGAATTAACTTGACATGTACACTGAACACAGGTTCCACCACCACCACATGCAGAAGGAAGAAATATACCTTCATTACTTAATGTAGTTAATAAAGAACTTCCACCATCAACTTCAATTTCTTTTTCACCATTTATCATTATTTTTATCTTTCCTGAAGGGGATAGCTTTGTTTTAACAAATAATAAAATTGTAACTAAAGTTAAGATTAACAATAAGAATACAGCTACACTACTTGCTATTTTTAATACACTTAATAATATCATATAATTATAATTTGATTCCCATAAAACTCATAAAAGCAATTCCCATTAGACCCGTAATAATAAAAGTAATACCAAGACCTCTTAATGCAGGGGGAACGTTAGAATATCTAATTTTTTCTCTAATCGCTGCTATACCGACAATAGCTAAAAACCATCCTATTCCTGAACCAAGTCCAAATACAGTCGCTTCAACAATACTATTATAAGCTCTTTCTTTCATAAAAAGAGAACCTCCTAAAATAGCACAATTTACTGCAATTAGTGGAAGGAAAATTCCAAGCGAACTATATAAAGATGGTGAAAATTTTTCAACAATCATCTCAACAAGTTGAACCATTGAAGCTATAACGGCAATAAACATAATAAACGACAAGAAACTTAAATCAACATCATGAAAATCTGCATGTAACCATACTAAAGCTCCTTCGTTTAATACAAAATTAACTAGAAGATAATTTAAAGGAACAGTAATACCTAAAACAAAGATTACTGCAAACCCCATACCTACGGAGGTCTTAACAGTCTTAGAAATGGCCAAATAAGAACACATTCCTAAAAAATATGCAAAAACCATATTATCAATAAAAATTGACTTAATAAAAATATTAGCTAAATCTTGCATATCTTCTAATTTGATTCAATTAATTTATCATTCCTCATTCTTTGAACCCATATTATTACACCTACTGTAATTAATGCCATTGGAGGTAAAATCATCATACCGTTATTTTCATATCCTAATTCATAAAGTCCTAAATTTTCTAAAACAGGATATCCAAATAAGGTTCCTGATCCTAATAATTCTCTAAAAAATGCTACTAATATAAGTATCCACCCATAACCAAAAGCATTACCTAAACCATCTAAAAAAGATTTCCAAGGAGTGTTAGCTAAAGCAAACGCTTCCAGTCTACCCATTATAATACAGTTTGTTATAATAAGGCCAACAAAGACTGATAATTCCTTACTAACATCATAAAGAAAAGCTTTTAACACTTCATCAACCAAGATAACTAAAGTCGCAATAACAACTAATTGAACAATGATTCTAATTCGAGATGGAATAAAACTTCTCATTAAAGAAACTAGAACATTTGCAACTGATAACACAACTAATACTGAAAGAGCCATTACAATTGCTGGCTTTAACTGAACAGTAATTGCCAAAGCAGAGCATATACCAAGTATCTGAACAGTAACAGGATTATTATCATCTAAAGGATCTGTTAATAATGCTCTATTCTTTTTAGAAAAAAGGGTTTCCTTAGCCATTGATCATAGATATTAAATTATTACTTGACAATGTGTCAGATATATTATTTATATTTAAAGAAGGTCTGTTTTTTTCTAGATATGGAATGTAATGACTTATCCTCTCTTGAATCATATCAGTAACACCATCTGAAGTAATTGTCCCTCCTGAAATACCATCAACAGCATGCATATCACCTTCTTTAGCACCTCCTTTAGTAACTGTTATAGATACAAATTCATTTTCACCATTAAAGATTTTTTTATCTTTAAAAGGTGCTTGAAAAAAAGCTTGATTAATTTCTGCTCCAAGTCCAGGTGTTTCAGATTTATGAGCAAAAACAGCACCAAAAATTGTATTAACATCATTTTTTAATGCAATATATCCCCATATAGGACCCCAGAGCCCAGTACCTCTTAAAGGGATTATATAGCATGTTGAACTATCTTCTAAGATACTTTTGTATAAAGGAAGATTTTGATCCTTAATCTCTTTTTTCAACTCAACATTTAAATCTATATCAAAAGCAGAACCTTCAATAACTTCACCTTTATAATTTAAAACAATTTCTTCTTTGATAAATTGACTGTATGCTTCTTCAGAATTATCTCGTTCAATATTAATACCTACAGATTGAAGTATATTTTGTTTTTTTTCTAATTCAATATTTCTGTCTTGAAAAGGAGTCAGAGATATAGAAGCCGAAGCTAAAAGGGCTGCAACAATTATTACCATAACTGAGGCAAAGCCAATCGTATATGAATTATTATTTACATTCATGCCTTTATTTTTATTCTATTTAATCTTTTTGTAACGTTTCCTTCAATAATATAATGATCTATTAAAGGAGCAAATACGTTCATTAGTAATATTGCAAGCATCATACCCTCTGGGTAAGCAGGATTAAAAATTCTTATTAGGATAGCAAAAAAGCCAACTAATAAACCATAAATCACTTTTCCTTTATTGGTTTGAGCTGCTGTTACAGGGTCGGTAGCCATAAAAACAGCGCCAAAGGCAAAACCACCAATTAATAGGTGAATGTGAGCAGGTGTTGACATTAACTCATTGTAACCCCACAAGTTAAATAAAAACGCGGTAAGATATCCTCCAATAAAAGTAGATATTATAATTCTTCCACTACCAATTCCAGCATAAATTAAAAGAATAGCTCCAAAAGCAATTGCTATAAAAGATGTCTCTCCAACAGAACCTGGAATAATCCCATAAAATGCATCGGAGGCGTTCCAAAGTAGACTATCCCATGAGCTATTATTAGCAGCTAAAGCACCTAAGATTGTTTCACCAGAGTAACCATCAACTGATGCTCCATGAACCCATACTTTATCTCCAGACATGTATGAAGGGTAAGCAAAAAACAAAAAAGCTCTTGCTGTAAGTGCTGGATTTAAAATATTCATACCAGTACCACCGAATACCTCTTTACCTATTACAACAGCAAACACTACAGATATTGCAAGCATCCAAAGAGGAACATCAACAGGCATAATTAGAGGAATTAACATTCCTGAAACTAAATACCCTTCATTTACAGAGTGTCCTCTTGAAATTGCAAAAGCAAATTCAACTCCCAGTCCAACAGCGTATGAAACAATTAAAAGAGGAAGAAACTTCCAAAAGCCAAAAATTACATTTTCTAATAATGAAGCATCTATAGATAAGGCATTATGATATTGAAATCCAATATTCCACATACCAAAAAGTATACAAGGAAGCATAGCCAAAACAACAAATGCCATAGTTCTTTTTAAATCAATAGAATCTTGAATATGAGTACCTGAATGCGTAGTATGATCGGGAACAAAAAGAAAAGTTTCAAAAGCATCATATGCAGGATAAAGTTTTTCTAATTTTCCTCCATCAACAAACAAAGGCTTGACAGTATTCAATAAATTTCTAAAAACCTTCATTTAGCTATTTTCTTTAATTAATAAATCTAAACCATTTCTAATAATCTTTTGAACTTCAATTTTAGAAGTACAAACAAATTCACAGAGAGCAACATCTTCAGGAGAAAGCTCATATAGACCAAGTTTTTCCATCAAATCTATGTCCTCTATCATTATAGATTTTATTAGTTGTTGAATATAAATATCCATTGGCAAAACTTTTTCATATTGACCAGTGACAACATAAGCTCTTTCTTCACCTTTCATATTAGTATCAATATCAAATTTTTTGGTCGGAGTTAACCATGAAAAAAATGATCTAGAAAGTGAAAACTTATTAAAGCCTGGCATTGCCCATCCTAAGAACTCAGGATTATTACCTTCTTTTATGACAGTAATTTGAGTATCATAGAAACCTAGATTACCATCTAAATTAATTTTATTTCCAGTAAAGACATCACCACTAATAAATCTAGACTCACCTTCCTTTAAATTATCTTTTAAAAAATTAGAAATACAAGTCCCTAGTATAGTTCTGTAATATCTAGGTTTTAATATTTGAGAGCCACAAACAGCAATTATTCTAGAAACATCAAATTTACCTTCAGTAAAAAGACGAGCAATTACAATTATATCTTGTGGTTCCAAAGACCAAACAACTTCACCTTTATTAACAGGGTCAATATGGTGCATTTGGACCCCAACATTTCCAGCAGGATGTGGTCCACTAAACTTATTAATTTGAACACCTTTAGCCTCAGTAAATGTTGTAGAGGAGTTAGTGTTTCCATCAAGATTAAGATGAGTTGTTCCTAAAGTTAACTTAGAAATAATATCTAATCCAATTTGAAATAGATTATTCATTCCATAAAGAGCAAAATCATTATCAACAGAAATTGGAGCAGATTTAAATGCAGAAATATGAATTGACTTTGGAGTATCATAAGGATTTGCAATAATATCATAAGGTCTTTGCTTGATAAAAGGCCATAAACCAGAGGATAGAAGAGCATCTATAATTTGTTCACGAGAAAAATTATCAAAGTTTTTGAAATCATAATCTGCATATTTTATTTCATCATCAGATTTTATACAAATTTCTAATATTCTTCTTTTCGCTCCTCTTATGATAGACTTAATCTCACCACTGACAGGAGAACAAAATTTGATTTTATCATTATATTTATCAAAAAATATTACACTTCCAGCAAGTACATGATCACCTTCTTTTACTGAAAGTTTAGGGGTAAGATTATGGAAATCAGTTGGTTTTATAACAAAATCATTGTTAAATTTAACTGAGGCATACACTTTTTCAGCTTCACCAACTAAATTTACATTTAGTCCTTTTTTTAATTTAATGTGCTTTGACATTTAATAATATAGATTTTCGCATGCAAATTTATAAATTTGCTGCTATATTTAATAACTTTAAACGATAACATTAACACATAATACTTATTTAGAACTGTTCTAATCTATGAATAAAAAACCTCTCATTATTATAATTATTTTAACACTAATTTCATGCAAAGTACAGTATGAAAATACTAATAATAAAAATATTTCACAAAATAATAATAATAATAATATCAGCGAAGAGCAAAAAATAAGCTCAGATAAAAAGATTATTAAAAAAATAAAAAAAAATATTCAAACTATATTATTTCATAAAGTTAATAGTGAGCAAAGTCTACCAATTATTAATCTAAACTCTAATGAGATTTTAAAACTAAGCTTTGATGAATTAGATAATGAGATCACTAATTACTTTTACACAATTGAACATTTTGACTACCAGTGGAAAAAAAGCAATTTACTTGCATCAGAATATATTGATGGTTTTATCCAAAATGAAATCACTGAATATAATCTTTCATTTAACACAAATCAAAAATATATTCACTACTCAACATTAATTCCTTCTAACAATATGAAACCTTTAATATCAGGAAATTATAAAATTCATGTTTATGATTTATTTTCAGACACAATATTTTCTGAGAATTTTAAAGTTATTGAAAACTTAGTAAATATTGATAGTAGGGTAAAAAGGGCTACACTGGCAAATGAAAGAAAAACTAAACATGAAATTGATTTTACAATCAAGCACCCAAATTTAAAAATACAAGACCCTTATTCTGATATTAAGGTTGTAATAAATCAAAATAACAAAGAGTATAGCGCTATAAGAGATTTAACACCAATCTATGTTAAAAACAATGAATTAATTTATGATTATAATGAGGAAAATACATTTTTTGGCTTAAATGAATTTAGACATTTTAATATAGAAAGCTTAAGATACTTCTCTGAAAGAATTAAAAATATTAAAAAAGACAGTATAAAGACTGAAATAATATTAATGAATGATTTGAAAAGATCATTTAATAACTATTCAATACTACCAGATTTAAACGGTAAATATGCAATCAAATCTCAGGAAGCTTGGAATTCATCAGTTGAAGCAGAATATGTCTACGTGAATTTTTCTTTAATCCATGATATACTTAATAATGAAAACATATACGTTATAGGAGAATTTAATAATTGGAAATTGAATAACGATAATAAATTAAAATATGATTATAAAGAAAAAAAATATTCAAAATCAATCTTGTTAAAGCAAGGATATTATAATTATCATTATGCTATTAGTGATACAACATTAGAAAATATTGATGTAAAAAGAATAGAGGGAACACATTATCAAACACGAAATGACTATTACATTTATATATATCATAGAGAAATTGGATCAAGATATGATAAGCTTATAGGATTTACTAAAACAAGCTCAAAGGAGTTATTTTAGACATAGATTAATTAAATTTGTAGAAATAAAAAAATAAAAAAATGTCAAACGGAGTATACAATGTACCAACACCATCTAACGAAGCTGTTAAGTCTTACAAAAAAGGAAGTCCAGAGCGTGAAGAGTTAATGAAAATGTATGATTTAATGAATACTTCAAAAATCAATATTCCTTTATATATTGGTGGTGAAGAAATTGAAACAAATAATAAAAAAGACATTAATCCTCCTCATGATCATAAGCATGTTCTAGGGCAATTTAGTTTAGGAGATAAAAAACATATAGAATCAGCAATTGAAAATGGATTAGCTGCTAAAGAAAAATGGTCAAATCTTCATTGGCAACAAAGAGTTGCTATTTTCTTAAAGGCTGCAGAATTACTAGCTGGTCCTTATAGAGCAAAAATAAATGCTGCAACAATGTTAGCTCAGTCCAAAAATGTTTTTCAAGCGGAAATTGATGCAGCTTGTGAATTAATTGATTTTTTAAAATTTAATGCTGCTTATGTTACTCAAATATATTCAGAGCAGCCAATTTCAGATAATGGTATATGGAATAGACTTGAACACAGGCCATTAGAAGGTTTTGTTTTTGCTATTACTCCTTTTAATTTCACATCAATTTGCGCAAATTTATGCGCTGCCCCCGCAATTATGGGTAATGTTGTTTTATGGAAACCGGCAGCAACTCAAGTTTATTCAGCAAAAATTATTATGGACCTATTTAAGGAAGCCGGATTACCAGATGGAGTTATTAATATGGTAGCAGCACCTGGAGCTTTGATAGGTGAAGTCGTGTTTAATCATAAAGATTTCGCTGGACTTCACTTTACTGGATCAACTAAAGTCTTTAGAGAGCTATGGAAAACTATTGGTAATAATATTGCAAAATATAGAAGCTATCCAAGAATAGTAGGAGAAACAGGAGGAAAAGATTTTATAATTGCACATAAATCAGCTAATGCTAAAGAAGTTGCAACAGGTATATCAAGAGGTGCTTTTGAATACCAAGGTCAAAAATGTTCTGCTGCTTCAAGGGCATATATACCCTCAAATATTTGGGAGGAAGTAAAAGGACATATTTTACATGATCTTAAATCATTTAAAATCGGCAGTCCAGAAGATCCATCAAATTTTATAAATGCAGTAATCAGTGAACAATCATTTGATAAAATATCAGAGTATATTGATTTTATTAAAACACAAAAAGATGCTGAAATAATTGCTGGCGGGAAATATGACAAATCTAAAGGGTATTTTATTGACCCTACTATAGTTGTTACAACAAATCCAAATTTTAAAACTATGTCAGAAGAAATTTTTGGACCAGTTATGACAATTTATGTTTATGAAAAAGAAAAATGGGAAGAGACATTAAAACTGGTTGACTCTACAAGTGAGTATGCTCTAACTGGAGCTGTTTTTTCTATTGATAGATACGCGATTGAGCAAGCAACTAAAGTATTAGAAAATGCTGCAGGTAATTTCTATATAAATGACAAACCTACAGGCGCAGTAGTAGGTCAACAACCATTTGGAGGCTCTAGAGGATCAGGAACAAATGATAAGGCAGGATCAATACTTAATTTATTAAGATGGGTTTCACCTAGAACAATAAAAGAAACATTTTGCCCAGCAAAAGATTACAGATATCCTTTTTTAGATTAAGTTAATAAACTTAAGCTTGTCCAGCAGGACCACCGAAATTAAGAGGCAAATTATTGCTCTCTAAATTTTTAATTTCACCATTTTGGTTCTCAAATTTAGAAATATTCTCAGCTAAAGCTTTCATTAGTCTTTTAGCATGCTGTGGTGTAAGAATTATACGAGACTTTACCTTAGCCTTAGGAACACCTGGCATCATTTGGATAAAGTCAAGTATAAACTCAGATGGAGAATGATTAATTATAGCTAAATTGCTGTACTTTCCTTCAGCAATTTCTTCTGAAAGCTCAATATTTAGCCCATCTTTTTTCTTATCTTCAGACATATATAATTAATTTAATTATTCCTTTTCCTCAATAACATCTTCAACATTCTTTTCTAAATTATCGTATTCAATTTGAGAGCCTATCACTAGATCATCATTATTAACTAAACCAGTTCCAGCAGGAATTCTTTTACCAATAATAACATTTTCTTTAAGACCAATTAACGGATCTCTTTTTGCATTAATAGCAGCTTCATTTAGAACTTTAGTTGTTTGTTGGAAAGATGCAGCAGAAATCCAACTATCAACCTGTAAAGAAGCTCTAGTAATTCCTTGTAAGACAGGACTAGATACTGCAGGTATAGCATCTCTAAACTCAATAATTTTGCCATCTTTTCTTTTTATTCTAGAATTTTCTTCTCTAAGTTCTCTTAAGCTTAGAATTTGTCCAGCTTTAATATCAACAGAATCACCAGCATCAATAATAATTTTTTTACCAAATAAACTATCATTTTGATCCATAAATTCAGATTTACTTATTAATTGTTTTTCTAAAAACAAAGTATCTCCAGAATCTAAAATTTTAACTTTTCTCATCATTTGACGTACTAGAACCTCAAAATGCTTATCATTAATCTTTACACCTTGTAATCTATATACATCTTGAATCTCATTAACAATATATTCTTGAACAGCTGTAACACCTTTAATTGCTAAAATATCAGATGGAGTAATTACACCATCACATAATGGCGAACCAGATTTAACAAAATCGTTTTCTTGTACAAGAATATGCTTAGATAATTTTATTAAATATTTTTTAACATCATCATTTTTAGAAGTAATTATTACTTCACGATTACCTCTTTTAACCTTACCTAAAGAAACAATTCCATCAATTTCAGAAACAACTGCAGGATTAGAAGGATTTCTAGCTTCAAACATTTCAGTAACTCTTGGCAGTCCTCCTGTAATATCACCTGAAGAACCTGCTGATCTTGGTATTTTTGCTAAAATAGATCCAGCTTTAACCTTATCATTATCTTTAACAGCAATATGTGAACCAACAGGAACACTAAATGTCTTTTCGTTTCCTTTAATAAGTATAGTTATAGAAGGAGATAATTTTTTATTTCTACTATCAATAATAACATTTTCTTTATGACCGGTTTGTTCATCTGATTCAACTCTACATGTTACCCCTTCTTGAATATCATTAAATTTAACTTTACCATCCATGTCTGAAACAATAACAGCATTATATGGATCCCATTCACAAACAACATCACCTTTTTTAACTTTACCTGATTCTTTAAAAATTGTTGAACCATAAGGTATTATCTGAGTAGATAGAATAAAACCATTAGAATCATCAATTACTCTAGCTTCAGCTGTTCTACTTATTACAATAGAAGACTTTTCTCCATCCTCATTAGTAAACTTAACAGTTTTTAAATCTTCTATTTCTAACCTTCCATCTCTTCTTATCGTAATATTCGAATCAACTTCAGCTCTAGAAGCTGTTCCACCAACGTGGAAAGTTCTTAATGTTAACTGTGTTCCAGGCTCCCCAACAGATTGAGCAGCAATTACACCTACTGCTTCACCAACCTGGGCAAGTCTAGCTGTAGCAAGTGATTTACCGTAACATTTACTACAAATACCACGCTTAGTAGCACATGTTAATGCAGATCTAATTTCAATGGTTTCATATCCTTCTTTTTCAATAGTTTTAGCTTTATCAAGAGTGATTAAATCACCAGAAGATATAATTAATTCCTTAGATTTAATTGTAAAAACATCATGTAAGCTAATTCTACCTTCAATTCTGACACTTAAAGACTCGATTATATCATCGTTATTTTTAAGAGCAGAAACTTCTAACCCTCTTAGTGTTGCACAATCATGTTCAGTAATAATAACATCTTGAGCAACGTCGACTAATCTTCTTGTTAAATATCCAGCATCAGCAGTTTTTAACGCAGTATCAGCAAGACCTTTTCTAGCACCGTGTGTTGAAATAAAATATTCAAGAATTGATAAACCTTCTCTAAAGTTTGTAGTAATAGGATTCTCAATAATAGATTCACCATGATCTCCAGATTTTTTAGGCTTAGCCATCAATCCTCTCATACCAGACAATTGTCTAATTTGTTCTTTAGAACCTCTGGCACCAGAGTCTAACATCATATAAACAGAATTAAATCCTTGTTTGTCAGAGCTAATATTTTTCATAACAATATCAGTTAACCTAGCGTTAGTAGTTGTCCAAACGTCAATTACCTGATTATATCTCTCGTTATTAGTAATAAAACCCATTTGATAATTAGATTTTATCTCATCAACTTGAGAGTTAGCTTTCTCAATTAAAGATTCCTTCTCTTTTGGTACAAGTACATCTCCTAAATTAAAAGAAAGACCACCTCTAAAAGCCATATCAAAACCAATATCTTTTATAGAATCTAAGAAGTGAACTGTTTTGGCAACTCCGCAAGTACTTAAAACATCACCAATAATATCTCTAAGTGCTTTTTTGGTTAATAATTGATCAATAAAACCAATCTCTTCTGGAATAAACTCATTAAACAAGACTCTTCCTATAGTAGTTTCAATCAAGGCATAAACACCATCCTTATTTTTTGCTCTTACTTTAATTATTGCATGCAAATCAGCTTTTTTCTCATTGTAAGCAATCTTAACCTCCTCTAAAGAATAAAATATTTTCCCTTCCCCTTTTACAATTTCATCTTTTGTTGTTTTTTTACTTTTAGTCATATAATACAGTCCTAAAACCATATCTTGAGAAGGAACAGTAATTGGAGCACCATTAGCAGGGTTAAGTATATTATGAGAAGCAAGCATAAGAACTTGAGCCTCAAGAATAGCGGCAGCTCCTAAAGGTAAATGAACAGCCATTTGATCTCCATCAAAATCTGCATTAAATGCAGCACAAGCAAGTGGATGTAATTGAATTGCCTTACCTTCAATCATTTTAGGTTGAAAAGCTTGAATACCTAATCTGTGAAGAGTTGGAGCTCTATTTAATAGAACCGGGTGACCTTTCATAACATTTTCAAGAATATCCCATACAACAGGCTCTCTGTTATCAATAATTTTTTTTGCTGACTTAACGGTTTTTACAATACCTCTTTCCATTAACTTTCTAATAATAAATGGCTTGTAAAGTTCAGCTGACATATCTTTAGGTAAACCACATTCATGAAGTTTTAGACTAGGACCTACAACAATAACTGAACGAGCAGAATAATCAACTCTTTTTCCTAGTAAATTTTGACGAAATCTTCCTTGTTTTCCTTTAAGAGAATCAGATAATGATTTTAAAGCTCTTTTACCATCAGTTTTAACAGCTGATGATTTTCTAGAATTATCAAATAGAGCATCTACTGATTCTTGTAACATTCTTTTTTCATTACGTAAGATGATATCTGGAGCATTAATCTCCATTAATCTTTTAAGCCTATTATTTCTAATAATAACTCTTCTATATAAATCATTTAAATCAGATGTAGCGAATCTACCGCCATCAAGCGGAACTAAAGGTCTTAGTTCGGGAGGAATAACAGGAATTACTTTCACAATCATCCATTCAGGATTATTTTCAGAATGTGATTGAGCTTCCCGCATTGATTCTACTACTTGAAGTCTTTTTAAGGCTTCAGTTTTTCTTTGTTGTGATGTTTCATTAGCTGCTTTATCTCTTAACTCATAAGATAAATCATCTAAATTTAAATTAGCAAGTAAATCATGAAGAGCTTCAGCTCCCATTTTAGCTATAAATTTATTTGGATCAGAATCAGAAAGGTATTGATTTTCAGGAGTTAAATTATCCAGTATTGTTAAATATTCATCTTCAGTTAAAAAGTCTAAATATTTAACATCTTCAGCTTCAGCATTAACAATTTTCTCATTACCAGCTTGAATTACTACATATCTTTCATAGTAAATAATCATATCTAGCCTTTTAGAAGGAAGACCTAAAAGATAACCAATTTTGTTAGGCAAAGTTCTAAAATACCAAATATGAGCAACTGGAACAACTAAACTAATATGACCAACTCTTTCTCTTCTAACTTTCTTTTCAGTAACCTCAACACCACATCTGTCGCATACAATACCTCTATATCTTATTCTTTTATATTTACCACAATGGCATTCAAAATCTTTAGTAGGACCAAAAACTCTTTCACAAAAAAGACCACCACTTTCAGGCTTATAAGTTCTATAATTAATTGTCTCTGGTTTCACAACCTCTCCTGATGACCTTTCAAGCATATATTCAGGAGATGAAAGACTAATTTTAATTCCATTAATATCTTGAGCTTGTTTACTGTTTCTATTATTTCTCATAATTTTATTCAAATGATATTTTTAATCCTAACCCGTTTAATTCATGAAGTAATACATTAAAAGATTCTGGAATACCTGCAGTAGGTAATTCTTTTCCTTTAACAATAGCCTCAAAAGCTTGCGCTCTACCAATAACATCATCAGACTTTAATGTTAACATTTCTTGTAAAATATTAGAAGCTCCATACCCTTCTAATGCCCATACTTCCATCTCACCAAGTCTTTGACCTCCAAACTGTGCTTTTCCACCTAAAGGCTGTTGAGTTATTAAAGAATATGGACCAATTGAACGAGCATGCATTTTATCATCAATTAAATGCCCTAATTTTAACATATAAATTACACCTACAGTTGCTGTTTGCTCAAATCTTTCTCCAGTTCCACCATCAAATAAGTAAGTCTGACCCAGTCTTGGCAAATTAGCCTCATCGGTTTCAGCATTAATTTGATCAATACTAGCTCCATCAAAAACAGGAGTAAAATATTTTTTTGATAATTTCTGACCTGCCCATCCAAGAATAGTTTCATATATCTGTCCAAGATTCATTCTTGAAGGAACACCAAGAGGATTTAAAATAATATCAACAGGTGTACCATCTTCTAAGAAAGGCATATCTTCATCTCTAACAACTCTAGAAACAATACCCTTATTACCATGACGACCAGCCAATTTATCCCCAACTTTAACTTTTCTTTTTTGAGCAATTTGAACTTTTGCTAGTTTTAATACTCCAGCAGGTAGTTCATCTCCAACAGAGATAGCAAATCTTTTTCTTCTGTAATCACCAAAAACATCATTATATTTTCTTAAATAATTTGATATAATTTTATTTACAAGTGAATTACTTTCGTCATTAGATGTCCATTTATGAGGATCAACCATAGTAAAGTCAATATTCAGAACAATTTTTTTAGTAAATTTCGTGCTTTTACTAACTACAATTTCTCCAAGAATATTTTTCACTCCTTTTGATGCTTTTCCACCAATAACGTTATATAATTTTGTAGCCAAAACATTTTTCAAAGCATCAGCAGCCTTCACAAAATCTGAGTCAATCGATTGTAAATCTAATTTATCTTGAGATTTAGCTCTTCTATCTTTTACAGTTTTAGAGAATAATGATTTACCGATAACTACACCTTGATTAGATGGTTTTGTTTTTAAGGATGCATCTTTAACATCTCCAGCTTTTTCACCAAAAATCGCCCTTAATAACTTCTCTTCAGGAGTAGGGTCAGATTCCCCTTTTGGTGTTATTTTACCAATCAAAATATCACCAGTACTCACATGAGCACCAACTCTAACCATACCATTTTCATCAAGATCTTTAGTAGCAATTTCACTAATATTTGGAATATCAGCTGTCAATTCCTCAGCACCTCTTTTAGTTTCTCTTACATTAACAACGTGCTCAGCAATATGAAGAGATGTAAATAAATCTTCCCTAACAACTCTCTCAGATAAAATAATTGCATCCTCAAAATTATAACCTTTCCAAGGCATAAATGCTACTTTAAGATTTCTTCCAATAGCTAATTCACCATTTTCAGTTGCATAACCCTCGCATAAGACTTGACCTTTCTTAACCGAATCTCCAATACGGACAATTGGTTTTATATTAATACAGGTTCTTTGGTTAGTTTTTTGAAATTTAGTCAAATAATACGTTTTAACATTATCATCAAAACTAACAATCTCATCTTCCTTAGTTCTAGTATATTTAATTACAATTCTATCAGAATCAACATAAGTAACAATTCCATTACCTTCAGCATTAATCATTGTACGAGAATCTTTTGCAACATGAGGTTCTAGTCCAGTTCCAACAATAGGCGCGTCAGTTCTTAATAAAGGAACAGCCTGTCTCATCATATTCGATCCCATTAATGCTCTATTGGCATCATCATGTTCAAGAAATGGAATTAACGATGCTGCAATAGAAGCAATTTGATTTGGCGCAACATCCATCATAGTTACATTTGATGGTTCAGCAACAAGATAATCATGCTCTCTTCTAGATTTAATTCTGTCATTAGAAAAATCACCTTTATCTGTTAAAGGAGAATTAGCTTGAGCAATAATTTGTCCCTCTTCTTGTTCTGCTGTCACGTAAGTAGGCTCCTTACTAACATCAACTGAACCATTTTCTGCTTTTCTATAAGGTGTTTCAATAAAACCAAGTTCATTTACTTTAGCATACACACAAAGTGATGATATTAAACCAATATTTGGTCCTTCAGGAGTTTCAATTGGACATAATCTACCATAATGAGTATAATGAACATCTCTAACCTCAAAACCAGCTCTCTCTCTGGTTAAACCACCAGGTCCTAGAGCAGATACTCTTCTCTTATGAGTTACCTCTGCAAGTGGATTAGTCTGATCCATAAATTGTGACAATTGACTAGTTCCAAAAAATGAATTTATTACAGCAGATAATGTTTTTGCATTAATTAAATCAATAGGAGTAAAAACTTCGTTATCTCTAACATTCATTCTCTCTCTAATTGTTCGAGCCATTCTACTTAGTCCAACACTAAATTGATTAGATAGTTGTTCTCCGACAGTTCTAACTCTTCTGTTACTCAAATGGTCAATATCATCAACATCAACTTTTGAATTAACAAGTTGAATTAAATTACTGATAATAGAGACAATATCTTCATTTGTTAAAACGTGTTTATCTAAACTAACATCTAAACCTAATCTTCTATTTATTCTAAATCTACCAACATGACCTAAGCTATATCTTTGATCAGAAAAGAATAATTTATCAATAATTCCTCTAGCAGTTTCATCATCAGGTGCTTCAGCGCTTCTAAGTTGTCTGTAAATATGTCTAACAGCTTCAACTTCAGAATTTGAAGGATCTTTTTGTAAAGTGTTATGAATTAGAGTATGATCACCAACATTCTCCCCTTCCTTATGAAGAAGAATAGTCTCAGTACCTGAATTAACAATATCAAGAATATGACTATTATCAATAATTGTATCTCTTTCTAAAATTACTTCATTTCTTTCAATAGGAACAAGTTCACCAGTATCTTCATCAACAAAATCATCAACCCAAGATTTTAAAACTCTAGCAGCTAATTTTCTACCAACAACTCTTTTTAAACCACTTTTAGAAACTTTTACTTCGTCAGCTAAACCAAAAATCTCTAATATATCTCTATCGCTTTCGTAACCAATTGCTCTTAATAAAGTTGTAACGGGTAATTTTTTCTTTCTATCAATATATGCATACATCACATTATTAATATCAGTAGTAAATTCAATCCAAGAACCTTTAAAAGGTATAACTCTTGCAGAATATAATTTAGTTCCATTTGAATGAAAACTTTGACCAAAGAAAACACCAGGAGACCTATGCAATTGAGAAACTACAACTCTTTCAGCCCCATTGATAACAAAGGTACCTTTAGGAGTCATAAAAGGTATATTACCAAAATATACATCTTGTATTATAGTTTCAAAATCTTCATGTTCAGGATCAGTGCAATACAATTTTAATTTAACTTTTAAAGGAACTTTAAATGTTAAACCTCTATTAATACATTCCTCAATTGAGTATCTTGGAGGGTCAATTGTATAATCAATAAATTCAAGAACAAAATTATTTCTAGAATCAGTAATTGGAAAAAGCTCAGTAAAAGTTTTGTATAGACCCTCATTAATTCTTTCGTCTAAAGTTGTTCCAGTTTGGAAAAATGATTGAAAACTAACTAATTGAATATCTAAAAAATCTGGGTAATTAACTTGATTTTTAATTGAAGCAAAATTTATTCTTGGTGTATTTTTTTTATTCAAAGCATTAAGATTTTAATTACAAAAAAGGGTTAAAATAAGAAACGAAAAAGGGTTTAACCCTTATTTAAAATAAGAGTTAAACCTTTTTTTATAAAATATTGTGCTTATTTAAGCTCAACTACTGCACCAGCTTCCTCAAGAGATGTCTTGATTCCTTCTGCTTCATCTTTGCTAACTCCTTCTTTAACTGCTTTTGGAGCGCTATCAACGATATCTTTAGCATCTTTTAAACCAAGACCTGTTAATTCTTTTACAGCTTTAACAACTTTTAATTTAGATGGACCTGCTTCTTTAAGAATTACGTCAAACTCTGACTGTTCTTCTGCAGCTTCTCCACCACCTGCTGCTGCTGGTCCTGCTGCTACAGCTACTGCTGCAGCTGGCTCAATACCATACTCATCTTTTAATATATTAGCTAACTCAGTTACATCTTTAACTGATAAATTAACTAAATCTTCTGCGAACTTTTTTAAATCTGCCATTTTTTTTATTATTTAATTATTGAATTGTTTAATGTTGGAAGCATTATTTTTTTATTTTTTTTCAGCTAGTGCTTTAACAATACCTGAGAGTTTTACACTGCTTGATTGAAGAGATGAAATAACATTTTTGGCTGGTGACTGAAGAAGTGTAATAATATCTCCAATAAGTTCATTCTTAGATTTAAGATTAGCTAAGATTGAAAGATTATCATCACCGATATAAAACTCTTCCTCAATAAGAGCTGCCTTTAATAGAGGTTTATCATTCTTTTTTCTAAATTCTTCAATAATCTTAGCAGGAGCATTTGCAGAATCGGAGAACATTAAAGAAGTGTTTCCTCGAAGTGATTCTGAAAGCTGATTAAAGTCTAAAGCATTTTTATCAAATGCTTTTTGAAGTAAAGTATTCTTAACAACCTGTAAAGAAACATTTTGCTTAAAACATATTCTTCTAAGGCTACTATTTTGTTCTGCAGTTAAACCTGAAATATCTGCTAAATAAAAATTTTTATTTTCATCTAACATCTTATTTAGATCATCAATTAACTTATTTTTTTCTTGTTTATTCATTTTATAATTTTCTTAAAATTCTTAGTAAGCGCTAGTGTCTATTGATAAACCTAAACCCATAGTGCTAGATAATGTTACACTTTTAATGTAAGTACCTTTAGAAGAAACTGGTCTTAATTTATTAACAGTTTGTAAAAGTTCATCTGCGTTTTCTGAAATTTGCTTAGCATCAAAAGATACTTTTCCAACAGAAGCGTGGATGATTCCAGTTTTATCTACTTTAAAATCTATTTTACCTTTTTTAACGTCAGTAACAGCTTTACCAATATCCATTGTAACAGTACCTGACTTAGGATTAGGCATTAAACCTCTAGGACCAAGAACCCTACCAATTGGACCTATTTTACCCATAACAGATGGCATAGTTACAATAACATCTACATCAGTCCATCCAGATTTAATTTTATCAATATATTCATCTAAACCAACATAATCAGCTCCAGCTTTTTTTGCTTCTTCTTCCTTATCAGCCGTAACTAAAGCTAGTACTTTTAAAGTTTTTCCTGTTCCATGTGGAAGAGATGCAACGCCTCTTACCATTTGATTTGCTTGTCTAGGATCAACACCTAATCTAATTGCTAAATCTACAGACTCGTCAAACTTCGCAGTTGCAGTTTCTTTAACAAAAGTTGAGGCCTCAAGTAAATTATAATTTTTAGTTAAATCAACTTTTGACAAACCATCTTTTCTGCTTTTACTTATTTTAGTCATACTATTTTATCTTAAAATATTAATTGTTATTTGGCATATTGCCTTTAACTGTAATTCCCATACTTCTTGCAGTACCAGCAACCATTAGCATAGCAGATTCAATTTTAAAAGCATTTAAATCTGTCATTTTATCTTCTGCTATAACTTTTATCTGATCCCAAGTAACAGATGCTACCTTGTCTTTATTTGGTTCACTAGAACCTTTTTTCTTTTTTGCTGCCTCAAGTAATTGAGATGCAGCTGGAGCTGTTTTTATAACAAATTCAAAGGATTTATCTTTGTAAACTGTTATAACAACAGGAACAATTTTCCCTTGTTTTTCTTGAGTTCTTGCATTAAACTGTTTACAAAACTCCATAATATTCACTCCCTTTGCACCAAGTGCAGGTCCAACGGGCGGTGCTGGATTAGCAGCTCCACCTCTAATTTGTAACTTTATAATACCTGTAATTTCTTTAGCCATGTTTTTATATTTTTTCTACTTGCATAAAATTCAATTCTAATGGTGTTTTTCTTCCAAATATTTTCACCATTAATTTTAGTTTCTTCTTTTGTTCATCAATATCTTCAATTTCAGCATGAAAACTATTAAAAGGTCCATCAATAACTTTTATAGTCTCACCAACTATAAAAGGAATACTTACCTGTTCTTCTGATAGTGCCATTTCATCAACACGACCAAGGATTTTATTAATCTCACTTTTTCTCATCGGAACTGGAGCACCACCTTTAGTAGCTCCAAGAAAACCTAAGACATTTGTAATGTTTTTTAAAATATGAGGGATCTCACCTGATAAATTTGCTTCAATTAAAACATATCCAGGGAAAAAATTTCTTTCTTTAGCAACTTTTTTACCTTTTCTTATTTGATATATTTTTTCAGTTGGAACAAGAATTTGAGCAACATTTTCCTTTAAATCTAATCTTTCAATCTCCTTCTCTATAAAGGCCACAGTTTTTTTCTCTTTACCCCCCATTACTCTGAGAACATACCAATCTTTATTTTTAACTTCTTCTGTCATAATATTATTGGTATTAGCTAAATAAACTATAAAATATCTTCATTAAATTACTAAATATCGAGTCCATAAAGTAAATAATTAAAGCAATAATAACAGTTGCAATTGCTACTACAATTGAACTATTTTGTAATTCAGCCCAAGTAGGCCAAGAGACTTTATTTACAAGCTCATCAAAAGAATCTTTAATATATCCAACAATTTTTGTCATTTTTTTTTTTTCTAAATTGTTTCTGCACGGGTGGAGAGACTCGAACTCCCAGCCAATGGTTTTGGAGACCACTACTCTACCAATTGAGCTACACCCGTTTAAACAACAAAAGGAAAACTTATAAAGTTTCCTCTTGTTATAAAAACTAATGTTTAATTACAATATTTTTGTAATCTGTCCAGCTCCAACAGTTCTACCTCCTTCTCTTATCGCAAATCTTAAACCTTCACTCATTGCAACAGTGCTAATTAATTCAACAGTAATCGTTAAATTATCTCCAGGCATAACCATCTCAGTTCCTTTTGGTAAGAAAATCTCACCAGTTACATCAGTTGTTCTAATGTAGAATTGAGGACGATATTTGTTATGAAAAGGTGTGTGACGACCTCCTTCTTCTTTTTTCAAGATATACACCTCAGCTTCAAACTTATCATGAGGCTTAACAGATCCTGGCTTACAAATAACCATTCCTCTTTTAATATCAGTTTTTTCAATACCTCTTAAAAGAATACCAACATTATCACCAGCTTCACCTCTATCAAGTATTTTTCTGAACATTTCAACTCCAGTAACTGTTGAAGCTAATTTTTCAGCACCCATTCCAATAATATCAACAACATCACCAGTATTAGCAACACCTGTTTCAATTCTACCAGTAGCAACAGTTCCTCTACCTGTAATTGTAAATACATCTTCAATAGGCATTAAGAAAGGTTTTTCATTATCTCTTACAGGCTCAGGAATCCATGAATCAACAGCAGCCATTAATTCATCTACTTTACCAACCCATTCAGCTTCACCATTTAGAGCACCTAATGCAGAACCAGTTATAATAGGAGTGTTATCACCATCATAATCATAGAATGAAAGTAATTCTCTTAATTCCATTTCAACTAATTCAAGTAACTCTTCATCATCAACCATGTCAGCTTTGTTCATAAAAACAACAATACTTGGAACACCAACTTGTCTAGCAAGTAAGATATGTTCTCTAGTTTGAGGCATAGGACCATCAGTGGCAGCACATACTAAAATAGCACCATCCATCTGAGCAGCTCCAGTTACCATGTTTTTAACATAATCAGCGTGACCAGGACAATCTACGTGAGCATAATGTCTGTTTTCTGTTTCATATTCAACATGTGAAGTATTAATTGTAATACCTCTTTCTTTTTCTTCTGGCGCATTATCAATCGTGTCAAAATCACGAACTTCAGCACCACCTTTAAGGGCAAGGACTTTTGTGATCCCTGCAGTTAAAGTTGTTTTTCCATGGTCAACATGACCAATAGTACCAATGTTCAAGTGTGGCTTGGTACGATTAAAATTTTCTTTTGCCATTTTTGTTAAATTTAATTAATAATATATTACTTACTTTTTTTCTTCTTCTAAAACATCTAATCTCTACTTACTATAGAGCCAATGACGGGAATTGAACCCGTGACCTCTTCCTTACCAAGGAAACGCTCTGCCTCTGAGCTACATCGGCTAGTAAAGTATTGAGCGAGAGACGGGGCTCAAACCCGCGACCCTCAGCTTGGAAGGCTGACGCTCTATCAACTGAGCTACTCTCGCATTACAAATTATGGTGGGGAGAACAGGATTCGAACCTGTGAAGGCGTAGCCAGCAGATTTACAGTCTGCCCTCGTTGACCGCTTGAGTATCTCCCCCTAAAAAGAGCCGATGGAGGGACTCGAACCCACGACCTGCTGATTACAAATCAGCTGCTCTAGCCAGCTGAGCTACATCGGCTTATTTTTTTTCCCTACATAAAGAACAACTCCATAAAATGGGCTGCAAATCTATTAAATTTTTAATACAAACAACTAAAATATTGATTTTTTTAATCTAAAAATTTATGATTTAAAATTAAAATATTTAAAGTTGATAAAATACTAAAAAAACTATGCTCTTGGATGTGCTTGATTATATACAGACTTAAGCTTTTCAACAGAATTATGAGTATAAATTTGGGTAGCACTTAAATTAGAATGACCAAGTATTTCTTTGATAGCATTAATATCAGCACCATTGTTTAACATGTGTGTGGCAAAAGAATGTCTTAACACATGCGGACTCTTTTTATTAACGCTAGAAACTTTACCTATATAGTAATTAACTATTCTATATACTTTTTTTGGATATAATTTCTCTTGATTTTCATTTGTAAAAAGTAAAGAATTCAGATTATACGTTATAATAAATTTTTGGATATCATTTACAATATTAAAGGAAAGTGGCACAAGACGTTCTTTATTTCTCTTTCCAAATATTTTTAAAGTCAAACTCTCGAAATTAAAATCTTTAATCCGAATACCTATTAATTCAGAAAGTCTAATTCCTGTTAAATAAAAGACCTCAATAATTAGCTTATCTCTTTTACCAATAAAACTATTTTCAAAATTCTCTTTATCTAACAAAAGATCAAGATTAACTTTTTCTACAATAACAGGTAATTTCTTTGATATTTTTGGAGATATAATTTTCAATGTTGGATTAAGTATAATTTCTTCAGAAATTTCTAGAAACTTAAAATATGATTTAATTGTAGATATTTTGCGATTTACAGATCGAGAACTTAATCCAGACTCTACAAGGAAAGAAATCCAAAGTCTTATAATTTTGAAAGTAATTTCTTTTTCAGTACTTATTCCATCAAAATTATTTAGAAATAAAAAAAATTGATTTAAATCAGAATTATATGAAGTTACCGTGTATTGAGAAAGACGTTTTTCAGATTTAATGAAACTTATAAATTTACTCTGTAACATAAAAGACCTTTTAATTCAAACAAACATATGAATAAAAGGCCTAATTTTAAAATAAAACTGAACTAGTTAATCTAAACTATTTAATAAATTTTCAGAGTAAACAGCTTTTTGTCTTTGGACTCTTAGTCTCTCAGATTTTTTAATATATTGTTTCTTTATCCTAACTCTTTTCAAAGTACCAGTCTTTAAAAATTTTCTTTTGAATCTTTTTAATGCTCGATCGATATTTTCACCATCTTTCACTGGAATTACTAACATAGTTTGTTTTTTAATTTTGGACTGCAAAAATATAAATATCTTTAAGAATAACAAACTAATCTTTATATTCTTTGGTTAAAAGAAAAAAGTAATACTTATTTAATATTCTACTAATGATATTATATTTTTAGAATATTTGATTAATTTATCTTTAGCATTTAGAAAATCTAAAGAAACTACAAAAGCAAAAGCTGCTATTTTAGCGTTAGCTTCTTCAATTAATTGGCATGAAGCTAATGCTGTTCCCCCTGTCGCTAGCAAATCATCATGAATCAAGATATTCCATCCTGGCTGAATATCTTCAATATGAATTTCTATTTCAGAAACTCCATATTCTAACTCATATGCAACACTAATAGTTTTTGAAGGTAATTTTCCAGCTTTTCTAATTGGAATAAATGGTATACCCATTTTATTTGCTAATAAAAAGCCAAATAAAAAGCCTCTACTCTCTACTCCTACTATTGCATCAATATTAATATGGCTTAATTTATTTATAAATTCATTAACAATTTCATCAGAAATCTTATGATTTAAAAGTAATGGAGTTATATCCTTAAAATCAATTCCTTTTTTAGGAAAATCTGAGACAGATCTAATTATATCTTTTACTTTTTTAGAAATCATTTTTTTATTTAAACTTTTTAATTTCTCCAGATTTTAGTCTATTTAAATATGATTTTAAATCAACTTTAACTTCATTAGAAAGAAAAAGTAATCCTATGATATTTGGGAAAGCCATAGCTAAAATCATCATGTCAGAAAAATCCAAAACTGCACCTAAGTTTACTGAAGAACCAATAATAATAAAAATTAAAAAGATTAGTTTATACGAGTATTCTGATTTTTTACTTTTACCAAACAAATATTCCCATGATTTTAGACCATAATAAGACCACGATATCATAGTAGAGAAAGCAAAAAGAAAAATTGCAATAACTAAAAGATAAGGAAACCAAGAAAATACTGAGCCAAAAGCCTGAGAAGTCATTTGAGCTCCCTCAAGTCCATCAACATTATACATACCAGTAAAAATTATTACCAAAGCAGTCATTGTACAGATTACTACTGTGTCAATAAATGGCTCTAAAAGTGAAACAATACCTTCTGAAATAGGTTCTTTTGTTTTAGCCGCAGCATGAGCAATTGCTGCCGAACCAACTCCAGCTTCATTAGAAAAAGCAGCTCTTCTAAATCCCTGAATTAAAACTCCAATTACTCCACCTAATGCAGCATCTGGAGCAAATGCACTTTGAAAAATTAAAACAAAAACAGAACCAATTTCTGAAATATTAATACCAATAATAATCAAAGCTGTACCTACATATAATACAGCCATCAAAGGAACTATCTTTTCAGTGACAGTAGCAATACTCTTAATTCCTCCAATAATAACAACCCCAACTAATATTGCTAGAATAAGACCAAATAATGGACCATTGCCAGCCAACATCGGGAATTGTCCAGATAATTGAGCGTAAGCCTGATTAGCTTGAAACATGTTACCTCCTCCAAAAGAACCACCAATGCATAATATAGCAAATAAAACAGCTAAAAATTTACCAAGATTTGGAAAGTTATGTTTCTTTAATCCTCTAGAAAGATAATACATAGGACCACCAGAGACTTCCCCGTCTTTATCAATTTCACGGTATTTAACACCAAGAGTACATTCAACAAATTTAGCAGACATACCCAGTAAACCAGCAATAATCATCCAGAATGTAGCACCAGGTCCTCCCACTGAAATAGCAATTGCAACACCAGCAATATTTCCAAGACCAACTGTAGCTGAAAGAGCAGTTGTTAAAGCTTGAAAATGTGACACCTCTCCTAAATCATTTGGGTTATCATAATCCCCTTTAACTAAGCTTATTGCATGAAAGAATCCACGAATATTAATAAACCTCATTTTAAAAGTAAAAAAAACAGCGCCAAAAACAAGCCATACTACAACAATTGGAATTGATGCACCAACGTCAATCCCTAAAGCTTTTAATGGGTCCCAGAAGATTACAGGTACTAGAATATTATCAACAATTGGTTTAAATAAACCATCAATAGTATCACTTAAAGAATTAGCTTTAGATGAAATAAATGAAAACATAAGAGCATTTAAAAGAATATATTTTTTAGTCATTTTTATTTTTTTATTAATTGTGTTTTTATTACCTCTAAACTATCATTAAATGAATGGGGATTGTAATTAAGTAAAGTCATTGCTTTATCTAAAACAAAGCCAGTTTTAGCAGGTCTAATTGCTTTTTGATTTAAAACAGAAGAATTAATTTTATTAATTCTATCTGTACTAAGTTTAAAAAATTTGGCGATATTTTTAACGATCTCAAATATACTCATAATGTCTTTTCCAGAGACATGAAAAATTCCATATACTTTTTTCTTTGCTGCCGATATACAAGCATCAGCAAGATCTTCAGCTAAAGTTGGGGCCCTAAACTGATCATCTATTATGTTTAAGTCTCGATTATTTTCTAAGGCATCCTTAGCCCAAAGAATAAGATTATTTCTACTTAGAGATTGACCAACACCAAATAAAATAATAGTTCTGAGAATAGTCCAATTAATATCTGAAGATATTAAAAGTTTTTCAGACTTTAATTTAGAAATACCATAATAAGATAATGGATTAGGGATGTCTGTTTCGGAATAAGGACTATTTTTTCCATCAAAAATAAAGTCAGTTGAAATATGAATTAAATGAATATTGAATTCAGTACACATTTCTACTAAATCTTTAACAGCTTGAACATTAACTGCATCACATAATTGCTGATCATCTTCACAAAGGTCAACATTAGTTAAAGCTGCAGTATTAATTATAGCCTGAGGCTTAAATTTTTGAATAATACAGAAGACATCGTTTTGATTTGTTATATCTAAATCACAATAAATATAATCTTTTGCATTTTTCATACTTAATCTATCGCTACCTTTAGATGTTGCTATTACCTCAAAGTTTTCTTCAAGGGCTTTAGACAAAACCTTTTGCCCTAATAAACCATTAGAACCTGTAATTAAAATCTTCATATAACTTTAGGCTTAATAAGGTATAAAATAAGATAAAGTAGTAAAGGAGAACCAACACCAACAATTAACATAATTAAAAATAAGACCCTAACACCCGAAGTACTTAAATCAAATTTTAATGAAAGCCAATAACATACACCAAGTATTATTTTATTATTATCAATCATTTGATTGAAGATTTTTATTAATATTTTTTACTTCAATAATAATATTTTTCTCCATCTCTAAAATATTATTTTCTAAACCAAGAATTTGATGTTCAACTTTTAAAATTTGATATTCTAATTCAATAATTTTATCTTGTTTCTTTTTCGACTTTTGTATATCTATAATTAACCATGCAAAAGCAAAAAGTTCTATTACAATAAGTAAAATAGTAAGGGTAAGTTGTATATCCATTAAATTATAAATCAAATACTGATCTTCTTTTTTTATATTTAAAAATCATTCTTATTCTTAGAATAAAAACCATAGATAAATAAAAGAAAATAGTTAGAACATTTGCGAAAGCTGCATAAATAAAAAATAAACGTATATAAGAAGCTTTGACACCTATTTTTGAACTCCACCATTCGCTAACTCCAAAAAATCTAATTTCAAAAAAATTTCTTATTACCTTATACATCCTATTAATTTTTAATTTGCAATTTAATTAATTTCAAAACAAATAATCTCTATTTTATTAAATTAATTAATTTTATAAAATGTTTTTCATAATATCTAAAATCTTAGCATTTCTGATTAAACCATCATTTTGGATATTAACATTATTATTATTATCAATAATTATTAAAAATAAAAGAAAATTTTTACTAATAATTACATTCTTTTTTTATTTCTTTTTTACAAATGAATATCTATACAATAAACTTGTAAAACACTGGGAAACAGAGCAGATATCAATAAATGAAATAGAAGAAAATTATGATTTAGGTATTGTTTTAGGTGGGTTTAGTGACTATGATTACAAGACAAATAGACATAATTTTAAAAAAGAAGCAGATAGATTAATTTATACTATTCAACTTTACAATAGAGGAATCATTAAAAAAATATTTATTAGTGGCGGAAGCGGTAAATTAAGCTCAAATAAATTTAAAGAATCTGAAACTATTAAATCTTTTCTAATTAATAATAATATACCAAAAACAGATATTATAATAGAATCTGCGTCAAAGAATACAAGAGAAAACGCGCTATTTACTGCAAAATTAATTAGAAGAAATTCAAAGAACTTATTGATCACATCAGCCATTCATATGAAAAGATCTATGCTATGCTTTGAAAAAGCAGGAATAAATGTTGTTGCATTTCCAGTAGATAATATAATGACATACAGTAGTAAAAATATTGAACATATTATACTTCCAAAAGCACGTGTATTAGAATATTGGGAAGAATTTATTCATGAAATCATTGGTTATCAGATATATAAAATAACGTTTTAAATAAATTTATTAAGTGCTAATTCCATTTTCAACTTTATTTTAATTGCTTCATCTCGTGCAAGAGTTGCAAAATCTTTATTCAAACCAGCATATATTATTCCTCTTGATGAATTTACTAAAAGTCCACAATCTTTAGTCATACCAAAATTTATAACATTTTCAAGACTACCACCTTGAGCACCAACTCCAGGTACTAAAAGAAAATGATCAGGAATTATCTTTCTGATTTTTTTAAGATATTCAGCATTAGTTGCTCCAATAACATACATGATATTGTTAATCTCTCCCCATGAAGAGGATTGTTCAATTACATGCTGGTAAATAGGCTTATTATCAGATGATAGATGTTGGAAATCTATAGAACCTTTATTTGAAGTAAGAGCTAAAAGAATAACCCATTTATCATTAAAACTTAAGAAAGGCTTAACAGAATCAGAGCCCATATAAGGACTTACTGTAATGGAATCAAAATTCATGTTTTCAAAAAAAGCTTTAGCATACATATTAGATGTATTTCCTATATCTCCTCTTTTAGCATCAGCTATAGTAAAGATATCTTTAGGAATATAATCTAATGTATTTTTAAGAGTTTGCCATCCTTTCACTCCATTACACTCATAGAATGCAATATTTAATTTATAAGCTACACATAAGTCCTTGGTAGCATCAATTATAGATTTATTAAATTCCAAGATAGGGTCTTCATAAACTAATAAATGTTTGGGTATTTTTTCAATATCGCTATCTAACCCTATACAAAGGAAGGATTTTTTTAATTTAATAAGAGATATTAATTTCTTTCTATCCATTAGAAGTACCTTCTTTTAATTTTTCAGCATTTTCTGCTAATTGTAGTTCATCTATAAACTCTTGAATATCACCTCCAGTAACTGCTTGTAAATTATATTTAGTTAAGCCTATTCTATGCTCTGTAACTCTTCCTTGAGGATAGTTATATGTTCTAATTTTAGCTGATCTATCACCAGAAGAAACCATGGTCTTTCTATGCTTAGCATCCTCTTCTAATTTCTTTTGAAGTTCAATTTCATAAATCCTGGATCTTAAAACTTTTAAAGCTTTATCATAATTCTTTAATTGAGACTTTTGGTCTTGACATTGAGCTACAATACCAGTAGGTACATGCGTTAATCGAACAGCAGAATAAGTTGTATTTACTGACTGTCCTCCAGGGCCAGAAGAACAATAGGTATCTTTTCTAATATCACTATTTTTTAATTCTACATCAAATTCCTCAGCTTCAGGCAGAACAATTACAGAAGCTGCTGAAGTATGTACTCTTCCTTGAGTTTCTGTTTGAGGAACTCTCTGAACACGATGAACTCCAGACTCAAATTTAAGCTGACCATATACATCATCTCCAGAAATATTAAAAATTATCTCCTTATATCCCCCAGCAGTACCTTCAGCTATATCAACTAGCTCAATACTCCATCCTTTTGATTGTGAAAAAGCGTTATACATTCTATATAAATCACCAGCAAATAAACTAGCCTCATCACCACCAGAACCAGCTCTAATTTCCATTACAGCATTTTTGGCATCTGAAGGATCTTTAGGTATTAATAATACTTTTATTTCTTCTTCAATTGGATTAACTTTTGGTAAAAGATCATCGAGCTCCATCTTTGCCATTTCTTTCATTTCAATATCAGATTCTGTAGATACAATTTCCTTAGCTTCAGCTATATTGGAAAGTAAATTATCATAAATCTTATAAATTTTTATAATCGGATCTAGATCTTTATACTCTTTACTTAATTGAATATATAGTTTCATATCATCCATAGCAGAGCCAGATGAAATTAACTTTTCTACATCTAAATATCTTTTATATATTGCTTCTAATTTGTCTAACATATTAATAAATAAATTTTCCTTCTTTAGTTTTAATAGTAAGTTTTTTTACAGATGATTGTTCTACTCTTCCAATTATTTGAGCATCAACATTAAAAGATTTTGAAATTTCTATTATAGATTGTGCAATATTCTTATTAACATATAACTCCATTCTGTGCCCCATATTAAAAACTTTATACATTTCTTTCCAGCTAGTAGATGATTCCTTTTGAATCAAATTAAATAAAACAGGTATCTCAAACATATTATCTTTGATAACATGTAAATTATCAATAAAATGAAGAATTTTTGTCTGAGCTCCTCCGCTACAATGAATCATACCATCAATACCTTCTTGATGTGCTTCTAATATTTTCTTTATAATTGGAGCGTATGTTCGAGTAGGAGAAAGAACTAATTTACCAGCATCTAATTCAGAACCTAAAACTTTATCAGTTAGATTTTTAGATCCAGAATATACTAGTTCCTCAGGAACATGAGAGTCAAAACTCTCAGGATACTTAGTAGCTAGTACTTTTGAAAAAACATCGTGACGTGCAGAAGTAAGGCCATTACTACCCATCCCTCCATTATAATCATTTTCATAAGTAGATTTCCCAAACGAAGAAAGACCAACAATTACATTTCCAGATTTAATATTTGCGTTATCAATTATACTATTTCGCTTAACTCGCGCTATTACAGTTGTATCTACTATAATAGTTCTAACAATATCACCAACATCAGCTGTCTCTCCTCCAGTAGAAATAATGTTAAATCCATGATGAGAATATTCTTTAAGTAATTCTTGAGTTCCATTAATAATAGATGATATAACAGATCCTGGAATTAAATTTTTATTTCTTCCAATAGTAGAAGATAGCATAATATTATCAATAGCTCCAACACATAATAAATCATCAATATTCATAACAATTGAATCTTGAGCAATGCCTTTCCAAACAGATAAGTCATTAGTTTCTTTCCAATACATATAAGCTAGAGAAGATTTTGTTCCTGCACCATCAGCATGCATTACAAGACAGTAATCATCATCTCCAGTTAAGTAATCAGGTACAATTTTACAAAATGCTTTAGGAAATAATCCTTTATCAACATTTTTAATAGCATTATGTACATCTTCTTTATCTGCCGAAACTCCTCTTTGATTATATCTATTACTATTCATAATTAAAAATAAAAAAGCACCCTAAGAGTAGGATGCTTTTCTTTAATTTATGTGAAATTTATTTATTATTATTATTTTCAGAAACATAATCTTCACTTAATACTTTAAATGATGTTCTTCTATTATACTGATGTGCTTTCTTTTTATTTTTTCTAAATTTTATTTTATTTATATAAGATTCAGTTAAAACATCACCTTCTTTAAACCTGCCATCATTTTTCTCAATCACAAAAGGTTCATTTTCACCAGCACCAACAGCTTTAAGTTGACCATTATCTATACCTAAAGAAACTAGATAATTTAAACAGGCATCTGCTCTTTTTTGAGACAGTACTTGATTACTTCTATTATTTCCTACAAAATCTGTATGAGATTTTAATTCAACAATGACATTTAAATTTTCTTCTAAAGCCGATGCAAGAATATCCAAATCTTCTTTAGATTTATTTCTCAAATCCCATTTAGCAAAATCATATTCTATTCTTGGTAGAATTATTTCTTTTTTAACTGGATTAAGAATAGGATCTAAAATAAAAACTTTATTAAACTCGACACCTACAGTTGTTTCATTTAAGGTTTGATTAAGATATCCATTATTAGAAACTAAAATCTCATATGATGTAAGAGGTTTTAAATTAAATTTATATGATCCAGTATTATCAGTGATTGTTTCATAAGCCTTGCCGTCGCTTCCAGAAAGTTTAACAGCTACATTTGTTAAAATAGCACCTGTTTTAGCATCCGTTACAACACCTTTGAGTGAAAAAACAAGAGGAGGTAATTCAAACTGATAAATATCATCTCCTCCCTTACCTCCATCTCTATCTGAAGTAAGATACCCTCTTTCACCATTAGACTCAATAATCATTCCAAAGTCATCACCAGATGAATTAACTGGAGATTTTAAATTAACAATATTAGAATATAAATTATTCTCATCTAAATTTGATTTATAAATATCTAAACCTCCCATGCCAATATGACCATTAGAAGCAAAATATAACGCACCATCTGAATGAAGTGAGGGGAACATCTCATTACCGCTTGTATTAACAGCAGGACCTAAATTCTTAGGAAGACTCCATTTACCTCTTTGTTCTTTTATAACCATCCATAAATCTTTACCACCATAACCACCAGAAATATCAGATGAAAAAATCAAAATAGTTTCATCATTATTTAATGTTGGATGACCGATAGTTCCTAAAGAATCAACTTTAATTTGAAGTAATTTTGGTTCTCCCCATATTTTTCCTTTACGAGATGAAACAAATATTCTACAACCAGTTGATTTTTTTTTCTCAACACTACACTTAGTAAAATACATATTAGTACCTCGCTTATTTAAGAAAACGGACCCTTCATTAGAGTTAGAATTAATAGGTTCAGCCACAAGCATTGGAACACTCCATCTACCTTTTTTATTAATACTAGATGAGTAAAGGTCTGTATAGCTCTCACCTGTTCTTTCATCAATTTTATTAGAGACACCACCACTTCTTGATGAAGTAAAATATAACTCAGTATAATCTCCATTCCCAAATGCAGGAGAAAAATCTCCAAATCTAGAATTAACTAAAGGCATAATCTCCACTTTATATCTAGTAGGATTATCAATCCAATCTGTCGCATACTCACATGATTTCAAACCTTGTTCACCTCTAACATCTGATGGATTTAATTGAATGTATTTTTGGTACTGAATTTTCGACTCATCATAATCCTCGTTCATTCTGAGCATGTCAGCATATAATAAGTAAACATTAACATCAGGGTATTTTGCTTTTATTGCTCTTTTATAATATGATTCAGCTCTATTAATATTACCAGATAATCTATAACATTGTGCTTGTTTAAATATAATTTCTGATTTGACTGCTCTATTTTTTGTTTTTTGATAGACCTTCTTGTAGAGCTCTGCAGCTTTATTATATTGCTCTGCCTCAAAAGCTAAGTCTGCTTTCAACATTTTTTTACTCTTCTTCTGAGAATAAATATTACCAAATGAGGCAATCAAGATGAAGAATGTTAAAGAAATTTTTAAGAATGTATTCATTGTTTTTACAATTAAA
>CAJXYM010000001.1 GCA_913063045.1 uncultured Flavobacteriales bacterium | reverse complement strand
CTCGTGGGCTCGGAGATGTGTATAAGAGACAGTTTAAAACTTATTCAAAAAGATGGATGTTTAAACACCCAACTCCTGAAGATTTTTTTAGAACTATGGAAGATGCTTCAGCTGTAGATTTAGACTGGTTTTGGAGAGGATGGTTTTATACAACAGATTTCGTAGATATAGGGATAAAAGAAGTGAAACAGTATTATGTATCTCCAAATCCTGGTAAAGAAATGAAAAAAATTATGGAAGAACGCGGAATTCCTATGAACAGACTAAGACCACTTGTTTATCTAGAAGATTTTGAAAATGACACTGAAAATTTAAAAGAAGTTAATCCTTTAGATAATTCAAAATTATTAAACAATTATCTAAAAGAAAATTTTAGTGAAGAAGAAATATCTAGTTTAAAAGTTCCTAAATATTTTTATGAAATAATTTTTGATAAGCCTGGAGGTTTAGTTATGCCAATTATTGTTGAATATGAGTATGAAGATGGCAGCAAAGAAAAAATAAAATATCCTGTTCAAGTTTGGAGAAAAAACGATAATGAAGTTAGTAAGATGGTGACTTCTAATAAAAAAATAGTTAATATTATTCTTGATCCAGATTTAGAAACAGCGGATATTGACACTTCTAATAATGCTTGGCCTAAAAAACAGGAAGATTCAGATTTTGATAAATTTAAATCTAAAATTAAAGGATAGAATTTTAAAATTTAATGGTCAATTATTATAATCGATCATTTTTTTATATTTACATTAAATAATAAATTTATATAATGCTTAAAAAAATCAATAAAGCTCAGTCTATTTTAATTATTGCCTTTCTAATTGTATGCTTTAATATTATTAGGCTATGGATCAGAAATGAAGTAAATCCTGAAGATCTTACTAGCCTCATAACACTTCAACTTATTTTAATTCTAGCCTTTTATATTTTTAGAACTAGAAAGGTTTAAAAATGATATTTTAATTTTCTTTTTTATAATCTACAAAAAAATTTATCCATATTAAACGCGAGAGATGATAATTAACTGGTGCAAGTAATATGATTCCAAATACAATAATAATCACCTGTAAGTTAATGTTAAGCAAAGGCAAGAAAAAAACTAGACTTCCCCAAAAAAATAACATTACCGCAACACCAAGAGCATAGCTTATATACATTGCTCCATACCAAAACCCAATTTCTAGTTCATATTTCAAAGAACAATTAGAACATGAATTTAAATCCTCTGAATTTTTCAAAAAAATGTTTTTAAATGGATTGTTTGAAGCCCAGAAATTTGCCTGATTGCATCTAGGACATTTGTTAAAAAAAATACTATATAATTTTGATCCTTCCTTAATTAAATTCATACAAATTTACTTCTTTAAGAAACTTGAAATTGTTGGAAAATAGTATTTAAAACCAGATTCTACTAATTTAGTTGGCTTCAAATGAAGCCCTCCACTCAAAAGTTGACTTCTTCCTCCTAAAACAAGCTTCATTATAAAAATTGGTATCGGAAAAATTAAAGCATAGGAGAAAATATATTTACGTATTTCCTTAATTAGCTCATATTGACTTTGTTTTAATGGAGTAGACATATTATACGGACCCTCTACATTTTTTTTATGTAAAGCAAATAAAACAAAACGAGCAACATCATCAATATGAATCCACGAATAGGACAAATTACTTGGTAAAAAAACAGAAGTAAAGCCAAGACGAAGTGGAAATAAGGTAACTCTTAGGAATCCTGATTTTGGATCCATCAACAATGAAATTCTTAAATTAATAGTTCTAGAACCAATATTTTTAAAATTATTTGCAGCCTCCTCCCAATCAATAGATAATTTTGCTAGCCAATCGTTACCTGCAGGTGAATTTTCATCAACATCAGCAATTTTATTTAAACCATAATAACCCATTGCAGAAGCGCCAATAAAAGTCTTAATATTTACTTGCAAATCTTTACACTTATGATAAAGAAAATTAGCGGTATCTACTCTACTCGAATACATTAATTTTTTATTCTTATCAGACCATTTATTCATAATATTAAAGCCACATAAGTGAATTATATGATCACAATTAATAAGAGCTTTATCATCAATATAATTTTCTTTAATATTCCAATAAAATATATCTTTATTATTCGCTGACTTTTTATTTGAGGTCAAGTATATTAAGTCATATTTATTTTCTAAAAAGAGAGTCACTCTTTTAGCTAAGGCTCCATTAAAGCCTGTAATTAAAACTTTTTCGGCTACCACAATACTTATTCTTCTAAGAGCTTAAACAAATCATCTAAATTTGGAGACAAGATCATTTCAATTCTTCTATTTTTACTTCTACCTTCTGCAGTTGTATTTGTAAGAATTGGAATAAATTCACTTCTTCCAGCGGCAATAAGTTGTTTAGGATCAATATTTGGGTTATTGGTCATTCTTTTAACAACAGATGTTGCTCTCATCACACTCAAGTCCCAATTATCTTTTATTAAACCTCTGCCACTTAGGGGAATACTATCAGTATGCCCTTCTACTAATATTTCTAAATCATCTTGTGATGCTAAGGCTGAAGAAAGTCTATCTAATGCAGCAACACCTGTCTGGTTAACCTCATATTTTCCTGATGCAAATAAAAGATCTTCTTCGAGTGATATATAAACTTTACCATTTCTTTGCTCTATTGTTAGGCCATCTCCCTCTAAACCAATTAAGGCTTTAGAAATTTTTTGCTTTAACGCTGTTACCATAGAATCTTTTCTGTTAATAATTGCTTCAAGCTCAGCAACTCTTGTGGATCTAAAAGTTAATTCCTCTTGTGATTGTATCAAAGCCTCCTCCTGAAGTCTTAATGATTCTTTTGATTTATTTAATTGATCTTCTTTGGCAAAAAGCTCATTTTGTGCTAGCTCTAATTTTTCTAGAAGGCCTTTTGTTTCTTGTGCTTTTTCCGCCATATTTCTAGTGCTTTTAGATTCTAAGATATCATATGTGGTGCTTAATTCACTATACTTATTTTGACAGGTAAGAAGTTCCTGATGTATAAGAGAAGAATCAGCTCTCAAAGACTCAATAGTTCCTTCTAATTCAGAAATGTTCTTGATATTAACTTGAAGATTTTCTCTAAGATTTAATATAACTTGTTCGTTACTAAAAATATCTTTCTTAGCTTTTTCATGCTTATCAAAAAGCTCATTGTAAACCTTGGGTGTTATGCAAGAACTTATTAAAATAAGACACAAAAATATTGCTAATTTATTTTTCATAATAAATGATTTTAATTGATTCAAAATTACAAAGGAAGGCGTTTAAGAAAAGAGCATGAAATAATACTTATCAACAAGCTTAATGAATTACAATACTTTTATTTACAAATGAATCACCAATGCCTATTGATACATAATACACCCCTTTTTTAAGATTTGAGATATTAAAATTAGTTTTAGATAAATCATATGATGAGAAAACTTTAGCTCCTAAATTATTATAAATATTAAAGGATCGTAAAGATTTATTATTTATTTCTAGAGTGATTTTTTTTTCATATGTGTTGTATATGATTTTAGAATCTAAATCTATAATATTTTCTATTGAGTTGGGAATAGCTGAAATCTTAGAGACTCCCGTACTTGTAGCAATCCAGACATTGTTATATGAATCAATTGCAAGCCCTCTTACATTTTGCCCGGCTATTCCATCAGATTGATCAAAATCATTCCATTGCTGACCATTCCAATATGCAACACCTCCTACAGCTAAATAACCAACATAGATCGTAGTCCAAACTCTATTATAAGAATCTTTAACAATATCTACTACAGGATTCAAAGTGTCTGGTGGTGGAAGTAGATACATTTGAGTGTGAAGAGTAACAGAATTGCTAAGCTGTGACATGCCACTTCCTGAGCCAAGCCACTTATGTCCATAATCATCAATACAAATTGATGTACTATAATTACTTACCAATCCGTCAGCAACAGTATATTGAGTGAAATTAGCGCCATCAAAATGAACTAAACCATCTAATGGCGAGGCAAACCATTTGTCTCCATTAGCGTCAAATGATGTTTCACAAACTCCACTAGGGGGTAAGTCTGGAGAATTATATGAAATCCAATTATTTCCATCAAACATAGAAACTCCTGCTTGAAATGATGAATGAGAAAACCATAGATTCCCATTAGGAGCTTCATCAATACTTGTAATCTTATTATTAGCAAGGCCAGTAAGTATTGTGTGTGAAGTCCAAGTTCCACCAGTAGATCCTAGAACTAATTTATTTGCTCCATAATCTGTACCAACCCATACATCTCCATTTGAGGCAACAGTTATTGCTTTAATATCATTAGAAAGCATTTGAGGGTCTGAAGACTGAGAATATGAAGTCCAGTTATTTCCATCAAACATAGAAATTCCAGCTGCAGTTCCAAACCATATATTATCATTATTATCTACAGCAACACATTCAACATAATCATTAATTAACCCATCAAAAGTAGAGTAATTAGTAATTGTTTGAGAATTGCATTTTAGTATGTAAATAAAAGCAAACGATAAAAAAATAAATTTTTTCATAATTAATTAATTTTAATAAGTTTTAAAGACTGATTGTCTGATTTATTTTTCAAAAAGTAAACGCCAGGATTCCAATCAATAGTATTGATACTAACCTCCGACTTATTGCTATTGTACATAACCTCACTTAGTACATTAAAAATAGAAAAAGATTGAGATGTTTTAACATTTAATTGCTCTAAAAAAGGGTTAGGGAAAGCAGTAATTAATTTTAATTGCAGAATATTATTAGTACTAGAAGGAGTATTGTTAGCATTAAATGTAGGTGTTAACATTGCAAACATGCCAATACCATTAGGAGATCTACCGTAGGCAACATCATCTTGCTGTGGGTAGATAAATTCTGCATCAATAACAGATAAATCATTATTAGAAATAATTAATTGCTCACCTAAGTTGGAAAGTTGAAAATTAGCATGATTATCTCCCTGATGCCCATCTTCATCAGCCCAAATTATAAAATAATCTCCTGCTAGAATTACAGCATTAGGAAGCCCCCACTTTGAAAGATTCTGTAGATTATCAGAAAAAAATAATCCTTTAGTTGATATTGGAGTTGATGAATTATTATAAAGCTCAATCCAATCATCATATTTTCCGCTATTATCAGCTATTACTGATTTATTATTTGACATAACCTCATTAATAACTAAACTTCCCTGAGGAATAGAAGCTGATAATGAATAAAACTCATAAGCTGCTCTTTGAGGGGAAAAAACACCAGCAGAATCATTTTCGGCATATATATAATAATCTAATGAGTTACTACAATTAGTAATAACACACCCAAAATTACCGTCGTTTGCTTGACCATCATTATGATTACCATCATCAAACATTGGAACTTTATTAAACCTCATATTCTCGCCACTTCTATAATAAAGCTCAACATCATTAGAGGATGAAACATAAGTGTTAATGTATAAATCATTACCAAAAACTAAGTTCTGTGGGGCTACACTATCTATTGATGGTGCTCCACTGTAACCACTATAATTAATTAAATAATTTGTTCTGGCATCCATTAATTCTGAAATCCCAGGGCAAATTGATGCAACTAAAGAAACAGAATTAGTAAGGTTTGTTGTGAAGTTATTATATGTATAAAACTTATTAGTATCCGCTTGAACATGGGTATCAATTAGGTTTTGAATGTATTGAGCTCTTGCAAAATAATTTTGATTCAAAAAATTCTCGTTTATAATAGTCCTTAAATGAGCTAAATACATTTTTCTGTTTCTTGCAGACTGAAATAACTTAGTTATTAAAGGTCTATTTGAAATAAATGGTGTGAAGTAATGAATAAGAGGATCCATTAATTGTGCTTGGACAATATTAAAACCATTAAAATATAATTGTGAAGCATCAGTTAAACGAAATCCTCCAAAAGACATGTTTAAATCCCAAAGAATAGGACTAAATTCATTGGAACGTTGTTTAAATAAATAATAATTTTGGCTATAACCAATATATGAATCATAATTAATCAAAGCATAATTAAAAGCATGCATCCAGAGCACTCTATCAATATTTAATAATTTATAAACGCTGTCTGAATAATTATTTAAGGTATCTATTAATTGATACAAATTAGACCATCCATAATTAGACTCAATATCATAATAACTATAATAATCAGAGCTATCTGTTCCATGAGAATTACTAAGATTTGAGTTTTCACCCCCAATCTGAATATTTAGATTCTCAGGATTACACTTAAAAAAGGGATTATCCATAGAACCAAAATGATCAACAGTGAATTTATCATTTACTGCCTCAACATTTACATATAGACCCCAGAGAGTATCATTAATAAATAAATTAGTATAATTTGCTTGAGAGGCAGGCATATAGTTTCTAGCAATCTCGTAGCTCAAAACTTCTCTTATAAATGATGGGTCCTGTATAACGTTAGATAACTTTATTTTATTTATTCCTTTATGATCTTGATCATTATCTACATAATCAAGTTTAATATTAAATGGATTCTTAATATTATTGATGCTTACTGAACTAAAACCTTTATATCTTACCCCGACACTATCATAACTATCTCCGTTAATATTAATATTAGCAAGGATTCTATCATTTTGTCCTGCTACATACATACTGTCAAGCAAATGATCCCAGTTCTGTTGATAAAAATACATTCTAATTTCTGAGATAGAATCTACATTGTAAAAATCATCTTGAGCAGAAATATTTTGATGAAATTGCAGAAAAAGAATTAAAATAAAAAACCTTTTGAAGAACATTTATTTTATGTGAGATAATTTTTTAGAAATAGAGACCCCGTCACTTGTAATGACCTTTACGGTATAGAAACCACTTGGAAATTTAGAAAGATCTAGCATCTTATTAAACTGTCCTGAAAAACTATCAGATTTAATGTTAAGGATATTTTCGCCTAAAGAATTATAAAGTACAATTCTAATATCAGAAAAACCAGAAGAGAAAAAATTAATATTTACATATTCCTTTGATGGATTTGGATATATATCTAAACTATGTTCATCACTAATCTCTGTTGTATATGAAGCGTTAAAACAAGATGATGTGGCAGTAGAATTCATATAAGGCTCTAAAGCAATGATACCAGGATGGTCACATTCATATCTAAAACCTTTTTCCGTATCTGAATTATAAGGACCCCAGATAATATTACCTAAATCATTTACTTCATACATTACACCAGCACCACCTTGACCGCCAGAGGCGTTAACAAAAATATTACCATTTGACATCCTATCAGAAGCTGATTGTCCACTTGCGGAATACTGACAAGCATATCTGGTGGTATAAGTTGAAGGGCCATAAGCTTGACCAGTATTTCTAAAATATTGATAAGGGTTATTAGGATCTACGGGAGTTTCTATTCCATCAATAGCTGATTGATTATTTGAAACTCCTGAATTATTAAAAATTTGTAAATACCCACTATTGGGTCTACCGTCATCAGTAATCCATCGAACATCATGCACTGCATTAGGGATTACCTGAGTGCCTGAAACATTATAATTACTTGGATTCCCCCATCTATACAAAATATCCCCACCCATTCCTGAGTTACCACCAGTATGTGTTGCTGCCTCTGCAGAAGTAGTACTGTGATCTATAATATATATTTCACTTGCAAATCTTGAGGAAAAAGCTATTTGATCAAGATCCTCATTGTAATCCACGCCGTTTACATGAAACCAATCACCCCCGCTTTGTCCTCCTCCACCTCCGCCCTGATTAATCATATTGATATCAATTAGTTGAGGATTATCAGAGATCACTCCATAATTTGGTTTATTGGTGTCTGTATCTTGTACCATATGGTCCCAAATATGCCATTCCCAAACTATTTGACCACCACCATTCCCATCATTTGCAATCTCAACAAAATGAGTAGGCCATTTATCTGATGAAGCACTTCCGCCTGCATTATTAACTTCAGTAGAAGATTTTACCTCCCAAGCAGTAATTAAAACATTATCGCCTATTAACGTTAAGTCATGATGACTTAGTGCTGTAGAAGTTGAATAAATAAAATCCATTACAACAACTCCATTAGGATCAATTTCCTGAACTCTACCAGCATCTGCCGCACCATTTAAATAATTATTTGTCCCACCTGTTTGAACATTATTTTTAGTACCTCTTATTAAATTACCATTATCTTTTAGTTGAACAGTATAATTACATTCTGTAGACATAGACCAAGTGTGAGCAATATTTTGATTTTCATCAATTAGATAAGTAGTATTAGACCCCTGTGAATTATAAAGAGCAAAACCATTAAAGCTTTGAGCATAAAAAGTGATTGTTAAAAAAGTAGCGAATACTAAAGTTAAAAATTTTTTCATTTTTCTTTTTTAATTAAAAATCAAAATTAATTATAATTACATCTAATTTATACACAAAATTATTTTTTTATAAACTGATCCATCTTCAAACATTTGAAGTAAGAGTTGGTATTACCATAAACTCTTGAAAATCTATTTTATTATCTGCATCTGATGTTTATTTGTGTAAGCACATCTTTCTATTAATATAAACTTTTTGACAAATACAGAATAATTGAATAAAATGCAATAAAAAGTGATTAAAAGTGATTAAAAGTGATTAAAAGTGATTAAAAGTGATTAAAAGTGGTGAAAAATCAGTAAAAAAGTAAAGGTAAAAAGCATAAAAGGAAATTTAAAAACCTACGATTAAAAACAAAAAAAATTAAAAACACATAAATACACATAAATACACATAAATACACAAAAAGACAATAAAAGACAATAAAAAACAATAAAATGTAATAAAAATTATTAAAAATCATTAAAATAAATAAAAAATATTGTTAATATAATTACTTGACATATGCGTCAGGGAAATTTTAAGATTATTATCTTTAAGGTCTAATAAAATATTAAAATGAATAAAATAATTAATTACTTCCTTCAAGGACTATTATATATTGTTCCAATAAGCGTCACTTTTTATGTTGTTATATGGTCATTTAATAAAGTAGACAGCATACTCCCTTTTGACTTTCCAGGATTAGGCTTAATTGTAATATTTGTCGCAATTACGATTATTGGGATGATAGGCTCAATACTTATTAAAACTCCTATAAATTCATTTTTTGTTAAAGCTCTGAAAAAAGCGCCACTTTTAAAAACAATATTTTCTTCAGTTAAAGATTTGATGAATACTTTTGTTGGCGGAAAAAAAGGTTTTGATCATGCTGTTTTAGTTAAAATCTATGAGAACTCTACTATAGAAAGAATAGGATTTGTAACAAATGAAGATTTACAAACATTAAATATCAATAACGATCGTGTTTTAGTATACCTACCTCACTCATATGCATTTTCAGGACAACTATTTATAGTAGATAAAAAAAACATCACAACAATAGACTCCTCATCAAGCGATGTGATGAAACTAATTGTTTCAGGAGGGGTTTCTGAAATTGAAAATTAAGCTTAATTTTACATAACTAAATAAATGACTTCTTTATGATTAGAACAATACCTTTTCTTCTGTTTTTTTTCAGCTATTTTATTTCTAATGCTCAAAACTCTGGAGACACAATAACTGTACAAGCCTTCGACTATTCAAGCACTACTAGAGACACTATGATTACTTTTCCTACTAATAATCTCTCGTATGAAAAAATAATAATGTCCTACAATATGAGATGTAAAGATGATGTCGTAAATACAAGCGGAAGCATTAACCATATCGGTTGTGGGGCTTGGGATTACAGCTGTCACACAAATATTCACGACTCAACACGAATTGATTCTATCCGCGCAAACACACCAAGCCACCTGATCTCAGGTTTTTCAGGAAATATCTATAACTATAGTATTGCGCCAGTTTATAATTATTATCAATTCTATCAGCAAATTACAAGCTTAGATAGTATAATAAACGAAGATACTATTTCTATAGGAAGTTATAATACAGATTTAAACTTTGTAATTCCAACAGAAAAACCTTTTAGTAAATCGCAATTTATTTACAGAGCTAATGAACTTCAAGCCTTAGGTTTAATAAATGATTCTATTAATGCTTTATCTGTATTTTTTGCCGACTCAAACTTTGGAGCAAATGGACTCTCTGCCTTAACAGCAAATTTTTTAAAGATTAAAATTAAATTAACCCCTGACTCTGTTTTAAATATTGAAAACCCACACCTTAGTGGTTTTACAGAAGTTTTTCACTCAAACATCTCATTTTTTTCAGGTGAACTTCGCTGTCAATTTCACACTCCCTTCCTATGGGACTCTACATCAAATATAATTATTGAATTCTCACACACTAACTCTCAAAACTCTTCCACTTTAAATTCTTATGTATTAGGAGATTCATTATTATTTAATTGCGGATTAACATCAAGTGATTCTAAAAGCATAAATGTCAATCAAAATGCCTCAATCTCTCTACCAACTAACAACCTTGGGTCTATTTCTAATGAAATTACAATTGCTTTTTGGGCTTATGGCAATGAAAATTCACTCCCCAATAATAGTACAATTCTTGAAGGTCTTGACACCAATGGTAGCAGAACCGTTAATATACATTTCCCCTGGAGCAACAGCAGAGTATATTGGGATTGCGGAAATAATGGAGGATCTTATGACAGAATTGATAAATTAGCAAATCAAAATGATTTTTCTTCTAAATGGAATCATTGGACATTTACTAAAAACTGCACTAGCGGTGAAATGAAAATGTTTAAAAACGGAGTGCTTTGGCATAGCGGAAACAATAAAACTGCTCCAATTAATATTAATTCCTTAAAACTTGCTTCTAACGCTAATGGAACAACCAATTTATGGGATGGGAAAATTAAAGAATTACAAATATTTGACAAAGAAATACCCCAAACTACAATTAATTCATGGTTTAATAAGAGACTTCAAACATACACCAATTCTCACCCCTACTGGAGTAACTGTGTAGCATATTACCCATTAAATAACCCAGGAAATATTATTTGTAACATTAGCTCGTTAGCTGCAACTGTTAGTGGAAATGTTATTTGGGAGGATGATCGAGGGGAAAATATAAATACTTTTTTTACTGCTTCCAATTCGAGGCCATCAATTAAATTCTTTAGTGGAAACTATGTAACCACTAATACAACATCAATAGTTCTTGACTCTTTATTGGCAATACCAAATAACGTTAAAGAACAAAGTATATTTTCAAATACCAATACTTTAAACCATGATAGCATAGCAATAGTTTCTTCAAATAATTTCTGGAATGCCGTAAGTTATACTTTTGACACCAGTGGAGTTATTTTAATTTATGATACTGTAAATATTGATGGCACGATAAATATTAGTGAACTAAATTATTATCAAAGATTCCCTATGGCTTTCCAAATCATGTCATTTGTCACTCCTTATGGCGCTTATCTTGATTTAGGTACTAATGGAAAAACTTGGTATTTTGATGTAACAGATTTTAAACCCATTCTACTAGGAAATAAAAGGATTAATATGACAAGTGGAGGGCAATGGCAGGAAGATATGGATATAAAATTTCATTTTATAGTTGGGACTCCTGAGAGAGATATTATAGACATGCAACAAATTTGGCGACCTCAATCTAAAGGTTTTACTTCAATAATGAATAACAACTCTTTTGAGCCGAGAGATATACTAATGAATGCAAATGCAGATGCATTTAAAATTAGAACTGTTATTACTGGCCATGGCCAAGAAGGAGAATTTATATCTCAGAATCACTTCCTAAATATTAATGGAGGTACAGCAGAATACACATGGCCTGTTTGGACAGAATGTGGCGCTAACCCAATCTACCCTCAAGGAGGGACTTGGATATATGATAGAGCAGGATGGTGTCCTGGCCAAGCCTCTGATATTAGAGAAGATGATATCTCAACACTTGTTAATGCTGGTCAAACACACACTATAGATTATGGCGTTGTAAATGCAAGTGGATCCTCAAATTACTGGGTTAGTAGTCAATTAGTAAGTTATGGACCCCCAAATCATCAGCTAGACGCATCAGTTGTAGATATCATTACCCCATCTAATAAGGTTAAATACTCACGAATTAATCCAACCTGTGGGAAACCTAAGATTATTATAAGAAATACCGGAAGCCAAACTCTCACTAGCCTTAAAATAGAATACTTCTGTAATAATAGTTCTAATATAGAAACTCAAATTTGGAATGGCTCTCTAGAGTTTTTAGAAGAAGAAGTTGTTGAGCTTAACGATCCTTCTAGCTTATGGGAAACACTTGAGCTGACTAACAACGTATTTAATGTTGAAATATCTGAGCCTAATTTGGGGCAAGATGAATATATTCACAATAATTATATGACCTCTATTTTTGAGCCTGTACCTACATACGACAATACATTTGCACTTTGGCTAGAAACAAATAGCGGATCAATAGGACTAAATCAGTCCGAAACATCGTGGGAAATAGTTGATAACAATAACAACTTAACATATCAATCAGCTGGTGGAGGAAGTTTAATGACTAATACTCAATATAGAGACACATTGACATTCAATGATGGTTGTTATACATTTAAAATTAATGATACCGATAATGATGGATTTGATTTTTGGGCGAATAATGATGGTACTGGAATGGCTAGATTTCGTAAGATTGGAGCAAGCTGGATTAAAGTCTTTGAGGGAGATTTTGGTTCTTTTATTCATCATGAGTTTAGAATAGACAACAACATAACATTCCAAGAGGAGAAAATAAATGAATGGACCTTCTATCCAAACCCAACAAAAAATCAAATAACTATTAATGGTTATTCTCAAGAACCAACAAGCTTTATATTATCAGACAGTTTAGGTAAACAAATTAAAAAATTCACAATAGATTCGGATGGAATATTTTCTAAGAGAATTGACTTAAGTTATTTAAAAGAAGGGGTATACCTTTTAAAAATAGTTAATTCTAAAGAAGAGGTTGTCAAAAAACTGATAAAATTATAATGCAGTATTGTAACAGCTTAACATCATATTCAAGATTCAAAACTAGAGAAGTAATGGTTGGCAGTATTGGCTTTGGGGGGAATAACCCAATTAGAGTTCAGTCTATGACTACAACTAACACCATGGACACCATGGCAACCGTTGAAGAGTCAATAAGAATGATAGATGCGGGCTGTGAACTTGTAAGAATAACAGCTCCAAGCAGAAGAGATGCAGAAAACTTATTAAATATTAAAGAAGAACTTAAAAAAAGAGGATACCTAACTCCTATAGTAGCTGACATTCACTTTACTCCAAACGCTGCAGAAATTGCAGCTAAAATTGTGGAAAAAGTAAGAGTTAATCCTGGTAATTATGCGGATAAAAAGAAATTTGAAGAGATTGAATATACCGACAAAACGTATAATGATGAGCTAATAAGAATTAGAGAAAAATTTACTCCATTAGTCAAAATCTGCAAAGAATATGGGACAGCAATGAGAATTGGCACTAACCATGGGTCCTTATCTGATAGGATACTAAGTAGATATGGCGATACTCCTCAAGGAATGGTAGAGTCTGCTATGGAGTTCCTTAGAATCTGTAGAGATGAAAATTATCATGAAATTATTCTATCAATGAAAGCCTCAAACACCAGAGTAATGGTTCAGGCCTATCGTCTTTTAGTTAGTGAAATGATAAAAGAAAATATGAATTATCCTCTTCATCTAGGAGTAACAGAAGCAGGAGAAGCCGAGGATGGAAGAATTAAATCTGCTGTGGGAATAGGCGCATTACTAGAAGATGGAATTGGAGACACCATACGAGTTTCATTAACTGAAGCTCCTGAATTTGAAATGCCTGTAGCGTATAATTTATTGCAAAACTTTAAAAAAAGAGATAATATAGATAAGATTAAAGCAATTGTCAAAAACCCATTAAATCCATTTAATTACAACAAAAGAAAAACAAAAGCTGTAAAAAATATTGGCGGTTTAAATGTTCCTGTAGTAATATCAAATCTTGAAAACAAAAAATCTATAAAAACCTCATCTTTCTTTTCTCTTGGATATAATTATTCAGTCCCTTTAGATAAATGGCATATCTCAGATAGTGCAACTGATTATATTTTTTTAGGGGACAATACTATAGATTTTGAAATCCCCGGAACCTTAAGCATTATCTATAATTACAACTCATGGAAAGATCATAAAACTGGATATCCAGTTTTTACTTTTCAAGAATACTTAAAAGCTGATGAAAAATCTAATAAACTAAATTTCATAAATATTACGATTTTAGATCTTAGTAATGACTTCTATAATTTAATGAAGACTGATAAGACTATAGCTTTAATCTTGAATACATGTAATCTCAATGGAGTTGCCGAGCAAAGAAGAGTTTTTATTGACTTAATAAATAACAACATTGAAACTCCAGTAATAGTTAGTAGAACTTATGCTAACATTAAACCAGAGGAACTCCAACTTAACTCTTCATCAGACATAGGAGCATTATTATTAGATGGGCTTGGAGATGGAATATCAATCAACTCAGCTAGCGAAGGAAATAGTATGCATGTCAATTCAACAGCATTCGGAATTTTGCAGGCAAGTAGAACAAGAATTTCAAAAACAGAATATATCTCTTGCCCTTCATGCGGAAGAACATTATTTGACCTTCAAGAAACAACAGCTAAAATTAGAAAAGTGACTAATCATTTAAAAGGACTTAAAATTGGCATAATGGGATGTATTGTAAACGGCCCTGGAGAAATGGCAGATGCAGATTATGGGTATGTAGGTACAAAACCCGGGAAAATCACTCTTTACAAAGAACGTAATGTAGTAAGAAAAAACATCAATGAAGGAGATGCTGTAGATGAGCTTATTGAGTTAATCAAAGAGCATGGGGACTGGGTAGAGAAGAAAGAATAATATACAACTGCCAATTTTAAAGCTTAAATTACGCTTTATAGCGTATTGTGATGTCTAGCTTTACAACTATCTTTGCAAATAATCAAAATATCAGTATTAAAATATGATTGAAATAAACGATCTTAATAAATCTTACTCAATAGGGAAAAACTCCCTACATGTTTTAAAAGGGATTAACCTACAGATTCAAGAGGGTGAATTAGTTGCAATTATGGGCTCTTCAGGTTCAGGAAAATCAACACTACTTAATATTATTGGTATGTTAGACAATTATGACTCTGGATCCTATCAATTAGATAGTGTCCCTATAAAAGATCTTGACGAAACTAAAGCAGCTAAATACAGAAATAAATTTTTAGGCTTTGTATTTCAATCTTTTAATCTCATTAATTACAAAACAGCTATTGAAAACATTGCGCTTCCACTTTACTACCAGGGCATCGCAAGTAAAGAACGTCAAAAAATAGCTATGGACTATTTAGATAAAGTTGGTCTTAAAGATTGGGCAAGCCATCTTCCTAGTGAATTATCTGGTGGACAAAAACAAAGAATAGCTATTGCACGTGCTTTGGCCTCTAAACCAAAAGTACTTTTAGCAGATGAACCAACGGGAGCCTTAGATTCCAAAACCTCTGATGAAGTGATGGAACTCATTATACAAATTAACCAAGAGGGAAAAACAATATTAGTAGTCACTCACGAACAGGAAGTAGCTAATATGTGTAATCGAATTATAACATTAAAAGATGGTGTAATTATGACTGATATTAAAACAAAATAAATGATTTTCAGTAAAGATAGCTGGAAAGAAATATTTGATACAATAAGAAAAAATAAGCTAAGGACTTTCCTTTCTGGATTTACTGTAGCCATTGGAATATTTATTTTCATTGTTCTTTTTGGTTTTGGCAATGGTCTGCAAAATAGTTTTTCCGAATTTTTTGTTGATGACAAAGTTAATACCATTAGAATATATCCTAGTTCCACTACACTACCATATCGCGGTTATGAATCAGGTAGACGAATTGAATTTACAAACCAGGATTTAATTGAAATAAAAGAAAAATTTAATTCTGAAGTAGAAGACATAGTAGTTCGCAATACTTTCTACAATCAAATTAAATATAAAGATAAGTCTAATCAATACCAAGTGAGAGCAGTTTCGCCAGGTCACAAAGAGGCAGAAAACACTATTCTAATGAGCGGAAGATATCTTCATGAAGGAGATATAGAAAACCAAAAAAAATATGCAGTTATTGGTAGACTAGTAGCGCAGGATTTGTTTGAAGGAAAGGATCCAATTGGAGAGCATATATTTGGAAGTAATCACAGCTGGAGAGTAATAGGTGTTTTTCAAGATGAAGGAGGAGATAGAGAAGAAAGAATGCTTTATGTTCCATATACAGCAATGCAGGAAATCCAAAAAAATAGTGATAAAATCAATCAAATGATTGTCATTTATAATTCAGCGATGACATATGATGAATCTTTAGTGCTAGAAAAAAAATTAGAACTATATATAAAAAATAAAAAATTTATTTCTCCAGATGATAATAGAGGCGTATATATTAGTAATACTGGAGAAGAACTAGAAAATAGTAAAAATTTTGCAGCTGTTTTACAGATTGTTGTAACATTTATAGGAATAGGAACACTTATTGCTGGAATAATTGGAATTAGCAACATAATGGTTTTTGTTGTTAAGGAAAGAACAAAAGAATTGGGAATTAGAAAAGCAATTGGAGCTACTCCAAATAGTATCATTCTAATGATTCTTCAAGAATCAATTTTCATCACAACAATATCAGGATATGCAGGTCTAATAACCGCAATGATAACACTTAAAATAATCGGCAACAATTTACAAGAGAAATATTTTATCTCAAACCCCTATATTGACAGTGGAGATGCTTTATTTGCTACATTAATATTAATATTTTTTGGTGCACTTGCTGGATATCTACCTGCGAGAAAGGCAGCCAAGATTAAACCTATTATTGCTTTAAGAGATAAATAAATGAACTCAATATTTGACAGAGATACTTGGCAAGAAATATTTGGCTCAATTGGTCAAAATAAAGTACGTACTATTATTACGGTAATTGGTGTCATGTGGGGCATCTTTCTATACATAGTTCTATCCGGAATTGCTAAGGGAGTAGATAATGGTTTCGAAAATCAATTTGAAAGAATCTCATCCAACAGCATGTTTGTTTGGGCCCAATACACTAGCATTCCATATGCGGGATTTAAAACAGATCGTGGAATAGACTTACAATTGAGTGATGTAGAGTCTCTAAGAAAAAGTATTCCTGAAATTCAATATATAGCTCCGAGAATTCAAAAAGGAAACTTTGGTTCTGCGGCAGCAAGCGTAGTTAATGGAAAACGCTCAGGGTCCTTTGCAATTTATGGAGACTTCCCAATTCTTTTAAAAATAAGATCAAAAGATATTTATGACGGAGGAAGATTTATAAATGAATTAGATATAAAAGAAAGCAGAAAAGTCTGCGTAATTGGGGAGAGAACAAGAAAAGAGCTTTTTGAAGATAATATTAACCCTATTGGAGAATATATTAAAATTGAAAATATATTTTTTAGAATTATCGGAATTCATAAATATGTAGATGAAGGCGGAGGAAGCTTTGATGATGATGGAGATATTCACGTTCCTTTCACATCATTTAAAAGAATTTTTAATTCTGGAGAAAGAGTTGGGTTTTTATTAATTGCAGGCTTTGATGATGTCGATATATTAAAAGTGGAAGAAAAGGTTAAGACACAGCTAAAGATAATACACAAAATCCACCCGGATGATGATCAAGCATTGGGCTCTTTTAACTTAGGGGCAATATTTAGTCGAATTCTTAGATTTGCAAAAGGAATGTCATTTCTTTCTTTAGTTATAGGTATTACTACAATTTTAGCTGGAGTAATTGGTATTGGAAATATTTTATTAATATCTGTTAAAGAAAGGACCAAAGAAATTGGAATTAGAAGAGCCATTGGGGCAAGCCCTAATCATATTAGAAAACAGATAATTTTAGAATCTGTCTTTCTAACAATTATAGCAGGAATAATTGGTATTATAATTGGAGCATTTGTTTTGTATATAATAAATATTGCAACTGAAAACTTAGACAATGTTCCTTTGAAAAATGCGACTGTACCAATCAAGTTTATATTAGGGGCCTTATTTTTAATGATCGGACTAGGCACAATAATAGGGTTTATTCCAGCAGAAAAAGCAATAAGCATTAAACCAATAGAAGCATTAAGAGAAGAATAAATTAAAAAAACCAAAATGAAAAATTTAAAAAAAATAGGAATTATATTACTTATTATTGGAGCGATACTAGCTACAATTTTCTTTATAACATCAAATAATAAAGCTTTAGTTCCTTTTGAAACTACTCAAATGATAACAGCAACAATAGAAAATAAAATTGTAGCCACTGGAAAAGTAATCCCAGAAGATGAAGTTGAAATAAAGCCGCAAATTGCTGGTATAATTGATGACATTTTAGTAAAAGAAGGAGATAAAGTAAAAGCTGGTGACTTGCTCGTAAAGATCAAAGTTGTTCCAAATGAACAAACTTTGAATAGTGCTGAGGGAAGAGTGAAAAATTCTAAAATAGTATTAAATAACTCTGAAAAAGAATTTCAAAGAAACAAAAACCTCTATTCAAAAGGCATAATTTCCGAACAAGAATATAATAATGTAGAGTTACAATATTCTCAGGCATTACAAAGTTTAGAGAATGCAGAAAGTGATTTGCAAATCATTAAACTAGGATCTTCTGATGGTTCAAGCGTAACTAATACAAATGTTAGAGCTACAGTACCTGGAACTATCTTAGAGATACCGGTTAAAAAAGGAGACCAAGTAATTCAGGCAAATACATTCAATCAGGGTACGACTATTGCAACTATTGCAGATTTAAATATTATGATTTTTGAAGGAAAAATTGATGAAGGAGAAGTTAGTAAATTAAAAAAAGACATGAATATGATTATTAGTTTAGCTGCAATTGAAGAAAAAAGTTATCCTGCAAAACTAAGGTTCATTGCTCCAAAAGGTATTGAAGAGGGCGGAGCTGTTCAATTTAAAATAGAAGCAACTGTTTCTTTGGATGATGAATATTTTGTTAGAGCAGGATATAGTGCAAATGCATCAATAATCACAGCACAAAGAAAAAATATAAATGCACTTAATGAGGCGGTAATTCAATATGACATAGAAACAAAAGAACCATTTATTGAAATTGAAGTAAGTGAGCAAAATTTTGAAAGAAGAGATATTGTTTTAGGACTTGCCGACGGAATTAATGTAGAGATAATTTCAGGTCTTAAAAAAGATGAAAAGGTTAAAGTCTGGAGTATTACCCAGCCAAATAAAAAAGATGAAAATAAATGGGGCAAGTCAAAATAAAACAGACTAATAAAATCTAAAAAAATGAAAAATATATTAAAATTAATAAGCGCCATTAGCCTTGTCTTTTTCTGTTCAATAAATTTAAACGCTCAAGAAAAATGGACACTTAAAGACTGCGTTGAAAGAGCAATTGAAAAAAATATTTCAATTAAAAATTCTAGGCTTGACCTATTAAATGTGCTTGAAGATAAAAAAACAGCAATAGGTAACTTTTTACCTAGCTTAAATTATAGTGGAAACCATACATGGAACACCGGACTATCACAAAATATTACAAATGGTTTATTAGAAAATAAAACAAATCAATTTTCATCTGTTAATATGAGTGTTGGATTAGATGTCTTTAGTGGGCTAGCAAATATTAGACGTTTGCATAGAGCTAACTTAAATATTCTTGCCAAAAAATATCAATTAGAAGATATGAAGGAAAACATCTCTCTTTTAGTGGCAAATTCCTATCTCCAAATACTTTTCAATAAAGAACAATTAAATATTCAAAAATTACAACTAAAAGTTTCAGAAGAAGAGTTTATTATAGCTAAAGAAAAATATAATAATGGAGTAATTCCAAAGGGAGATCTTTATGAGATAGAGGCAAAGCTTGCAAAAACAGAACAAAACCTTGTAGTCTCAGAAAATAGTTATATGATGTCAAAAATATCTCTAAGTCAATTGTTGCGTTTTAAAAATGTAGAAAAATTTGAAATTGCTGATGAAGAGTATATTATACCTGAATCGGAGGTAATTCTAAAAGATGTTAATGAAATATATAAATTTGCTTTAAGAAATAGAAATGATATTAAACTTGCTAAGACAAACCTTGAAATAGCAAAAAAAGATGAAACTATTTCTAAATCTGTTCTACTCCCATCAATAGCAAGCTTTTATTCTTTTAGTTCAAGAATTATGGCTGATGCTCCGACTTCATTTCAAGAACAGTATGATTTGAATAGTGGAAAAAGTTTTGGGCTACAAATAAATATACCAATACTTAACGGATACTCTTCAAGAGCAGGGATTAAAAAATCTAAAATTAATGTTTTGAGAAATAGAAATATTTTAGAGCAAATAAAACTTGATTTAGAAAATACCGTAAATCAATCTTTAAATGATGCAAGAGGCGCACTAAAAGCTTATGAGGCAGCTAAAAAAACAAATCTAGCAAGTAAGACCTCATATAATTACGCCAAAGAAAGATTTGAAAATGGAGCTATGAATACAATTAACTTTTTACAAGCTCAGCAAAGATTTGAAGGCTCACAATCAGAACTTATTAGAGCAAAATACGATTATATTTTTAAAATAAAAGTGCTAGAATTTTATTTTGGAATACCAAATATTTATTTATAACAAGTGGAGATAATTCATGTACAAGCAGTTGAAGTTAGATCCTTACGTAATCTTGTTTTACGACCAAACCAACCTATTGAATCTACCTATTATGAGTTAGATGAGGATAAAAAAACATTACATCTTGCATGTCAAGAAAAATCAAAAATTATATCAATAGGAACATTTTATCCTCAAAAACATAAAAATCTTTCAACAAAAAAGAGTTACAGGCTAAGAGGTATGGCGACAGATCCTAATTACAGAAGAAGATCTGCAGCAACTAAATTAATGCATGCCTCATTTGAGATTTTAAAGGACAAAGACTGTGATGTGCTTTGGTGCAATGCAAGATTAATTGCAATAAAATTTTATGAGTCTTTAGGATTTGTTAAAACTGGCAATCAGTTTCATATTGGGGATATTGGCGCTCACTATTTTATGTATAAAAACATTAATTTACCTTAATTTTTGATGCAACTTTTTTTGCGCGTTCGACAAGTTTTTCAGTAGAACTAGTCCCATAAGTTAAAGCAACTCCCATTCTACGATAAGGCCTTGAGCTGGGTTTTCCAAATATTTTAAAATCTGAGTCAACAAAACCGGCAGCCTCATCAAGACCCGAGAATTTTGGAAATGAACTATTATCTTTATGAGCTAACACTACAGCTGAAGCTCCATTTTTTAACAACTTTACTTCTGTAACTGGTAATGCGAGAATTGCTCTTACATGAAGTTCAAATTCATTAAAATTTTGAGTACCTGCTAATGTTACCATTCCAGTATCATGTGGTCTTGGAGAAAGCTCTGAAAAATATACTCCATCATTAGCAATAAAAAACTCCACTCCCCATATTCCGGCACCTCCCAAGGCTGTTGTAATTTTTTTGGACATTAATTGAGCTTCTTGCAAGTATGATTCTGGCATCTTCATAGGCTGCCAACTCTCTTGATAGTCTCCTCTTTCCTGTCTATGTCCTATTGGCGGACAGAATAAAGTTACTCCATTGAATTGTGTTAGTGTGAGTAAAGTAATTTCATATTCAAAAGAAATAAATTCTTCAACAATTACTTCTTTTAAATCTCCTCTAGATCCATCAAGCGCGTATTTCCATGCAGTTTCAATATCATCTAATGATTTAATTACAGACTGTCCTTTTCCTGAACTAGACATTAAAGGTTTCACTACACAAGGAAAACCACAAAAACGAACACCATCTTCAAGTTCGGTAAAAGATTTGGCATATTTATACTTAGCCGTTTTAATATTGAGCTCTTTTGCTGCTAAATCTCTAATAGATTTTCTATTCATAGTATAATTAGCTGCCCTAGCAGAAGGAACTACATGAAAACCTTGCTTCTCATATTTATATAGATTTTCTGTTCTAATACTCTCAACTTCAGGAACAATAATATCTGGTTTGTGCTTATTTACTATGCTATCTAAAGCATCTCCATCAAGCATATTAATAACTTCAAATGTATGAGAAACTTGCATTGCAGGGGCATCTTTGTAGGAGTCAACTGCAATAACATAATGTCCCAATCTTTGAAGAGAAATAACAACTTCCTTACCAAGTTCACCAGAACCTAAAAGTAAAATCTTTTTTCTCATTTTTTTTATTTTAAATTTTCAACCATCAAATATAATTACATATCTTTATAAAATGAAAAAAATACCATTCCTTTTAATAGTACTAGTCTGTTTAAGCCTTCAGGTCTTTTCGCAAAAAAAAACATATATAAAAGAGTCCTTTAAAGTTCTTGGAAACTGCATGATGTGCAAGAATAAAATTGAGGGTGCTGCAACAAATATTGAAGGTGTTAAGTATGCAAGATGGGATGTGAATAAAAAACTTTTAAAAGTTAAATACAAGCTTAACAAAACAAATGGGGATAAAATTCAACAATCTATTGCTAAAATTGGATATGACACAGAGTTATTTAAAGCAACAGACAAGGCATATAGTGAGCTACACTATTGCTGTAAATATGAAAGAGAATAAATTATTATTAAATGAAAAAAATATTTTTACTAACAATACTTGCAATATCACTTACCAATTATTGCTATTCACAAACTAATGCAACAAATTTTATCGAGGATGACTGTAATGGAGTCTCGCACAATTTATTTGACGAATTAGATGATGGCAATATAATTGTAATTTCTTGGATCATGCCTTGTGGTCCCTGTGCTACTTATTCATTTCCAGCATATGATGCTGTTCAGTCCTTTGCTACTAGTCACCCTGGTAAAGTACATTTTTATTTTGCAGATGATTATGCTAATAGTGCATGTGGTCTTTTAAATAATTTCGCTAACAATTATAGTATGAGTAACTCAACAATTTTCACTTCTGCTAATATTACAATGAGTGATTATGGAGTTGATGGAATGCCAAAAGTAGTTGTTCTAGGCGGCAATAGTCATCAAATATATCTCAACAAAAATGATGATAAAATAAATTACAATAATGTACATGCCGCAATTAGCACTGCTCTTAATGATCTTAGTTTAGATATTGAAGATCAAAAATCAAATTCTTTTTCTTTACAAATTTTCCCTTCACCGGCTCAAAACATTAGTACAATTTCATATTCATTACAAGCAAATGAAAAAATCAATATTGAATTAATAGATATGCTTGGGAAAAAAATAGTTTTATTAGATAATCAAATACAAAGTAAAGGACAAAACAATCTAACTATAAACACCAAAAAATATCTAAACGGAAACTATTTTATTAGAATAAGGTCTAATATCAATTCTCAAACTATAAACTTTAGTATCTCAAACTAAATCATATTAATGCGTTATATATTAATAGTATTTATTTTCTTATTTTTTAATAATAATACAAATGGACAAGGGTGCTGTTCAGGAAGTTCAGGAAACCCTATGGCAGGAGGTTTATCAACTGGAGTATTACAAGAAAAACAAATAGAAATATCAACAAATTATCAATACACTTTTTCTGAAAAATTCTTTGCAGGGAAAAATGACACTACAAATTTATTTGACAATTTAAATAGCAATTATCTTTTCTTAAGAACAGAATATGGGTTAACAAAAAAATTAACTTTATCGTTATCAGCAGGATATTACTTGAATAAATCACAAATTGGCGGAATAAAACCTAATAGCTCAAGTGGCTTTGGAGATCTTATCGTATTTCCAAGGTTTAATATCTACAATAAAGATATGCCATTCTCAAGAGTAGAAGCAACTATAGGAGTGGGTTTGAAAATCCCAGTTGGAACTCATAGAGATTCTAGCTTAATTATTCCGGCAATAGATTATTGGGAAATTAATCCACCTATAACACAGCTATCTTCAGGGTCATATGACCTACTGCTATATTCTTTCTTTTTAAAAGATTTTAAATTAAATAAACTTAAATTTTTCTCAAGTATATTTCATATTAAGAAAGGGTATAATTCTCTTGAACAAAAAATGGGAAACTATACTAGCATAGCATTAAACGCAAGTAGAATGATTAATAAAAATATAAATATCACTACACAAATAAAGGGTGAAAATATCACAAAAATGATTGCAGGAAATGTTTGGAATAAAGATGAGCTAGAGTTCTCTTCAGGTAGTAAAAAATTATTCTTTACGCCATTGATTAGTTACAGATATGAGAATCTTGGTGTTTTCATTTCTTATGAGCTACCTATTTATCAAAACATAAATGGAGTTCAAATAGGTTCGCAGAATAAAATTACGATTGGAATAAACTACAGTTTTAAAGAAAATAAAGAGAAAACTAGTGAGATTTATTAAACATCTTGGCAATATACTTGCCTAATATATCAAACTCAAGATTTATTACACCTCCTACTTTCAGAAGCTTCAAATTAGTATGCTCCCAAGTGTAAGGAATAATTGCAACTGAAAATGATGAATCTTTTGAGTCAAATACTGTAAGGCTAATACCATTTATACAAATAGATCCTTTTTCAACCGTCATATTTTGGGAGGGTTCATATGAGAATTTCAAAATAAAAGAACCATCTTTATTGGAAATAGATTGACAAACACCAATCTGATCAACGTGTCCCTGCACTATGTGTCCATCCAATCGTGAATTCATAAGCATACTTCTTTCAAGATTTACCTGCTCACCTATACTTAAACTACCAAGATTAGATTTCACTAAGGTTTCTTCAACAGCTATTACCTTATAAGTATTACCTGAAACATCTACAACAGTTAGACAAACACCATTATGAGATACACTTTGATCTATTTTAAATTCAGTTGCAAGCTTAGACTCAAATAAAAATTCCACATTACTTCCCTTCTTTAAAATATTTATTACAGTAGCAGTATTCTCAACAATTCCAGTAAACATATTAATAATCTATTTTTTGTTGTTCTAGCACCTTAGGCATTTCTCTAAATTGATACTTTTGAGTTCTTAACCTTGGGTTAAATCCAGCGTTTTTAATACACTCTTGAATGCTATTAGATGTAAATCTATGAGGCGCTCCTGCAGCAGAAACTACGTTTTCTTCAAGCATAATAGACCCCATATCATTAGCTCCTGCATGAAGACATATCTGAGCAGTCTCTGCTCCAACTGTTAGCCAAGAAGCCTGAATATTAATGATATTAGGTAACATAATACGACTCAAAGCAAGCATTCTAATATATTCATCAGAAGTTACATTATTATTTATTCCTTTAACTTTTTGTAACAACGTCCCATCATCCATAAATGGCCAAGGAATAAATGCCAGGAACCCATCAGAACCTATTGGCTTATCATGCTGAACTTCTCTAATCCAGACAAGATGTTGAAAACGCTCTTCTAATGTTTCTACATGCCCAAACATCATAGTTGCTGATGTTGTAATGTCAAGCTTATGAGCTTCACGCATGACTTCTAACCATTCTTGCCCAGTACATTTCCCTTTAGAAATTAGTCTCCTAACTCTGTCACTTAATATTTCTGCTCCAGCTCCTGGCATACTATCCATACCTGATTTCTTTAATTCCGAAAGGGCAAATTCGTGAGAAATATTATCTATTTTACATATATGAGCAACCTCTGGAGGACCAAGAGCGTGTAGCTTAATATCGGGATATAAAGATTTAAGATTCTTAAATAATTTAGTGTAATAATCTAACCCTAATCCGGGATGATGTCCGCCTTGAAGCAATAATTGGTCTCCCCCATATTTTATTGTCTCATCAATTTTTCTTTTATAAGTTGGAATGTCTGTGATGTATACATCCTTATGCTTTGGATGGCGAAAAAAATTACAAAATTTACAATTTGCATTACATGCATTTGTAGTATTAACATTTCTATCTATTTGCCATGTAACATCATTGCCAGGCACAGACATATGTCGTAATTCGTTAGCGGCCCACATTAAATCAGCTGTAGGCGTGTTTTTAAAAAGATACAAACCCTCTTCCGCAGAAAGAAACTCTTTTTTTAATGCTCTAGATAATAAAAGCTTGCTATTCATAAAAATACTTAATTTTACAACACCAAAATTACACAATTATATGAAGACTTTCATTAAAAATAAAAATACAATTTCAGAAAAAGACAATCTACTTATTCTGACAAAAAATAGCAACAATTTATCTATTTTAAATCTAGATATAAGAGAGAAAAATTATATTGATTCTGAATTTAAAAAGGAAGTAGACGTAATAAAAATTAATCAATATGCAAGAATAATTATTATTATAAACCCAAAAAAAAATACAGACAAAAACTTATATTTTGAAGGGGTAAGATGTCTAGCGTTTAAAGTGTTTAGCGAGATAAAAACACTTAAAACAGTTATTGTTCAAAATCTTAACAATGAAGTAATAGAAACAGAGGCATTTGTGGAGGGGCTGGCATTGTCTAATTATGACTTTGATCAATTTAAAACAGAAAAAAGCAAAAATAAACTTGAAACAATTTTTGTTTACAATCATTCTGACATTAAAAGACTTGCAGAATTAGAAAAATTAGTAGAAGCTGTTAAACTTACTAGAGATTTAGTAAATACACCTTTTTCACACCTTAAGGCTATAGATTTAGCACAAAGTGCTAAAAAAGCAGGAATAGATGCAGGATTTACAACATCTATTTTTACAAAAAAGAAAATTCAATCATTAAAAATGGGAGGACTACTTGCTGTCAACCAAGGAAGTATTGATGAACCAACATTTTCTATTTTAGAATGGAAACCAAAAAATGCTAAAAATAAAAAACCAATTATTTTAGTTGGTAAAGGTATTGTGTATGATACTGGTGGGTTAAGTCTTAAGCCAACTGCTAATTCTATGGATATTATGAAAGTCGATATGGCTGGAGCAGGAACAGTAATTGGGGCAATGCATGCAATTGCTAATAATAAACTTGATCAACATGTGATTGGGTTAATTCCTGCAACCGACAATAGACCTTCTGGAAATGCTTATGCGCCAGGTGATGTTGTTACTATGTTTGACAAAACAACTGTAGAGGTGTTAAATACTGACGCTGAAGGAAGAATGATTTTAGCTGATGCATTAAGCTACGCTAAAAAATATAAACCCGAACTAGTAATTGACCTCGCTACACTTACAGGTTCAGCAGCTAATACAATTGGTCATTTTGGAATTGTATCAATGCAACAAAAAGCTATTAATGAACATAATAACTTAGCAAAGTCTGGTCATATCACTCATGAAAGACTAGCAGAAATGCCTTTTTGGAAAGATTATGATAATTTAATAAAATCAGATGTTGCTGATATTAAAAATCTTGGAGGCAAATTTGGCGGCGCAATAACTGCAGGTAAATTTTTAGCTTATTTCACTGATTACCCATGGATTCATTTAGATATCGCGGGACCTGCCTATGTAAGTACTGAATACCAATATAGATCTAAAGGGGCAACAGGAATGGGGGTTAGATTGTTATATGATTTCATAAAAAACAGAAAATAAGAATGCCTCCAAAATTTAATATTGGTATTTCCACTGGAGATTTAAATGGCATTGGTCTTGAAATTATAATTAAATCATTAAAAGACCCAAATATTTCTAAATTTTGTACTCTAATTTTATTTGGCTCTAAGGAATTGTGCAAATCATATTTAAAAAAGATAAATAGTAACACAACTATTAATATCATTAAGCAAATAAGTGATAGTAAGAATAATATATTAAATTTAATAGACACTGAAGCAAACAACAATTCAATTAACTTAGGAGTAAAATCTATCACTTCTGGCTTAAACTCATACATCTCTTTAAATACAGCTTGCAACTATTTAAAAGAAAATAAAATAGATGCAATAGTAACAGCTCCAATTGATAAAGCATCTATTAGAAAATCAATAGACAAATTTATTGGTCATACAGAATTTTTAGAACAAAAATTTGGAGGGAATTCATTAATGTTAATGGTAAGTTCAAAGATGAAAATAGCATTTGTAACAGGGCACATTCCTCTTTCTAATGTTAGTAATTCAGTATCATTAAAAAAAATAATTGAAGCATCAGAAAAACTAAACAACTCTTTAAAGCAGGACTTTAACATATCACATCCAAAGATTGCTGTTCTTGGGCTTAATCCTCATGCTGGAGAAGATGGCATGCTTGGTCTAGAGGAAAAAACTATTATAACTCCAGCAATAGCAGAACTTAATAAAAAAGATATGATTGTTAAGGGTCCCTTCCCTGCTGACAGCTTTTTTGTGGAAGAGAACCTTAATATGTTCGATGGTATAATTGCAATGTACCATGATCAAGGACTTATACCATTCAAGTCTATGTCTTTTTCAAAAGGAGTAAATTTTACCGCGGGACTTAGTATTATAAGAACCTCGCCAGTACATGGAACAGCATACGATATTGCAGGAATGGGAAAAGCTGATGCAAGTTCTTTTATTCAAGCTATTTTAGTTGCATGTGACATAATTAAGAATAGAAGAAAAGAATAATTAATACTTTAATAGATATACATTAGTACTAATAATTTAAACTAAGAATAAATTTATATCTTTGCAGCCCTTAAAATTAGTTTAATGACAGAATTAAATATTAAATTAACTAACTTAAAAAAAGGTTCTAACGAAACTTTATTTAATATTAAGGATGAGTTCTTTAAAGAATTTAACTTTTCTGAAGTTAAAAATGCTGATTTTGAAATAAAAAGTAATTTGATAAAAAGTGACCATGACTTGTCCTTATCAATTTCTATTGACGGAATAGTTAAAAATATTTCCTGTGATCACTGCGCAGAAGACATTGCAATTCCAATTAAATCAAATCATTTATTTGTTTTAAAACAAATAAATGACAATTCTATTATTGATGATAATAAAATTTATTTTGACTTAAATGATTTAGAAATAGACGTTAAGCACCTTATCTATGAACTAATATCACTTGCTATTCCAAATAAAAGATCGCATAAATCAATAAATAAGGCGTCAGAATGTAATAAAGATATGTTATCTCTAATTAACAATTTTTCATTTAGAGATAAAAAAGATGGAATTGACCCAAGGTGGTCAGATTTAAAAAACATAGAATTAAAATAGTAAAACCAATAAAATGGCACATCCTAAACGAAAAATCTCAAAGACTAGAAGAGATAAAAGAAGAACACATTATAAAGCATCTCCTACTACAATGTATAGTTGTAATAATTGCGGTACAGCTGTAGCATACCATAGAGTTTGTGAAGAGTGTGGAACATATAGAGGTAAGCAAGCGATTGAAAAACAAGCAACTGCTTAACATCTCTTATTTAGCCTAAATACAAACTCATAAAATGAGAATTGGTATAGATATTATGGGAGGAGACTATGCCCCCAATAAAACTATTCATGGAACAATTCTTGCTCATAAAGAGCTACCTCCCAATATAAGTATTATCCTTTTTGGAAACAAAAAAAAAATTGTTTCTGAACTCAAAAAGCACAAAAAATCAGAAGATAGTTTCGAAATCATTGATTGCCAAGAAGTTATTGACATGGGTGAACATGCAATAAAATCATTTAAATCAAAACCCAACTCTAGTATTGCTAAAGGCTTTGAATATTTAGCTAAAGGAAAAATAGATGGATTTGCAAGCGCCGGAAATACAGGCGCAATGTTTGTTGGAGGCTATTACTCTGTAAAGGCAATAAGTGGAGTTTTAAGACCTTGTATTTGTACAATTCTTCCAAAAATCAATGGTGGGGTTACTGTTTTATTGGATGTCGGAGCAAATGCTGATTGTAAACCAGATGTTTTATATCAGTTTGGTATTCTTGGATCTTTATTTGCAAAACATGTATGTGGCATCAAAGAGCCTAAAGTTAGCTTACTAAATTTAGGCGAAGAAAAAACAAAAGGGAATATGTTAACTCAAGCAAGTTATGAATTAATGAGTGGCACAAAAGATTACAACTTTATTGGAAATATTGAGAGCAGACACATTTTCAACTCTCAAACAGATGTTATTATTTGTGATGGATTTACTGGTAATATTGTATTAAAACAGGCTGAAGCATTGTATGACTTAGTCTGCGAAAGAAAAATTAATGATAGTTATTTTAACAGATTTAATTATGAAATATATGGTGGAACACCAATATTAGGATTAAATAAACCTGTTATTATTGGCCATGGAATTTCAAATGAAATTGCTATAAAAAATATGTTACTTTTAGCAAAAGATGTTATTGAGGCTAAGCTTGTAAATAAAATTAAAGAAAATATTGATTAAATATGAATAAAATTAGCGCTGCTATTACAGGTATTCAGGGATATGTCCCGGATTATATCCTAACAAATAAAGAGCTTGAAACAATGGTAGAAACAAATGATGAATGGATTGTTTCTAGGACAGGAATAAAAGAAAGGAGAATTCTAAAAGGCGAAAATAAAGGCTCATCTGATCTAGGAGCAGAAGCAATTAAACTCCTTTTGAAAAAAACCAAAACAGATGCTAAAGATATTGATCTAATTATATGTGCAACTGCGACTCCAGATATGCTTTTTCCATCTACTGCCTGCCTTATAGCTGAGAAAGTAGGAATAAGTAATATTTGTGCATTTGATATTGGCGCAGCATGCTCAGGTTTTTTATATGCACTAACAATTGCATCTCAATTTCTTGAAACTGGTAAACATAAAAAAGTAATTGTTGTTGGGGCGGATAAGATGTCTTCAATTGTCGATTATACATCAAGAGAAACATGTGTATTATTTGGAGATGGTGCAGGAGCAGTGCTCATGGAGCCTAATCATGAAGGTTTAGGTATTAAAGATACTATTTTACGAACTGACGGAAGCGGAAGTAAATATTTAAGACAGCCTGCTGGTGGCTCTTTAAAACCTGCTTCTCATGAAACTATAGATGCTAAAGAACACTTTATATTTCAAGATGGACAGCCTGTGTTTAAAGCTGCAGTAAAAAGTATGGCTGATGTGTCAGAAGAAATTATGAAAAAAAATAATCTTACCGCTGATGACATAGCATTTCTTGTTCCTCATCAGGCTAATAAAAGAATAATTGATGCTACTTCAAGAAGAATGGGTGTAGGTGATGAGAAAGTAATGTTAAATATTGAAAAATATGGAAATACTACTTCAGCTACAATTCCATTATGCTTGTGGGAATGGGAGCAAAAATTAAATAAAGGAGATAATTTAATTTTAGCTGCTTTTGGAGGCGGATTTACTTGGGGATCAATTTATTTAAAATGGGCTTACGATTCAAAGAAATAATTACATTTGCATTATAAATTATAAAATTAATGGATTTAAAAGATATTCAAGAATTAATAAAGTTTGTAGCAAAGTCTGGAGCTACAGAAGTAGATTTAGAGATTGATAATATTAAAATCTCTATTAAATCTCCCGCTAAAAGAAGAAGAGGGGATTCTGATGAACCAATAAATATAATTCAACAAGTACCTGGTCAAAATATTCCTATTGTAACACATCACGCCCCACAAATAATTACTGATCAAGATACAGAAAAATTAGATACAGTGAAAGATGATGAGCATCTGATAGAGGTAAGATCTTCAATGATTGGAACTTTCTACAGAAGTTCTTCGCCAGAAAAACCTCCCTTTGCTAATGTAGGAGATCAAATTAATGAAGGAGAAGTCATATGTATTATAGAAGCTATGAAATTATTTAATGAGATTGAGTCTGAGATCTCTGGTAAAATTGTTAAGGTTTTAGTAGATGATGCATCCCCAATAGAATTTGATCAACCATTATTTTTAGTAGACCCTTCTTAATTACTCAAACACTAGACATATGTTTAAAAAAATTCTTATAGCAAATAGAGGAGAAATTGCGTTACGTATTATTAGGACATGCAAGGAAATGAATATTAAAACTGTTGCAGTCTATTCTAAAGCTGACAAAGACAGTTTACCTGTAAGATTTGCAGACGAAGCTGTATGTATTGGCCCTGCAGCTAGTTCAGAATCTTACTTACATATCCCTAATATTATTGCAGCTGCTGAAATCACAAATTCTGACGCCATACATCCAGGATATGGTTTTCTAGCTGAGAATGCAAATTTTTCTAAAATATGCTCTGAAAATAATATTAAATTTATTGGAGCATCTCCCAAGATGATAGAGGGAATGGGTGATAAAGCTTCAGCAAAAGAAACTATGAAAAAAGCTGGAGTCCCAACAATACCCGGCTCAAAAGGATTAATCAAAGATTTTGACAATTGTAAGAAGATCGCATCTGAAATAGGTTATCCTGTGATGTTAAAAGCTACTGCAGGTGGTGGTGGTAAAGGTATGCGACTAGTGTGGGAAGAGTCTAAACTAGAAGATTCATGGGATAGTGCAAGAACAGAATCGAAAGCAGCTTTTGGCAATGATGGCATGTATATGGAGAAATTTATTGAAGACCCAAGACATATAGAGATTCAAATAATTGGTGATAAAACAGGTAAAGCATCTCACTTGTCAGAGAGAGATTGTTCAATACAAAGAAGACATCAAAAGCTTGCAGAAGAAACTCCCTCTCCATTTATGACTGAGAAACTTAGAGAAGAAATGGGAATTGCAGCAATAAAAGCAGCTGAGGCAGTAAAATATGAAGGTGTAGGGACAGTAGAGTTTCTTGTTGATAAGCATAGAAAATTCTATTTCATGGAAATGAATACAAGAATACAAGTTGAACATCCTATTACTGAAGAGGTAGTTGATTTTGATCTAATAAAAGAACAAATTAAGGTTGCTGCAGGAGTTAAGATTTCGGGAGAAAATTATATTCCCCAACTTCATGCAATTGAATGTAGAATTAATGCAGAAGATCCTGAAAAAGATTTTAGACCTTGTCCTGGCCTAATTACTAACTTTCATGCTCCAGGAGGGCACGGAGTAAGAATTGACACTCATGTTTATGCAAACTATACAATTCCTCCTTATTATGATTCAATGATTGCAAAAGTAATTACTGTGGCGCAAACAAGAGAAGAAGCTATTGCTAAAATGACTAGAGCATTAGATGAATTTGTAATTGAGGGTATAAAGACAACAATCCCTTTTCATAAAAAACTAATGAAGCATCCAGATTTTATAGCTGGTGATTATACAACTAAATTTATGGAAGACTTTAAAATGTAATAATTTAAGTCTCTAAAATGCCAAATAATATTATCGAGTGTTGTGCAAATTCAATTGAATCAGCTATAGTAGGAATTAAAGCTGGTGCTAATAGAATAGAGCTTTGCCAAAAACTAGAACAAGGCGGAGTTACTCCAAATTATTCAGACATAGTTAAACTAAGAAACATCACTGATGTTAAAATTCATATACTAATTCTTCCAATAGCTAACAAATTTAGCTATACTCAAGATGAATTTAATCAAATAATAAAAGACATTATATTTTGTAAAAATGCAAAATGTGACGGTGTTGTAATTGGAGCATTAAAAACTGATGGATCAATAGACCAAAATTTAACCAAAGCCATGGTTAAGGAAGCAAGACCAATGAAAGTTACATTTCACAGAGCATTTGATGTTTCGAGTAAATTTGAAGAGTCATTAAAAGATATTATTGATTGTAATTGTGATGCATTACTTACATCTGGCCAAGCAAAAAATATTGATCAAGGAAGAAAAAAAATAGCGCAAATAATTAAATTAGGAAGAAATAGGATAGAAATTATTGCGGGATCAGGAGTGAATCATGCAAATATTAATGAACTTTATCGTTTAGGGGTTAGAAGCTTTCATCTTTCAGGTAAGGAGAAAAATATATTTGGTAAATTTGAAACACACTATCAAAATATTAATAAAGCAGTTAAAGAACTTTCTAGAATTGAGGATTAAAATTTATTATTTACTATTTCTTATTTTTATTGGATGTAAGTCTAATGATTATAATCATCAGATTATTAATAATTGGGAATTTCAACACAATAAAAATTGGCTAGAAGCAAGTGTTCCTGGCAATAATTTTTATGACTTACTTTATCATCAAATAATCCCAGACCCATTTTATGGTAATAATGAAGACTCTATTAAATGGGTGGCAGATAGAGATTGGGTTTATAAAAGTACTTTTTCTGTTAAGAAAGATCTTTTATCTTTCCAAAATCATGAAATTATTTTTAATGGCTTAGACACATATAGTGAGGTTTTTTTGAATGATTCTCTCATTCTAAATGCAGACAATATGTTTAGAAAATGGGTAGTGCCAATAAATAATTTACTAAAAAAACAAAATACTTTAATAATTAAATTTCATAATACTTCGTCTCGTGAAATCAAGAAAGAAATAGATCTAGGTTATAAGTTACCTGGAGGAAAAAAAGTTCACACAAGAAAAGCAGGCTTTCATTATGGATGGGATTGGGGGCCAAAAATTCCTGTTTCTGGCATATGGAAACCAGTAGAAATAATTAGTTACAATAATGCAATTATAAAGGATCTATATATAGAGCAAAAAGAAGTTTTTGACTCTGTCGCTAATTTCAAGATTAATCTTGAACTAAATGTTGTGAAATCTGGAGAGTATCTTTTAGAGGTAAATAACACTAAATACATAAAACAATTAATTAAAGGAGTACAAAATATCGATCTTGACTTTAATATTTTAAAACCCAAATTATGGTGGCCAAACGGCTACGGAAAACAACCTTTATATGATATTAATGTTACTCTTATAAAGAACAAGAAAATTATAAGCACTAAAAAGAAAAAAATTGGAATAAGAACAGTCAAGTTAATTACCTCAGCAGATTCAACAGGTAAAAATTTCTATTTTGAGATAAATGGAGAGGCAATTTTCATGAAAGGTGCAAATTACATCCCACAAGATAACTTGCAAAATCGAGTAACAACTAAAAAATATAAAACACTTTTAGATCAAGTAATAAAATCTAATATGAATATGCTTCGAGTATGGGGTGGAGGTATTTATGAGAACGAAGTATTTTATAATCTTTGTGATTCATTGGGTGTTTTAGTTTGGCAAGATTTCATGTTTGCATGTGCAATGTACCCAGATAATAAATCATTTATAGAAAATATTAGATTGGAAGCTATAGATAATGTTAAAAGATTAAGAAATCATACCTCTATAATTTTATGGTGTGGGAATAATGAAATTGCTGAAGCATGGCAAAACTGGGGATGGCAAAGTTCTTTTTCAGAAAAAGAAATAAAAAAAATCTATAGAGGATATGAAATGATCTTTAATAAAACACTACCAGAGGTTGTAGGTGAGCTAACTAATCTGCCGTATTGGGAGAGTTCTCCTCAACTTGGAAGAGGCGACTCTAACCACAACAATGAGGGGGATGTTCATTACTGGGGAGTATGGCATGATGCTCAGCCATTTTCAACATTTGAAGAAGAAATTCCAAGATTCATGAGTGAGTTTGGTTTTCAATCGTTTCCGCAAATTTCCACAATAAAATCCTTCAGTGAAGAAAAAGATTGGCTTTTAGATTCTGAAATAATGCTTTCTCATCAAAAACATCCAAGAGGAAATAGTTTAATTCAGGAATATATGAATAGAGAATATAATCAACCAAAAGATTTTAAAAAATTTGTTTATGCTAGTCAAATTCTTCAAGCAGAAGGCATGAGAATTGGACTGGAAGCTCATAGAAGAAGTCAACCATACTGTATGGGAACATTGTACTGGCAACTCAATGACTGTTGGCCAGTTGCTTCTTGGAGTAGTATTGATTATTATGGAAACTGGAAGGCGTTAAATTATGTAGTAAGAGATGTTTTTGCTCCAATTGGGTTATCTATTACAAAAAATGAAAATGAAAAATTTTCAATTTGGATTATGTCTGATAAAAGAACTGATATAAATGACACGCTCATAATTAACAGCTATAACTTAAAGGGTAAAAAAACAAATTCTAAAAGTATAGGTATAGTGAACTCAAAAGATATTGGCAGTAAGCTAATTACTAAGGATTATGAAAACATTAATAAAAATGAATTTATAATAGCAACGTTGAAAAACAAAAAAATTAGTTCTAAAACAATCTTTACTTCCAAAGTAAAAGATATAATTTTCCTCAAACCTAATCTAACAACAAAGTGGGATGATAATGTAATTAAAATAAAAAGTGATCTGCCTGCTTTTCAGGTATATTTCGAATTAGATGGCATTAAATTTGATGAAAACTATCTCACTATGCTTCCGGGTATTGAATATACAATTAACTATACAGGTTCCATCACTAACAAAGAAAATTTATTAATTTGGTCTCTTTATGATTTAAACAAATAGGATATGTCAAATAGAAGAAGTTTTATTAAAAAAACATCTATTGGAGCAATAGGTGCAATATTAGCCCCAGAGCTAGCGTCAGCAAAATTTAGCAGAAAAAATAAATACTCAATTAAAAAACTACCAATTGTTATATCTACCTGGAAGCATGGTTTAGACGCCAACGAAGAAGCCTTTAAATTAATTAATAATGGTTTCGACGCAATAGATGCTGTTGAGGCAGGAGTATATGTAACTGAGGCAGATCCAGAATGTACTAGCGTAGGATATGGAGGATGGCCAGACAGAGATGGTCATGTGACATTAGATGCATGTATAATGGATCACACAGGTAATTGTGGCTCTGTTAGTTTTCTTCAAGATATAAAACATCCAATATCCGTAGCTAGGAAAGTCATGGATAATACTCCTCATGTTATGTTATCAGGAGAAGGAGCGTTACAATTTGCTCTAAAAAACGGGTTTCAGAAAGAAGATCTTTTAACTGATAAAGCAAAAGAAAAGTGGGAAGAGTGGCTAAAAGATTCTAAATACAAACCAATAATTAATGTTGAAAATCATGATACAATTGGACTTTTAGCAATCGACCTTAAAGGGAATATTTCTGGTGCATGTACTACATCTGGATTAGCCTGGAAAATGCATGGTCGGGTTGGAGACTCTCCGATTATAGGTGCTGGAATGTTTGTAGATAATGAAGTTGGAGGATGCTGTGCAACTGGAGTTGGTGAGGCGGTTATGAAAACACTAGGATCATTCTTAATTGTTGAATTAATGAGACAAGGCGCATCTCCACAAGAAGCATGCGAGGAAGGCATCTCAAGAATAGTGAAAAATCAAAATTATAAAAATATGCAGATTGGATACCTCGCAATAAATAAAGAGGGGGAACATGGTTCTTATTCTGTACAAGCGGGTTTTGATTATGCTTTACATCAAAACGGATTAAACAAAATGATTAATGCATCATCTTTTATTAGATGACCAGAATTTATTTGTTACTAATACTTATATTAACTTCCTGCTTTCAGAAAATAGAAAAAAAAGAAATAGCTAATATTATTCCTAATCCACAGAATATTATTTATAAAACTGGATCTTTTAATTTAAACTCAGATACAGGAATAAACTATGATAGTTTATTTTTAAGTGAAGCAAAATATCTTCAGAATCAGCTGCCATTTAAACTTAATGGGAATAAAAATTCTATTATACTTAAAAAGAATATTAATCTTTTAGAAGAAGAATACTTTTTATATATCTCTAAAAAAAATATAATCATTGAGGCAGCAACAGGCAAAGGACAAATGCACGGAATTCAAAGTTTAATACAGCTGCTTCCTAATAAATACAAAGAATTAAAGGATATAGTAACTCCTTGTGTAGAAATTCATGATTTTCCAAGATTTAAGTGGCGGGGTATGCTTTTAGACTGTTGTAGACATTTTATGGACAAAGAATTTATAAAGAGATATATAGATCTACTTGCTTATCATAAAATGAATATTTTACACCTTCACTTAACTGAAGATCAGGGTTGGAGAGTAGAAATAGAAAAGTATCCAAAACTAACTGAAATAGGAGCTTGGAGAAACAATAAGAATGGAGAAAAATACGGAGGATTCTACACCAAAAAAGACTTAATAGAAATAATTAAATATGCGCAAATTAGACATGTAGAAATTATTCCTGAAATTGAACTTCCCGGACATTCAGTAGCCGCTATTGCTTCTTACCCTCAACTATCTTGTACAGGAAAATCAATAGAAGTTGAAAATGATTGGGGTGTTTTTAAAGATATTTACTGCGCTGGAAACGACAGTGTTTATACATTCTTAGAAAATGTTTTAACTGAAGTTATAGAAATATTTCCATCAAAATATATTCATATTGGAGGTGATGAAGCTCCTAAATTTAGATGGAAGGAATGTGTGAAATGTCAACAAAAAATACAATCTCAAAATTTAAAAGATGAACATGAACTACAATCATACTTTATAAAAAGAATAGAAAAATTTATTGAGAGTAAAGGAAAAAAAATAATTGGATGGGATGAAATAATAGAAGGTGGCATCGCTCCATCAGCAACAATACAGTCTTGGCGAGGAATGGAAGGTGGGGTAATAGCTGCACAAAATAATCACGAGGCAATTATGTCTCCTACCTCTCATTGTTATTTTGATTATGACCTAGAAGCTATAGATTTAAAAAAAGTATATTCTTTTGAGCCTATTCCAAAAGGCCTAACTAATGAACAAAGCAAGTATATAATTGGAGGAGAATGTAATATGTGGAGTGAGCATGCCCCCCAGGAAACTATTGACTCAAAAGTTTTCCCAAGAATATTAGCCATCTCCGAAGTTCTCTGGAGTAAAAAAGAAAAGAACTTTAATGAGTTTAAAAAAAGAGTTGATAAACATTATAAAAAACTAGATGTTTTAGGAGTAAAATATGGATATGAAAAGACTCCTATTAAAATAAACAGCACAGTTCTTAATCATCAATTTCAAATTGAAATTGAAAAAGGCGATAATGATATGGATATTGAATACAGTCTTAATAATGGTCTGTGGGAAAAATATACAAATGCATTTTTGATAGATACTAGCGTAATTATTAACGTCAAAGAAGTTAACTCAAAAAGAAAATTTCCGGCTAAAAAATCATTAACACTAAATCATCATCTAGCTTTAGGTAAAAAAACAAAATACCTAACTAATTTTGATAAAAACTATCCCGGACAAGGGTCTTTAACAAATGGTGTTTCAGGAAATAACACAAACTTTAGAGATGGGCAGTGGCAAGGTTTCTTTGGAAAGGATGTTGAGGTAATAATTGACTTAGAAGAAGAAACTACTTTCTCAAAGGTTCAAACATCTTTCTTTCAATATCATCTTTCTTGGATTATTATTCCTCAAAAAGTAGAAATACTTACCTCTAAAAATGGTGAAGAGTTTAAAAAGATCCAAACTATTAATCATAAATCAGACCCCATGAAGGAGGGAAAATTTATAAAAGATTTTATTTTCACACAAAAACAAAAAACACGTTTTATAAAAATTATTGCTAAGACTTATGGTAATCTTCCTATGGAACATCCTGCAGCTGGATCAAAAAGCTGGACATTTATAGACCAAATCATAATAGAATGAAAAAGAAAAATTTACTATTTATACTTATTACCCTAACAATCTCATGTAATAACATCAATACTCCAATTAAATATGTTAATACATTTATAGGCACAGGAGGACATGGCCATACCTATCCTGGTGTTTCTCTTCCTTTTGGAATGATGCAATTAAGCCCAGACACAAGACTTGAAGGTTGGGATGGATGTGGAGGCTATCATTATACAGACTCTATAATATATGGGTTTTCCCATACTCACTTAAGCGGTACAGGAATATCAGATTATGGAGACGTTCTATTAATGCCAACATCTGGAGAAGTAAACCTTTCAAATGGTGTTATAGAATCAAAAAACTCAAATAAACAAATCAACGAACTTGGCTATAGCTCGAAATTCTCACATAATAATGAAAAATCTGAACCAGGCTATTATCAAGTTTTTCTTGAAGACTATGACATTAATGTAGAATTAACAACATCATTAAGAAGCGGAATTCATAAATACTCATATAGCAAAAAAGATAATGCTAATTTAATTTTAGACTTAAAGCACAGAGATAAACTTTTAAAACATAATATTAACATTATTGATAGTATGACTATTTCAGGATTTAGATATTCAGATGAGTGGGCAAGAGAACAAAGAGTTTATTTTTTAATAAAGCTTTCTCATCCTTTTATAAATTACACACTTAATAATGAAAAAAATATTTTAGGTTTAACTTTTGGTAAACTAAAAAAACCTCTTGTAACTAAGGTCTCAATTTCTGCTGTTGATAGCCTAGGAGCAATCGAAAACTTTAATGAAATAGTAAATTTGGATTTTAACCAAACTAAAAAAAACGCACAAGCAATTTGGAATAATCAGCTAAATAAAATTCAAATTAAAACAAAATCTAAAGAAAAAAAAGAAATATTCTACACTGCTTTATATCATTCTTTTCTAGCTCCTAATACCTATAACGATATTAACGGAAATTATAATGGTATGGATTTAAAAAAACATAATTCTCCTGATAATCATTATACGGTATTCTCACTCTGGGATACTTTTAGAGCAAGCCATCCTCTCTTTACAATTTTAGAAACTAAAAAAACTAACGAATTTATTAGAACACTTTTGAGGCAATTTCAAGATGGAGGAAAATTACCGATATGGGAATTAGCTGGTAATTATACAGATTGTATGATCGGTTATCATGCTATTCCAGTGATTGTTGATGCATATATAAAAGGCATTAGAGATTATGATACAGATATGGCATTAAATGCTATGGTACTTTCTGCTGAAAGTAATACACATGGTCTAAAAGCTTATAAAAAAAATGGATTTATAAGGGCAAGTGATGAGCCAGAATCTGTGTCAAAGAACTTAGAATATGCATACGATGATTGGTGCATAGCAGTTATGGCTGATTCACTAGGTAAAAAAGAGATAGCTAAGAGATTTTATAAAAGAGCTCAATACTATAAAAATCTTTATGACCCTGAAACGGGATTTTTTAGAGGTAAAAATTCTTATTCTTGGTTTGGTCCGTTCAAGCCTGAAGAAGTTAACTTTAATTATACTGAAGCAAATGCATGGCAATACTCTCTCTTTGTTCCGCAAGACATATCAGGACATATTAAACTTAAAGGTGGAGAATTATCTTATGAAAAACATTTAGACGCAATGTTTGAATCTTCGAGCGTTACCTCAGGAAGACATCAGCCAGATGTAACCGGTTTAATAGGTCAATATGCCCATGGGAATGAGCCTAGCCACCATATGGCCTATCTATATAATTTTATTGGAAAACCATCAAAAACACAAAAATATACAGCACAAATTATGAATGAGCAGTATTCAAATTTACCAGATGGCTTATCTGGAAATGAAGACTGTGGTCAAATGTCTGCATGGTATGTTTTAAGTAGTTTAGGATTTTACCCAGTAACACCAGGCTTAGATTATTACACAATTGGAACGCCATTATTTGATGCGGCAACTATTAATCTTGAAAATGGAAATACCTTTAAAATAAGAACTAAAAATCTGAATAGCGATAATATATATATACAATCTGCCACGCTAAATGGTAAAGAGTTTAATAATAGTTTTTTAAAACACAGCACTATAACTAATGGAGGTGAACTACTTTTTAATATGGGAGAAAACCCAAGTAGTTGGGGAGAAGAAAATCGTCCATATTCCATAATTACTTCAAATAAAATAGTTGCAGTACCGTTTTTTATCTCTAAGAGTCAAACATTTGTAAAAGATCATTATATAGAGCTAGGGACTGTTGATAGTTCGCAAATATTCTTCTCTATTAAAGGAAGAGGTTTTCAAAAATACCTATCTCCAATAGTAATTTCTAATAATACAGAAATAACTATTTACGCTAAAAAAGGTAAGATAGAGAGTAAACGAGTTACTGCAAAATATTTTAAAATTGATAATAGTAAAAGTATTCAAATCTCTAGTAAATATGCAAATCAATATGCAGCAGCAGGAGATAAAACTCTTATAGATCAACTACGAGGGGGAGTAAACTATAGAACAGGTAATTGGCAAGGATATAGAGAAAACTTAGAAGTAGTAATAGATTTAAACAAAATTCAAAAAATTAAATCTATATCTTTGGGCTGTCATCAAGATATTAGATCATGGATTTTTTATCCAAAAAATGTAGAATACTGGAGTTCATTGGATGGTGAGAATTATGATTATTTAGGCAAAATAAACACAGAAACCCCAGAGAATATTGAAGGAAGTTTTCATAAAGATATTCAATTAGAGATAAATGGAATTAAAACAAGATATGTAAAAATAAAGGCAAAAAACTATGGAATCTGTCCTGAATGGCATCTTGGAGCCGGCGGAAAAACTTGGATTTTTGTAGATGAAATAATAATTAAATAATTAAATAATGAACGATAATAAAAACTACAAACAAGCACTATTAACTCTAGTAACAGTATTCTTCTTTTGGGGATTTATTGCTGCAAGTAATGGTGTGTTTATTCCTTTTTGCAAAACCTTCTTTAACTTAGATCAATTTCAAAGTCAATTAATAGATTTTGCGTTTTATGGAGCTTACTACATTGGCGCGCTTATGCTATTTATATTTTCTAGCATAAGAAATACAGATATTATGAATTCTTGGGGATTTAAGAGCAGTATCGTAAAAGGATTATTATTATCTGCTATAGGAGCATGTGCAATGGTAATAGCTGTTAATGGTGCAAGCCCAGGAGATTCTTCTGCGTTTACTTATATTTTAGGAGCTCTTTTTATTGTAGGGCTTGGCTTTTCTTTACAACAAACGGCTGCAAATCCTTTTGCAATTTCTTTGGGAGAACCTTCAAAAGGATCACATAGACTAAATCTTGCTGGCGGAGTAAACTCATTTGGAACTGCAATTGGTCCAATAGTAGTTTCATTAGCCTTATTTGGGACAGCAGCTAGCGCAGATATAGATTTAAATAAAGAAATAAATGATGGAAATATTACACTTTCCGTAGTTCAATATCTTTATATAGCCGTAGGAATATTATTTTTAGCTGCAGCTACATTATTCCATTTTTCAAAAAAACTTCCAGAAGGAAAAGAAGACTCAAGTTTTTTGGGTGCATCTAAGGCCATGACATCTCTAATTTCAATAACTATTTTATTAATACTAATTTTTTATCAGGTATTTAATCAGTATGTTGGTTTAGCAGATGGAGCAACTTTAAGCGAAGCATCAGATTCTCTAATTTTAAATCTTTCTCTACTCGGTCTGGTTGTAGTTGTAGCAGGATTATTAATTTCAAATATCTTAGCAAAAAAGAATTCTGAAGGATGGGGAGCTATGCAATATCCACAGCTTGTTTTAGGAATGTTAGCAATTTTCACATATGTAGGAGTAGAAGTTTCGATTCAAAGTAATTTAGGAGAATTATTAAAAACTTCTGCATTTGGCTCTTTAAATGATACTCAAATTGCTCCATATATTTCAATGTATTGGGGCGGTCTAATGATTGGAAGATGGACTGGAGCTATTACAGTATTTAATCCTTCTGACTCGCTTAAAAAGTGGCTTTACATATTAGTTCCTTATATTGCTTTTGGAGTTGTTTTATCTGTAAATGCAATCTCTGGTTTTGAAGTAAAACATTTATTTGCCTTTGCGATATGTGTAGCAATACAAATAGCAGGATTCTTTATAGGTAAAGACAAACCTGCTTTAACACTAAAAACCTTTGGACTTTTAGGTGTATTAGCTATGTTAATAGGATTATTTACAACTGGAACAATTGCGATATTTGCTTTTCTTAGCGGAGGACTATTTTGCTCAATTATGTGGCCATCAATTTTCGCCCTCAGTATAAAAGGTCTTGGGAAATACACCTCTCAAGGATCTGCTTTTCTAGTTATGATGATTCTTGGAGGGGCTATCATACCTCCTATACAAGGGAAATTAGCGGATATAATTGGTATTCATAGCTCATACTGGGTTACTGTTTTCTGCTTCCTATATTTAATGTATTTTGCTCAAAGAGTAGAAAGGATATTTAAAAAAGCATAAACCCTTTTACATATAATTAGTTACTGAATCACAATAGTTTTTTGAGCCCTGCCAGATGGAGTAACTACATTAACGGAATATATTCCACTATTTAGCTTTGAAACATTTAATTTGACTATTGTTAGACTATTGACATCTTTACTTAAAACGATATTTCCTAAATTATCTATTATTTGATATGATGATATCGTTGTAGCATCAACATACATATTTAATTGGTCTGTACATGGATTTGGATAAATAATAAAACCAAGGTTTAAGAACTCTTGATTCGATGATGGTGTACAAGCAGAAGGATCATATGACATATTTGAAAAATCAATAAAGCATACATAGTTAATACTATCAATAAATGGATTTCTATTATTTTGAATAGAGTCAATAAAGTCATTTCTTGCAATCTCCCAATTATCTGGAGGATCTTGAAAATGCCAGTTTTTCAGTATCATTTGGTCTTGATAGCTAGGAAGAGCCCAGCTATTTCCATTTATTGATGTATAACAAATTGCTTCGTACATAATAGCTCTTGCTGCATCACCTTTATGTTCATCTCTAGGCTCAAAAACAACTTGTCCATTTGCATTAGTTCCAGATTTACAGCCTAAAAAAGAAGTTGTCACATTTGTAACTTCTCCTAAAGGGTTATTACTTCTTAAAATATTTGCTGAATTTAAATTTGACGGGAATAGGTGATGAAAGTCACTATATTCAGGAAGATTTTGTGCAGGATTTGTTGGCATCCAGCTATGACAATAAGTATGCTCACGACTATAACCAGTTGCAGAAAAATCAAAAGGTTCGCTGTAGATCTTATTTTCACCACTATAAACACAAGTCACAACTCTCCTGTCTAATGTTGTATCTCTAGATTCAAAAAAAGCGATCATTAGATCATCATAATAACTATAATATTGAGCTTGATGAGGATTAGTTAAAGCATGTAAATCATTCATAAAGGAAAAAGACGAAGTACTGATGTTATCATAGTATGTAGAAGACATCATTGAATTAGGGGTTATAATATTACCAGTTAGAGGAGTATTTATTAAGTAATTTCTAAAAATATTTGGGCCATTATAACTAAAAATAGCAAAATAATAATCTGTGCCTGCTACAATATTATTTGGAGTTACAGAGGTTATGTTACTACTGTATACTACTTGAGCATCTCCAATAATATCACCTCTTTGATAAACAGTTCCGTCCAAAGGAAATGAAGTAATAGCTGATCCTTTCTTTCTTAAAACTAAATATCCATCAACTGAATCAGTAGGGTTAAAGGAAGCACTAATAGTAAATGTTTTAATATTTGCAAACATCAAATTTGCTGCTTGCTGTATTGGCTCAGATGCTAAAGTCCCTCCAATTCCATATAAATTAATAATATAATTAGGCTCATCTACATCATTGCTGACAATATTCAAAACTGCTGTTCTAGTTCCTGAAGCTGAAGGGGTAAAGTTTAATATCAATATCTCTGAATTAGTCGCCGCTACATTTGACGGAAAAGAAACTACAGAAAAATCAGATGAATTTATTCCAGAAATTGTGGCAGACGTAATATTTAATGTATCTAAAGTTCCTAGATTTTCAATTAAAAATGTTGTTGCATTTGGTACAGATACTGGGGAATTTACAATATAAGTACTGCCTGTAACTAGTGAATTACCTGACTGTGTTACATTAATCTCCTGAGCAGGAGTAGATGCTCCAATGTCAACACTTACATCATCCAGGCCAATGTTACCAGATACTTTATTCGTATATATGAATCGTATAAATCTTGTTGTTGATTGTGGAATATCTGTAAACATTGTATAGCTTGCATTTGGTGGTGAATTATGCGTATTTAGAGTTGTCCAAATATTACCAAAATCAGACTCTTCAACATTAAAAGTTCCTCCTGAAAACCCATTCCCTGTAAGATAATAAGTTAAATCACCGGGGTTACTATTAACATTTATAATTAAATAATCACCTGTACCATCAAATTTCATTGCTGGAGGAGTATTTCCTGAAGCAGTGTAAAAATTAGTTCCTGATTCAGTCCATCCAGCAGGAAGATTAACATTTGCAAAGCTCCATGTAGTTGGAAGGGTCGCTTGTGAATATACAGATATTGTTAAAAAAGTAAGTAATCCTATTAATATTATTTTTTTCATTTCTTTTCTTTATTTTAATTAAAACCTAATTCTTAATGAAAGATTCATTCGTCTTCCTAAACCAAAAAAAACACTTGCAGATTTAGCATCAAAATCATAGCTTGGGTTTGTTGCATATCCATCATTATTATTTGCATCTGATATATAAATCTTATCAAGTAAATTAAGCACACTCAATTTAATATCTAAGTTATAATTATCAGAAAGTTTAAACTTATAGCCACAATGCATATCTATTAATTGATATGAAGGAATTACCCAACTCTCTCTTCCTGAATTATCACCATTTAATGTTGATGCATCAAAATCAGAATAATAGTCTGCAAAATAAGTACCTCTTAATTTGATGTAAGAATTAAACGTTGGTTCGTACCTTAAACTGAGTCCATATTGTGTCTGTGCAGCATCTCCTACATGAACCCCATTTGCACTATAAACAAGAGTATCTAATTCAGTGTTGCCTAATTCATATGAAGGTGCTTTATTAGAATTATCTAAGAGAATTGCTTCACCTCCAGAAGTCCACTTCCAATCCCCTAAAGAAAGTAACCCTTCAACGCCTAATTTTTGACTAATCTTATAAGAAAAATCTAACTCTATTCCTTTATGTAGAGCGTTCATAGGAACAACATCTGAATACCTCACTCCTCCAATAGTTTTAGAAATATTTGCAGGTTTATTTTCCCAAGTCGTGTAATATGCATTTAAGTTTGATGAGAAGAAAGCAGATCGAAATGAATATCCTCCTTCAACCGCCTTAACTTTTTCGTTTCTAATATACTCTTGTAAAGTATTATTATTCGTGTAGATATTACTAAATCTTGGTGCTTTTGAAATATATCCAGTATTAAAAAACACATTATTGTATTCATCTATATTTAGATTAGCACCAGTTTTAACAGTATATCCTTTAATCCATTTCCAATCTGTTGAAGCGTACTGAGCTTGAGAGGAGTTAATTGTATAAGTGTTACCATTCAAGGTTAAAGTATCTGAATTTCCTAAAGCCTCCTTTATAATAGTATCAGCTAAAATCAAATCTTTTTTACGAAAATAGTCAATACGTTTATATGCTGAATTAGAACCTGATACATTCAAAAATGCACTTAACATACCGTTACTATATTCTGCTTGTGAAAAAACACCACTCCATTTGACAATACCATCATTATTATAATCAATTATATCCCCTACTCGTTTTGCTGATAATGGTTGATTTTGATTGTCAGAAGAAACTGTATAATCTCCCCCAAGTAAATCATAAACCTCACTATAGTGCTGTCCCTTATAATATCTTAAGTCTAAACCTCCTGATAGTGAAACCTTTTCATTTAAAAGATAGTTTAAAGTTGATAAGCCTCCATACCAAAAATGATTATTTATTGATGACTTTAAATAGCTACCTGTTTTATACTCTGAATCCGAAAACTCATTATCTATAATAGGACCGAAAGGGCCTGCTCCAACATTTGCATTATATGTAGTTTGTAAATCAACTTGTCCATCTATATTTCCAATATTTTCTGTTCTAGTTCCTCCTCCGTTTCCTAAGGAAGCATAAAGAATGTTAGAAATATAAAAATTCTCATTAACAGTCCAAAAATCTCTAAATGAAAACTGTGGTTTATGATAATAATTCTGTCTTGTATTTATCACCTCTTTATTATGGATTGTATCACCATTTACATCTAAAGTCCATCTATTTAAACTACCCCAATATTTATTATATTTAGTACCTCTATTTACAATTCTATTAGAAAAATCAGAGCTATCTCCAAGGGAACGAGCAAAAGTAGTATCGTAAGTTGCTATATCACTTTTATATGCTCTCTGTCCATGTTTTTGAGGGGCACCCATTGCTGACAAACTAAGAATGTGATTACCTAACTCTTTCTGAACTTTAGCATAGTAAAAGAATCCCTCACTACTTGTTTCATCAACGTAGCCATTTCCATTCTTGTAAGAACTAGCCAAAGTATATCCCCATCCATTATCTAACTTTCCAGAGTTGTATCCTAAGGATGTTCGTAATTTACCAAAAGACCCTATTGATTGCTTAATAGTTCCTCCTTTTTTATTTCCAGTTCCTTTTGTTAAAATATTCATTGTACCACCAACAGAGGGTATAGCAATTTTTGAAGCGCCTAAACCTCTCTGAATCTGGATATTAGAAGTTACTGCATCTAAACCAAACCAATTAGACCAGTATACCCAACCATTTTCCATGTCATTTACAGGAATACCATCAATCATTACAGCTACATTTCTTTGATTAAATCCTCTAATTGTAATTCTTGCATCTCCATCCCCTCCTCCAGTTTGTGTTGCATAGACTCCAGGAGTTGAATTAAGTATCATAGGAATATCTTGAGAAGCTAATTCCTCACTAATTTTCTTCATAGGAATTGTAGAAAAAGCAACAGGAGTTTCTCTGTCTATAGCAATATCGGCAACTACTTGTACTTCATTTAGCAAAGTTGTTTTTAATTTAAAATCTAGGGTTTGTACATCTTTAGTAAGCAGGACTATTTTACTTATAGCCTTATAGCCTACATAAGAGACTTCAATTTTTCTCTCTCCTTTAGGAATTGAAAAGGAATAGTTCCCCTCATAATCAGTGGCCGTCCCCATTCCCTTGCCATAAATTATTGTCGCGCCAATTAAAGGTTCTCCATCTCTAGCGTCAGATATACTACCTGATAAAATAGTTTGCGCTTTTAGCTCAAATCCATAAAAAATAACGAGTAATAAAAAAAAATATTTTTTCATATTAATTTTTGTGAAATAGCTAATTCTTAATTAGCACAATAATATTTTAAATTATTTACTGAATAATTATCTTATTCTCAATTACCTCACCATTACTTAAATTAATTAAGGTAATGTATGTACCAAGTGAAAGTTTTTCTGTGTTAATTCTCTTGGATGTTGTGGTCAATACTTTTTTCCCTGAAATACTAAACATTTCAATATTTTCGATTTTTGAATTAACTATTATGTTAATATCCTCACCAATATTAGCTGGATTAGGGTACACAACATAAGAGGCTTCCTTAATATTGTTAATTCCAACTGAACCATCAATACAATTACAAGTATGAGAGCCTAAATTACTCCAAGTTCCAATCACTAATGAATCCCATTCCAAGCTAGGATTGAATAAATCAAGCCCATCGTTATCTCCAGATAAAACAGTTCTCTTTCTAATTAAAGTATGCTGCGCTGTCCACCAAGCTCCCATTTGAAAACCTGATGCTGCGTCATCCGTCCACGCACCAGATGACGGTTGTTCACCTACCCTACCAATTACATCAATAATATTTGCATCTTTTGATAATACTATAGCATCATCACCATTCATATGCATTGGAGACGGATAAGGTCCTGCATGCATGTCCCCCAAACTATATAGGGCTTGATCACAATATCCAAATTGACCTGAAGTATCTGTATCTCCATTAGTCAAAACAAAAGCATCTCCTGAGGCTAGCATCCCAGATAATGGAGTAACACCTCCACCAGAACTATTTGTAGAACCATTTGAATAACGTTCAACTTTATAAATACTTAAGTCAATAGTCGATAATGTTGGATTATATATTTCAATAGCTTTATTTTGGCCATACCCCTCAACATATTCTGAGAAGAATAATTCTGAACAATCTTGTGCGGACAAAAAAGAAGTAGAAAAAAGTGTTGCAAAAAGTAGTAAATATTTTTTCATAATGTGTTTTTAATTTGAATGCTAATTTACAAAAAGATTGGTAGCACAAATAGAATAAAATTCTAGATTTGATTAATTAATACATATTGTTAATAATATTATATTTGAAATAAAAAAAATGAAAATTACTTCATTAAAAGAATATCAAGCTCAAGTGAAGAAATCTAAAGACTATCCAGAAAAATTTTGGAGTGAAAAAGCTAATAGTTTTAGATGGCATAAAAAGTGGGATAAAGTCTTAGAGTGGAATTTTAAAACGCCGGAAATTAAATGGTTTGCTGGAGGAAAACTAAATATTACTGAAAATTGTTTAGATAGACATTTACTCAAAAGATCTAATCAAATAGCAATAAAATGGGTTCCCAATAACCCAAATGAATCAGCAATCAATCTGACCTATTTACAGCTTCATGAAAAAGTATGTCAATTTTCAAATGTTTTGATTAATAATGGAATTAAAAAGGGAGACAGAGTTTGTTTGTACATGCCTATGGTTCCTGAAATTACAATAGCTGTACTTGCTTGCGCAAGGATTGGTGCAATTCACTCCGTTGTATTTGCAGGTTTTTCTGCAAAATCCTTATCAGAAAGAATAAATGATGCAGATTGTAAAGTGCTTATTACTGCAGACGGAGGATTTAGAGGAGAAAAAATCACGCCTCTTAAAGATATTTCAGATGAGGCAATGTCTAACACTCCAACAATTCAATTATGTATCGTTTTAAAGCGAACTAATTCTATTGTAAAAATGCAAAAGGATAGAGACTTATGGTGGCATGATGAAATGCAAAAATCTTCATCATCTAATGAAGCAGAAATAATGGAATCTGAAGACCCTCTATTTATATTATATACTTCTGGATCTACGGGCAAACCAAAAGGAATTGTACACACAACTGCTGGCTATATGATTTATGCTGAATATTCTTTCAAAAATGTTTTTCAATATAATGAAGGGGATATGTATTGGTGTACCGCCGATATTGGATGGATCACAGGTCATTCATATATAGTTTATGGACCATTACTCTCTGGAGCTACTTCTCTAATGTTTGAAGGAGTCCCAACCTACCCTGATGCAGGAAGATTTTGGAGGATAGTTGAGGAAAATAAAGTAAATATTTTTTATACAGCTCCTACAGCTATTAGATCGTTAGAGGCTCAAGGGCTAGAACATGTAAAAAAATATAATTTATCATCATTAAAAGTACTTGGAACAGTTGGAGAGCCAATTAATGAAGATGCCTGGAACTGGTATTTTAATGAGATTGGAAATAGAAAATGTCCAATTGTTGATACTTGGTGGCAAACAGAAACAGGAGGTATCATGATATCAAATTTAGCAGGAGTAACAGAAGCCAAAGCAACATTTGCCACACTACCTCTTCCTGGAATTCAGGCATGTATAGTTGACGAAGCAGGAAATGAAGTAACTGAAAACAATAAAGAGGGTAAATTATGTGTTAAATATCCATGGCCATCAATGGCAAGAACTATTTGGGGCGATCACAAAAGATTTAAAGAAACGTATTTTTCAGCTTTTCCAAACTTTTATTTTAGTGGTGATGGATGCTTAAGAGATAAAAAGGGATTATTTAGAATAACAGGAAGAGTCGATGATGTTCTTATTGTTTCTGGGCATAATTTGGGTACCGCAGAAATTGAAAGCGCAATCGATGAGCATGAAAATGTATGCGAAAGTGCAATAGTCGGCTACCCGCATAATATAAAGGGAAATGGGGTGTATGCATATGTAATCTGTCACGAGAAACCATTAAATAAAGAAATACAAAATAAAGAAATAAATAATCTGATTGTCAAGCACGTAGGACCTATTGCTAAGGTAGATAAAATTCAATATGTCGAAGACCTACCTAAAACCAGGTCAGGAAAGATTATGCGTAGAATTTTAAGAAAAATTGCTAGTGGAGAAACAAAAAACCTTGGAGACACAAGTACTTTGTTAGACCCTCTAGTTGTTGAAAGCATAATTTTGGGTAATAAAAAAATATAATAAGATAGTTTACTAAATTTGCATTAGAAACCAACCTATGAGTTTAAATCTAGTCATAATACCTACATTTAATGAAAAAGAAAATATTGAGAGAATTATTCTTAAAGTTTTCTCTTTAGAAAAAACATTTCATATCCTAATAGTAGATGATGGCTCACCTGATGGGACAGCTGATATTGTAAAAAATCTTCAAAATAGATTTTCAAAAAAACTTTTTATTCAAGAAAGAAAAGGAAAACTTGGACTTGGAACAGCATATATACATGGGTTTAAATGGGCTCTAAAAAAGAACTATGATTTTATATTCGAAATGGATGCCGACTTCTCACATAATCCTGATGATTTGTTAAGGCTTTATGATGAATGTAATGATCTTGGCTCGGATGTTTCTATAGGTTCAAGATATGTTAATGGTGTAAATATAGTTAACTGGCCAATGAGTCGTTTGTTAATGTCTTATTTTGCTTCAAAATATGTAAAATTAATCACAGGAATGCCTATTCATGATTCTACTGCAGGATTTAAGTGTTATAAAAGAAGGGTTCTTGAGAAAATAGATTTAAATAAAATTCAATTTGTTGGTTATGCTTTTCAGATAGAAATGAAATTTACAAGTTGGATGTACGGATTTAAAGTGGTAGAAGTACCAGTAATATTTACCGATAGACAAGAAGGTAACTCTAAAATGAGTAGCGGAATTTTCTTTGAGGCGTTTATTGGTGTTATTCAAATGAAAATAAAAAGTTTTTTTAAAAGCTGGAAATAAGTATACCTAATTACTCATGAGTTTAATTATAAAAAATGCTACAATTGTTAACGAAGGGAAATCTTATCTTTCAGATGTGTTAATTGAAAATGGATTGATTAAAAAAATATCAACACAAATAAATACAAATGCAGATAAGATATTAGACGCAACAGGGCTTTACTTGTTGCCTGGGTTAATTGATGATCAAGTACATTTTCGAGAACCTGGTTTGACTCACAAGGCAGATATTCTTAGCGAAAGCAAATCTGCTGTTGCTGGGGGCGTTACCTCATTTATGGAAATGCCAAATACAATACCCCAAACATTAACACAAGAAATACTCGAAGAAAAATTTAAAATTGGAGATACTAAATCATTAGCTAATTTTACATTTTTTATGGGGGTTTCTAATAACAATATAAAAGAAGTACTAAAGACAGATCCTAAAAATGTTGGAGCTATCAAAATATTTATGGGTTCATCTACTGGTGATATGCTAGTAGATAATAAAAAGGTTTTAGAAGAGATTTTTCAAAAAACAAAATGCCTAGTAGCTGTTCATTGTGAGGATGAAAAGATAATAGAAAAAAACCTTTCAGAAGCAATTAAAAAATATGGAGATAAAATTCCAATAGAATTACACCCTGAAATCAGAAGTGCAGAGGCATGCTTTAAATCTTCTAGCTTCGCAGTTAAACTAGCAAAAAAACATAATACTAGACTACATGTTTTTCATATTTCGACAGCAAAAGAATTATCATTATTTGAGAACAATATACATATTTCTGAAAAAAGAATTACTGCAGAGGTATGTATACACCACTTATATTTTGACTCAAATAGCTATAAAGAGAAGGGTACTTTTATAAAATGGAATCCAGCAATAAAAAAAGAAAATGACAAAAAAATGTTATTTAAAGCTCTGCTAGACAATAGACTAGATGTCATAGCTACAGATCATGCTCCACATACTTTAAATGAAAAGAAAAACAACTATTTAAAAGCTCCATCAGGAGGACCTCTTGTTCAACATGGCTTAAATGTTATGCTTAAGTTTGTGAAAGAAAATAAAATAACAATTGAAAAGGTTGTTGAGAAAATGTGTCATCATCCAGCCATATGTTTTAAAATAGAAAAAAGAGGGTTTATCAGAGAAAATTATTTTGCTGATCTAATCTTAGTTGATATTAATAAGAAGTTCGATGTAAATAAAAAAAATATCCACTATAAGTGCAAATGGTCTCCACTAGAAGGAGAAACTCTTTATGGTTCTATTGAAAAAACAATTGTGAATGGAAATATTGTCTATTCAGGTGGTGTTTTTAATGAATCAAAAAAGGGAATGAGATTACAATTTAATAGATAAAAAAAAAGCATCCCTAAGGATGCTTTTTCTATTTAAAAATAAAGGATCTTAATGATCATGACCTTCATGACCTTCAGTACCATGAGCAGCTTCTTGAGCCTCTGCATCTCCATGACATGAACCGTCACATGATGCGTCACCACAACAACAAGCAGCTTCTGTTTTTGCAGCACAACAAGGCATTGAGCCATCTGCTAGAACCATACATTTTGCATCTCCTTCAGTTGCCTTACAGCCTAAACAACAAGCCTTTTGACAACCATCAGCACAAGCTACAGCTTCTATTGCAGTTTCTACTGCAGTTTCTTCAGTTGCATTTTCACCACCGCCACAAGCAATAAATACACTTAATAATAATAAATAAAATAAATTTTTCATAATGAATTGTTTTTTAGTTAACTAACATCAAAGGTATACAATATTAATTAATTTATAATTTATTAACAGGTGAAGTTTATTTGTCAAAACATCAATTTTACAACGCTTGCTTTATAAGCTTCATTAATATAATTTTGTAGAATGAAAATTCTTTATAGTATTCTATTAATATCATTGTTTTTTAGCTGTAATAATGAGCCTCCAAAATCAAATGATGTAATATCCAAAATTGAATTTATTGAGTTAATTAAATCAATTCATTTAATTGAAGCAAAATATGAAGTGCAAAAAAATAAAAACAATGTAACAGCAAAACATCAACTAAGAGTTGAGTATGACTCTATTTTTAATTCATATAAATTAAAAGTTGAAGATTTTGAAAAATCTATAAAATTCTATAGCACAGATTCTAATGAATTAGATGAAATATATGATCTTGCAATAGAAGGTTTAATAAATGAGAAAAAAAAATCACTTAATATCAATTAAGTATCTCCTGCAATTTTTTTTAATAGTGTTCTCAAAAGCAATAAAATTATAATCTAGTAACTTTTTAATCTTTTGTGATGAAAACTTACTATTTCTCATGACGCTTTCAGCAGTTTCCTTAGTGATTATGGATTTACTCTGTGTTAAAAAAGATCTAATTTTTTCAACTCTCCAAGCAATTTCTTTAAGCAAAGGTGTTACTCTAATACTTGGTCTTTTTATATCAAAGCTGTCAGCTATTAAATTGAATAAATGCTGATAGGTTTCATTACAACCACTAATAATAAAACGTTGATTGGACACTTCGTGTTCAGCAAGCATAACGATAATATTAGCAACATCTTCTACATCAACAAATCCGGTACTTCCAGTAGTATAGAATTTCAACCCATTATAAACTGTTTGGAAAATTTTTGAACTTCCACTATTCCAATCTCCAGGACCTAAAATTACAGAAGGATTAACAATAACGACACTAAGACCTTCATTTGAAGCTCTCCAGACTTCTTGTTCTGCCAGGTATTTACTTATAGCATAATTACTCTCAATTTTTGAATTTTTAAAATAGCTCTCTTCATCAACAATTTCCTTTGTAGAATTTCTTCCTAATGTTGCTATAGAGCTAACATATAAAAACTTATCTATAGAGTTTGATAAAGAAATATTAACCAAATTAGCAGTCCCATTAACATTTACATCTATTAGTTTCTGCTTATCAGAATTTTGAAAAGAGACTAAGCCTGCAACATGAACAACGACATTACATTCTGAAATATAGTCATCTAAAAGAGGTGTGTTTTCTAAATCACCAATACACCATCTTATGCTGTGAAAAAGATCCATTTTATTATGGTTAAAAAATAATTTCTCACAAATCTCTAAGCTACTTTTTTCTCTTTTAAGAGCTAAAACATCTTTGCCCTTAAGACAAAGATCAAGTAATACATGTGAGCCAACAAGGCCAGTCCCTCCTGTTAAAAAAATCATAGCAACAAAGATACACTTATCAGATGAATCTATTTATTTTTATTTTCTATATAAATAGAGTAAGAATATTACTTACTTTTGAAAAAAAACAACTAATGAGTTTTGTACAAGAATTAAAATGGAGAGGCATGATTCATGATATAATGCCTGGAACTGAAGAACAATTTAAAAAAGAATTAACTTCAGCTTATATTGGGTTTGACCCTACTGCAGACTCTTTACATATTGGAAGCCTTGTGCAGATAATGATTCTTGTCCACCTTCAAAAATCGGGACATAAGCCTTATGCATTAGTAGGAGGTGCAACAGGAATGGTTGGAGATCCTTCAGGAAAATCAAAAGAAAGAAATCTCCTCAACAAAAGAACTTTAGATCACAACTTAGATTGTGTTAAAAATCAACTAGAAAATTTTCTTGATTTTAATTGTGGGCAGAACTCAGCTGTTGTTATTAATAATTATGACTGGTTTAATAATCTTGGTTTTTTAGAATTTATTAGAGATATTGGAAAGCATATTTCTATTAATTATATGCTAGCAAAAGACTCTGTTAAATCTAGACTAGAAACAGGAATGAGTTTTACAGAATTTACATATCAATTAGTTCAGGGATATGATTTTTATTGGTTGTGGAAAAACAAAAACTGCAAGGTTCAACTCGGAGGATCTGATCAGTGGGGGAATATTGTAACAGGTACAGAGATTATTAGAAGAAAAGGTAATGGAGAAGCTTTTGCTATTACCACTCCATTATTAAAAAAAGCAGATGGTGGAAAATTCGGAAAAACAGAAGAGGGGAATGTATGGCTAGATAGAAAAAAAACTTCTCCATATAAATTTTATCAGTTCTGGCTAAACTCCTCAGACGAGGATGTTAAAAGTTACATTAAAATCTTTACTCTTAAGTCAGAAAAAGATATTGATAAATTAATAAATGAACATGAAAAAGAACCTCATTTAAGAACTCTACAAAAAGCTCTAGCTGATGAAATAACAATTAGAGTTCATTCTCAAGAAGATTTAGACATGGTTAAAAAAGCTTCTAAAATATTATTTGGAAAATCAACATCTGATGACCTTATTGCTCTTGATGAAGAAAACCTTCTCTCTATATTTGATGGTGTTCCTCAATTTTTTATATCAGAATTAGATTTAAAAAATAATGCTATAGAATTACTATCCACAATTACAAAAGTATTTAATTCCAAAGGAGAGGCTAGAAGAATGATTCAAGCAAATTCTGTTAGCATTAATAAAGAAAAAATTGGTGAAGATTTCTTGATTGACAAAAATCATCTTTTAAAGAACAAGTATTTACTCGTCCAAAAAGGTAAAAAGAATTATTACTTAATTATTGTCAAATAACAATTTTACTTAAGCATTTTTTGAGCTTGACTAATTTTTTGAGTTGGTAATTGACATGCATTATCTTCACAAACGTAAATCATAGTTTTACCTTTAACATACTTATCTTTTAGAAGCTCTAACGGACTCTCAGCTAAACTTCCTAAAAACAATTTATTAGGATTATAAATATTATTAATCCCAAGGATTTTATCCTTTGCTTCACTACCAACTACAGCAACTTCATAAAATGGATAAATTTCTTTAAGCATCAATCTACCATAATTTGCATATCCAGAAGTGTATTTTTTTATTTCCGGCCTAATATTATTTACAATAGTCAAAGCCATTTTCATGTATTTAGCATTGTCTAACAATACACCTAAATCATACAACGTGTTAGCTAAAACAGAATTAGATGCAGGTATCACATTATCATTAACTTCTAATTTTCTTGCAACTAATCTTGTGTCATTCTTAGAAGTAAAATAAAACATCTTACTTTCCTGATCATAAAAATTTTCTATAGAATACTCAACCAGTTGCTTAGAAGTTATTAACCATTTTTCATCTAAAGTTGCTTCATAAAGTTTTATTAGAGATTCAATAGTTAAAGCATAGTCTTCCAAAAAACCATTAATTGTTGACCGTCCATTTTTATACGAATGCCATAAACCACCATCTTTTTTTAATTGTTTAGAAAGAAGAAAATCAGCACTTTTAACCGCTAAGCTTAAATGTTCTTTTTTCCCAAAAGCCATATAAGCATCAACAAATCCTGATATCATCAGACTATTCCATGATGTTAATGATTTATCATCAAGTCCAGGCCTTATTCTTTGATCTCTTATTGTATTTAAAGAAACCTTCCAGCTGTTTATTTTATTATCTAAATCATTAATTGATAGATTATACTTTCTAGCAATCTTATCTTTAGTTTTTTTTCTTAAGAGAATATAGTTCCCATGCTCCCAAAGCCCAATATTATTAATGTTGTAATAATCCATAAAAATTTCCTGATCATCTTTAATATATTCTTCTATTTCTTGCTTAGACCAAACATAAAACTTACCTTCTTCTCCTTCACTATCAGCATCTAATGCAGAATAAAAGACTCCTTCCTTTGACATTAACTCTCTTTCAACAAAATCTAAAGTTTCAAAAACAACATCTTTATACAGTGGTTTTTTAAACTTTATAAATGCATTAGAGTATAAACTGACCAATTGAGCATTATCATATAACATTTTTTCAAAATGAGGAGCTTTCCAATTCTTATCTACTGAATATCTAGAAAAACCTCCACCCATTTGATCATATATCCCTCCAAAAGCCATCTTATCTAATGTTATTTGCACATGCTCTAAGACATCATTATTTTTTGATAGATGACCAAAGTCTAATAAAAACATATAGGCATTAGGCATTGGGAATTTTGGAGACCCTTTACTTCCTCCTTCAATATTATCAAATGAATTAGACCAATTTTCAACCATTTTATTTAACTCATTAAATGGGAATGCTACTTTCTCTTTATTTAAACTGATACTTTCAACTTGTTGAATACCTTCAGTAAGACGATTACTAAACTCTATTACCCTGTCAGGCTCATTTGCATATATATTGGCAATTTCTTTGATTTTTTTTACCCAATCATTTTTTCTAAAATATGTGCCTCCCCAAAATGGTCTTCCATCGGGAAGAGCTATACAATTAAGTGGCCACCCTCCTCTTTGATTCATCAGGTGTACTGCCGTCATATAAATCTGGTCTATATCAGGTCTTTCTTCTCGGTCTATTTTTATACAAATAAAATTATCATTCATCACCTTAGCAACCTGTTCATCTTCAAAACTTTCATGCTCCATTACATGACACCAATGACATGCAGAATATCCAACACTAATCAGTAAAAGTTTATTTTCTTTTTTTGCTTTCTCTAATGTTTGGTCGTTCCACGGATACCAATTAACAGGATTATGAGCATGCTGCAAAAGATAAGGACTTGTCTCATTTATAAGAGAATTAGTAAATTTATGTTTATCAATCATATTTGATTTTAAATCATTTTGACTATTACAACTTAAGTTAAATAAAAGTACGATTAGTATTATTAATTTAATAAGTCGCATGAAAGCCAGTTTACTTTATAGATTGAGATAGTCTAGCAAAATTTAAGAAAAAGTGTGGAATTGTTTCAATACCTTTTAAATAATTAAAAATACCATAATGCTCATTTGGTGAATGAATTGCATCACTATCTAATCCAAATCCTAACAATATAGATTTAACATCTAACTCTTTTTCAAATAATGCTACAATAGGAATGCTTCCTCCTGCTTTTACAGGAACAGGAGTTTTTCCAAAAGTAACTTCCATAGCTTGACTAGCTGCCTTATATGCAATAATATCTGTTGGAGAAACATAAGGCTCTCCACCGTGATGTGGAGTAACCTTTACACTCACACTTTTTGGAGCTATACTAGTAAAATAATTTGTAAAAAGTTTAGTAATTTCTTGATCTGACTGATTTGGAACTAGTCTCATAGAAATCTTTGCAAAAGCTTTTGAAGGAATAACTGTTTTAGCTCCTTCACCAGTATATCCTCCCCATATTCCATTTACATCTAATGTAGGACGAATACCTGTTCTTTCCATAGTGGAATACCCCTTCTCTCCATGAATATCTTTCAAGTCTAAAGCACTTTTATATTCTTCAACAGAAAATGGTGCTCTTGCAATCTCTTCACGCTCTGATTTGGATAGTTCTAGTACATTATCATAAAAATTTGGTATGGAAATATGATTATCTGCATCCTTCATAGAAGCTATCATTTCACAAAGAATATTGATAGGATTTGCTACTGCACCTCCATATAAACCAGAGTGCAAATCTCTATTTGGTCCTGTAACTTCTACTTCTAAATAACTTAACCCTTTAAGACCCGTAGTTATGGAAGGGGTTTGGTTTGAAATAATACCTGTATCAGAAATTAAAATTGCATCGCACTTAAGTTTTTGCTTATTTTTAATTACAAATTGACCAAGATTCTCAGACCCTACCTCCTCTTCTCCCTCAATCATGAACTTAACATTGCAAGGCAAAGAATTAGTATTTATCATTAGTTCAAAAGCCTTAACATGCATAAAAACTTGACCCTTATCATCACATGCTCCTCGAGCAAAAATAGCCCCTTCAGGGTGAGCTGCTGTCTTTTTAATTACTGGATCAAAAGGGCCGCTATCCCATAATTCAAGAGGGTCAGCTGGCTGAACATCATAATGTCCATATACCAAAACAGTTGGCAAGTCTGCATTAATTATTTTATCTGCATAAACTATTGGATATCCTTCAGTCTTACAAATCTCTATATTTTCTGCTCCTGCTTTTACAAGAAAATTTGCGACACTATCAGCACAATCTAATACGTCATTTTTATATTTGGGATCTGCACTAATCGATGGTATTTTAAGTAACTCTATTAGTTCATCAATAAAACGACTCTTATTATCTTCTATATATTTTTTTATGTATTGCATATTATTATTTAATTAAAATTTTTCCCGTCATCTCGTCTGGAACTTGTAAGCCCATAATAGTCAATATTGTAGGAGCTATATCCGCAAGGATACCATTATTTATACTTTTATTTTGAGAGCCTATTAAAAAACAGGGGACAGGATTAGTACTATGGTTAGTATTAGGTGACCCATCACTATTTAAACCTTTATCAGCATTTCCATGATCTGAAATAATAATAGCAGTATAATTATTTTTAAGAGCATTTTCAACAACTTTCCCAGTACAACTATCAACAGTTGCAACAGCCTTTTGAATTGCAGAATAAACACCTGTGTGACCAACCATATCGGTGTTAGCAAAATTTAAACATATAAAGTCTGCTTGATCATTATTCATTTCATCAATTACAGCAGATGTAATATCTATAGCACTCATTTCTGGCTTTAAATCATATGTTGTTACCTTAGAAGAATTTAGCAGTAATCTTTTTTCTCCCCTAAAAATCTCTTCAGATCCTCCTGAAAAGAAATAGGTAACATGAGGATATTTTTCTGTTTCTGCAATTCTAATTTGTTTAAGGTTGTATTTACTTATTACCTCTCCTAATGTTTGTGATAAATTCTCCTTGTGAAACATTACATTGACATCATGAAATTTACTATCATAATTAGTCATTGTAGTAAAATGAAGATCTAATTTTTTCATCTCTAATTTTGGCATAGAGTGCTGTGTTAAAACATTAGTAATCTGCCTACATCTATCAGTTCTAAAGTTAAAGCATATAACAACATCACCATCCGAAATCATCGCTAAAGGCTGACCTTGTTTATTTGATTTTACAATTGGCCTGATAAATTCATCTGTTATATTTTTATCATATGATTTTTGGATACTTAAAGACAAATCATCACTTAATTCACCTTTTCCGTTAACTAACAAATCATATGATTGCTTTATCCTCTCCCATCTATTATCCCTGTCCATTGCAAAATATCTTCCACAAATAGAGGCTACTTGTACTCCTTCTATATTTTTTTCTATTTTGCTAATAAAATCTTTTCCACTTTTAGGATCACAATCTCTTCCATCAGTAAATGCATGAATATACACCTCATCAACATTATTGTTTTTTATAATCTCACATAACTTATATAAATGATCTTGGTGAGAATGAATTCCTCCATCAGATACTAATCCAATTAAGTGTATCGGTTTTTTTCTTTGTTTAGCTTGATGTATTGCTTCTATTAATTTTGGATTATGAGATATTGTATTGTCCTGACATGCTATATTTATCTTTGCAAAATCTTGAGGAACAATCCTACCTGCTCCTATATTTAAATGTCCGACTTCCGAGTTGCCCATCTGCCCTTCTGGTAATCCAACATGCTTTCCATGAGTTAATAATTCTGAATTTGGATAGTTTTTATACAGAGAATCTATAAATGGAGTTTTTGAATTGTAAATTACATCAGAAAGTGATTTATTGCCATGACCCCAACCATCTAGAATTATGAGTATTGTTTTACTAATTTTCATCTAAACAAAGATAGAAAAAACTAAAAGAATCTCGGTTCATAAATAGCATCGAAAAAACGAGCTCGCATGTTTTTGCGAATAACATTATCCTTATCTAATCTTTCTGGATGAAATTGCACGGCAATCATAAAAGGATGTATATACTTATCCATAGCTATCGCTTCAGGTAAGCCATCATATGATTTAGCAATTACTTTTATTCCTTCTGCAATATCTTTTAGCCCTTGATGATGCCAGGAATTAACAGAAAATATAGTGTCTCTAAATGAAATGTTTGGATCCTGAGGAAAAATCATAGTTGTATAAGCATGATTGTTACATGCAACTACAATATCATGCATAACTTCCCCATTATTTCTATGTGTTACAAGCTCTCCAATTTCGGTGGGAAGATCTCCATATAACGTCCCTCCATGAGCAACATTCATCATTTGCATACCTCTACAAACACCTATAAATGGTATTTGATTTTCCAAAGCATAATCAAACAATATTTTTTCTATTGTATCTCTTCTAAAGTCCATTTTCTCACAAAGACTAAGATTTGAACTATCGTTATACATTAATGGATTTATATCCTCTCCCCCAGTTAGTACAATGCCATCAGCAAGTAATAACAAGCTGTCTAAATTATTACACATGAAGGCGTCAATTATTGTGATATGATCATCACTTATCCAATCTATATAATTATCAGATGATTTTGATAGAATAATTGTCCGATTTTCCTTTTTGTTACAAGAACAAAAAAGAAATAATATAATAATTACATATATTTTATTTATCATTTATTTAAAAACTTTTCTTAATAGATCTGTTGAGCGGAACTCATTACTACCTCTAATTTCTATTTCTTTATTAGTAATTAAAATAAAAATACCTTCAATTGTTTTCTGAGTAATATAATCCACTAAATCAAATTTAACCTTTTTCATGAAAGGGATTTTATTGTATCGTTTTAAAAGTAAATCAAAAGAGTTTTGTAAATTAAGTTGATTAATTTCTTTTTCTATAATAGGATGAAATTTAGCATATAAATCTTTACTACAATTTTTCTTTAAATAATTAGTAGCCGCGTTATTTTCAGCTTTGATAATTGTGTATGCATTTACTATTGATAATCTTTCAACTTCTTTTATTACAATTTGTGCTGAATTTTTACATGAAAGCTCTGCGCAATAATTTATATTATTTTCAAATTTTGAAACTTTTTTCTCAAGACCCAATTTAATAAGTGTTGTTTTAACCAGAGATATTTCTTCTGGAAAAGGAATCTTAATTATACTATTGTAAAAACCTCCACTTTGAGAAGCAGAATTAAAAGAATAATTAACTCCAATTCTAAGAAGATCTTTTATTGCATTTGAAAAATCAAAATTTTTTAAATCTTTTTGAATTAAAACAGAATCAATTTTTTTAGATGCTTTAGCTATCTCGCTAATTTGAGAGAAACTGTTATTAAAAAATAGACAACATAGGAGCAAGCAAGTAAAAATTCGAATCATTTTCTCACAATATTACCTAAATAATAAAACTTGTTAAAACACCAGCCGGACTTATCAGTATAAATCCCCTTACCGTGTCTTAAATCATTTTTAAAAAAACCTTTGTAAGAATTCCCCTTTACATCTGAAACTTCCCCATAGCCAGATTTAGCTCCTATTAAGAAACCGCCACAATAAGTGTTGCCAGCAGCAGACATATATATTCCTTGACCGTGCATTTTACCATTTAAAAATGAGCCAGTATAACTATCTCCAACTATCCATGATGAATGATCAGTATCACCATCTCTAAAAACATAGGTACCATAACCATTTTCACAATCCCCATCTTCACAGCCACATAAAGCTGATAAAGGCAGTAGTATTAAAAGTAATACACAAGTAAACTTCAAATTATTTTGAATCATTAATTAACATAATTTTAAAATCTTTTCCATTACAGAATCACTATCCCAAACTTCAGCAATATTAGGAGTTTCCATAATTTGAGCCATTAATTTTTCTTGCTTCATACCAATCTGCCATGCGTCTGCATATGAAATATTTGTAAAAGAAACCATACTATAAAGTGGTATCCATTTTTCAGGATATAATTGTGTAAATTTTTGTTCAATTTTTTTTTGAAGTAAGAAAGTTGGGTCTGCAGTTTTATCACGCATTACAATAAAGTTATGTAATGATAAATCTTGTACCCCATCTCCATTAGGCTTTCTTATTCGAGAAAAATCATCTAAACATTTAAGCATATTATTCTCATTTGCTCCAATCATTTCATCTAACACCCTACAATCCTCAAAGCTAGCATTCATTCCTTGACCATAAAAAGGGACAGTAGCGTGAGCCGAATCTCCGATTAAAACACAAAAATCTTTAACATTCCAGGGGAAACATTTAAAAATCCCTAATGATGAAGTAGGGTTATTAATAAATTGCTCTTCTAAGTCAGGTATTAGGGGTGTGAAATCTTTAAAAACAGATTTAAAAAAATTAGTAATAGATGATTTATCTTGTAATTCATTAAAAGAATTCTTACCATCAAATGGAGAAAAGAGTGTACATGTATAGCTACCGTTAAGATTTGGTAGAGCTATCAACATAAAATTACCTCTGGGCCAAATATGAAGTGCATTTTTCTCTATTTTATGTGATCCGTCTTTGTTAGCCGGTATTAAGAGTTCTTTATAACCATGCTCTATATAATGTTGAGAATATTGAAAACGATCTTGCTTCATCATTTTATTTCGAATTGCTGAAAAAGCACCATCTGCCCCAACAATTAAATCACATTTTATATTTATATTCTGATTATCAACTGTATTTTCAAATATCAACTCAGGATTTACCATATTAACATCGATACATTTATGATTAAAGAAAATTTCTGCACCTCTTTCTTCAGCTAAATTCATAAGCATTACATTTAACTCACCTCTGGGAACAGAAAAAATTGCTTGGTCTTGGTTTCCATAAAATTGATCAGTAAGATTACCTTCAACATCATGCATAACACGCTTAGGCATAGCTATAGATATTTCCTCTACATAACTACCAATATCAACCTTTCTTAGCGCCGTCCAGCCTCGCTCAGATAAGGCTAGATTTATAGATCTTCCAGCCTTAACAACTGTCTCTCTCATATCACTTCTCCTTTCATACATTCTGACTTTATATCCTCTTTTAAGCATATAAAGAGCGCAAAGAGAACCTGCTAATCCAGCACCGACTATTACTATATCTTTTTTCATATTATAATTCTTCTTCTAAAATTTTGTAAAAATTATATACATCCATATAACTATTATATAAAGGAACAGGTGCTACCCTAATCACATCAGGCTCTCTCCAATCTGCCACAACTCCTTTGTCTGTAATTTGTTTAAATAAATTTTTATTAGCATTCCTGACTCTAATTGAGATTTGACAACCTCTCTTATTTGGAGTGATAATGGAGATTCTATCTGATGAAATATTATCAATAAGAAAAACCAGATAAGAGGTTAATTGCTGAGATTTCTTTAATAATGACTTCATTCCAACCTTATCAAAAATAGACAATGATGCTCTAATCGCTGCTAATGATAATATTGGAGGATTACTTAATTGCCATCCCTCAGCAGATTGAATAGGGTCAAATTTTTCTGGCATTTTGAATCTAGTTTCTTTATTATGTCCCCACCATCCAGCAAAACGATTTAAATTACTGCGGTGATGTTTTTCATGTATAAAAGCTCCACCAATAGATCCTGGTCCAGAATTAAGATACTTGTACGAACACCAAACAGCAAAATCTACACCCCAATCATGCAGAGATAGAGAAATATTTCCTGCAGCATGAGCTAAATCAAATCCAACTTTTATACCCCTTTCATTACAACTTTTAGTTATCTCTGCAAAATCAAAAACTTGTCCAGTATAATAGTTAACTCCTCCGAACATTACCAGTGCAATACTATCCCCCTCATTACTTAAGAGCTCTAAAATATCTTCTGTTCTTAAGACATCTTCCCCAACTCTTGGTTTCATCTTTATCAAAACATCTTTGGGGTCTAAGTTATGATGTTTTAAATGAGATTCTACTGCATAAATATCAGATGGAAAAGCATCATTTTCAATAACAATTTTAAAACGCTCTTTATTAGGTTGATAAAATGACACGAACATTAAATGTAAATTTACTGAAAGGGTATTCATTGCGACAACTTCAGAAGTTTTAGCACCTATAATTCTTGAGTAGCTTTCTGATAAAAACTCATGATAAGGAAGCCAAGGGTTTTTAGCATGAAAATGTCCTTCAACTCCTAAATTTTGCCAGTCTTTTAATTCTTGATCTATAAAAGCTCGAGTATTTTTAGGCTGTAAACCTAAAGAATTCCCACATAAATAAATGTGTCTTTCACCACTAGTTTGAGTTGGGATATAAAAACTATCCTGATAAGATCGTAATGGGTCTTTTACATCCATTTCTTCTGCAAATTTTTTCGAAGTGTTAAATATCATATAATTTAAAAATAATTGGGCGACTTGGAGCAGCGTCAGCTATAAAAGCAGGGATTTGAAGATTAAGCAAGTAGCTTCCATCTGCAATAGTATTATCTACAAAAATCATTTCTGTTATAGTATGATTTTTAGTTAAAGGGTTAAATTTTTTATCAATAGTATCCCAGAAAATATTATGAGCAGATAAATTACCTTCATCAAACAATCTATCTACTGAGGGAATATCAACTAATAAATGTTTAACTCCTTTACTTTTAATATATTTCATTGCATCAATACTAAAAAAAGAAGGAAGCGATTTCATATAGTTTTGAGACTTCTTAATATCATTGTTAGGATGTGTTCTTATTATCAATGCCTCAAGTAAATAAGACGGGGTATTGTCAATAAGTTCATAAATATCTTGCTTACTAATTACTAAATCTTCCTTATTAAGAGTAGGCTTGTAACTATCAAAAGATGACTTAGGTGCTAAAGAAATCAATGTACTAGGGATCATAACGTCTTTTAGTGATGATAAAATAGAAACTCTTTCTTTAGTTATATGACCAATACTCTCAGTATGAGTACCATTACAATGAGGGGTTATAGAATAAGTTTCAAAATTACAGGGTCCACCTTCCCTTGTATCACCTACAAAATTATCATCTCTATAGGGCTTTGCTGTTGCAATATCAACACCATAGGTATTTGGTTGTTCTCCGTTAAATTTTATTGGAATAGAAATGTCATGGGCTTGTGAAAAATCTATTTTAAATTCTCTTGAGCTTATGGTAATACTAGCTTTCATTAAATAAAATCTTCTTTTTTAATATTTAACCAATCTAAAGCGTTAGATGATAACAGCTTTTCCTTAACATTATTCGGGTAGGGTCTATCATGGATCAGTTTTCCAGGTTGTAGCTCTCCTAAAGGAAAAGGATAATCAGTACCTAAGGCAACCTTATCTTCTCCTACCAATTCAACAATATACTCAAGCATTTTATCGTCATGAACTAAACTATCTAGCCAAAACTTACCCAGATAATCTCTAGGGTTTACATTATTATCAACAGCTACTAAGTCTGGCCGTACATTAAAACCGTGTTCAATTCTTCCAATTGTAGATGGGAAAGAACCTCCTCCATGTGCAAAAGCTACTCTTAAATTAGGAAATTTCTGAAATACTCCACTAAATATCATTGAACAAATTGCTAAAGATGTTTCCATTGGCATACCAACCAACCAAGGCAACCAATATTTATCCATTTTTTCTTTAGCCATCCACCACCATGGGTGTACAAAAATTGCCATGCCTAAACTCTCACATGCTTCGTAAATTGGAAAAAAAGAAGGATCATCTAAATTTAGATTATTGATATGAGAACCAATCTGAATTCCTTTAAAACCTAATTTTTTTATTCTCTCTAATTCTTGTAATGCAAGTTTTGTACTTTGCATTGGGAGGTTAGCTAAGCCAACAAATCTTTTTGGGTTTGCATGAACGGTCTCTATAAGATTATCATTAATAAACTTTGAAATCTCTAAACCATCTTTTGGTTTTGTCCAATATGAAAACATTACAGGTACAGTAGATAGAACTTGGACATCTACATTTTGATGGTTACATTCCTGAATTCGTACTGAAGGCTCCCAGCAATTATTATCAACTTCTCTAAAAAACTCATCATTCATTAACATTCTAGCACAGCAAGGCTTATGATGTTCTAAGCTTATAAACTCTCCATAACCAAATCTTTTATTAAAATTTGGAATATCTTTTGGAAGAATATGTGTGTGAATATCAACTGTAAATATCTTCTTCATTTATAAAAACCTTTCATCTGCCTGCATTATACTGTTACATTTTTTACATGTTCTCAATTCTTCAGAAGAATAAAATTCTTTAAATCTAGGCTGAAAATCTTTTTCAACATTTGTTAATTTAAATTTAACACTATGAATTGATTCATTACATTTTTCGCAAAACCACATTAAACCATCTAGCTCGCTTGCTTGTCTTTTTGCTTCAATTACCAGCCCTATTGAACCTGCTGATCTTTTTGGGGAATGTGGGACTCTTGCTGGTAATAAAAATATCTCCCCTTCTTTTACAGGCACATCTACAGCAACACCGTTTTCCTGAATCCCTACAACTATATCTCCTTTAATTTGATAGTAAAATTCTTCAGTTTCATTATAATGATAATCTTTTCTAATATTTGGACCTCCTACCACCATTATTATAAAATCGTCAGACTCTGTATAAATGCATTTATTTCCAACAGGTGGTTTTAAAAATTCTTTATTATCATCAATCCATTTTTTAAAATTAAAAGGTCTTCTTATTTTTTTCATAATTTTTTTTTTAAATAGTTGCTATAATTTTTAATTCAATTGCAATTGGTGTTGGTAAACTTTTTATTTCTATTGTTGTTCTGCACGGTTGATTGTCTTTAAAATATTCAGCATAAATCTTATTATATGTGCTAAAGTCATCTTTCATATTAGTTAAAAAAACTTGTACATCAACTATGTGATCCCAAGACGAGCCAGCATCTTCAAGAATAAATTTTATGTTATTAAAAACTGAACGACATTGAGTCTCTATATTGTAATCTATTATATCCCCATTCTCATCAAGGGATACTCCAGGAATTTCTTTGCTATTAGGGACTCTAGGACCAACGCCTGAAAGAAATAATAAATCACCAACCTTTCTTGCATGAGGATATAATCCTACTGCTTGTGGAGCTCTATTACTATTAAATTTCTTACCATTCATGTTTTAAATTTTTAAACATACATTTTTTGGTTCTGTAAAAAACTGCAGTGACTTAAAACCTCCTTCACGTCCCACACCCGACTGTTTCATCCCGCCAAATGGTATTCGCAAATCTCTTAGTAGCCAAGTATTAATCCATACAACACCTGATTTTATTTTCGCCGCCACTCTATGTCCTCTGCTTATATTTTCAGTAAAAATACTAGCTGAAAGACCGTATTTAGTAGAATTAGCCATCATAACTACATCTTCCTCATTTTTAAATGGAATTAAACTCAGGACAGGACCAAAAATTTCTTCTTGATTTACGCTACAATTAAAATCAAGACCTTCAATAACAGTTGGTTCTAAGTAATAACCAGCAGATAATTCTCCTTCTATTATTTTCCTATTACCTCCAATTAATATTTTGCCTCCAAGCGCTTTTGCTTCTTCAATCTTTGAAAGAACCTTACCCATATGCTCTTTTGAAACCACAGCACCTAAATCAGTATTTTCATCTCTTGGATTACCAACAATTAATTTACTAACTTTTTTTAAAAGAGCTTCTTTAAATTTTTCATAAATAGTATCTTGGATAAACAATCTAGATCCACACAAACATATTTGTCCTTGGTTTGAAAAAGCTGCCTTGACAGCAATTGCAACTGATTTTTCAAAATTTGCATCTTCAAAAATAATATTAGGGTTTTTTCCCCCTAACTCTAAAGAGAGTTTTTTAAACATTGGAGCAGCAACTCTTGCAATATGCTGGCCGGTTAACGTTCCTCCAGTAAATGAAACAATTGGAACATCTTCATGAGTTGTAAGAGCATCACCGATGTTTGAACCAAGACCATGAACAATATTTAGAACACCAGCGGGAAGACCTGCCTCTATACATATCTTGCTTAAAAGATATGCAGTCATAGGAGTTATTTCAGATGGCTTAGCAACAACTGTGTTTCCAGCAGCAAGCGCAGGAGCAATCTTCCAGGTCAATAAATAAAGAGGAAGATTCCAAGGAGAAATACAAGCAGCAACTCCTAAAGGCTCTCTTAAAGTATAATTTAATGCCTTCCCATCCATATCATGCGATTCAGATGAGAAATGAAGCATTGCGGTAGCAAAAAATCTAAAATTCTCAGGAGCTCTTGGAATATCAACCATTCTCGCTAAAGACTCGGGCTTTCCGTTATCTAAACTTTCTGCTTTAACTAATGCATCGGCATGTTCTTCAAGCTTATCAGCTATTTTCATGAGGATATCATATCGATACTTTTTAGTTGAACTACCCCAATTTTCAAATGCTTTCTTAGCTGAAGAAACTGCATTATTAATATCATTACTATTACTATCTGGAATTAAAGAATATACCCTTCCATTAGATGGGTTAAAATTATCTAAATATTTATTAGACGATGGCTCTATCAGCTTTCCATCAATATAATTTAAAATCTTTTCCATATTTTATAAACTTGCAGTTCTTCCTCCATCAACAGGAAGATTTACTCCATTAATATAGCTAGCTGCGGGAGAACTCAAAAAAACAATTGCATTAGCTACTTCACTAGCCTCTCCGAATCTTTTAGCAGGAACAGAACTCTTCATTATTTGTTCTATTTCAAAATTTGTTTTACCCTGAACCTCAGCCTTTTTATTTATAATTGAGACAAGTCTATTAGTATTTGTAAATCCGGGAAGAATGTTGTTTACTGTAATACCATAAACGCCCAATTCTAAAGACAAAGTTTTTGCCCAATTTGCAACAGCAGCTCTAATTGTATTAGAAACTCCAAGCCCATTAATAGGAGCTTTTACAGATGTAGAAAGAACATTAATAATTCTTCCAAAGTTATTTTTCTTCATACCTTCAACAACTTGCTGCACCAGAATTTGATTATTAATTAGATGCATATTAAATGCATTAATAAATTCATCAGTACTTGCATTTACAATTGGCCCTGAGGCAGGCCCTCCGGTATTATTAACTAATATATCATATGGTAAGGTTAGGGATTGAATCTTTTCTTTAAAACTCTTATCACTAAAGTCTACACAAAGAAAATCATGTATTTGTCCTTTTGATGTATCTAAAAGAGATAAAACTTCTTTTAAAACAGTATTATTTCTTGCTATTAGAGTAACATTAGCTCCTTGATTTGCAAATTCTATCGCAGTAGCCTTTCCTATTCCTTGAGTGCTCCCGCAAACAATTGCATTTTTATTTTTTAAGCTTAAATTCATTTATTTTTTTGTAAAATTATAACCCAACTCTGATTTAATACTATCTGGAAGCTTGGGCAGGTATTGTCTTGAAATCATAAGAGTTGCAATATTTGCTATATCTTCGAATAACCTGTGTTGATCCACTGTTTTCTTTAGATACCCTTGACCTGAAGACCCTCCAGTCCCAATTTTTTGACCCAACATTTTTTCAACCATTTGCACATGTCGAAAACGCCAGGCTGCAATTTTATGATCCATATCCACAAGTTCACGAAGAAATCTATATGGTAAATGGAGTATCGGCTGTTCCCTGTAAAGATTAATTAAAAGAGCAGACATAGTTGCCTTATACGATAGTTTTGTTGTTCCTTCAGCTACAGATTTTGCATGATTTTGTTCGTTAAAAACATTTTCAAAATACTTTTTATTTTCATCTATCATTTTTACTCTAATAGATTTGTCATTCTCATTAAGAACATCTGAATTATTAATTTCTGCTATCTCATTATCTATCATTTCCCAAACTGCTTTTTTATATTTTTCTATAAAATTAAAATCTTTCATTTTAAGAAACGGAATTCTTTCTAACCAATTTTCTACTAAATCAAATAAAGAAATACTCTCCTCTATCTCAAGAATTTCTTTTTTCTTATCTCCAGTGAACTGACTGTGATATGGGCAGCCCCCAAACTGATGACGATTCTTAATTTTTAATCCAAGCATTACCTCTAGCTTTCTAAATTGATGAGACTGAAATCCTGAAGCTGGGGAAAGATAATTTCTAAAGTCCAAGAAGTCGAGTGACGTCATAGTTTCTAAAATATCTAGTTGTTTAACTAACACTTCGAGAATTTTATTTACTCTGGCTACTCTACCAACAATTAAACCAACATTTTCTTCATCAATTTTTTCAGATTTAAACAAATCCATAATAGAGGTAACCTCATGAATTATCTGCTTAAACCATAGCTCATAAGTTTGGTGGATAATAATGAATAACATCTCCTCATGAGCTTCATTTGTGTTTTCATCAACTTTACTAAGAGGGTGTTGTGCATCTAAAATCTTATCAAGATCTAAGTAGTTTATATAATGAACTGAAGAGGTTTTGTCAGACATGATTTTAATTTAAATATTCAGTAAATATAAGAAGATATTTTCACAAAAAGTTTGATGTAATAATTAAAAAAACTAAAAGCGACAAAGAAGCAGATTCTACAAAAAAGGAAAAATACCAATCTTCTTTTTGCTCGCTAGAAAAACGTATTAAATATTGAGAGTAAATATAAGATGAAAAAAAGGAGATGAATAAATAAATTTTGAAATCAAAAACTAAATACTCAAAAACAGAAATAAGTAAGCACAGACACAGTAAGGTTATTGCAATTTTTTTTGACTTAACACTTCCAAAAACAATAGGTAAAGTTTTCATTTTTAAATCATCAAAACGAATATCTCTAATATCAAAAGGTATTGTAATGGCTATAACAAATAAAAATGTTTTAAAAAAAGAGATAAATATCTGCCTATCAATTACAATACTATTTTCAACAAAAGTTAAAATATTAGTGCAAAAAGCCCAGACAAAGGCAATTACAAAAATTTTAATATAGGGTATCTTTCTTAGAAAGAATGGGTACAGAAAAGAGATGAGCGAAATAATTAAAACTAGAACTTGAGTTATTCTCTGAAACTTAAAAAAAACAAAAATCATTATTAAAATTGAAAATACTGAAACTAATCTTAAGTAATTATAATTTTCAAGAACCCATTTTCTTCTTTTATGTTTATGGTTGTTATTTACAATAATTATTCTATGAAAATTATAAGACATAAAAGTAGATGCAAATAAAAATAAAATAACATTAATATTAAAACTAGAATATATATATTGGAATGAAAACGCAAGTGTGGCTACACAGAAAGAAACGTAAAGATTACTTAAAACAAAAAAAGTTAGGAGTTTGCGCACATTAGTTTTTAAAAAACAATATTGACAATCTTTTTGGGAACAATAATTATCTTTTTTGGTGATTTCCCTGCTAGGTAATGAATAGTTTTTTCATGATTCATAACAGAATTTTCAATATTTTCTTTTGAAGCATCTAGAGAAAATGCTAACTTATACCTCATTTTTCCATTAAAAGAAATAGGGTATTCAAATTCTTTTTCAACTAAAATTGATTCATCAAAAACAGGAAAATTAGATAAAGTGATACTTGAGTCCTCGCCTAACTCAAACCAAATCTCTTCTGCTATATGTGGTGCATAAGGAGAAAGTAAAATAATAAAAGAAGAAATAATATCTCTATCTCTACATTTCTGCTCAACTAGTTCATTAAGGCATATCATTAAATTACTAACAACAGTATTAAAAGAATACCTCTCTATATCTTCCTCAACTCTTTTAATTGCCCTATGTATTGTCTTAAAAGAATTTTCACTAGCAGTATTTTCAGTGATAAGAATATTATTATGTTCATCATGAAGATGTCTCCATAGTTTTCTTAAAAAATTATGGACCCCATTAATTCCTTTTGTACTCCAAGGCTTAAACTGCTCAAGAGGACCTAAAAACATTTCATATAGTCTTAGAGTATCAGCTCCAAATTTTTCAATTAAATCATCTGGAGTTTGAGTATTATATTTTGATTTTGACATCTTTTCAATTTCAAACCCACACTCATATCTACCATCTTCTAGAATAAATTCTGCATTTTCATATTCCTTACGCCATTTTTTGAATTTATCTATGTCTAAGATATCATTATCAACAATATTTATGTCAACATGTAGAGCTGTTGTTTCAAAATTATTTTTTTGACTTTTTGTAACAAACTTATTTGAATCTTTAACTCTATAAACATAATTAGATCTTCCAAGAATCATCCCTTGATTAATTAACTTTTTAAAAGGCTCATTAAATGAAATATATCCCTTGTCAAAAAGAAACTTAGTCCAAAAACGTGAATATAATAAATGTCCAACTGCATGTTCAGCGCCCCCAATATATAAATCAACTTGGTTCCAATAATCTGATTTTTCTTTAGAGACAAATTCAGTCTCATTATGCGGGTCCATAAAGCGCAAAAAATACCATGAAGAACCTGCCCATCCCGGCATAATATTTGTATCCATTGAATCTCCCTTAAAGAAATTCCAATCAGACTCATGTGCTCTTGCCAGTGGCGGATCACCATCTTTGGTAGGTAAATATTTATCTATGTCTGGCAGCTCAACAACTACGTCATCATCTACTAAGTAGGGAGTGTTTTTCTTATAGTATATAGGAAAAGGCTCTCCCCAGTATCTTTGACGAGAAAAAACAGCATCTCTTAATCTATAATTAATTTTCTCTTGCCCAACTTTTTTTTCTACTGCAAAAGCTATAGCTTTTGCAATTGCTTCATTACAACTTAAGCCATTTAAAAACCCTGAATTAATAATTACAGCATCTTTATTCTCGTAAGCACTTTCAGAGATGTCTTTATCTTTAAAGACATTTAAAATATCGATATTAAAATTATTTGCAAATAACCAATCTCTTTGATCACCACAAGGAACTGCCATAACAGCTCCTGTTCCATAAGAGGCTAAAACATAATCAGCGATCCAAACAGCTACTTTTTCTCCGCTAAAAGGATGGATAGCATAACTTCCGGTAAATACCCCGCTGACTTTTTTATCTGATTGACGATCTCGTTCTGTTTTTAATTTAGAGATATTTATGTACGTGTTAACGCTATCAAGATGCTCTGAGGTTACAATTTGAGAAACTAGCCTATGTTCAGGAGCAAGCACTAAAAAATTTACACCAAAAACAGTATCTGGTCTTGTAGTAAAGACATCAATCTTACCTTTAAAACTTTCAAGTTGAAAATTAAGTATTGCACCTTTTGACTTTCCAATCCAATTTCTTTGAATTTCTTTTAAAGAATCAGACCAATCTAAGTCTTTTAATGAATAATTAAGCCTATCTGCATAAGCAGTAATACGCAAAGACCATTGTTTCATTTTCTTTTGCTCAACAGGAAAACCTCCTCTTTCAGAGAGACCATTTTTTACCTCATCATTTGCTAGAACAGTGCCTAGATCAGGGCACCAATTAACCATAGTTTCTGATAAGAAAGCAAGCCTGTAATAAAGCAAAACATCTTGTTTTTTTTGTTCGGACCACAAATTCCATTCTTCTTTTGTAAACTGAATTAAACTATCTGTAAAATATGGACAATCTAAATTACCATTGTTTTTAAAATAATTTATAGCCTCTAAAACATCAACAGCTTTATCAGATTTTTTACAATACACAGATTGAAAAAGTTGTTTAAAAATCCATTGTGTCCACTTATAATATTTTGGATCAGAAGTTTGTACCTCACGACTCCAGTCAAAAGAAAAACCAATCTTATCTAATTGTGATCTATATCTTTTAGTATTAATCTTCGTTGCTACTGCAGGGTGAATACCTGTTTGAATTGCATATTGCTCTGTTGGTAAACCAAATGAATCATAACCCATGGGGTGTAAAACATTAAAACCTTTAAGCTTTTTGAATCGAGCATAAATATCTGAGGCTATATAGCCAAGAGGATGCCCAACATGTAGACCTGCGCCTGATGGATAAGGAAACATGTCCAGAACATAAAATTTTTGCTTTTCAGAATCTTCTTTAACTTGATTTATTAAGTTATCAGACCAATATTTTTGCCAGTTGCTTTCAATTTTCTTAAAATCGTACTCCATCAATTTATTTATTACTGTTTTACAAAGTTAATCAATACAAACTAATCTTTATAGTATTTTTATATTTTAGCGAATAGAATGAATAAACAAAAAAATAAATCTTTAAACAGGAAATTAATTTCATCTTCAGCTTCCGTTGTGATAAGTTTATCTCTAGTACTTTTTGTGGTAGGGCTACTCTCATTAGTTTTAATAAACGCACAAAACTTATCTAATTATATAAAAGAAAACATTGGATTTTCCATAATGCTTAAAGAAAATGCAAAACAAGTTGAGGTTATGAGCTTTAACAAAACAATTGATGCAATGCCCTTTACAAAAGAAACTACATTTATTTCTAAAGAAAGTGCAACAACTGAACTTGAGAATGAGCTTGGAGAAGATTTTGTTTCTTTTTTAGGTTTTAACCCGATACTATCTTCAATAGATGTTAAGTTACATCCCGAGTATGCTAATAACGACAGCTTGAGAGTTATCACTAATAAACTTAATCAAAACAATATTGTTTACGAAGTTTATTATCAAGAAAATTTAATAGATAAAATAAATAATAACGTACAAAAACTTTCATTTGTATTACTAACATTTTGCATTATCCTATTTATAATCGCATTTGCGCTTATTAACAATACAATTCGGCTATCTGTGTACTCAAAACGATTTATTATTAGAACAATGAGGCTTGTGGGGGCTAAAAATAGCTTTATTCAAAAACCCTTTCTTGTTGATGGCTTATATCAGGGAATGTATAGTTCAATTTTTGCTATTTTTATGCTTATTGGATCTATCAAGCTAGTTCAAGCAGAAACAGCAAATATTTTAAATATTAATGACCTACAAGTAATTGGGATAGTATTTGTTTTAATATTTATTAGCGGACTTTTACTTAGCAGTCTGTCTACATATTTTGCTGTTAAGAAATTTATTAATGTACCAGAAGGTGAACTTTACAACTAAAAACTATGAACTTCGTATTTAAACAAAAAAATTATATCTTACTAATTACAGGAATTATACTTATAGCTTCTGGACTAATATTAATGATTGGCGGTGGGTCTGAAGACCCAAATAAGTTTTCTTATGAAATATTTAATTTCAGAAGATTAACACTTGCTCCAATATTAATTGTCTTAGGATTTATTATTGAAATTTTTGCTATAATGTATGTATCAAAAGACTAGTCCTTAATGGATATAATTAATGCAATTTTACTTGGAATAATTCAAGGACTCACAGAATTCCTTCCAGTTAGCAGTAGTGGACATTTAGAGATTGCTAAAGGTATTTTAGGAAGTGATGAAGTTGCTAGCCAAAGCATGTTAATGACCGTAGTGCTACACTTTGCTACAGCATTAAGTACAATTGTGATTTTCAGAAAAGAAGTTAATGAAATAATAAAAGGTCTTTTTCTTTTCAAGAAAAACGAAGAATTTTTCTTTGCTCTAAAAATTATCACTTCTATGATTCCAGCAGCGTTAATAGGGGTCTTTTTTAATGATCAAATTGAAGAGCTCTTTAACGGCAACCTAAATCTTGTTGGAGCAATGTTAATTGTAACTGGAGGGATTCTATTTCTAGCAGACAAAGCAAAATATACGTCCAAAGAAGTGACCTTTTTGAATGCTCTTATTATTGGGTTGTCTCAAGCTGTTGCAATTCTCCCTGGCATTTCAAGGTCTGGGGCAACAATCTCAACAGCTGTACTTCTTGGTATAGACAAAGAGAAGGCTGCAAGATTTTCATTTCTAATGGTTGTTCCTTTAATTTTCGGTAAAATTACTAAAGATTTATTTTCTTCAGAAAATATATTTGCTGATGCTATTGTGAATGAGCTAACTATTGGCTTTATAGCAGCATTTATAACTGGATTATTTGCATGTACATGGATGATAAAGATTGTAAAAAAAAGCAAGCTTAAATACTTCTCTTTTTATTGTTTTATCATTGGTTTTTCTGTTATTATTATAACGAACATCTAATGCTTTTAGAAGAAAATGATCTAGAAAAAAACAAGTTTCTTGATGGCCAAATCCTGCTCTTCAACAAACCTCTTGGATGGACATCTTTTGATTTAGTAAAAAAAACTAGAAATCTGATAAAGCAAAAATTTAAATTAAAAAAAATAAAAGTAGGACATGCCGGCACCTTAGACCCTCTTGCAACTGGCTTAATGATTATTTGTACAGGAAAATTTACAAAAAAAATCACTGAATTTCAAGACCTGCAAAAAACATATATTGCTGAAATATTACTGGGATCAACAACTCCTTCATTTGATTTAGAAACAGAAATAAACCAAAGGTTTGCAATAAATAAAATAACTGAACAAAATGTAGTGAAAGCTCTTGAAACATTTAAAGGAGAAATTGACCAAATCCCTCCAATATATTCAGCTATAAAAGTAAATGGAGAACGATTATATGCTAAAGCAAGAAGAGGGGATGATGTTATAATAAAATCTAGAAAAATTACAATATATTCAATAAAAATACTAGATATGTCTTTGCCAAAATTAAAAATAGAAATTGTTTGTAGTAAAGGAACATATATTAGGTCAATTGCTAATGATCTAGGATTAAAACTAAATAATGGTGGCCACTTAATTTCTCTTTCAAGATCAGCAATTGGAAATTATAATTTAAAATCTTCTTTTTCTATAAAAGATTTCGAAAAACAACTTAATAGTTAAAAACTATTGACATCAGCAAGTCAATGTGTTATATTTGCAGTCCTTAAAAAAATTACCATTATGAAATATAAATTATCAATGTTTAACTTTGATTTACCTGAAAAGCTAATTACAGAGACTCCTGCTAAAAGTAGAGATGAATCTAAGCTAATGGTAATTCATAGAGAAACTGGAGAGATAGAACACAAACATGTTGGTGATCTAATTGATTATTTTGATGATGGAGATATGCTTTGCCTTAACAACACTAAAGTATTTCCAGCTAGATTATATGCAAATAAAGAAAAGACTGGAGCAAAAATTGAAGTATTCTTGCTGAGGGAACTCAATCAACAAAATAGACTCTGGGATGTTCTTGTTGATCCAGCTAGAAAAATCAGAATAGGTAATAAATTATTCTTTGGGGAAAATGATGAACTGATAGCTGAAGTCATTGACAATACTACTTCTAGAGGAAGAACCTTAAGATTCCTTTATGATGGTACTCATGAAGAATTTAAAGAAACATTAAACGCTTTAGGAAGCACCCCTCTCCCTAGATTTATAAAGAGAGAACCAACGGCCCAAGACACTGATAGATATCAAACAATTTACGCAAAGCATGAGGGAGCTGTTGCAGCACCAACTGCTGGACTTCATTTTAGTAAAGAACAAATGCTAAAAATGAAAATCAAAGGAGTAGATTTTGCTGAAACTACATTACATATTGGACTAGGAACTTTTGCTCCAATAATGGTTGAAGACTTATCAAAACATAAAATGGAGTCAGAAAAAATGATAATTGATAATGAGGCTTCTGAAAGAATCAATAAAGCTAAACTAAATTCAAAGAGAATATGCGCTGTTGGAACAACAGTGATGCGAACACTTGAGAGTAGTGTTTCTACAAAACAAATGGTAATCCCATTTGATGGATGGACAAATCTATTTATATTCCCTCCTCATAATTTCCAAATAGCAAATGCAATGCTTACAAATTTCCATTTACCTAAATCTTCTTTAATGATGCAGGTTTCAGCATTCTCCGGATATGATCTACTTATAAAAGCTTACAAAGAAGGTGTGAAGAAAAAATATAAATTTCATACTTATGGTGACGCCATGCTAATAATATAGAATGAAAAAGACTGCTTTAATCGTTGCTGGAGGCAAAGGAGAAAGGATGAATTCAATTGTACCAAAACAATTCATAACTGTAAATGATCTCCCCATACTCATGCACACGATTAAACAATTTTCTTCGTTTAATAAAATTATTTTAGTTCTTCATAAAGAAAAAATCAAATTCTGGAAAGAATTATGCCAGCAATATTCCTTTTCTATTAAGCATGAAATTGTAGTTGGAGGAATTGATAGATACTCCTCTGTAAAGAATGGCTTAAATTATGTTGATGATAACTGCGTTGTAGCAATACATGACGGCGCAAGACCATTAATTTCATCTAATCTAATTTCAAAATTAATTGTTGAGGTAAAAAAAAACCTTGGAGTAATTCCAGTAGTTTACATAAAAGAATCGGTGAGACAAAAAATCAATTTATCTTCTAGTAAAATTATAGATCGTTCAGATTTAGTTTTAGTGCAAACTCCCCAATGTTTTTTTGGCTCTGAAATCAAACAAGCTTATGTTAATACTTCCGCTAAAGGTTTTACAGATGATGCTTCAGTCTTTGAAGCATATTCTGGAAAAATATTACTAATAGCGGGAGAGGAAACAAACATTAAAATTACAAAAGAAGAAGATTTGAAAATTGCTAAAGCATTTATGAATTAGGCAATTACCTTAATAAATGATTTAGAGGTTATTTTCATTTTATCTATATTTGTAATAAGATTTACACCAGGATTTTTGCCTATCTTAAAAGTGCCTAAATTTTCAAAACCTAAACATTCAGCACCATTTCTACACGCAATCTTTAAAAGAGAATTAAGATCAAAATCTGAATTGTTTTGTACTACTAATAGTTCCTCTAGTATAGAAAGTGAATCATTGGATGCTAAACTATCTGTGCCAATACAAAGTTTTTCAATATTAAAAATTGAATAATTTGGTAATTTATTTTCTATATATAAATTTGCCTTTGGGCAAGTACAATAATAAACATCCATTAAATCATTCTTAACAGAAAATGTATTGTGAACAAGAAGGTGTCTTATTGTATCTGTTTTTTCTATTTTTTCTTTAGAACAACTATAATTTTCCCAAATATCTTTTGATGCATTTATACTAGAGAGCCATCTAAATAATCCGCCTTTTTTAAATTTAAATAATTGGTTTTCTTCTTTGGTTTCTTGATTATGAATTGACAAAACACTATTCACCCCTTCTTGTATACTGTAGATTTTTTTCATAAGCTCGGGTAAAACGCTATATGTAGAATGGGGTGTAATATTTGCACTAAGATCATAACTTTTAAATGTATCCCTTATCTTAATAGCTTGTGATAATGTAAAGTCAACCTTATTCTTAAAGACCTCAAAAACTTCAATAAAATTATAGTACCGCAACTTACTTTTTGACTTTAACTTTAGAGTATCTAAAGTGTTACAAATATCACCAACACCTACAATACCGTTTTTTATCATCTGATTTTCAGATTTTCTTATGGCATCTTGAATCTCAGATGAGCTAAAACTATTTCTTTCTTTAATCTTTTTAATAAAATTAATAAGCCCCGTATCCTTTGCAATATAATTATGCATATGACTTAACTCTAAATGACAATGTGAATTAATGAAGCCTGGACAAATAATTCCTGGAAAATACTCTATTTTAATATTGGACAGCTGGTCAGGAGTATACAAACCAATAATAAATCCAAATTTATCAACTTGTAAAACTCCCTTTTTTATAGGAGGAGAATGTAAGGGAAATAAATAATCAGCTTGTAAAAAACGCATGGGTCAAAAGTAAATATATCTTTGCAAAGATAATGAATACTAAAAAAGATATAAGAAATCTCGAGCAAGAAGAATTGGTCCAGTTTTTTGCAGGCATTAATATTCCTAAATTTAGAGCTAAGCAAGTATATGAATGGCTTTGGAAAAAACGTGCCGTGACATTTGATGAAATGTCGTCATTATCAAAAGAATTAAGAAAAACACTAGATGATCATTTCTCAATTCAAGCTATAAGAATTCATAAAGCTGAAAAAAGTAGTGATGGTACTATTAAATATAGTCTAAAGCTTCATGATAATGATTTAGTTGAAGGCGTTTTAATTCCATCAAAAAAAAGACTCACTGCATGCGTTTCCTCTCAAGTAGGTTGTAGCCTATCGTGTAACTTCTGTGCAACAGGGACACTAAAACTTGAAAGAAACCTAACATACAGTGAGATATATGATCAGGTTTATATTCTAAATGAAGAGGCATTACTAAATTTCGGGAAACCTTTAAGCAATATTGTGTTTATGGGGATGGGAGAGCCTCTTCTTAACTATGACAATCTATTAAAGGGGATACATTTTATCACTAATAAAGAAGGTCTAGAGATTTCTCCAAAAAGAATTACGGTTTCAACAGCTGGAATAAGTAAAATGATAAAAAAACTGGCAGACGATAACGTTAAGTTTCACCTAGCAATTAGTTTACATTCAGCGTCAGATGTTAAAAGGGAAGAATTAATGCCTATTAATCGTGCTATTCCTCTTGAAAAATTAAAAGAATCTATACGTTATTTTTATGATAAAACTGGTTCAAGAATAACTTATGAGTACATCCTTTTTAATAATATTAATGATAGCATTGAAGATGCACATGAACTGGTTAAATTTACTAAAATAAGCCCTTGTAAAATTAATCTTATTGAATATAATTCTGTTGATGACTTAGAATACACCAAGTCTTCAAATAAAAAAACAAATGATTTTATTCAGTTTTTAGAATCAAAAAACCTTATTGTTAATCTACGAAAAAGCAAAGGAAAAGATATTAATGCTGCATGTGGTCAGCTAGTAAATAAATTGAAATAAATTTCAAAAAAAAAGCTAAATCTCTCTAGCTAAAGTTTGTATATTCGCTTAAATATTTTCTTGTAAAATGTCTATAATTAAGCAAATTAAGCTTCCTATAAAGAAAGAAATGAGTCTATTTGAAGAAAAATTCAAATATTCATTAAAAACTAATGTTTCTTTACTAGATAAGATAATGCATTACATTATTAAAAGAAAGGGTAAGCAAATGCGACCAATGTTTGTGTTCTTGTGTGCGAAATCTTTTAGTGATATTAATGAAAGCACTTATAATGCAGCTTCAATGATTGAGCTACTACATACTGCCACATTAGTACATGATGATGTTATAGATGAATCTAATCTACGGAGAGGTTTTTTTTCAATAAATGCTCTATGGAAAAATAAAATCGCTGTTCTTGTAGGAGATTTTCTTCTTTCAAGGGGACTACTTCTTGCTGTTGAGAAAGAAGAGTTTACCTTACTAAAAATTGTAAGTAAAGCTGTAAAAGAAATGAGTGAAGGAGAGTTATTACAAATAGAAAAAACAAGAAGGCTTAATATTACTGAAGAAATTTACTTTGAAATTATAAAGAAAAAAACAGCAACACTAATCGCCGCATGCTGTGAGAGTGGGGCAAACTCTATAAATACGACAGAAAATAATATTGAGAAAATGCGATTATTTGGTGAGTATGCAGGTATAGCTTTTCAAATAAAAGATGATCTCTTTGATTATACTCAAACTACATTAATTGGAAAACCAACAGGCTTAGATATAAGAGAAAAAAAAATGACTCTTCCCTTAATTCATGTACTTAACAAAGCGCAAAAAAAAGATAAAGATTTCATTATAAATACAATTAAAAATGATAGTAAAAATCAAGAGAAAATTGAAAAAATATTAGATATTGTAAGTGATGGCGGAGGACTTGAATATGGTGAAAAAAAAATGATGATGTACTACACAAAAGCCATAAAAATTTTGAATACATTAGATAAAAATGAGGCAGTAAAATCGTTAGGCATGTTGATGGATTATGTTGTAAATAGAAAAAAATGATTCCAAAGCACACAATAGACGAAATATTTGAAACCGTAAAAATTGAAGAGGTTGTTGGAGATTTTGTTACTTTAAAAAAAAGAGGTGTTAATTTATTAGGACTATGTCCATTTCATAATGAAAAAACACCCTCATTTACTGTGTCGCCAAGTAAAGGAATATATAAATGTTTTGGATGTGGAGAAGGAGGGAATAGTGTTAGTTTTTTAATGGATAAAGAACATTATAATTATCCTGAAGCATTAAAATATTTAGCAAAAAAATATAATATTGAAGTTGAAGAAGCAGAAATGACTTCTGAGCAAACTCAAACAGCAAATGAAAAAGATGGTTTATATATTATTACTTCATATGCTAATAAATTTTTCATGAAATCTCTTTTAGAGCAGGAAGGGACAAGTATTGGTATATCTTATTTTAAAGAACGAGGCTTCACTAACGACATAATGCAAAAATTTGAGCTTGGATATAGCCCGAAAATGAAAAATGCATTATGTAAAGATGCTTTAAAAAACTCTTTTTCAGAAGAGTATCTCGAGAAATCAGGGCTTGCATATAGAGTTAATGAAAATGAGATTGTAGATCGTTTCAAAGAAAGAGTGATTTTTCCAATTCATAGTTTTTCGGGTAGAATTTTAGGCTTTGGTGGACGAGCTTTAAATAAAAATGCGAAAGCTAAGTATCAAAACTCTCCAGAATCTTTAATCTATAATAAGAGTAAGGTTTTATATGGCATCTATTTTGCTAAAAATGCAATAAGCAAAAAAGACAATTGTTATATAGTTGAAGGCTATACAGATGTTATAGCATTACATCAAAAAGGAATTGAAAATGTTGTTTCTGCTTCAGGCACTTCATTAACAATTGATCAAATAAAGTTAATTAGTCGATTTACTAAAAACATTACTATTCTATTTGATGGTGATTCGGCTGGAATAAAAGCCTCATTTAGAGGTGTTGATATGATTCTTAAAGAAGGAATGAATGTTAAAGTTGTTCCTTTTCCTGAAAACCATGATCCCGACTCTTATTCTAAAATATTATCTACAGAAGATTTTCAATTATTTTTAGCCAAAAAATCAAAAGACTTTATAACATTTAAGACATCTATATTATATTCTGAGAGCGAAGAAGATCCAATAAAAAGAGTTGAGATTATAAAAGATATTATTCAGTCTATCGCATTAATCCCAGATTATCTAACAAGAACTGAATACTGTAAAATTTGTAGTAAGATTCTTGATGTTAAAGAAAGTATTTTATTAAGAGATATTGACCAACAAAGAAAGAAATCAACATTATCAAACAGTAAGCAACAGGTTGAGAAAAACATAAATAAAAAAAATAATTTTTCCGAAAACAATAAAATCATCAGCTCTGAAAAAGAAATAATTAGATTACTAATAAATTATTTTAATGAAGAAATTTCTTTTAATGACGAAGTAACTACAGTTGGAGAATTTATTATAGAAGAGCTTTTATCGGATAATATTAAAATTCAAGATAAAATACATAAATTAATTTTTGATAAAATTCAATTTCTAGCAAACTCTAATGAAAAAATTTCACATAAATATTTTGTGAATCACGAACAAACTGAAATCAGCAAGTTTTCTATTGATATGATAAGCAATGAGCATGTGATAAGTGATAATTGGGTTAAAAAGCATAAAATATATACAGGAATTGAAAAAAATAACCTAAAAAAAACAGCTGAAAAAGCTATACTATCTCTGAAACTGCAACATATAGAATTTAACATTCAGCTTATTCAAAATAAAATGAAATCTAATACTATCGAATCTAAAGAAATTAGTTTATTAAAAAACCTTATTGAAATTAAAAAACAGATTGCAGCAAAAATCGGTAGAGGTGTCTTATAATTTATATTCTAATATCATAAATAATAATTTGATTTGTAGTTTTTCCATTCCAGATATTTTCGGTTATCCCGTAACAAATACTTACAGTTAAAGAATTATTTAGTAAAGGGAGCTTTGTAGCTAACCCAAAACCAATAGCCTCAATTTGAAAACCCAAATTATCACTTGCAATACACTTTAAATGAGACTTATCTTGACCAATTGCTCTACAGCTATTTAGATGTACATTTTTTGAAATAAATTTTGGATTAGGATTAATCGGGCCAAAAGGGGCAAACTGTTTTATCAACCTAAAAAACTTATTATTTATTTGCGCTAAAGATATTTCTAGATCAATATTAAACTTCATATTTAGCTGATCATCTTTGATATCTCTAGAAACTACTTCTTCAAATTTTAAAATAAACGCTTCAATATTTTCTTTTTTAATTGATAGCCCTGCAGCATATTTATGACCTCCAAACTTTTCGCATAAATATGCACATTCATTAATTGCTTGATAAATATCAAAGTCATGCACTGATCGAGCTGAACCTGTCAGCATACCATCTTTTTCTACAAGAATTATTGTCGGCTTATAGAATTTCTCTATTACTCTAGAGGCTACAATACCCACAACTCCTTTATGCCATTTTGAGGAGTATAATACGGTTGATTTCTTCTGACTATCTATTTTCTTAATAGCCTCCTCTGTAATAGACTTATCGAGTTCTTTTCTTGTATTATTATTTTCCTTAATTTCTTTAGCATAAATATTTGCTTGAGAGATTTTTTTTTCAATTAAAACTTGAACCGCTTTTTTTCCATGAATAATTCTACCAGCAGCATTAATTAAAGGAGCTATTCCAAATAAAATATCTGATATTTTTATTTCATTTTTTTTCTCAGCAATATTTATTAAAGCTAAAAGGCCTGGGCGAGGTTTTGAATTTAATTGCTTTAAACCAAAAAACATTAAAGTTCTATTCTCACCATTAATTGGCACAATATCTGCAGCAATAGAAATTGCTAATAAATCAAGAAGATGTATTGTACTGTCAAGATCAATATTTTGGGATATGCAGTAAGCCTGAACTAATTTAAAGCCTACACCACAACCTGAAAGCTCTTTAAATGGATACGTGCAATCAGCTTGTTTAGGATTCAGAATTGCTATTGCTAATGGCAGTTGATCTCCTGGGTTATGATGATCACATATAATAAAATCAATATATTTTTTATGCGCATAATCAACCTGCTCGACAGCCCTAATACCACAATCAAGAGCAATTATCAAAGAATAATTGTTTTTTTTAGCATAATCAATAGAAGCCATGGAAACACCATATCCCTCAGTATATCTATCTGGAATATAATAATCAATATCTAAAATTTTATCTCTAAAAAACTCAAAAACTAGAGAGACAGCAGTAGTTCCATCAACATCATAATCACCATAAATTAAGACTTTTTGTTTTTTTTGAATAGCTAAGATAATTCGATCCACTGCCTTTTGCATTCCTTTCATTTTAAAAGGATCATGCATATTATTAAGCTGTGGGCGAAAGAAGCTTTTAGCTTGAGAGAAAGTTTCAATATTTCTAAGAATTAGAAGTTTGGCTATGTCTAAAGAGACCTCTAAGGACTCAGAAAGATTACGAGATTTAATTAAATTTGGCTCTGATATTTTCCATTTACTAATCACTTTTCTTTTCCAGATAAAATAATTACAAACTCACCTCTTGGTTTTTTTTCCTCAAAAAAGGTTAGAATTTCTTTTAAACTTCCTCTTTTATTCTCTTCAAAAATCTTTGAGATTTCTCTAGAGATAGAAACTTGCCTTGTTTCACCAAAAATATCACAAAACTGCTTTAATGTTTTTAATAATCTATGAGGAGATTCATAAAAAACAATACTTCTTGTTTCATTTTCTAAACTATTTAGCCTGGTTAATCTCCCTTTTTTTACTGGCAAAAAGCCCTCAAATACAAATCTTTCAATAGATAATCCAGAATTAACAAGTGCAGGAACAAAAGCTGTTGCGCCAGGCAAACACTCAACTTGAATATTATTTCTAATACACTCTCTGACAATTAAAAATCCCGGATCAGATATTCCTGGAGTTCCAGCATCAGAGATTAAAGCTAGTTTATGATTAGCTTTAAGTTTACTAATAATATTTGGAAGCTTTTTATGCTCATTAAATTGATGAAAAGAATACAGCGGGGTATCGATGTCATAATGATTTAATAATTTTTTACTTACCCTAGTGTCCTCAGCAAGTATAAGATCTACTTCAGACAATAAGTCAACTGCTCTTATTGTTATATCCTTTAGGTTTCCAATTGGGGTTGGTATAATATATAATTTAGACATTTAGATAAAGTTAAATAAAAAATGGATAGAATTTTAATTTTGGAGAAACTCTTATCGTTGGGGCTGGTAATTTAAAATATTTTAAAAAATATTTTACTTTTCTTGATAGGGGAGTTTGCCAATTTTTTAATAATTTAAAAATATTATAATCTAAAGCAATATAATATTCATTATTCCCTCCCATTTTTGTTGAGTTATCTAAGTATTGAGTATTATCTAATCCAAAACCAACAGCAATATTCAGCCAGTCGGGAATTTGTTTAGTTTTTAAGAAATAGTTTAAATCTGCAGATATCCAATATGTCTGATTTGGATAATCATCATACCACGCAAAACGAGATGGGTTTTTGTCTCTCTGAGCCTCAAGGTCCCAGTATATATTTGAATGTTTAAAGTATGAAAACTTAAAGTTTAAAGCACTAAGATCTTTAGAATAAGACTGCATAACCGGCCAAAACGAACCCAAAGAACCTAATCCTAAATCATATTTACTAAAACCCCAGTATGGAGCATATGCATCTTTCATTTCTATAGCAAGCTGGATAGATGAGCCAAATAATGCACCATACCATAAAGCTTTTTTTCTTTTCATACCGGTCCATAAAAAAGATTGTGAAAATAAATCTGAAGCATAAACTCCTCCTAAAAAATGTGCGGCCTTATCAACATTTAAAGCATAAACTAAATCATTTCCAGGGTCAAAATGAAATTCTGAAGAAATATCTTTCCACCAAGCATTTTCTACATAAGCATATGAGGCTCCTAAACTTAAAGCCAGGCTACTTCCTACTAGTAAAACTCTAGAATTATTAACTCCTAATGTGTCAATTTGGGAATAGAGATAGGAGCTGTTGAGAAAAAGTAAAGTTGCCGTAGTTAATAAAAATCTTATAATCATAAAAATATAGTATGCCTTTTTATACTTTTGTTAGCAAACATAACTAAAGATAAAAGAATTATGACTGGAACAGCTGAAAACAATATTTCAATTCCTACAGGACATATTGAGGTTATATGTGGGTCTATGTTTTCTGGAAAAACTGAAGAGCTTATTAGTAGATTGAAAGTTGAGCAAAAAAACAAAAAGAAAGTCATTGGCTTTAAACCTGCTGTTGATTCTAGGTATCATGACACAGATATTGTTTCTCACAATCAAAATAAATTCAAGTCTCAATCTGTAAAAAATCCTAATGAAATAATAAAACTTTCTTTAGGGTGTGATATTATTGGAATTGACGAAATACAATTCTTTGATCATGAAATTATAAAAGTTTGTAATGAATTGGCTAATAAGGGTAAGATAGTTATAGTAGCTGGACTAGACATGGACTTTCTAGGAAGACCATTTTCATGTATGCCTCAGATCATGGCTTTAGCTGAAAAAGTATTAAAAATGCATGCCCAGTGCAATCACTGTGGGTGTGAAGCTAATCACACTTTCAGAAAAGGCGCAAAAAAGGAACTTATTCAAATTGGAGAAAAGTCCGATTATTTAGCACTTTGTAGGAATTGTTTTAATACTAGACTAAAAATCAATGAGTAATTTACATGAAACTATTCTTTATGTTAAAGAAAAGTCAATAACTAAAAATCTAGAATTTTTTAAAAAAAAACTAGACAAAAAGACTAAAGTTATCGCTGTGGTTAAAGCTTATGCATATGGCCTAGGAGATATAAATATCTCTAAAATATTAGAATTTTTAAAAGTAGATGCATTTTGGGTAGCAGACTTTGAAGAAGGAATAAGTTTAAGAAAAAATGGCATAAAAAGCGTAATAATAGTTGCAAACCCTGGAGTCAAATCAACATCAGAAATAATAAAATATAATTTAGAAGTTACAATATATAATTTGAGAATATTAAAAAAATTAGGCAATTTAAAAAAACCACTAAATATTCATTTAAAATTTAATACAGGGATGAATAGATTTGGGTTTTCTTTTTCAGATATAGATCTAATTATACAAACTCTTGAAGAATTCCCTTTATTAAATGTTGTTTCAATATGTTCTCACTTAGCTTCTAGTGACAAAGAAAATAATGATGATTTTTCGATATTACAATTTGATAAGTTCTCTAAAATATGTAAAAAAATTGATGCTAAACTAGATGCTTCAACCTATAAACATATACTAAACACAAACGGTATAATTCGCTTTGCTGATCAACAGTATAACGCCGTAAGAATAGGTATAGGATTATTTGGAATTATAGATAATCAAGAAATAAAACAGGTTTGCAAGCTAAAAACTATTATCACTCAAGTAAGAAATATAAGCAGAAATGAATTTGTAGGATATGGGCTTAAATTTAAGGCAAATAAAAATTTACGAATAGGAATAGTTCCTTTTGGGTATGCAGATGGGTTAGACAGAAGGTTGGGTAATGGAGTAGGTAATTTATATGTTAATAATACTTTTTGTGAAATAATTGGAGAGATTAGTATGGATTCTTGTGCCATTAATTTAACTAACACTAATGCTGAAGAGGGGGAAGATGTTGAAATATTTGGAGAGAATATTTTAATTACCACAATTTGCAGAAAAATTGAAACAACTCCCTATGAGTTTATTTCAAAAATTAATAGACGTATAAAAAGAGTCTATATCTAAAGAGCCTTTAAGATTGAATCGTATCTAGAGGGACTTTGTAATATTTCAAGTGCTTTATTTATTTCAAGATCATAATTAATAGAACTTCTTATTCTTCCTTCTTGATAATAATATCTACTAGAGATTTCTCCGCTTAAAATTTCCTGAATATCTGATTTACTTCTTTTTAAATCATCTTTTTTTTCTAAAGACAATTGGCTTGAAATATTATTTAAATCATCACTTAAAAAGGTAAAATACTCTTCTTCTTTAGATTTTTTCTTCAACTTTTCCAATATTTTCTCTGTATCAGTTTTATATTCAAATTCTTTGTCTTGCAAAAAAGCTTCAAACTTCAAAAAACCACTATCATCCATAATAAAATTACTGTCTAAATCAGCATTAAGTGACTTATATTCTGTTGCATAATCAAAAAATAATCTTTCTCTTAATAAGGCAATTAATATTTTACTAATATCCTCCTGCTCTACTAAAATATCTGGTTTAATTCCACCTCCATCATACACAGTTCTTCCGTTTCTAGTTTTAAAAGGAGTCATCAAAGAATCAGGAACTTTACCTACACTGCCATCATCATTTCTATTGCTGTAATCTAACGCCTGTATACACCTTCCGCTTGGTATATAATACTTAGCCACTGTTAACTTTAATTGAGCGTTATAGCTTAATTTCTTTGTCTGCTGAACTAAACCTTTACCATAACTCCTCCGCCCTATAACGACTCCTCTGTCTAAATCTTGAATAGCTCCAGATACTATTTCAGACGCAGATGCCGAACTTTGATTGATTAATACAGCTATTGGTGTTTTAGTGTCAAAAGGAGTATTATTTGCAATATATTGCTTGTCCCATGATTTAATTTTACCTTTTGTACTAACCACCTCCTCACCCTGATCAACAAAAAGATTAACAATTGAAACTGCTTCATTTAAAAGCCCGCCTGGATTACTTCTTAAGTCTAATATAATCCCATCTAAATCTTTTTCTTTTTTCATTTCAACAAGAGCGTCTTTAATATCCTTGGTACAATTTCTTGTAAAACTTCTAAGCTTAACATATGCTATATTATCTTTAATAAAAGAATAATATGGAACGCTTTTCACTGATATCTTTTCCCTTTTAAAAACAACACTAAATTGTTTTGAATTTAATCTCTCAATTAAAAGCTCAACTTCTGTATTAGGCTCTCCTTTTAATGCTTTGCTGACGTCCTCAGTAGTTTTATCTTTTGCGCTCTCTCCATCAATTTTTAAAATTTTATCCCCAGCTTGTAAACCAGCTTTCTGAGCAGGAAAACCCTCATATGGTTCGCTAATATAAACATAGCTTTCTCGCTGAGTTATTACCGCACCTATTCCGCCGTACTGACCAGTTGTCATAAATCGAAAATCTTCAATCTCTGATTCTGGAATATATGTTGTGTATGGATCAAGTGATTTAAGCATAGCGTCAATTCCAGTTTTCATTAGCTTTCCTGGGTCAGTCTCATCAACGTAATAATTATTTAATTCTCTATAAAGTGTTGTAAAAACATCTAGATTTTTAGATATTTCAAAATAACTATCTGCAAATCCATATAATGAAGCAGATAGAATGCAAATAATTATAAAATTTTTATTTTTCTTAAGCATAGTTTTCTAAGGTATAGGGTCAAATCCACTGCCTCCCCAAGGGTGACATTTTAATATTCTTTTTATAGACAATTTAATAGCCTCGAAGATATTAAATTTTTTAAAACACTGACGAGAATATTCTGAACAAGTTGGGGTATAACGACAACGAGCAGGAATTATTGGAGATATTGTTTTTTGATAAATAAAAATAATCAACAAAAAAAAGGAGGAAAATATCTTCTTCATTATTTTAGCATTAAACTTAACAAGATAGCTTTTATTTTTTCTTCAATGAAAGAGAAGGATTTAATCTCATCTATCTGATATATCAAAGAAAAATCAATTACAGTTTTATGAAATTCAAGGTTATCAATTAAACTTTTCTTATTTTTTCGGTATGCCTCTCTAATAAATCTTTTGATTTTATTTCTATCTACTGCTTTTGAAATATTCCTTTTAGGCACAACAATTTGAATGCGTGAAAAATGATTAGTATCAAAATCCTTCTTTAAAAAAACAATTCTAAATGGTTCTAAAAAGAAGCTTTTTCCATTGGAAAAAAGAATATCTGAGTCAACTTTATTACATAACTTCTCTGCTTTTATAAACTTGTGCATAAAGAATTTATTTAAAAAAATTATCTTTTTCTCTTATTAGCTATTTTAATATATTGCTCTAATGCCATTGACATTGATGGAGCTTTAGGACTAGGAACTTTTATATCTATTCTTAATTTAAAGTCTTCAGCAGACTGGACAGTAGTTGGTCCAAAAACAGCTAATCTTGTCTCATTTTGAACAAATTTTGGAAAATTCTCAATAAGTGATTTCACACCTGTTGGACTAAAGAAAACAAGAATATCATACTTTACATCTTTTAAATCAGATAAATCAGAACAGGCCACCTTATACATTTGAGCTTTAGTGTAATCCAAACCACTTTCATCAAGAGATTTATTAGGTCTATTTTTTAAGACATCTGAACATGGAAAAATAAATTTACTTCCTTCATGTTTTTGCATAATAGGCACTAAACTGGCAAGGCTTTGTTCTCCAGTAAATATTTTTCTTTTTCTATAAGTAATAAAATTCTGTAAATAATGTGCAATTGCTTCTGAAACACAAAAATATTTTAATGTCTCAGGAACTTTAATTCTTAACTTTTCACACATACCAAAATAATGATCCATAGCATTTTTACTAGTAAATATTACAGAGTCATGATTCAATATACTTATTCTTTGCTCTCTAAATTCTAAAGTAGTTATTTCTTCAACATGAATAAAAGGTCTATAGTCGATCTTTAAATTGAATTTTTTTGCAATTAAGTCATAAGGAGACTTCCCCTCTGGCTTAGGCTGTGAAATTAAAATAGACTTAACTTTATTCTGTGTCATTTAGAATTATTTAAGATTAATCGTAAAAAAAACCTTTTGTAACAAGTACAAAAGGGAAAATTTCTAGAATGCAAAGATACAAAAATATATACAACGGAAATAATCCAAATGAATTAGTTCCAATTTTAAAAAGCGAATAAATCTTAAAGAAAAGAAAAAGAGCTGAAATAAATAATATCAAGTAAATAATATGATGATTAATATCAAACGAAATAAAGTAAGCTAAAACTAAAAATGGGAAAATCACAATTGATAGTGACCTGTCAGAAATATATGAAAAGAATATTGTAAGTCTTGCTATTTCTTTTTTCAAAAAAATATTTCCTAAAAAAAGAATCAATAAATACTTTAAAAAAAAATATATTAAAACACTAAAAGATACATTTAAAAAATCTGTAACACTATAAATATCATTTTGTAAAACAATTAGTAGTGATAGATTTACAATCATTATTATAAACGTTATACCATTAACTCGTTGAGTAAGTGCATTTTCAAGTCTAAGATACTGACTGGCATATCTATATTGTAAAGAGCCAAGAACTAATAGCTTTCCATAGTTCCAATAAAAAGCCTTTAAAATACCAATTAATAAAAATGATACAGTGATTATAATAAAGAAAATATCATGATTCATTTTTAAAATATAAATTTAATATTACAAAATTAACTTTTAGATATATAAGTGAACATACATATTAGATAATCTTTATAAAATCAATACTTTTGCATAAATTAAATTCATAAAACATGAAAAAAGATTTATTTCAAGCACCAGATTATTTCCTAATGGACGAATTATTAACCGACGAACACAAGTTAATTAGAGATGCAGCTAGAGAATGGGTGAAAAGAGATGTTTCTCCAATTATTGAAGAGGCTTGTCAGAAAGCAGAATTCCCTAAACAGATACTTCCAGGTCTAGCTGAAGTTGGGGCTTTTGGTCCATACATCCCAACAAAGTACGGAGGTGCTGGCCTTGATAATATCTCATATGGTTTAATTATGCAAGAGCTAGAGAGGGGAGATAGCGGGGTAAGATCTACCGCATCTGTTCAATCCTCACTTGTTATGTATCCTATTTTCAAATATGGAAATGAAACACAAAAAATGAAATATCTTCCTAGGTTAGCAACTGGAGAGCTAATGGGCTGTTTTGGCTTAACAGAACCTAATCATGGATCAGATCCAGGAGGTATGACTACAAATATTAAGGATGCAGGAGATCATTATATTTTAAACGGAGCAAAGATGTGGATCTCTAATTCTCCTTTTGCAGATATCGCTGTCGTTTGGGCAAAAAATGAGGCAGGAAGAATTAAGGGAGTTATAGTTGAAAGAGGAATGGATGGATTCACAACTCCTGAGACGCATAATAAATGGAGTTTAAGAGCTTCGGCAACCGGAGAACTTGTTTTTGATAATGTCAAAATACCTAAAGAAAATATTCTTACTGAAAAAGATGGTTTAGGAGCTCCATTAGGATGTTTAGATTCTGCAAGATATGGTATTGCTTGGGGAGCTATTGGTGCAGCAATGGACTGTTATGACACAGCTCTTAGATACTCTAAAGAAAGAATACAATTCGGAAAACCAATTGCAGCATTTCAGCTACAGCAAAAAAAATTAGCCGAAATGATTACGGAAATTACTAAAGCACAGCTCTTAACATGGAGATTAGGTGTTCTTAAAAATGAAGGTCGGGCAACAACAGCACAAATATCTATGTGTAAGAGAAATAATGTTGAAATGGCTTTAAATATTACAAGAGAATCGAGACAGATTTTAGGAGCTATGGGCATAACAGGTGATTATTCTATTATGCGTCATATGATGAATTTAGAGTCTGTAATTACATATGAAGGAACTCATGATATTCATTTATTAATTACTGGTCTAGATATTACTGGAGAAAACGCTTTTAAATAAAACATTATTTATCGGATAGTATCTTATCAACTTTCTCTAACTCTTTGTAAAAATCTACACCATATTTTCTGATAAGTGGTTTTTTAAGAAACTTAAAGACAGGAAGCTGAACCTGTTCACCAAGAGCACAAGCAGGAGAGCAAATACTTATTGACTCATAATTAACAGCATCAAATTCTGTATACTTAGTTATGCGTATTGGAAACAAATGACAAGAAATTGGTTTTTTAAAATCAATCTGGTTATCAGAATGTGCTTTTTCAATACCACATTTTGAAATTCCATCTTCCATAACTACAAATGCACACTCTCTATTATTAATTAATGGAGTAGTTAAATCTCCATCAGTATCAATAACTGAAACTCCAACTTCATCAACAATATCTCTACCTTTGTCAGAGAGATAAGGGCGAATTTTTGGATATAATTCTTTCATTAATAAGGCCTCTTCCTTCAGCAAAGGAGCTCCTGAATCTCCCTCAACACAACAAGCACCTTTGCATGAGTTTAAATCACATAAAAATTTCTTTTCAAAAATTTCTTGAGAGATAATTTTATTATCAATTTGAATCATATTGTAAAATTACATAATTAAATTTGAGAATTATTACTTTTGTGATATGGCAAACTATGAAGAAGTCTTCAAGAAAGTTGTTTCACATTCTAAAGAATATGGATTTATCTTTCAATCATCAGAAATCTATGATGGTCTAGCGGCTGCATATGATTACGGTCCAAATGGCGTTGAACTCAAAAACAATATAAAAGAATATTGGTGGAAGTCAATGGTAAATATGCATGAAAACATTGTAGGGCTAGATACATCCATATTTATGCATCCCAAAACATGGAAAGCTTCAGGTCATATTGACGCTTTTAATGATCCCTTAATTGACAATAAAGATTCAAAAAAAAGATATAGAGCAGATGTTCTAATTGAAGATTACATATCTAAAATTGAAAGTAAAATAGAAAAAGATCTCCAAAAAGCACATAAAAGATTTGGAGATCAATTTAATAAAGATGAATTTTTATCTACAAATGAAAGAGTTTTAGAAAGAACAAAAAAAATTAAAGAAATTAGCTCTAAGATGAACCAGTATCTCGTGGGTCAAGAATTAGATAAAGTCAAAGAATTAATTGAGGAGTTAGACATCAAGTGCCCAGTCTCTGGAACTTGTAACTGGACAGACGTAAGACAGTTTAATCTAATGTTTAAAACTCAAATGGGCGCAACAGCTGATAGCGCAACTGATCTATACTTAAGACCTGAAACAGCGCAAGGGATATTTGTTAATTTTCTAAATGTTCAAAAAACATGCAGAATGAAAATACCATTTGGAATAGCTCAAATAGGAAAAGCTTTTCGTAATGAAATTGTAGCAAGGCAATTTATTTTTAGAATGAGAGAGTTTGAACAAATGGAAATGCAATTCTTCATAAAACCTGGAGAAGAAATCAAGTGGTATAATTATTGGAAAGATCAAAGAATTAAATGGCATAAGGCTCTTAATATGGGTGAAGAAAACTACCGTTTTCATGATCATGAAAACTTAGCTCACTATGCTAATGCCGCGTCAGATATTGAATTTAAATTTCCTTTTGGATTTAAAGAATTAGAAGGAATCCATTCAAGGACAGATTTTGATTTAAATGCCCATCAAGAATATTCAGGTAAAAAAATAAAATACTTTGACCCTGAAATAAACGAAAGCTATGTTCCTTATGTTGTTGAAACTTCTATTGGATTAGATAGAATGTTCTTAACTGTTTTGTCAAATTCTTATAAAGAAGAAACTCTAGAAAATGGTGAAAGTAGAATAGTTTTAAAAATACCGCATGTTCTTGCACCTCATAAAGTGGCCGTCCTTCCTCTTACTAAAAAAGATGGTATGCCTGAAAAAGCAAGAGAAATTATTCAATCTCTTCAGCTCGATTTTAAGTGTCTTTACGAAGAAAAGGATTCAATTGGAAAAAGATATAGACGACAGGACGCAGTAGGAACGCCTTTCTGCGTAACTGTAGATCATCAGACATTAGAGGATGGTACTGTAACCTTAAGAAATAGGGATTCTATGAAACAAAAAAGAGTACTACAATTAGAATTACATGCTATTATTGCTAAAGAGGTAAGTTTAAAAAACTATTTGAATTAGTTTTTTCCATCAATTGTCACAGATATTTTATTAAAACAAGCATCTATTGGGGGTAGTATTTTTTCTAACTCTACCTTAACATCTTGAACATGTTTTAAAACAAGTAATGCATCCACTATTCTACGAGCAGGTTGCTCGATCATTTGAGAACGAATATTCATTTTTTTTTTCACAATCTCTATAATTTGAACATAATCAACAGCATCTTCTAATCTATCTGACTCTTCAACTAAATCAGTGTTAGCATTAATATAAACGTTGACAAGAAAATGACCCCCCAGGACCGCTTCCTCAGGAAGATGACCATGGTAAGCATATATTTTTATTCCCTCTACAGTAATTAAACCCATTATATAATATTTTTTATTGCGCTTTCAATTCTAAAAATCGTTTCTTTTTTTCCTAACAAAGCTGCAATGTCAAATAATGATGGTCCCATTCCTACTCCTGTAAGAGACAGCCTAAATGCTGGAAGTAGTTTACCCATCCCTATATCTTTTTCTTGAAGATACTCTTTAAAAGAAAATTCAATATTTTCAGATGAAAAATCGGATATAAGCTCTAATTTATTTTTAAATTCCATTAATAATAACGGAGTATCTTCTTTCCACTTTTTTCTTACCGTTTTAGAGTCATACTCATTTGGAGCTTCAAAATAATACTTGCCCTCACGCCACATATCATTAACAAATGTTGCTCTCTCTTTTAATTGCTCACAGACCTGAGCCACAAATTTATTGTCCTTTACAATACCTTGTTCTTTTAAAATTTCTTGTAATTTTTCAGATAATTCTTCAGAAGATTTCGCGCGCAAATATTGCTGATTAAACCATCTTGTTTTATCAAAATCAAATTTAGCTCCTGCCTTACCTACTCTTTCAAGTGAAAAAGTATCTATTAGCTCAGGCATAGAAAAAATTTCTTGTGTTGTACCAGGATTCCAACCTAAAAAAGACAACATATTTATAAAGGCTGATGGAAAATAACCACTCTCACGGTAGCCCGAACTAATATCTCCAGTTTCAGGGTTTTTCCACTCGATTGGGAAAACAGGAAAACCTAATCGATCACCATCTCTTTTACTTAATTTTCCATTTCCATCAGGCTTTAAAATTAATGGTAAATGGGCAAATTCCGGCATTTTATCTTCCCATCCTAAATACCTATATAACAATACATGTAATGGCGCAGAAGGCAACCACTCCTCTCCTCTTATAACATGTGATATCTTCATAAGATAATCATCAACTACATTAGCCAAGTGATAAGTAGGCATACCATCGGACTTAAAAATCACCTTATCATCCATATTATTTGAGTTAACACTAACCCAACCTCTGATTAAATCATTAATTTTCACCTCTTCATTTCTAGGCATTTTAATTCTTATAACATAATCATCTCCTTTAGTAATCCTTTTGTTTACCTCGTCTTCAGATAAAGATAAGGAATTCTGCATATTTTTTCTCGTAATGGAGTTATATTGAGGTGAAGGAACTCCTGCTTTCTTCATATTATCTCGCATTTCTATAAGCTCTTCACTAGTGTCAAAAGCATAGTACGCAAAATTATTCTTTACTAGCTGGTTTGCATATTCTAAATAAAGAGACTTTCTATCTGACTGTCTATATGGCCCGAAATTTCCTCCCGAAACAATACTTTCATCAAAATTTATTCCACACCAGTTTAATGATTTAATAATATAATCCTCTGCTCCTTTAACAAACCTTGATTGATCTGTATCTTCAACCCTTAAAATAATCTTACCTTTATGTTTCTTTGCAAATAGGTAATTGTAAAGGGCTGTTCGTACGCCTCCTATATGTAGTGGCCCTGTGGGGCTTGGAGCAAATCTTACTCTTATACTAGACATTCAATATTTTTTTCACAAAGATAATATTTATCAGTGATAATGGTTTATTCAGTAGTATTTTAAAATTGTATTTTTGCATTAATGTCTAATAGAGAAAATAGCGTTTTAATTAATAAACTTAAAGAGTTTATTAAAAAATACTACATCAATAAGCTAATAAAGGGAGGTGTTTTAGTTCTATTAACACTTTTAATATTCTTTATCTTTTTTTCGGTCCTAGAGTATTACTCAAATTTTGATGTTGGATTTAGGACAATATTATTTTGGCTTTATATCATTATCAACTCTATTATTATAATTAATTTTTTATTAATCCCTTTACTGAAAATTTTTAGAATAGGAAAAGTATTAAGCTTTCGACAAGCCGCCGATATAATTGGAAAACATTTCAAAGAAATTGATGATAAATTATTAAATATTTTGGAGTTATCAGAGATGAGCCAAGAGTCAAATCATCTTATCCAAGCAAGTATAGATCAAAAAACTAGTGAAATTAATCCCATAAAGTTTAAAGCAGCAATTGACTTATCTGGTAATCTAAAGAAAGGGAAATGGCTAGCTATTCCAATACTTTTAATAGTGTTATTGCTTTTTAGTGGTAATGGCAGGATATTATCAGATAGTTCTTCTAGAATATTAAAACATAATACATTTTTCGAGCCAAAGGCTCCTTTCGATTTTAATATAATAAATGATTTAGTTGTAGAACAATACAAGGATCTAAAAATTGAGCTAAATTTAGAAGGGAATGTACTTCCAGAAAAGGCTTATATTATTTTATCATCAAATAAATTTTCTTTGAACAAGAAAAAAAATAGTAACGACTATTCATTTCTTTTTAAAAACCTAAAAGAAAATAAAAAATTTAAAATTCTAGCTGGAGGATATACCTCTAAAGAGTTTGAAATAATAGTTATTCCAAGACCATCATTTAGAGAAATTAAAACACAATTAAATTACCCGGAATACACAAAAATAAAAAGTAAAGTAATTAGCAATCTTGGCAACATTAAAATCCCAGAAGGAACGACAGTTAGATGGAATCTATTGCTTGAAAACACAAATAATTTAATTTTTGTAATAAATGATGATTCAAGGAAATTTGCAGTAAAAAAAGAATTTATATTCAAAAAAAAATGTTTAAAAAACATTAATGCTCAAATTATAACACAAAATCAATATAGTTTTAGCGACACAATAAGTTTTAACATTGAAGTTATTAAAGATCAAAGACCTGAAATAAAATTAGAAGAAATTATAGATAGTCTTAACTCAGAGAATATTTTCAGTGGAGAGATAAGTGATGATTATGGTTTTGAAAAACTAGTTTTTCATTATGAAATCTTTCAATTAGACTCACAAGAAACATACAGTTCAGTTATTAATATAGATAAAGAGAATACTAATCAAATGTTCTATCATAGCTTTAATTTTAATAAGAATAAACTAAAGGCTGGAGCAAGTATTCGGTATTATTTTGAAGTATGGGATAATGATAATATTAACGGCTCTAAATCAACTAAAAGTAAAGTTTTTACTCATAAGGAAAAAAGTAGAGAAGAATTAAAAAAAGAAACAAGTCTTTTAAATTCAAAGATAAAATCAGGAATGAACGAATCTATTGAGCAAAGTCAGGAACTAAAAGATGAAATAAAGGATTTACAAAAAGAAATTCTTGAGAAAAAAACACTTGAATGGAAAGAAAAGGAAAAAATAAGAGCGCTTATAAATAAACAAAAGCAATTAGAAAATAATATTTTAAAAACAATAGAAAAAACCAAAAAAAACTCTAAAAACTTAAAGAAAAATAATAGTAAGATCCTTGAAAAACAAAAAAAACTTCAAGAGCTTATGGAAAAGATATTAGATGAAGACACAAAAAAATTAATAGAAGAACTTGAGAAAATTCTTGATGAAGGAGAAAGAGAAAAAATAAGAGAACTTTTAGAAAAATTAGAAGAACAAAATGAAAATTTAGAAAAAGAGTTAGATAGAGAGCTCGAGCTATTTAAACAACTTGAATTTGAGCAAAAAACTGAAGAGATAATTGATAAAATAAAAAACCTCAAAGAACTACAAGAAAAACTTAAAAACAAAACAGATTCTTCAAAAAATAATAATAAGGATTTAGAAAAAGAACAAGAAGAAATCAAGAAAAAAATGGAAGAATTAGAAGATTCTATTAAGGAATTAAAAGTTAAAAATAAAGATTTAGAAAACAAAAACAATATTCCAAAAACAGAAGAATTACAAGAAGAGATTAAAAAAGATATGGATGAAAGTAAAAAGTCTCTTGAAAAAAATAAAAAATCTAAATCAAGTAAGTCGCAAGAAAAAGTCATGGAAAAACTAGATCAACTTGAAAAAAAGATGGAAAGTATGCAAGAAGGAAACACATCAGATACTCAAATCGAAAATGCTGAAACTCTAAGACAAATTCTTGAAAACCTAGTCAAGCTTTCATTTAATCAAGAGGATTTATTAAGAACAACAAACAGTGTAAAAAAAGAAAACCCGGAGTTCTTACTTTTAGTCAAACAACAAAAGAAACTATCTGATGATAGTAAGATTATAGAAGACTCCTTACTAGCACTAAGTAAAAGAGCTCCACAGATTGAATCTAAAATAAATGAAGAAATAAGTTTAATTAAAAATAACATAAAAAAAGCTACCAAAAATCTCGAAGAAAGAAAAATTAATAAATCTGCAGAAAAACAACAATTTATTATGACTTCAACTAATAACTTGGCACTCTTATTGTCAGAAATTTTAAAACAGATGCAGCAAGAAATTAGTGATATGCCAACTAGCTGTAACAAACCTAAGAACTGTAATAACCCAAAGAATAGTAATAAACCTTCGAAAAATGAATTAAAAAATGCTCAAAAAAAATTAAATGATCAACTAAAAGAATCTATGAAAAAAGGAAAGCAAAAAGATTCGAAAGGAAATAAGGGAGAGGATAGTAAAAAACTGATGGAAATGGCAAAGAAACAAGAGCTAATACGATTGCAACTTGAATCCTTAGAAAAGGAAAATGGTATGGATGGTGACCCCAAAATATCAAAAGAAATGTCTCAAGAAATGAAAGAAAATGAATTTGATATTATTAATAATCAAATAACTAAGGAAACCCTAAATAGGTTAGAGAACATAATAACCAAATTTTTAGAATCAGAAAAAGCAGATAAAGAACAAGGAGAAGATCAAAAAAGAGAAGCTAATGAATGGCTAATCCAGGAAAATGGGAAAAACAAAAAGATAGATGATTTTATTAAAATAAAAAAGTCTCAAAAAGACTTATTGAAATCGGCTCCACTAAACCTTAACCCATTCTATAAAAAAGAAGTAAACAAATATTTTAAAAGAATTTTAAAAGATCAGAATGATAGACTTTAATTATCAAACTAAATTTAGACTTAAACAGTCTAAGAAAATTAAAAGTTGGTTAGAGGAAATCTGCATATGCGAAAAAAAGGAATTAGGGGAACTATGCATTGTTTTTTGTAATGATGAAATGTTATTAAATTATAACAAGAAATATTTAAAACATGATACACTTACAGATGTCATAACCTTTGATTATTGTGTTAAAGATAAAGTGTCGGGAGATATCTTGATTAGCACAGAAAGAGTAAAGGAAAACTCAAAGATATATAATGAAAATTATTTCGATGAAGTAAATAGAGTTATAGCACACGGTTTACTACATTTGCTAGGTTTTAAAGATAAAAAAGAAGATCAAAAGAAAATAATAAGAAAAAAAGAAAACTACTACCTAAAAAAACTTAACAAACTCATTATTAGATAGTTAAGCAGGTTTCACGTGAAACAATATGACTTTAAACGAAAAATATGATGTAATAGTTGTCGGCGGTGGGCATGCAGGTTGTGAAGCTGCGCATTCAGCGGCAACATTGGGGTCAAAAGTACTACTAGTATCTCAGAATCTAGAGACAATAGCAAGAATGTCATGCAACCCTGCAATGGGAGGAATAGCAAAAGGACAAATAGTTAGAGAGATAGATGCCCTTGGTGGTATGTCGGGAATTATAACCGACAAAAGCTCAATTCAATTCAGAATGCTAAACAAATCAAAGGGTCCAGCAATGTGGAGCCCAAGAGCACAATGTGACAGAAAGAAATTTGAAAGAGAATGGAGAATTGCGCTAGAAAAAAATAATAATATAGATTTTTATCAGGATAGTGTAGATAGTATAATAATAGAGAAAAAAAGAGCAGTTGGAGTCATTACAAAGATGGGGGTAAATATAGAAAGCGCAAGCGTCATATTATGTAATGGAACTTTTCTAAATGGCTTAATACATTTGGGTAAGAAAAACTACAAAGGGGGAAGATCAGGAGAGCCTGCAGCAGAAGGAATAACTAAACAATTAATTGATATAGGATTCACTCACGGAAGAATGAAAACAGGCACTCCACCAAGACTAGACGGTAGAACAATAGACTATAGCAAAACGGAAGAGCAAAAGGGTGATCAAATAATAAATAACTTTTCATATTTAGAAAAAACATTAATAAAAGATCAAAAAAGTTGTTTTATAACCTACACGTCAAAAGAAGTGCATGATATTTTACAAGAGGGGTTTGAATCATCTCCAATGTTTGCCGGAAGAATACAAGGTTTAGGCCCAAGGTATTGCCCATCAATAGAAGACAAAATTGTTAGATTTTCTGAAAAAGAGAGGCATCAATTATTTATAGAGCCAGAAGGAAGAGAAACTATCGAAATATATCTAAATGGGTTTTCAACTTCATTACCCGAAGACATACAACTTAAAGCTTTAAGAAAAATAAAAGGTCTCGAAAAAGTAAAGTTATTTAGAGCAGGGTACGCAATAGAGTATGATTATTTTCCTCCAACGCAATTAAAACATACTCTAGAAACAAAATTAATAGAAAACTTGTTTTTTTGCGGACAGATAAATGGAACAACAGGATATGAGGAAGCGGCGTGCCAAGGTCTAATGGCGGGGATTAATGCACATCAAAAAACAAAAAATAAAGAAGAATTTATTTTATCAAGGTCAGATGCTTATATAGGTGTTTTAATAGATGATCTTATAACAAAAGGAACAGATGAACCCTACAGAATGTTTACATCGAGAGCTGAATATAGATTATTGTTAAGACAAGACAATGCAGATATAAGGCTAACAAAAAAAGGATTTACACTAGGTCTAGCATCTAAAGAAAGATTAGATAATTTAAATAAAAAAATAGAGCAAACTGATAAACTTATTAAATTCTTAAAAAAACAAAATATTGAGCCTGAAAAAATAAACAAAGTTTTAAAGAAAAAAAATAGCGCAACAGTTAAACAAAAAAAGAAACTTTTTTCATTTCTATCTAGACCCCATATTAAATATGAGGATTTATTAATATCAAAAGAATTAATAGAATTTGTAAATATGCATGAGATTGAAGACAATGCAATTGAACAAGCAGAGATAACTATTAAATATGGAGGGTATTTAAATAAAGAAGAAGCTTCAGCAAAAAAATTAAACAAACTTGAGGAAATGGTAATACCAGAAATGTTTGATTATAAAAAACTTCATTCAATTTCTACGGAAGGTAAAGAGAAATTAAGTCAAATAAGGCCAAAATCAATAGGACAGGCAAGTAGAATTAGTGGAGTATCTCCATCAGACATAAATGTTCTACTAATATATATGGGAAGATGATACAGTTAAGTAATTGCCCAATTTGTAAGAGTGATAAAATAAAAGATTTTATAATAAGCAGGGACTATAGTACAACTAAAGAGAAATTTAAGATAGCAGAATGCATAAGCTGTGATTTTTTATTCACCAATCCAAGGCCAAAAGAAGAAGCGATGAATAGGTACTATGAAAATGATAGTTATATTTCTCATACGAATAACAAAAAGGGACTATTTAACTTAATGTATCAAATTGTAAGAAAACACGCAATAGCTTCAAAAAGCAATCTTTTGTTAAAAACTTCTAACAGCAAAAAACATCTTGATATTGGCTGTGGTACTGGAGAATTTTTAAATGCTTTAGCAAAAAAAGGAATTGAATGCGAAGGAATAGAGCCATCAGATATTGCTAGAGAGAAGGCTATTAATAATTACAAAATAAAAGTCAATAAGAATAGCGATTTAAAACAATATAAAGAGAAAGAGTTTGATAGTATTAGTATGTGGCATGTTCTAGAACATGTCTATGACTTAAATAAAACAATCACTAATCTTGACAGGATTATTAATGAAAAAGGTACAATAGTAATAGCAGTACCAAACTACAAGTCATTTGATGCAGAATACTATAAGGAATTTTGGGCCGCATGGGATCTTCCAATACATTTAAATCATTTTAGTGAAAAAACAATTATAAATATTTTTGAAAAAAACAATTTTAAATTTATCAAAAAGAAAGGAATGATTTTTGACTCATTTTATGTCTCCCTTTTAAGCAATGAATTTAAAAACGGAAAAAAACAATATTTAAAAGGATTTTTTATAGGGCTTTTATCGAATATCAAAGCGCTATTAGGAAACAGGGGGTGTTCAAGTAATATATATATTTTCAGAAGTATCAAATAACCACTCAATGATTTTTTTATCTTTGTATTATGAATAGAAAATTTCTCTTTTTTATAATCATTTTATTTTCCATAAGTCTAAACTCTAAGGCTCAGTGTCTGAGACCAGACACAACATTTGAAACAAATGTTTATTATTATAGTGCTAATTTAAATTGGTCACAATCAAACAGCTCTTATAATTACAAAATACGCTACAAAGAAATTAATAGTGGTCAGTGGTTATACAAGAACAATATAGATTCTGTTCTAAACAATAAGACAATAAACAATCTACTTCCACAAGAAACATATATATGGCAAATAAGGAATCATTGTGATTCATTAAATCTTAATACATCTTCTTGGACACCAGCTGATTCATTTGTAACTTCAACAAATCTATGCCCAAGCCCTAACAACCTAAACACCAACAACATAACATACTTCTCAGCACAAGCTAATTGGAATATTTTAAATAATGCTGATAGATATCGTGTACACTACAGAATACTCAACACTAATAATTGGCAAAACCTAAATATTATTGATGGGGTTAATAATAACGTGTTAATACCTGTACTTCAACAGAACACAACATATGAATGGGAGATTATGGCTTACCACGACTCAACTCTTAATATGGGCTCGTTATGGTCTATTTCAGACACATTTACAACCCAATCATTTATACCTGCGCCTTTTAATCCAGTTGTAAATACTGCTTTACAAAACAATCAATGTAATACAGCTTCTGGGCTATCTGTGACAATAGAGCAAACTCAAGATCAACCGGACATAGGAACAAGTACAATAACTACTGACGGAGGTTATTTTGACATTCAGTCAATAAATTCAGGAGATTCAGTTGGTTATGCAAACTTAAATAGTACAAACCAAAATATTGAAACAGTATTAAGAGCAGGATTGATTGTGGGGCCTAATTATGCTATTATTAATTCATACGACACATCAAATAGTCTAATCGGATTCTTTGCTATTGAAAATATTTCCTCGGGGGTTAGAGTATCTACCACATCACCAAACGACGGAAATAACTACACATCTGGGTATACGAGTGAAATTAACTTCACAAACCTTTTCATTAACCCAAATATAAATGGAGATCTAAATATAGTAACAGAATTAGAATCCGAATTTAATGAGCAACTTACCTTTAGCAATACATTTTTTATAAGTTGTCCGTCAAATATTAATGAAGGAATCATATTTAATGAAATTAAAAAAACAATAAATATAAACGGAATTGAAACAGAAGAAAATAGTAATCAAGTTATTATATATTTATATAAAGACGGTAGAACAGAAAAAAAACTAATAATAGAATAACTATTTGTGACCCAGAGAGGATTCGAACCCCTAACCATCAGAGCCGAAATCTGACATTCTATCCAGTTGAACTACTGGGCCTATTAAGTTGCAAATTTAACAAACATGAGAAGAACAACAATTTTTTTAGATTTAAAGGGTTAAATTAAACATATGAAATATTTATTGTTTTTATTATTCCCTTTTATAACGTTTGGTCAAGATGTTCCTATTGGATATTGGAAAAACTATATGTCATATCAAACGGCTGATAAAGTGGCTTGCGCAAACACAAAGACTTATTGTGTGGCAGATGGATCTCTTTATTTCTATGACACGCAAAGTAATAGCATAAACAGAATGTCTAAAGTAAATGGATTATCAGATGTGGGCGTAAGTGATATTGGATATAATAAATATAATAATCAAGTGGTAGTAATTTACGAAAATTGCAATATTGACATCATCGATGAAGGTCTGATAAATAACATATCAGACATAAAAAGAAAAGAAATTAGTGGATTAAAAGAGATTAATAATATTTTCTTTGATAATGACATAGCATATCTAGCATCATCATTTGGGTTAATTGTAATAGATATGATCAAACTTGAAATAAAAGACACTTATAAAATTGGGTTAAATGCAAATTATGAATCGATAAATCAAGTCGCGATAAAAAGTGATACAATTTACTGTGCAACCTCATCAGGAATATATTTTGCTTATAAAAACAATCTTTTCCTGTCGGACTTTAATCAGTGGCAAAAAGATACAATCTTTGAGAATAGTAGCAATACAAATGATACTTTTAAAAACATTGTTTTATTCAATAATCATTTAATTAGTGTAAAAGATGGAGATTTTGATAGTCTTTTTATAAAAAATCAAAAATGGGAAAAGTATATAAACATTGGCTTTAAAAATACTGTTTTAGGTTCAAATAGTAATGAGCTGGCGATTACAGATAGCTCAAAAATTCATCTAATTAATCAGCTAGGAGATGATGTTCAAGTAATAACTGGATTTTCAAATATTAGAGACTGTTACTATAATAATAATGAGTTATGGGTTGCAGATAAAAATTTAGGACTAATAAAAATTAAAGACAATGAATTAGCTGAGGTGATAAATGTAAACAGCCCATTCTCTAACAACAGCTTTAATCTTTATTTTAACGAGAAACTATACGTCTCTCATGGAGGTCACATTAACTTTAGTGTAAATCAACTAAATAATGATGGTGTTTCAATTATGGACAAATACAACGAATGGGTAAATTATGATTTTGAGAAACTAAACAGAGCCAGAGACATTGTGAGTATTGCTAAAATTGCAGATAAAGAATATTATGCTTCTTGGTATAATGGAATTAGTGTAATGGAAGGTGGAGAGCATATTATTAAATACGGATATGAAAACACAGGAGGAATCTTAGATACAACATACTACTCAAATAATAGAATTCAAATATCAGATTTGAAAAAAGATAATAATGATAACTTATGGGGACTAAATTCTCAAGTAAGTAATCCATTATTTGTAAAAACAGTAAATGGTGAATGGCATTCATTTACGATGAATCAAAGCCTAGAGGGCTTGTATTTTGATGAATTAATTATAGATGATCTGAATCAGAAATGGGGAATAATCTATAATAAAGGTCTATTTGTTTATAACGATAATAATACTATTTCAAACATCAATGATGATGAATATAAAATTCTAAATACAACAACAGGAAATGGAAATCTTCCTACTCTGGAGATACTTTCAATAACAAAAGACTTAGATGGCGAAATATGGATTGGTACAAAAGAAGGTATAGCTGTTTTTTATTACCCAAGTACAGTTTTTAGTGGTTATAACTTTGATTGTCAACAAATATTAATTCAAGAGGGTGATTATGGTCAATATTTACTAAGTAGTGAATCAATAAATGATATTAAAGTAGATGGAGCGAACAGAAAATGGATAGGAACAAAGAAATCAGGTGTATATCTACTTTCCGATGATGGGTTAAGCGAAATCCATCATTTCACTGAAGAAAATAGCCCGTTGCCTTCTAATAATATAATTAGCATTGCTATAAACTCATCAAATGGAGAAGTGTTTTTTGGAACAGAAAAAGGATTAATTTCATTTAGATCAGATGCTACAAAGGGAGAAGAGATTCAAGAAAATACTTTTGTTTTTCCAAATCCAGTAAAAGAAAATTATAATGGAAATATTGCAATTGGAAATCTTTATGAAAACGCATATGTGAAAATTACAGATATAAGCGGCAATTTAGTTTATGAAACAAATGCAAATGGTGGTCAAGCTAATTGGAATGGAAAAAACATTGATAATTCAAGGGTAGGAACAGGCGTATACCTAGTTTTCTCTTCTAATGAAATAGGGCAAGAAAAAATGGTATCAAAGATTTTATTTATTAAATAATGCATTATTCAACACGAGGCATTTCATTAGTAAAATATAAGTATGGTGAAGAATCAATAATAGCAAAAATATTTACAGAAGACTTTGGTTTATTATCGTTTTCTGTAAAAAGAGGAAGAGGGAAAAAATCTAAAAATAAAATATCTTTATTACAAAGTTTAAGCCTAATTAGCCTAAGCGCTCAAACAAACAACAAGAGCGAAGTTCACATATTAAAAGAGATAGGACTGGCATGTTCGTTAGAGAATAGTTATTTAAATATTAATAAACAATTATTGAGAGTTTTTATGGCAGAAGTATTAACGAAAATTCTAGTTGTTGGAGAAAAAGACCAGAGAATTTTCGATTTCATTTGGACAGAGACACAAATAATTAATAATGATGAAAAAATAAGCGTTAATTATGCAATTTCGTTCCTGCTATCACTCACCTACTTTTTAGGATTTTATCCTTCAAAAGAAAATATGAATTATGATTTTTTTGACTTAGAAACAGCTTCATTTATTCCATCTGCAATAATTACAGAGAATATCATTTCTGGTAAAAACTTAAATAATCTTAAAAAAATATTATTAAATAATGGAGGTGAGTTGCATTATAAAGATAGGAAAACTCTACTAAAAATTATTATTCAATACTATAAAGCACATCATTATAATTTAGACAATCTAAAATCACATGAAATAATAGAATCTTTAAGATAATGAAGAAAGTAATCGTATTAATAATAATAATAATTTTCTCAAAAGCATTATTGTCTCAAGATCTAATAATAGCAGATAAATTAACGGGAAAAGCAATAAAAGGTGTACATATTACTTCAAAGCAAAATGGCTCAACAACAAATAAAAATGGGCTAATAAAGTTAAATATTTTTAGCAATGATGACCTGCTAAATATTAATCATATAGGATATATTAAAGAGATTAGTAAAAAAAGCTCACTAAAAGACACTTTATACCTTACAATAAAATCATACTTACTTGAGGGGGTGAATTTCTCAATAGAAAAAGAGCCTCTAATTAACATTGGAGAGTTTAAAAAAATTGAAAGAAAAGAAGTACAAGAAATTTTTTCAAATAATATATCCGATATTCTTAAAACAACAAGCGGGATTACCGTTCAGGAGAGCCAAAGTGGCGGTGGAAGTCCAAATTTTAGAGGAATGGAGGCAAGTAGACTTTTAATTGTTGTCGATGGATTGCCTATAAATAATGCTATTTACAGAAGTGGTCACGTTCAAAGCTCTTCATCAATAAACCCATTTTTTGTTGAAAATATAAATACTGTTACGGGCCCAGCGGCAATAGTCTTTGGTGATGGGGCGATGGGTGGTGCAATAACAATAAATACAATAAAAATTAAAAAAGAAAAGACTAATACTTTTAATCAAAAATATGAGAGCTCGAGTAACAGCGTCACAATGAACTATCTTGGGCAAAATAAAATAAATAACATCTCATACATAAATGGACTCTCTATAAGTTCTATGGGGAACTTAAAGATGGGTAACAAAAGAAATCATGGCTATGAGAATTGGGGATTGGAAAATCATGTTATAAATGACAATGAGCAACTTTTCACCTCTTATGATAAATATGATTTACTACAAAAAACTAAAATAGACATTTCTAAAAATACAGCACTTTCTTTAAATACTCAAATATCATCAACATCAAACATTAACAGATTCGATAAATTAAATGACATCTCGAATGGAGAGAGAAAATATAAATATTGGTATTATGGTCCACAAAAAAAAATAACGCAAAGCTTAAACTATATAAAAAAAGATACAACTATACTCTCGGACGAACTTTTAATACAATTTGGGTGGCAGAAGATTGAAGAATCGAGAAACCAGCAAAAGACAAACGAGCAATTACTATCAAATAGATTAGAAAAAGTAAACATTGTTGATATAAATATAGATGTTAAGAAATTAATTAGAAAAACAAAAATTAATTACGGCACATCCTTAAGGAAACAAGGCGTAGAATCTATAGCTAATAAAAAAGATGAAGATGAGAATATTTTTTATAATACTAGTAGATACCCTGATGGAGGTAGTGAACTTATAGACGTATCATTTTTTGGGCAAATACACTATAAATTAAATAGTAAAATTGACCTATATATGGGTGAAAGATTTAATATAAATAAATTAACCTCACAGTTTAACGATACAAGCACTTTTCAGTTGCCATTCAACAATATTGAATTAAACAATAAGGGATTAATCTCATCATTTGGAGTTAAAATAAAAATTAATAATAGCTTAAAATTACACTCATCATTTTTTAATGGTTTTAGAAACCCTAATGTAGATGATGTTGGAAAAGTTTTTTCAAAAACAAGTGGGCTAGTAATTATCCCGAGCAATACATTAGCTCCTGAAAAAACATTAAACTTTGAATATGGTATAAGTTTTAAAATTAAAGAAATTATCAAAATAAATACTCAATTCTATCATACACAGATTAAAGATGCTATTCAAAGAAGAAACGCATCAATAAATAATCTAGATTCGATAATGTATGAAGGAGAGTTAATGCAAATTCAGACTAATCAAAATATATCTTCTGCTTCTATAAAGGGTTTGAATATTCGTGCAGATATTAAGTTTAATAAAAAAATTAGATCTGAAAACATAATTAATATTTGTGAGGGTATCGATTTTGAAAATAATCCATTAGCTCATATTCCTCCTCTGACAATAAAATCAAACCTTACATATCTAAAAGAAAATTATTCACTTCAAATTAACTGGGACTTTAATGCTAAAAAAGATATAGAAAAATTTGATAGTAATGGTGTTGATAATATAGAAGAAGCTACTTCAGAAGGAGTTCCTAGTTGGAATATTGTAGGTATAAAGTTTATAAAAAAATTAGACAAAAAAACAACTGTATCGGGGGAATTAAGAAATATCTTAGATAATCATTATAAAACCTTTGGATCTGGCTTGAGCTCAAGTGGAAGAAATTTTGTTGTATCTTTAACAACTAATTTTTAACACTTTTACAGATGACTCGTATTATTATTCTAATATTATTTTCAATATCACTTTCTTATGGTCAAAGTTGGCAAGATCAACTATTATCTAATAATCCTAATGCAACATATGAAGAAAAGTTTAATGCCTTTAATGCCTACAAAGAAAAAAATACATATACAAAAGGAAATGGGTATAATCCTTATGCAAGGAATATTGATTTTGTTCTTCAAAGAGTGTCTGGAAATAAAGAATTTCCTTTTGACCAGCTTTATAAAGAATGGGAAAAAGAAAAAGAAAAACATGGTAATTTCAAGTCAAACACATCTTCAAACTGGACAGCACTTGGGCCTATTAATACACCAATTATCCTTTCTAATGGAAAAAAAAGAGGAAATGGTAGAATTAACTGTATAGCCTTTGATCCTATAGATCAAAATATAATATGGGTTGGATCACCAGGAGGTGGCCTATGGAAGAGTGTAGATGGTGGCTCAAATTGGACAACATCTACGGATGATTTACCAGTAATTGGCGTTTCTTCAATTGCAATAAATCCTAATAATTCTCAAGAAATGTATATTGCAACTGGCGATGCTCATGCTGATGACACCTATAGTATTGGACTAATGAAATCTAATGATTATGGTGTTAGCTGGAATACAACAGCAATAAGCTATAATATAACTTCGCAAAGTAAAATTAATAAGGTTATCATTAACCCTAATTATACAGATAGTATTTATGTTGTTACCGATAACCATATACTTATTAGCGGAGATGGGGCTAACTCTTTTATACAAGCGACGGATATAAATGGAAATATATTAGTAGGTAGATTTAGAGATATTGAGCTTCACCCATCAAATCCATCAATTATATATGCAGTAAAACAAACATTTGGAGGTTCCAAAGTAATTAGATCTGTAAATGGTGGGGCAACATGGATTTGGAATAATAACGGAATAACGGCATCTAGTAGGTCACGCCCATTGTTAGCTGTTACACCTGCAAATCCTGACGTTGTTTATGTATTGTTTTCTGCAAATGATTATAGCTATCATGGGCTATATAAATCTATTGATCAAGGATCATCATGGAGCCTTCAATCTGATAGTCCAAATATTCTAGGTCGTGCTACAGATGGAAGTAGCACTGGAGGACAGTCATGGTACGATTTAAGCCTTGGAGTTTCCACTGAAGATGAAAATCTAATTTATGTTGGTGGAATTAATCTTTGGAAAACAACAGATGGTGGTATATCATGGGGCATAGAGGCAAGTAGCGGAAACAGTAATAATTATTCTTACATGCACGTTGATCAACATGCTGTGGAGTTTAATCCATTAAATAATATCGCATATGCAGGTAATGATGGTGGTTTTTACAAGTATATGAACACTTTAAATACATGGGTAGATATTAGTGATGGATTAGAAATATCACAATTCTACAAGCTTGGATTATCTGAGACTAATACAACTAGAGTTGTAGCTGGAGCACAAGATAATGGGACAGAAATGCTTACCTCAGGTGTGTGGGATGCAATTAGAGGTTCAGATGGAATGGAGTGTGCAATTGACCCATACGATGAAGATATTATTTATTCAACATCACAATATGGAGGTTTGAGAAAGACGTATAATGGAGGAAATAATTGGGATAATGTCGAACCTGTTAGCTATGGTGGAGCATGGGTAACACCTTGGAAAATTCACCCTGCCAATAATAATCTAATTGTAGCTGGATATAAAGAAGTATACTCATCTCAAACTGGAGGAGGTGTTTGGGACTCACTAACATATAATATTAGTAATGGGGCATTATTACAAACAATAGCATTGGCGCCTTCAAATCAAGACTATATATATGCATCTTCGTATACAAGAATAGAAATGACAAAAGATGGTGGGAATTCATGGACTAATATCAAGCAAGGCTTACCAAACTTTAATATTTCTGACATTACTGTTTCAAACGATGATGCGGATAGAGTTTGGGTAACATTTTCAGAATATAATGCAAATAAAAAAGTCTATGAATCACTAGATGGAGGAAATAGCTGGACTAATATTTCTGGAACTAATCTTCCAAATCTGCCTGTAAATTGTATAATTCATCAAAAACTTGCAAAAGATGATTTGTATATTGGAACTGATGTTGGTGTATATCATAAAGATAATACTATGACGGAATGGATGCCTTACATGAGTGGGCTACCAAATGTAGTAGTACAAGAGTTAGAAATTCAATATGGAATAGGTAAAATAAGGGCTGCAACATTTGGAAGAGGAATTTGGGAAAGTGATGTAAATTCAGTCTCAACTAATTTAGATGAAATAACAGTCAACTCAATAGATTTCTATCCAAATCCAGCAAGTACTATAATCTATTTTAATGGTGATATAAGTACTGTAGAAATGTTAAATATTTATACAGTTACAGGTAAATTGATTTTAAGCTCACAAATGGCAAGTAAGATCAATGTTAGCAAACTTAAAAAAGGGTGCTATATAATTGAGTTTAAAACAAAAAGGAAAACTTTAAAAAGAGATAAGCTAATTATAAAATAGCTTCTATTTCTTTAATGTATGTTCTTTTAGCGGAATTAGGAGCAAAGATAACAGCAATCATTAAATAAAAAGAATTTTTATTTTTGATAAATTTAATCATAATTGGACCTCCCATAAAACCATTATGAAGTTTCCATAATCCTCTATAAAAATCATCATCAAAAGTCAACGGATAATTATCTTCAAGTTTAACATAAGAATTTTCAGGAGCTCCCTTTAAATATTTAAACAAAGTCCTATTAATAATTACATGTGGGCTAATTAAATCAAGAGAATCAACACTTAAAAAAATAAGCTGTTTAATTTGTTCTTTTTTACTAGGATTGTAAGAAAGCCAAAAAACATTAGTACTATCTAAAGAAATAGTATAATCAGAGGAAATAGAGGCATTAATATCAAACTTATTATTTAAGAGATTAATCGCTTCAATGTTTAAAGATTTTCTAATCTTTTTTTTATAATTCTTTTTATTAAATCTTGAAATTATCTTTTTTGCTTTGCTAGAGCTATTAGAAAAAGTTAATGAATCAGTATTGTTAAAATTTACTACCAATTGATTATTCGCCCATTTATTTCTAAAGCTAGCAAATGGTTTCTTAGAAATTAAAAAAATATGTCTGTGAGTTTTTAATAAAGAAGAGAATTCTGACTTATTTATTTGTAATATTTTAAAATCTTTCTCGGAATTCCCTACTCCAATTAGCTCACTTTCAAAATAGTACTTAGCAATCTCTATAAATGTTTCATCCCACTCGGCATCATTAACTACTACAATTATTTCGTCAAAAGAACCAGTAGAGTCAGGCAAGGTAATTTCAGAATCTGAACATGAAAAAAGAAATAATAAGGGGTATAAATATTTTAATTTCATATTATGTTATTGGAATTAAAATTTTAGAACCTGGCTTAAGATTGTCAGATTTTAAATTATTTACAATTTTAATTTTATAAACACTAAGTCCCTTGTACTTTTTCGCTATATCCCATAAGGTATCTCCTTTTCTTACAATATATTCATGATGAGTATTAATAATTTTATTGTCTTTAATTTCAATATCATCTCTAACATATAGCACTAACTTATCTCCAATATTAAGTTTAGACGATTTAAGTTTATTCCAATTTTTAATTTGAAAAATATTAACATCAAACCTTCTAGAAATTTTACCGAGATAATCACCAGGCTCAACATAATATAGAATACGCTTTTCATCAATTAAAATTTCTTTGTTCGCTACACTACTTATAAATTTAGAACAGGCATCAGTATTTAGCAAATAGTCATTGGCAGCAAATTCTGGTAAATAAACAAATGAGTTTTTAGGAATAATCTTGTTTTTGAAAGAGGGATTAAGGTAACTAATTGTTTGGTCAGAAACACAGAGCAACTCAGATAAAACATTATACTGGACTTGTTGTTTTAGCAGAACAGTATCGATGTTTTCGAAAATAACATTATACTTTTTAATTTTAATATTATGCGTTTCATAGTTTTCCATTAAATAAGAAATAGCCATAAACTTTGGAATATAGCCTCTTGTTTCTTTTCTTATGTACGGCCTAAGTTCCCAGTAATTATTTAAACCAGTAGAATATATTTTTCTTTGGATATAGCCAGGCCCTGCATTATAAGCAGCTAAAACAAGATTCCAGTCTCCAAAAGTATCGAAAAGTTTAATAAAGTATTTACACGCTGCTTCAGTAGATTTTAAAGGGTCGAGACGCTCATCTACATAAGAAGTAACATTTAAGCCGTATTCTTTTCCTGTGGGGTACATAAATTGCCAGAGTCCTCTTGCTCCTGATCTTGATTTTGCTCTTGGGTTTAATGCAGATTCAACAATTGCTAAATATTTAAGCTCAAGAGGGAGGTCATACTTGTCTAGAGAACTTTCAAAAATTGGGAAATAATATTTTGCTAATCCTAGCATACGAGAAATAAGAGATGTGTTAATAAGATATTTATTTATAGAGCTTTCAACATAAGTATTTAATTCATAAGTAATTTGAGATTTATCATTTAAAACCTGTAAAGCTTTTTTAAAGTCTAAAGCTTCAGAAAGAATAGAATCTGTCTTAGCAGAATCAGAGATAAATTGAACTGAGTCTATTAAAGAAAAATTATATTTAAAAGATGTTGATCCCAAAATATTTTGAGAGAAAAGAAGAGAAAAAATAATTAACCTTAACATGATGCAAATCTGAATAATTCCATGAGCTAAAAAACATAAAAAAAATTCAATTATTAACGTGTAAATGTTTATTTGTAAATATCTTTGAAAAAAAAATAATTAGGTAAAAATTAGATCTAGTTTATCTCACAAAAAATATTCTACATAGAGAAAGTTAAAATGAAAGAAAATAAAAGAAAAATAATAAGAACAGCGGTAATTATCCTTATAGCATATTTATTTGTAAAACTAATAATGAGTTTTAAACAGGAAGCAAGTATTAATAAATTGACAGTATCGACAAAACTTATAAGTACAGAAATAGTTAAGCTAACAAGTAATATGATAAAGGTTCCTGTATATGGAAAATTACAAGCTGTAAATACATTTGATGTAATTAGCGAAACTAACGGAGTGTTTTTTGGCGAAAACTTTAAAACAGGAATGCAATTTAACTCGGGAGACACGCTTGGCTTCATTAAATACAGTAAAGTTGAGAATAATCTAAATAGTAGAAAAAGTGTATTATTAAATCAGATTTCAAGACTTGTATCAGAAATCAAGTTTGACTACCCAAATTCTTATGAAATTTGGTTAGATTTTATGAATAATATTCAATTTAACAAGCCATTACCAAAAATACCGGAAATAAAAAGCATCCAACTAAGAAACTATTTATCAGGGAAAAATTTTTACACGACATATTACGCAGCAAAAGTACTAGAAGAAGAACTAAATAAGCATATCATAACATCCAGCTTTAATGGGGTGTTAAGTGAAGTGAGCATTACATCAGGAACTCCAGTCACTTTGGGTCAGAAAATTGGGAATTTCCAGGACCCAAAGAATCTAGAGTTCGAATCTAGTACTAATATCAAAAACACTTTGATGCTTAAAAAGAATCAGACCGTTATTCTATACTCAGATGATGTAAATGGCCAATGGAAAGGTTCAGTTTCTAGAATAAACAAAACGATTAACCCGTCTTCACAAAACATGAGTGTTTTTATTAAAGTTAAAAACAATAATGTTTTTAGCGGAATGTATGTATACGGTGATGTACTAATTGGGGAAAACCAAAAATCATTCTCGATTAAAAGAAGCCTACTAAACAAGAACAAAGTTTTTGTAGTAATTGATAGTAAATTATTTGAAAAGGAAATAGAAATACTTCAAATAAATGAAGAAAACGCAATAATCTCTGGCCTAAAAGATGGAGATAGACTTCTAAAAAATCCCATAAAAGGTTCTTTTTCAGGAATGAAGATTAGAACAAAGTAAGTATGAGAGATTTAATTACATATTTTATTAAATATCCAATTGCAGCAAATGTGATAATGCTACTAATAATTGTATTTGGGGCAATGGGTCTTTTTAATTTACGGAAAACATTTTTCCCAGAAAGATCTTCAAAGATGATATCTATTCAGGCGGTATATCCAGGATCTTCGCCTCAAGAAATTGAACAGATGGTTACACTTAAAATTGAAGATAATCTTGACGGAATAACAGGAATCAAAAGAGTAACTTCAAAATCATTAGAAAATTTAAGTAACGTAACAGTAGAGATCGAGAATGACGCCAATAATCAATATGTTCTACAAGACATAAAAAATGCAATTGACAGAATTAACTCCTTTCCCGATAAGATGGAATCTCCATCAATTTTTTTAATGGAGAATTTAAAGTCTGCAATATCTTTTGCAATCTATGGGGATGTCAACCTTAGAGAATTAAAGCGTGTGGCAGAAGAAATTGAAGACAATCTTAAAGGTCTTGATGGCATATCAAAAACTAAAATATCTGGGTATCCTATAGAAGAAATTCAGATAAGTGTAAGAGAAAATGATCTTAAAAAGTTTAACCTATCATTTGGTGATATTGATTATGCAATTAAAAGCGAAAATATAGATATTACTGGAGGTACAATAAAAACAAGTGGGGAAAATTATAAAATAAGAAGTAATAACAAAAACTACAGCTATAAGGCAATACAGGAAATTATTATTAAGAAAATAGGTAATAGGATAATTAGAATTAAAGATATTGCTAGCGTAAAAAGAATTTGGAAGGATGAAGCAAACAGAAAATTCTACAATAATCAAAAAGGGGTTGTAATTGAAGTCTTTAATACAAATAGCGAGGATGTTACTATTATTGCTGCTAAAACATTAGAATATGTCAAAAACTTCAATTTAATAAATACAGATATAAAAGCAGATATTATAAAAAATGATGCACAAATAATAGAGCAGAGAATTAATCTACTTACAAAAAATGGTATTGTTGGTTTTGTTCTGGTTTTAATCATATTAACATTATTCCTACACCCAAGCTTAGCAGGATGGGTAGCTATAGCTATACCTATTTCTTTTGCTGGTATGTTTATATTGGCTTCTTATTATGGGATTACTTTAAATGTAATATCACTTTTTGGTATGATTATTGTAATTGGAATACTTGTTGATGACGGAATTGTTATTGCTGAAAATATCTATCAGAGATATGAGAAAGGAGAAGACCCATACAATGCAGCTATTAATGGAACAATGGAAGTGCTTCCTGCAGTGTTTTCTGCTATTCTTACAACAATTGTTGCTTTCTCATTATTCTTTATGCTTGACGGGATGCTTGGTGATTTTTTTCCAGAAATGGGATTTGTTGTAATAGGCACATTAATATTTTCATTAATTGAGGGAGCGTTTATTTTACCTGCTCATATTGCGCATTCTAAAGCACTTAAAGGAAAAGGCTCAAATAATATAATTAAAAAAATAACAACTAAATCTGCTAAATTTTTAGAAAATATTAAAGAAAAATACTACCTACCATCATTAAATTTTGCAATAAAAGCACCATTCACAATTATTTTAATCTCTATATGTTTATTAGTAATAACAATTAGCGCAATGAATGCAGGGTTAATTAAATCTACTGTTTTTCCAAATATTGAAGGAGATAATATTATAGTTAATCTAAAGTTTGAAGCAGGATCTTCTGAAGAAAAAACTATTAAATGGATTAATTATATTGAAAAGAAAGTTTTAGAGTCAAATCAAACACTAAGTGCAGAGTTTAATAGTGGGCAATCATTGTTTGTTGGTATCGAAAAAACAATTGGTAACACTCAGGCAGGCGACCAATGGGCTGAGGCTAGCGCTCAGGGCACTGAAAAAGGAGCTTTAAACATTATTCTTCTTCCCTCTGAAGAAAGAGAAATAGGAACCTCTGAGATAACAAATCACCTTATAAAAGCTGTTGGTGAGATTCCTGGAACAGAATCACTTTCTTTTGATGTGGCAAGCTCTTTTGGTAAGGCAATCAGTATTGCACTATACTCTGAGGATAGTAAAGAGTTAAATAATGCTGTAATTATTCTAAAGGAACAAATGAGAAAATTGGATGTAATGAAAAACATTCAAGGAAGTGACCAGAAAGGACTTAAAGAAATTCAATTAACTCTGAAAAATAAAGCATATCAAATGGGGCTATCTACATCAGATATTCTAAATGAAATTCGAAAAGGATTTTATGGTTTAGAATCTCAACGATTGCAAGTAGGTACAGATGAAGTGAAGATCTGGATAAGATATTCGCAAGAAGATAGAAACTCAATTTATGATCTAGAAAAAATGAGAATAAAACTATTAGGAAATAGTTATTTAGTTAGTGATTTGGCAGAGATAAGTATTAAACGTGGCTTAATAAGTATTAATCACCTTTATGGTAAGAAGTCAATTCAAATAGATGCTGATCTGCTCAATCCTAACATAGATAATCCAATTACAATCACTAAAGAATTAGAAGAGTTTATAAATACTAGTATTAAACCAATATACCCATCAATCAAACACTCTATTGAAGGCCAGATAAGATCACAAGCTGAAACTGGGAATTCATTAAAATTTTCAGGCCCAATAGTTTTAATTTTGATGTTAACAATTATACTCTTTACTTTTAGAAGTTTTCTGCAAACATTTGCAGTTTTTACATTAATACCTTTTGGATTTATTGGGGTTGGTTGGGGTCATTTTATACATGATTTTCAACTTTCAATGTTTTCATATTTTGGTATGATAGCGCTGATAGGTATTCTAGTTAATGATTCTTTGGTTTTTATAAGTAAGTTTAATAATAATTTAAAAAGCGGAATGCTGTTTAATGATGCACTAGTAACAACTGGAATGTCTAGATTTAGGCCTATTCTCTTAACATCAGTTACAACAATAGCCGGATTAGCTCCATTGATATTTGAAAAACAATTACAGGCTCAGTTTTTAATCCCAATGGCAATAGCAATTGCTTATGGGCTAATTATGGCAACACTACTAACATTAATTTTCTTGCCCGCGTTATTAAAGATTATAAATCAAATAAGATACACAAAAGAGTGGATTTTTACTGGAAAAAAATTAAATGAGGAAGATAGAGAGCCTTCAATAAAGGAGATGGAATATGAAAATTTATAATTATAAAAAAATCAACGTATTGTTTATTGTACTTGCAATAACTTTCTTTAAACCAGTGTACAGTCAAGATTCTCTTTCTCTAAAAGAAGTTTTTTCTATAACTTTAAAAGAGAATCTTGATATTAAAATACACACTAACCAACTTAAGCAAGCAAAAAAACAGGCTAATATGGGTAGTGCTGGTCTATTGCCAAAAATTCAGCTAATAGGAACAAGCTCTTTTAATAGAGGAGAATCAAGTATCGATTTCGCATCTGATAACTTCTCAGGAATTGAAGGTGCTAATTCAGAGTCAAAAAATATAAATGGCGCAATTGAATTCAGCTACAATTTATTTAAGGGTTTTGGGGCAATCAATACACTTAAAAGACTTAATCAACAAAACGATTTTAAGTCTACACAACTTCAAATACAAATAGAGCAGGCTTTAATAAATAGCGCAAAGCAATATTATGATATTGCATACTATCAACAGCTGTATAATCTAAACCTAAAGGTATTAAAAGTTTCGAAAGAAAGATATAACAGAATAGTTGTACAGAATGAGTTTGGTAACGCTTCTAGTTTAGACCTATTAAGCGCGGAAGTAGATTTAAATAATGATAGTATAAATCTAATAAACACAGCTTTAGAGTTAAATAATTCTAAAAATATTCTGAACAAACTACTAAATAGAGAAATAGAAACAGAATTTAATGTATGTGGGGATGTTAAGATTAATAAACAATTAAATTATCAAAAACTCAAACAAAAAACACTATTAAATAATAATAATATCATATTACAACAATACATGATAGGTTTAGCTAAAACTAATAAAAGTATTGACAAAGGTAAGCTTATGCCAATAATTAGCTTAAAAGGGCAGTACGGATATAGTAATAATCAAAGTAACACAAGCTTAATATTAGACCAAACTAATTTAGGTCTTACAGGCTATTTAAATTTTTCATTTGATCTATTTGACGGAATGAGAAAAAGACGAAGTTTACAGAATCTACAGATAGAGATTGAATCAAATAAACTTAAACTAGAGGCGGTAGAAAAAGAAATAATTAAAGACTTAAAAAACACTTTTAATGAATATGATAAAAATTTAAATTTAATTAGAATGGAAAATAGAAATATAGTAACAGCAGAAAAATTATTTTCTAAATCCAGAATATTATTTTATCAAGGACAGCTAAGTAAAAATGATTTTAGACTCGCTCAAGTTGATTTAAAAAGAGCAAAAAACAAATTAAACGAAAGCATCTATGTAACAAGGTTAGCAGAACTCAATCTATATAGAATTTCAGGTACAATTATAACTCCATAAATTTATATTACATATATTTAATAAAATTAAAAGATAACGTATCTTTGAAAAGAAATGCAGAATACAGAAAATAAATACAATCAAGGTAAGGTTCTAAAAGGTATAAACTCCCCTGCTGATTTAAGAAAACTAACTACACAGGACCTAAATACTTTAAGTACCGAATTAAGAGATTATATTATACAAATTGTGTCAGAAAAAGGAGGACACTTTGGGGCAAGCCTTGGTGTAGTTGAATTAACAATTGCTATCCACTATGTTTTTAATACTCCAGAGGATCAGCTTGTCTGGGATGTTGGGCATCAAGCATATGGACATAAAATATTAACGGGAAGAAAGGATAATTTTCACACAAACAGAATTTATAAAGGGTTAAGTGGTTTTCCGAAAAGAAGCGAGAGCGTATATGACACGTTTGGTGTTGGGCATTCATCTACATCAATTTCTGCAGCTTTAGGAATGTCATTGGGAGCAAAAAATCCTGACCAACAGCATATAGCAGTTATTGGTGATGGAGCAATGACTGCGGGACTTGCCTTTGAAGGGCTAAACCATGCTGGTGTAGAGAATACAAATTTATTAGTTATACTTAATGATAACTGCATGTCAATTGACCCAGCGGTAGGTGCATTAAAACAATATCTAACAGATATTTCAACATCTAAAACATATAATAGAGCAAGAAATAAATTATGGAAAATACTCGGGAAGATTAGTAAATTTGGTCCTAATGCACAAGCAATAGCAAAAAAAATAGAAGGAGCTATCAAAACAACAATTTTAGGTGATAGCAACTATTTTGAATCTTTAAATTTCAGATATTTTGGACCTATAGATGGACATGATACAGAGCATTTAGTTCAGGTTTTAAAAGATCTAAAGGAAATTCCAGGACCAAAGATACTTCACTGTGTAACAGAGAAAGGAAAAGGATATGAGCATGCAGAAAAAGGAGACTCAACAAAATGGCACGCACCAGGAATTTTTAATAAAGAAACAGGAGAATTTGCAAAGATTAAAAAAACAGTCTCTCCTCCAAAGTATCAGGATGTTTTTGGAGAAACAATTATTGAATTAGCAGAAAAAAACAAGAATATAGCTGCAGTTACACCTGCGATGCTAAGCGGAAGTTCTCTTAACAAAATGATGAAAGTATTCCCAAAGAGAACTTATGATGTTGGAATTGCTGAACAACATGCTGTTACATTTTCAGCAGGACTAGCGACGCAAGGAATCATTCCTTTTTGTAATATCTACTCAACGTTTCTACAACGAGCGTATGATCAAGTTATTCATGATGTAGCGATTCAGAACCTTCATGTAGTATTCTGTTTAGACAGAGGTGGATTGGTTGGTGCTGATGGAGCAACTCATCATGGGGTGTTTGATATTGCCTACCTCAGATGTATTCCAAATATTATTGTATCAGCACCTATGAATGAACAAAACCTAAGAGATCTAATGTTTACAGCTCAAAACAAAAACACAGGGCCGTTTGCAATTAGATATCCAAGAGGAAAAGGTGTTCAAGTGAAATGGAAAAACAGCTATGGAGAAATTAAGATTGGGAAATCAGAGTTGATAAATAAAGGAGATGATATAGCTATTTTGTCAATAGGTCATCAAGGAAACTATGTAATAGAATCTCAAAAAGAATTAAAGAAAAAAGGAATTAGCATTGAACATTGGAATATGATTTTTGTAAAACCATTAGATGAAGAACAACTACATAAAATATTTAAAAAATTCAAAAAGATTATTACAATTGAAGATGGCTGTTTACAAGGAGGGTTTGGGAGTTCCATTTTAGAGTTTATGTGTGATAATGGCTATGCTTCACAGGTTAAAAGATTAGGTATTGAAGATAGTTTTATTCACCACGGAACTCAGCAAGAATTATACAAAGATTGTAATATAGACGCTAAATCAATAACTGAAGCTGTTATTAATCTTTTTAATGACAAAGATATTTCACAAGTAGGATAAGAAAAGTAATAAAAGCATGCAAAAAAACAGTATAAAAGATATTATAAAAAACCCAAAAATTGATCAAATAATATCAGTAAATGGATGGGTCAGAAATAAAAGAGGTAGTAAAAATGTATCGTTTATATCAGTAAATGATGGCTCAACTATACTAAACTTGCAAATTGTAGCGGAATCTAAAAGTATTAGTGAGGAAATATTGAAAAAAATTAATACGGGAGCATGTTTGAATATAGAGGGAATTCTAAAAAACTCGCAAGGGTCTGAACAAAGCCTAGAAATTCTTGCTGAAAAAATAATAATTCTTGGAGAAGCTGACGCGGACGAATACCCGTTGCAACCAAAAAAACACAGCTTAGAGTTTCTAAGAGAAAAGGCTCATTTAAGGTTTAGAACAAATACATTTTCAGCAGTATTTAGAATTAGACACGCATTAACTTTTGCTGTTCATAAATTTTTTAATGAAAAAGGGTTTTTTAATATGCATACTCCAATAATTACGGGAGCTGATGCAGAAGGAGCAGGAGAAATGTTTAAAGTAACCTCATTAGATCTGAGCAACATACCTAAAAAAGACGATTTAAATATTGACTTCTCAAAAGACTTCTTTGGAAAACAAACTAATCTAACAGTTTCTGGTCAACTAGAGGCTGAACTTGGCGCAATGGGGCTGGGAAAAGTCTATACTTTTGGCCCAACATTTAGAGCAGAAAAATCTAACACATCAAGGCATCTTTCTGAATTTTGGATGATTGAGCCTGAAATGGCGTTTGCTGATCTAGAAATGAATATGGATATGGCAGAAGAATTCCTAAAATCTTGTATAAATTACTGTTTGGAAAATTGCAAGGAGGACTTGAACTTTCTAAATGTAAGGCTCAAAAATGAAGAAGACAAATTAAAAAAAGAAGAGAGATCAGAGCTAGGGTTAATTGAAAGGCTAGAATTTGTAGTTAAAAATGATTTTGAGAGATTAACATATACTGAAGCCATAAATATTTTAAGAAACTCAAAACCTAATAAGAAAAAGAAATTTGAATATTTAATAGAAGGATTTGGAGCAGATCTACAGTCTGAACATGAAAGATATTTAGTTGAAAAAAAGTTTAAGAAACCTGTAATAATCACAGATTATCCTAAAGAAATAAAGGCCTTTTATATGAGAATGAATGAAGATAAAAAAACAGTAAGAGCAATGGATGTTCTTTTTCCTTCAATTGGGGAAATTATTGGAGGATCACAAAGAGAAGAGAGGTACGATATGCTTAGTGATAGGATGAATGAACTAGATGTAGATAAAAAAGAATTATGGTGGTATCTAGAAACAAGAAAGTTTGGAACGTGTATCCATAGTGGTTTTGGTTTGGGTTTTGAAAGATTAATAATGTTCGTAACAGGTATGAAAAACATAAGAGATGTTATTCCTTTTCCAAGGACTCCACAAAATGCTGAATTCTAAAAATGCAAAAACTTAATCAGAAATTAAGTTTAAAGGCTCAACTAAGTCCTCAGCAAATTCAGTTCCTAAATTTACTGCAAACACCTTTATCGTTAATAGATGAGAAAATTGAAAAGGAACTAGAAGAAAACCCTGCCTTAGAAGAATTAGATGAAAATGAGGGTCAGCAATATCAATATACAACAAAGCAAAAAACCAAAGAACAAGACTTTAGTAATTACTCTAACGAGAGCACCCCTTCATTATATCTATTTTTAAAATCACAAATCATAGGGTTAAACATTAACAAGTCACAACGGGATTTAATATCCTTTGTTATTGATAGTATCGAAGAGAATGGATTAATAAAAAGAAATATTAGCTCTTTAATAGATGATTATCTAATAATTTCTGATAAAACTGTTACAGAAAAAGAAGTAAGATTTGTTATCGATCTAATTAAAAAAATGGAACCTTCAGGGGTTGGGTGTTTTAGTATTAAAGATTCCCTTATATTACAGGTGCAAAGAAAAAAAAATAAACATAAAGAAAGAACTATTGAAATCCTAAATAGTCACTATAGTGAGTTTAGCAATAAAAATTTTGAAAAAATTATTCGAGACCTAAATATCAATAAAGTAACTCTAAATGAGATTTATAATGATGTAGAAAAACTTAACCCTTTACCTGCTGTAGGTTTTAATAAAGAGGATGAAATAATTAACTATATTTCTCCTGACTTTTATGTAAGAGATGAAAACAATCAACTAATTATAACAGTAAATAATCAATTTCAAAAAAAAGTAGGAATTAACCAATTCTACAATAAACTACTTAATGAAACAAATGATGAAGAAACTAAAAAATTTCTAAATCAAAAAATTGAACAAGCTAAACACTTTACGAACTCTTTAATAAAAAGACAAGATACATTGTTAAATGTAATGACCAGTATTGTTAAAAAACAAGAAAAATATTTTTTTTCTGGAACCGAAAAAGATCTTACTCCAATGAAACTAGCTGATATAGCAAGTATAGTAAAAATGGATATTTCAACAATCTCTCGAGTGACAAATAGTAAATTTGTTGAAACATCATTTGGAGTTTTTTTACTAAAAGAACTCTTCTCAGAGGCATACACTAAAAAAAACGGTGACAGAATATCTACCAAAGAAATAAAAGAAAGTTTAAAGGAAATTATTAAAGAAGAAGATAAGGCAAGCCCATATACTGATGAGAAGATATGTGAAATATTAGAAAAAAATGAATACTCAATTGCTAGAAGAACAGTATCTAAATATCGAGAGTCGTTATCAATTCCTACTGCAAGATTAAGAAGAAAAGTAATATGAAAGCTTCGAAATTCCTTTCAATAATACTGCATCCTATTTTTATTCCAATAGCAACGATATATATTAGTATTCTAAAATTACCTAACACATTAATTCTTCAAAGCCAAATAGGTAGTGTACTTATTATATTAAGTTTATTTACTGTACTACTACCATTAATAAATGTATCTTTTTTTATATTAATTGGAAAGGTAAAAAACATTAATCTTAACCATTTAGAAGAAAGAGTATTGGTCTTAATTAGTACTATAGCATGGCTAGTAATTGGATATATAATTCTAAAAGACTTACTCTTTTATTCACCTGTTTTAAAAAAAATATATTTAGGGACAATATGTATTCAAATAATATCCTGTATAATAAGTGTAAAATGGAAAATTAGTTTGCACATGCTTGCTATGGGAGGGGCTATAGGGACATTTATAGCTCTAAATTTTATTTACGGAGGAATGCTTAAAGTTGTAATTTACGGCGTTCTAGCCTCTGGATTTTTAGGTTATGCCAGACTTGAAGAACTTGCTCATGATAGAGCTCAGGTTTATTCAGGGTTTACTCTCGGTTTTTTTATAATTACAGTAAGTATTCTCTATCTGTAGCTAACAACCTTAATAATAGATACTTTTCTTGATTTCATAGCTCCAATACTAAATACAGAGTTATATAAGTCTTGGGGATTATCACTAATAAAATCAAGATTTTCTGACTCACCAAGAGAAACTTGATTAACAATAAATTTAGAATTATTATTGTAATAAGCAAATACACCTCGTTTGTATTCAAATATGTAATTAAGTAAGGATTTAATACGAATTGATGAAAGTTTTTTATTATAATCAGTACTTGCTAAAGGGCTTGAATATCCTTTTATTGTAAACTCTACAAACATACCTTGAGATAAATCTGCAAGAGAGAGTTCAAGAATTTTATTGAGATCATTATATCCAGACTTAAGAGAAGATTCAAAAAAATCAAATACTAGAGAATCTCCTTTACTTTGTAAAATATAATTATCATATTCTTTAAAAAAATCTACGTAAAGGTCTTTATACGAAATATTAAAATTAAGGCTATCAATATATATTTCGGGATTAGGAGAATTATTATCAAAAAATAAGTCTAAAGGAAGATAATTTGTTGATAATGAATTGTTCATTACATCCTTTTTAGATTCTTTTATAAGATTGAAGTGAAAAATATTGTTACAACAATTATTACAGGTATCTAATGAATGTTGCTGTTGATTTGAAGAAAAGTAAGCGTTATCCCTAAATATTGTAAAATACATTTCATCAAACTCTGTATTTATTTCCGTAAAACTTACAGGATTGAGCCAAATATTTAAAGAACCTTCAGAAAAATAAATATCAAACCCTCCCATATTATTATTCTCTTGATCAGAACTAAAATACAGTCTTTGATCAATTCGACTATAATATGGTGTTATTTGATTAAATTCATTGTTAATAATTGGACCAGCATTTATTGGAGAACCAAAATTTCCTTTTTCATCAATTATACTAAACCATATATCTAAGAGGCCATAACCTCCTGTCCTGTCAGAAACAAAAAAAAGGACTTTGAAGTTTTTAAAATAAGCAATACACGGCTGTGTATTATTAGAGTTAGCAAATCCTTCAGAATTAAGCTCAGAAAGGGAGTATTCTATAGAATTATTAATAAAATATATATTACAACTGGACATGTCTAAGGAACATTTATTATAAAAAATATTTTTGGTTTTTTTATCAATAAATATATTACCTGACGAATAATTATTAGTGTTGAATTTAGATTTATTTAGTACCTGCCAGGTGTTATCATTAAATTTTGCGCGAAAAATATTAGAACTATATTCTTTATTTGTAATAGAAGTAAAATAAGCAGTAGTAGAGTCTAATTGAAAAAAATTAATTTGAGAGTTTTCATTATTTATATTTCCGGGTAAATTCAAAACTTCTATTTGAGAATGTATATTTTGGAAATACAAAAAAAATAAAATTGTTATAAATAACTTGGGCATCTTTTTGATGTATTGTTAGTGTTTCTTGATTTATTCTTAATGTTGTATACCAATGATAGCTCATAAGCTCCGAAATTATTAGACGCGGCAGCTAAGGAGGAGGTGTTAACGTCATAAGAAAAATTAATTGCTGCTTGATTTATTTCTAAACCAAATAAAAATATTGCCGCATCATTATTTCTAATAAAAAAACCTGAACTGACAATACAAGTCTTATTTTCAAGCCAGCTTGCTTTATAATTTGTTTGCAGTCCAAAAATTAATTCTGAAACTTTACTCATTTTAGAGAAAGAAAGTGAGGGAATAATTTCTAAATTATTTGATTCTTGATAAGAAAAAAGCAGATAGTATATTTGCTTGGGCTCTAGGCCTGATTTAGTTTGATTTACAAATGAAAAATCGGCTTTATTAACGTGATCTAAAGAGAACCCGACAGATATATTAGAATTATCACTTAATTGAATATCGTAATCTAAGCCTAAAAACAAATCAAAATAACGTAACTCTGTATCAGTAAAATACTCTTGATCAAGGAAAACTAATGATGTAGGATCAAAACTTTTTTGTAAGAAACTAAAGGTGGAACCAACAGAAAGTTTATGTTTATCTGAAGATAATAGTTGCCTAGAAAGTGTAAAACCAACTCCAAAAGTTTTAAAATAAGAATCGCCAGAAACATCTTGAAGTATATTAAGTCCAAAATTATTTTCAAATATTACATCTTTAATATCCACAGAAATATAATTAGTTTTAAAGGGAACGGATACAGAGCTCCACTGAGATCTTGTGTGTAATTTTAATTGAATCTTTTCAGGTTGCTTTCCAAGTAAGGCTGGATTTAAAAAAGACTTAGAAATATAAAACTGAGAAAAATGAACGTCTTGACAACAAAGAGCTAATGGAGAAATAATGATATATATATATATTAAATACTTCATTTTAATAATGTTATATTACCTTTCTTGAACAATTCATTATTATCAAAACACTTTATTTTAAGAAAATAATCTAGAACCTGGGGCAGAAGGGGCTTTCCTTTATAAGAGCCGTTCCATTTATCAGTAATATTATTAGTTTGAAAAACTTTTTGACCTAATCTGTTAAAAATCTCTAGATCAAAACTTAAAAGATCAACGCCATTATTTAAAACATAATAAAAGTCATTAAAACCATCTCCATTTGGAGTAAAAGCTGAGGGAACTATTAAACTATCATTATTACATAATACATCATTAACCTGAAGGAAAATTGAATCAAATATAATACAGCTTTGATTAAATACTGTAACAGTGAACCAATCAGAATAATCTGGTGATATTATCTGATTTGTACTACTACTTCCGTTAAACCAAATAAATGAATCATTTGTCAAAATATTTAAAGTGCTAGTCTCGCCTGTAAAAATAAAATAGCTAGACAACCATAGAGAATCTATAAATGGAGTTGGAGCAGAAAATGTGTTAATTGAGTCTTTAAGAATGCAACCTTTTGTATTAATAACCTCAACAAAGTGCCATGCTGAATCTTCAGCGATTACTGATATTGAGGAGGAATCATTTGAAAAATCAATAAGGGTATTGGAGGTCCAAGAATATTGTAAAATAGGACTAACTGTTAGGTTTGTACAACTAATATTAATCGTGTCATTTAAACAAGAGGCACTATCAGAGAATAGACTTATATTGATTTCATCAGCAAGAACAATAATACTGTCTTTTTTTACACATCCATTATTATAAGCCTTAAAATAAAATGTTCCTGGTGAAAAAACATAAAAAAAAGGAGATAAAGAAAGCGTGTCTTCAAATAAGTAATTACTAGACCAATATGTTAACATCAAATTAGAATCGATAGATTTCAACAAAGTAATAGAGTCTTGACAATAAGAGGTGTCTTGAAAAAGCTCAAAATTAATTTTAGAAATATTAACAACTTGATTTATAGTGTCAGTACATGATCCGTAAGAAATAATTAAACTATAATTAGTACTATCATTAGTGTTCGTGATAGGGTTTGAGATGGTCGAGTCATTTAAAAACCCAGAAGGGGTCCATAAATACGAAAGACCTGGATCGTTAAAGGGCAATATTCCAATCTGAAGATTAGAGTATTCACATTTTTCTAAAGAAGGGAGAATAAATGATGAATCCGATAAAATTAGAATATCATATGAAACTGTATCATAACTATTGCAAGAGTAAGTAGAATTTGCAACTAAAGTAATAGTATACTGCCCAGGAGATGAGTAAGTATGAGTAGGGCTAATATCATTTGATGTAACTCCATCACCAAAGTACCAAGAAAAAGTAGATTGGTTTAAATAATTAGATGAATTGATTAAACTTATTGTAGTCCCACAGCTTACAAGAGGTGTTTGAAAATCAGCAATTAAAACAGGTTCTTGAAAATTAAATTTAAAAACTCCATTATTACAAAAACTACTTGGATTATTAACAGATACAGCGCCGGGATTAGGAAAAATAGGAAAGTCATCGTTATTATTACATCCTGCACAAACAGATTGATAAATCACACCTGATTTGTCAAATCTACTTGTACCGCCATCGACATGCTCACTACTCTGGCTACCTCCAAAATATGTTGCATAAATTAAACTATCCAAGTTATTATTAATCACCATTAAATAAAAATCATTACCATCAGTTTGATCTTGAAAAGCATTATTAGTAACATCTAAATTTAAAGTTGAAAGTGAGCCTCCTAAATTTGCTCCCCATCCTGAGATGTAAATATTACCACATTTATCAACTAAAAATGCACTTGGTGATATATCAGGAGTTCCTTTTCCTGAGCCTATAACTGTAGATCTAACTAATGAACTTAAGCTAGTATCGAAAACAGCTATAAACTGACCACCGGAGTACTTAAAATAATTTGCATTATAAATTAATGAGTCGCCAATAGATTTTGTTTGTCCAGTAATATAAATAAGATTATCTTCAGATATCTCTATAAAATACGATTGATCATAAAAAGTAGAGCCATAATAAGTGGCATTAATAATACTTTTACCATCAGAAGAGATGCTAACAATAAAGGCTTCCGCAAATGTTGTGTCAGATAAAAATGGTTTATATGAATTTAAATTTGGGAAAAAATCTTTTGAGAAAGTACCTCCTGTAACATAAATATTATCATTCTTATCCAGCGCTAAAGAGTAAATACCATCATCTTTTACACCACCTAAAAAGGAGCTCCAAATTATTGTGTTAAGCTGATTATCCATTTTAATAATACATCCCTCTTGTTCGCCACTATGATAGGGTTGAAAAACATTGTTAGTTACAGGAAAATCTGCAGAGTAAGTTGAGGTTGCTATATATATATTTCCGTTTAAATCTATATCTATTTCTCCTCTAAAATCATCAGCATAATTATATTTTAATTCCGTTGAAATATTAAGGCCATCGTTTTCAGTTCCGCCTAAATATGTAGATGAAAGAAGATTCCCTCCGTTTGCGCTGAGCTTACTAACGAAGATGTCAGACCCATTTGGAAAACTAGATGCTATTCCAGCAGGAGCGTAAAGGGGCCCTCCAGAAAAAACAGTATCAAATGCGTTGGTAGATACTGGAAAATCTGATGAACCAGTTGTGCCTAAAATGAATAATTCATCATTTTTTCCGACAATCATACTATGAGGAAACTCACTTGAGTTTCCTCCAAGATATGTAGAGTAAATACGTAATGTTCCTGTAGTATCATATTTTGTTATTGATATATCTACTCCTCCTCCTGCATAATTAACTTGATAAGAACCTAATGTTGTTGGATAGCCTAAACCAAATGCAATACCGCCTGAGTATAAAAAACCATCATTATCATAAGTAGCTGAAAATCCAAAATTATTTGATGTTGACCCTGAATATGTTGAAAAAATCAACTCTGGATCAATAATTAATTGATAAGACTTATTATACCCTTGAGGAAAGGAATATGTAACTACATTCTTGTGTAAATTAAACAAACATTCTATCTTTAAAGTGTCTCCACCAATTAATTGATATGCATATGGAGCAAGCTCAGTTGCAGTGTTAAATGAATTAGTAATAACGAGGTTATTGTTAATAAGAGAAATATTATCTTGACCTTTATATTTTATTTTTATCTTTTTGTAATTAGCAAAGGGTTTTAAAATTAAATCATATTTTAAAGCACTTTTTTTATACAATAAAAGATCAATACCTTCATAGATATTTTTTTGCAAAACATTAGAGAATAAATAAGCACTGTCGACGAAAACATTACCAGAATAAAAGTTTTCAAAATAATCAGATTTTCCAGAAAATTTTATTACACTATTTATATTAGAATTAAGAAAGTCTAAGGAATAAGAATGCGCTTGAATAAAATTATGAGGCTTTCTATTTGAATGAATATCATTAAGTTGATTTTGATTAAAAAAAGCAAAAACAAATCTCCCTTTTTCAATAAATAAAGAACCTCCATTAAAATCATTTTTTGCTAATACTTTGTTTGGAAGCTGGCCCTTATTTTGAATAAAATGATACTGAGAATAACAAATATTTGGAAATAAAAATAAAGAGAAGATTATGTAAATGAGGATTATGCTATTTTTTTTTAGCATATAATAATTAATCTAGGTCTTTCATTAAAATATTAAATAAACTGTCTTTAATAAACATAAAATCATTTCTATTTTCTTTACTAATAGGGTCTCCTGGTGGTAATTTTTGCTTGTATGGATCTACTTGTCTTCCGTCTTTCCAGAATCTATAACATACATGAGGACCGGTAGCCAGTCCTGTGCTTCCAACAAAACCAATAATATCCCCCTGCTTAACATACTTCCCTTTTTTTATTCCAGATTTAATTTTGGACATATGTAAATACTGAGTCGTATACTTATTATTATGCTTGATTTTGACATAATTTCCATTATTCTTGGTGTAGCTAGCAATTGTAACTGTTCCGTTCGCAGTTGACCAAATAGGTGTGCCTGTAGATGCCGCATAATCAGTACCAAAATGTCCTTTCCACTGACCAGTAACAGGGTGTTTTCTTTTTCGACTATATCTTGATGAAATTCTTTTATAATCTACAGGAGCCATTAAAAAAGCTTTTCTTAGTGTTTTTCCATTCTCATCATAGTAGTCACCATAGTTTGTGTTTTTTTTAAAGTGAAATGCATAAAAATTATTATTCTTATGTGTAAATTCAGCAGCCAAGATTTTACCAATACCAATATATTCTCCCTCTACATACCTATCTTCATAATAAATCCTAAAAGAATCTCCCTTTTGCACTTTAAAAAAATCAATAGTCCATGCATAAATAGTTGAAATTTCACTCACTAATCTAGTGCTTAAACCAAGCTCATCCATCGTGAGCCATAGGGAAGAATTTATTGTTCCTGCGCTGACTCTTTTAATAATATCAATTTTTTTATTGCCACGATACACATCAATATCATCTCTTAAATCAAAGACAACAAAAGAAGAAATACTTTCTTCATAAATTAAATACTGAGCTATTTCACTAGAATCACTAGAACATAAAACAGTATACTTATTGTCTGGAGCAGCACGTCTAAAGTCAAAAATACCTTTAGATTTAGAGACAATTTTATTTATTATTGGATGGTCAATATGGTGTAGATAGAATACTTCTCCGAGTGTTTGATTGGGCTTAATAGAGCCCCTAACTACTAAAAAAGAATCTATACAAATTCCATATTCAAAACTAGGTTCATCAGCTACCTTTTCTTCAATAAATTCTAAATCTGAACTACTTTCAAAGTAAGATGAAACATAAATAAATACTGCTATAATTAAAAAAATGCTAAAAACTTTTTTCATAAGCGCAAGATAAATTTTTTAATTATTATTTATTAATAAAAATTAATCATTTATTGACAATGGATATTGTAATCCTTCGTGAGATTTTAAGACAGCCTTAATAGTTCCTGCCCAAATTTTAGTTTCAACTCTAATAAGAGATTTATTTGCATCATTACTAATCCATATTTTCATACTTTCTCCATCCTCAAAAACTCTTCCCTTTTGTAGAGATGGTTGAAAAACTAAACATTCAATGCCTCCAAATGGTGTTCTTAATATCTCAGTTTTTAAGTATTTAATTTCTAAATTAAACATTTCATTATCCATAAAAATAGGAATAACAATAATTGTATCAAGCCCTATAACGTTTCTGTTAATTGTTCTAGCGAAAAAAAGAGCAGAAAGCATATCCTGAGGACTATTAGTGAATCTAAATACCGTATCATTAGTAGTTACTTTTTTTAATGCGTGATCAAATAAGTATCTTTGCGTTAGCTTAAATCTTCCTTCAGAAATGTTTCTGTCAAAAACTATTGGAACAAGCTCACTACAGTCAAAAATAGTTCTATACTCATCTCTCACCTTAAAAAAATAATCAAAAAACGGGGCAGTTTTACCCTTCCCAATCATAAGTAAGTTTTTACTAGAATTATTGATTGTGTCAGAAAAAACTTCTAATGAGGCTGAGCCAGCTTTTATAAAACCAAAATATATATCAAAAGAATATTTTTCACCACTTATAAATGGATTGCTATTCTGTTGGCTGTAAAGGTTATTAGTGATGAATATAAGAACTATAATAAAAAGAAACCTCATTATTAAATTAAGCTAAAACCTTTGAAAACATTAACAATTCATGTTCCTTAAAATTATCTGACATTAGCTGAATGCCAAATGGCATTTTTGAAGAATGTTGTTCAACTGGAATAGAAATTGCAGGATTTCCTGTTAAATTAGCATGTACTGTGAAAATATCTTCTAAATACATTTTTGTTGGATCTGTGTATTTCTTGCCAATATCAAAAGCAGTATGTGGTGTAGTGGGTGATAAAATAAAGTCAAATGAAGAAAAGATATCGTTCGTTTTATTTTTCAATAATCTTCTTATCTTTTGTGCTTTGGTAAAATAAGCATCATGATATCCAGCACTTAAAACAAAAGTGCCAAGCATAATCCTTCTTTTAACTTCTGGTCCAAATCCATCAGACCTACTTTTAATATATGAAGATTCCAAGTCAGAGGTTTCTTCAGAACGGTATCCAAATCTAATACCGTCAAATCTTGATAAATTTGAAGAGGCTTCTGCTGTAGAAATAACATAATATGTAGGAACTAAATAATTTAAATAAGGGAAAGATACTGGTTTCACAATATGCCCTAGACTTTTTAAATATTTAATCTTTTTTAAAACGTATGATTTAATCTCAGGGTCTAAATCTGGATTATCAATATATTCTTTAATGTATGCTATATTTTTAACCTTATTATTATTTAAAGGTACTGTAGAGTGTATTGGTTGAGATGAACTTGTACTGTCATATTGATCATTACCAGAAATAACCTCCAGCAAAAGGTCTGCATCATCTATATTATTAGTAATTGGTCCTATTTGATCAAAAGATGATGCGTAAGCTATAAGACCAAATCTAGAGACTCTTGAATAGGTTGGTTTTAACCCAACGACACCACAAAATGCTGCAGGCTGTCTAATTGACCCTCCGGTATCACTTCCAAGAGCAGACAAACACAAACCTGCTGCAACAGCTGCAGCTGATCCTCCAGAAGACCCTCCTGCTACTTTTTTATTATTTTGTGGATTTTTAACGGGTCCATATCTAGTATTTTCATTACCACTACCCATCGCAAATTCATCACAATTAACACGGCCGATTATTATAGCGTCTTGTTTCAATAATTTATCAACTACAGTAGCATTATAAACAGATATATATCCTTCTAAGATATTAGATGAAGCTGTAACCCTATGATCCTTATAACAAATATTATCTTTTAGCGCAATAACCATACCCGCTAGCTTTCCTTGAGAACCTTTGGAAATTTTTTTATCAATCTGAGCTGCTCTAATTAGAGCTTCTTCATCAAAAGTCTCAATAAATATATTCAGGTCAGTTGATGACTTTATTCTTTGCAAATAAGAACTAGTAACATCAACACAAGAAACTTCAGATTTTTTTAAAGCATTAGAAAGGCTTTTAAATGAGCGAAATATCTCCAATTTAAAATTTATTTTTTTTCAGAATCTTCTGATTCGTTTTTTCCTTTCTTAAACTCATTGATCCCCTGACCAAGACCTTTCATTAGTTCTGGGATTTTTTTACCTCCAAAAAGAAGTAAGACAACAAGAACAATTAATGCTATTTGCCAAGGACCAATTATACCAAGTAATATAGATGATTTCATAATTTTAAAAATTATTTTATTTGTACAAAAATATGGATTTTCATTTAATCAGCCTTAAATAACCATAAAGAAGGGTCTTGTTTGTCATATCCTTTCCAGATTTCAAAGTGAAGCTCAATTTCATCAATAATTTTATCATTTGTCATAACCCCTATAGACTCCTTAGAAAACACTTTGTCACCTAGCTTAACAGTTACTTCTTTCAAGCCAGAATATACAGAAAAATATTCTCCATGGTTTATTAAAATAGCCTTACCTTCTCCTTTAATAAAGAAAATTCTAGAGATCACTCCTTTAAAGACAGACCTTACAATAGACCCTAAATTAGTTGCTATATTAATTCCGTTATTAAATGTTTCAACTCCTTTAAAAACCTGATGCATCTGTTTACCATATCTTGTAACAATCACTCCTTGGTCAAGAGGCCATGGAAGATTTCCTTTATTAGCATTAAACTCGCTTGAAAGTATCCTGGCTTCAGGAGTTAATGAAAATTCAGATTCTCCATTAATTTTCTTGGCAGCCTCACGTGCTAACCTAATTTCTTCTTTAATAATTTCTTTTATTTTATCATCTAAGAGTTTTGCCTTTTTTTCTTGTTTTTTAATTTTAGAAAGAAATAATTTTTCTGATTTAGAAAGGTTTTTTATTAAATTATTCTTTTCATTTTTAGATTGAGTAAATATTTTGATCTTAGTCTTTTTTGAACTTATTAAGGCCAAACTTTTCTCTTTATTGATATTAAGACTCTCAACTTGAGACTGCATTTTTAGATTTAATACTCGTAAGCTATCTTGATTATTATTAATCTTGCTAACCTGTACTCTTCGGGCAGAGGAGTATTGTTTTAAATAAATAATTCTTTTAAAAGCTTGATTAAATGTAGAAGAAGAAACGATAAACACTAAACTGTTTTTATTAGCTTTATTCTTCTGTAAAGAATAAAGCATTGCAGCATATTCTGATTTAAGTTTCTCTATTTCATTTTTAAATCTTAGAATTTTATTTTGACTAAACTTGATTTTTTCTTTGGTTCTAATTATTTGTTTCTTAAGAAGATTAACCTCAATACTCATAATTTGAAGAATCTTATCCTCATTATTAATTTTGCTATCTAAAACCTTTAGGTATTGTAATGAATTACGTTTGTTTTCCTTTGTTTTTTCTAATAATTCAACTGTAAATGAAATTTCTTTTTCAATAGCTTCTTTCTCTGTTTTTAATTGCTTTTTGTCTTGAGAATATGCAGTAAAGACAAATAGACTAATTAAAAAAAATAAAATATAGCTAGCGAACTTTGGCATAATTCTTTGGAATATTAAATGGGAATTTTTGAGGTTTATTAAATGTTAATTTATTATAATTTAGAATAAAACTGTATTCTTGATCAAAGGGTATTGTAATTTCTAATTGTTTCGGAAAGATAAAACCGTTACTTTCTGAGTAGTTTTTATACTCAAGAGAGAGTGTGTCTTTAGCAGGGGAAAATAGCTGAAGGGCAATAACCCTGAAATTTATTGGATCTACAGTGTATTGAAAATTATTGTCCCTTAAAACATACTGACTATTATTATTTGAAGTTTTAATTATATTGCTATCTAAAGTAATTGATGAAGAGACAATTTCTTGAAATAAGTTTAAATGTGAGGCTGAGGAAAAGTAATTATCTAAATATGATGATGGTTCAATTATATAGGTTGAATTTTTTCGGTTAAGTAAATAAACTGAATCTTTAGTTAATATTCCTCTAAATAATTCTCCAACTATAGGCATAGTAACAGAGATCCAAATAACGCTATCTTTCCTTATCCTGATATTTGTGTTAACATTGAATGTAGCTTCAGCAGTGCGGATATTTAATTTTCCTTTTATATAAGTCCATTCTGCAAATGAATTATTAGAATTAACATTATCTATTAATCTAGAAGTATTAATATCATTAACTGAATTTATAATAAGGGTTTTTTTATTAATCCCACAAGAACATAAAAATAATAGTAAAACCAGAAAAACGTTATAAAAAACACTATTCATTAGAGATTTTTTTCATTAAGCTCTGAGATTTTCCATTAATAGAAAAAGCTTTTTTCCACTGCACTATAGCTTCTTGCTTTAAATTTAATTTAAACAGTATATCACCATAATGTTCTAATACTACAAAACTTGTATCACTTCCGTTTTTAATAGCCTTTTCTACCCATAACCTTGCTTCTACATATTCCCCTAAACAAAACAAAACCCAAGCATAAGTATCTTGATATGTTCCATTATTTGGCTCAAGCTTATTACACTTATAAGACATGGTCTTTGCTTTTTCTAGCTTTTCCTTTCTTAAGGATAAGTAATAGCTAAAATTATTTAAGACTAAAATATTATCAGGATCAACTGAAAGAACTTTCTCATAGATAGAGTCTGAATAAGAATATTCTTGCAAGGAATTCGATGATTCTGCTAATGAAATTTGAAACTCCTTTAATAGCGGAGGATTGTCATAAACATATTCTATACCTATTTCTAAATATTTGAAAGCAATAATCGGTTGATTAATTCGTAAATTAGAGATAGCATAAAAATAATAATATAAAGGATCAGTAGGGAAAAGATTGAGAGCATCAAAACTATATAATAGTAAACTATCAAAATTATTCTGCTCTACATCAATAAATAATAATTGAGTCCAAACGTCTTTAAAATTCTTATCTATTTTTAATGTCTTTTTATAAAACTCTTTAGCTTGATTTTTCTTTTTATCAGAGAAAAGAAGATCAGCGTATATCGCGTAAACTTGTGGACTTAACGGGTGGATATTAATCATTATCAAACAGAGCTCATATGCCTGTTTTTTTAATGTGTCATTAGTTGTTAGTAAAGGAAAATAAGAAGCTAGTATTGAAATCTTAACCTCAAGAGAAAGCTGACTGGAGGAAAAAGCTAATCTAAGCTCATCATAGGATTTATTGTTATTGTTTTTATCACGATAGTAATTAGCCAATGTCAAATGTATCTTACCATTTTCGGGACTAAGTAGGGCAATCCTTTTAAAAATATCAAAGGCTAAATCACGTTTGTCACTTAATAAGTAACATTCAGCTAAGATTTCTAAAATTTCTAAATCAAGAGGGAATTTATCAGATAGCTTAAATATCTCATTGGTAGCCATTTTAAAATTCTTAGTTTGCATGTAAAGCTTTTGCTTTTGCATAGATGTCAATTTAGAAATTCCTCTAATCTTTTCTAATCTATTATAAACGGATATAGCTTTACGATAATTTTTATCATAGATATAAGAATCTGCTAGTTGATAAAAATTAACTTCATTATTTGGTTCTAAATCTACTAGCTTAAGAAGGTATTCGGAAGCCAATTTATAGTCCGGTAATTCTAAAAGATTTTCAATATGATTTCTTAAATACCAAATATTCTTTGGTTTAGACTCAACAGTTTGCTCTGAGTATAATATTGCTTCAGCAGAGAGCCCCAAAAAAGATGATATTAATGAGGCTTGGTAAACCACCTCAATGTTATTTGGCTTCATTTTAATACATCGTTGAAAAATCTTTAAGGATTGGTCGTAATTTTCTAAAGATTTTTGTTTAAGCGCGTTAAAGTAGATAGTATTAAAAAGCAAATCATTATCAGATTTGTCTTTTTTAATCTGTGATTTGGGAGGTTTATTATCAGGATAAAAACTTTTCCATTGAGCAATGGTACTTAGGCTTGATAGAATAAAAACACTAAAGAGGAGAGTACGTAACATTTATTTTTGTTCTGAAAAATCGCCCAAACTTAATTCGTTTTCAATATTTTTTCCATCATAATAAACCTTATTTCCTATCATTGAATTAGAGATTCTAGCATTAGATATCTTTGATTCGTTCTGAATTATAGTTAAACTAATAGTGCTATTAGTTACTGATGAATTTTCTCCAATGGAGACATGTGGTCCAATAGTTGAGTTAGTAATTACAACACCATCTGCAATATAGCAAGGAGGTATAATCCTACTAGATTCCATCTCAATTGATTCACTAACTAATCTTTTGTCTTTATTATGCTCTAAAACCCTAGAGCAAGTATAAACTGTTGCATCTTTATTACCACAATCAAGCCACTCTTCAACTTCTCCAACAGAAAACTTAAGACCTTTATTCTTCATGTTCTCTAAAGCGTTGGTTAACTGATACTCCCCCTTATCCTTAATGTTATTATCAATAAGATATTGTAATTCATCTCTTAAGTTTTCTCCATCATTAAAATAATATATGCCAATTATTGCAAGATCAGAAACAAATTCTTTTGGTTTTTCAACGAAATCAGTAATTATATTATTATCAACTTTTACAACTCCAAATGCAGAAGGGTCTTGAATTTTACTAACCCATATGATACCATCATTTGTCTTATTTAGCTTAAAGTCAGCCTTAAATAATGTGTCAGCAAAAGCCACAACTACATTGCCTTTTAATGATTCTTTAGCACAAAGAATAGCATGAGCAGTTCCTAAAGGTTCTTTCTGATAAACTACTTTTCCTTGAGCGCCTAAGTTTGATGCTATTTTCAATAGATCTTTCTCAACTTCAGAACCAAAATCGCCAATAATAAATGAAATCTCATCAACTTTTTCATCACAAATAGATACAATATCTTCAACAAGTCTTTTTACGATGGATTTACCAGCAAAAGAAATTAATGGCTTAGGAGTTGTAAGGGTGTGAGGCCTAAGTCTTGAGCCTCTTCCTGCCATTGGAATAATTATTTTCATTTTATTTAATTTTTATTTAACACCTGAACTACCAAAACCTTTAGCGCCTCTTTTAGTTTCTTCTAGAACATCTACATTAAGAAAATCAGCTTTAGAAAAACTAGCAAAAACTAATTGAGCAATTCTTTCCCCATTATTAATAATAAAATCATCTTTTGACAAATTGATAAGTATAACACCAACTTCTCCTCTATAATCTGCGTCAATTGTTCCAGGAGAATTTAAAACAGTTATACCTTTTTTAATTGCTAATCCACTTCTTGGTCTGACTTGTGCTTCAAAGCCCTGAGGGATTTCAAGAAAAAGCCCAGTTTTAATAAGAATTCTATCAAAAGGTTTTAATGTTATAGAGCTACTTAAGTCTGCTCTTAAATCCATTCCGGCAGAGTTTAATGTTGAATATTCGGGAGTGTCATTAGTAGATTTATTTATAATTTTAACTTTCATATTAAAACAATTTAGGAGCAGCTTTTGATTGGTTTTTAGGTTTCTCTAATGTAAATACTATTAGTAAATAAATAAGAATAAATAACAAATTAATAATGACAGTAAAATTAGTGTAATATAATATAAAGAAGATGCTTATCATTAAAGAAAAATACAAAAATATTCTATTGTAATCATAAGGAATGGGATAGTGCTTTTTTGCCAAAAGGAAAGAGGCAAAAGTCATTAAAAAATAACATACTAAAGTAGCAATTGCTGATCCTATAAACCCAATTGTAGGTATAAGAATAAAATTTAATGCGATTGTTATTATAGCGCCAAAGAAAGAAAGATAAGCCCCAAAAATTGTTTTTTCAGTTAATTTATACCAAATTGAAAGGTTGTAATATATTCCCAAAAAGAAATTAGCAAGAAGAAGAATAGACACTACAACAAAACCTCGATCGTCATGATATTCTGATCCTAAAAAACCTATAAAGAAATTATAAAAAGTAGTTACAATAAGGAAAATAAAAGAAATAACAATAATAAAAAATTTCATAACATCAGCATAGACTTTTTTTGAATTAGCATTTCTTTCTTGTGCAAAGAAAAATGGTTCTGCGGCAAAACGGAAAGTTTGTATAAATAGAATCATTATTACAGAAAGCTTATAAAACGCTCCATATAGTCCAATTTCTCGAGCTGAATTAATATTTTCTGGTAATAAGTATTTAAGTAAAATTCTATCTATGGTCTCATTTGTCATGCCAGCAAGTCCAGCTATTAATAAAGGTGATGCATAAATCATCATTTTTCTCCATAATTTCTTATCAAAAATCCATACAGAATTAATCATCTCAGGAAATAACATCAAGATTGTAATAAAAGAGGATATTAAATTTGCTATAAAAATATAGCCAACACCAATTTCAGAGGAATACACAGAGTTTACAAAATTTAGCGATTGCAAATTATTTTCTATGACATAGGGGCAATAAATTATAAAAAACAAGTTTAACCCTATATTAACAAAAATATTAACCAACCTAATTAAAGCAAATCTTGTGGCTTTATTTAACGCTCTTAGCTTTGCAAAGGAAATAGAAGAGATAGCGTCTAATCCAATAATTAATGCAAACCATTTAATATATTCTTGATTAGCTGGATAGCCAATAGCAGATGAAATATTTTCACTAAAAGAAAACAAAATAATAACAAATAAAATAGAAGTAACTAATAAAGATATTAATGATGTACTATAAACAACTCGGTTGTTTTTTTCTCTTTGAGAGAACCTAAAAAATGCTGTTTCGATTCCATAAGTTAAAATAACAACAAGAAAAGCAACATAAGCATAAAGCTCTGTAACAACACCATATTCTTCAGGAAGAAAAAACCGAGTATAAAGAGGAACTAATAAATAATTTAATAACCTACCTACGACGCTACTTAGTCCATAAATAGCTGTTTGCTTCAATAATTTTTTTAAAGGATTCAATTAAAATTAGGTTTTCTTTTTTCCATAAAAGCACTCACTCCTTCATTAAAATCTGGAGAATCAAAACATTCCCCAAATAATTTAATTTCTGAAGCATTACCATCAATATTATATTTAAAACCACTATTTATAGATTTTATTGCCTTACCAATAGCTACTGGAGAATTTCGTTTAATTTTTATTGCTAGTTTTTCACAAAAATCTAGAAGGTTAACCTGTTCACAGATATGGTTAACTAAACCAATATCAACAGCATTTTGAGCCGTAATCATTCGGGTGGTTAATATCATCTCCATAGCCCTACCTTTACCTATTAAGTTTGCGAGTCTTTGTGTTCCTCCGTAGCCAGGAATAACACCTAAAGAGACTTCAGGAAGCCCCATTTTAGCATTATCTGATGCAACTCTAATGTGACAAGCCATTGCTAATTCCAAGCCTCCTCCTAAAGCAAACCCATTAATAGCAGCAATAAAAGGTTTTTTTGATTCTTCAATAAAGTCAAATAACTGATGGCCTTTTTTAGACATATCCTCAGCCAATTTAGATTTATAATTTGAAAACTCTTTTATATCAGCTCCAGCGATAAAAGCTTTATTATCAGAGCCAGTGATAATGATACATTTTACATTATTGTTCTTTTCAATTAAAGTAACGGCTTCTTTAAGCTCAGAAATAGTCTTAATATTTAAGGCGTTTAATTGTTTAGGTCTATTAATAGTTAAATAGCAGATACCTTCTTTTACTTCGTATAAAATATTTTCAAAATTCATGTTATATCTTTTTTACAAATATAGAAGAATAGAAATATTTGACTTAATAAGTAACTTTAAATCTTAAAAGAATGAGGTGTCTTGAAATAAGGATTAACCGTTAAGCGCTTCAGCTCCACCTACTATCTCTAAAATTTCAGCGGTAATGGCAGCTTGACGAGCTTTATTATAAGTTAGGGTTAGTTCCTTTTTTAAATCTCCAGCATTATCTGTAGCCTTATGCATCGCCGTCATCCTTGCGCCATGTTCAGATGCATGAGAGTCTAAAACTGCTTTAAAAAGCTGTGTTTTAAGTGATTTGGGAATTAATTCACTAACAATTTCTTCTTTACCCGGTTCAAAAATATAATCTCCAATAGAGCTTTCTGAACCTTCAGTATTTTCTACAGGCAAATAGTTTTCATTCATAACAATCTGAGTAGCAGCATTTTTAAACTGATTGTATACTAATATAACTTTATCAAATTCTCCGCTATTGAAATAATCCATAATATTAATAGCTATTTCTGAAATAGATTCATAATTTAAATTTGTGAAAACATCATCATGAGAACTAATCAAATTAAAATCATTTTTTCTAAAAAAATCCGTTGATTTTTTTCCAATAGATAAAAAGTGGACCTTACAATCTTTAAATTTATTTTGAGATAGACTAGATGCTTTTTTAATAACATTAGCATTAAAACCTCCACATAATCCTCTATTTGAAGTTATGGTTACAATCAAAACCTTTTTAATCTCTCTCTTTTCTGAAAAACCCCCTTGATCTGAAGAATCAAGGCTAGAAGATAAATTAACAAGTAGTTCTGTTAATTTATTAGCATAAGGTCTCATTTGAGTAATAGCATCTTGAGCTCTTTTTAGTTTAGCTGCAGAAACCATTTTCATTGCAGAAGTAATCTGCATGGTAGATCCAATTGAGGTAATTCTAGATTTTATTTCTTTTAAATTAGCCATAACTATTTTTTAAGCAGCATATTTAGTTGATAAATCTGCTGCAACTTTTTTTAATATTGATGTAATCTCATCTGTCAATTTACCATTAGCTAAATCATCTAAAACATTCTGATGCTTATTATGTAAATACGAAATATATTCAGCCTCAAAAGTTTTAATTTTATTAACAGGAACATCCATTAACAAACCATTTGTACCACAAAATATAATAGCAGCTTGTTCTTCAACTCTTAAAGGAGAATATTGACCTTGTTTTAAAATTTCAACATTTCTTTTTCCTTTCTCAATTACCGCGCTTGTTGCAGCGTCTAAATCAGAACCAAACTTAGCAAATGCTTCGAGCTCTCTATATTGAGCTTGATCAAGTTTAAGTGTTCCTGAAATTTTCTTCATAGACTTAATTTGTGCAGAACCTCCAACTCTTGAAACTGAAATCCCAACATTAATTGCAGGTCTAACTCCAGATAAAAATAGATTTGATTCAAGAAAAATTTGACCATCAGTAATTGATATAACATTTGTTGGAATGTATGCAGAAACATCTCCTGCTTGAGTTTCAATAATAGG